>NZ_SRXX01000022.1 GCF_004804315.1 Flagellimonas onchidii
GCCCCGCCCCCGATAAAGGACTGCTGTTGGAGGGGGATTGGAACTCTCAAAATGACTGTTGATAAGTTTTTGTGTAGGGTACTAAAACGAAAAAACCACGACCAAAAAGACCGTGGTTTTCTCCTCGAATTTTATGTCCGCTACAAAGTCGGGAGACTTTGCAGAGCGGTTAAGAAATATATCTGCAAAACTAAATTTCTATTCTCAATGTTTCAAAGATTCCTCGCAAACCGATGATTCTGGTCTCATTATCATACATATAATTTAAAAACCATCGAGTAATATCAATTTCCTTCATTGATTCTTTGTTTATTAGAAGAGGCTCCCAATATTCTTTATCACTAGCTTTTTTAATTTCCCAGTACACATTGGAATCCAGATTATCAATCAATGTGTTTCCAAGATAAGCTAAGAGTTGTAATTTATTCTTCTCCAAAAAGGCGTCTTTATCGGACAGGGTTTCAAAATATTCGTCAAATACATCTAAAGAATCAACTGTGTAATTCAGTTTCAAACCAGTTACAGTTTCTAAGCTCTCCTTTGAATCATCAAGAATGGTTACAAATTCTTTTCCTAAATAATTGAAATCCTCTATTGGATCGTAACTCCTATTAGGCGAGTAATTATCTGAAATCTTGATAATATCTTCAAGATTTTTAAAAAGAGAGTAGAACCCTCCTTCCAGGGCAATACATTCATCTATTCCTTCAAGTTCATAAATCCAAAGGTCTTCTTCTGGTGAGCTTAAGCTGTCAACAGCAATGAAATGATGATTCTCCTTTAGTCTGGACACTTCACTGGAATCAATAGACCAAAATTCAATTTTTTCATTCGGACTGTTCAATCTAATTTCCTGTGAATTTCTTTCTTTAATGTTTTCAATCAAACCTTGAGCCATAGTTAGATTTTGAATCGTTGTAAGGACTATTAAACCTAGATAAAATTTCATGATTAATCAATTATTACGTCTTTAGGTGTGCCTATAATCCTATCGCCTCGACTTCTATCATTGTTTTTGTCTTTGGTAGCTTTTTGAATAACTTCTGGATTCAAGCTTTCACCCTTCGAAAGTCTGATTTTTCCTTGAAAATCTCCAAGAGTATCATCTCCGTCTTCCTTAAATTCTAAGTTGTGCCTTATGAGCAACACACCTTTTTCAGTTGCATATTCAATCAGTTTTTCATCGATAACAGCATCTGATGGTACAATGATTGCTAAAACTGCAGCACCATACTCTGTTGCTTTTGCTTTAACTTCGGTTACTTTGCGGTTAAACATGCTTCCTTCACGCTTGGTCGCTGTATTTACATTAGCAAGTGCATCAATCTGTTTCTTAAACTGCCACGGATTAAATTTTTGTTCAAACAGAACATTCTTTGTGAACTTGGCTTCAAAGAATAAAGCATCTTCAAAATCCAAAGCATATTCCACTTGATTAAACACACCGAACAGCTTTTCATCTGATATTTGATTAAAACGAGTGGCCTCAATAGCGTCAGGTACGGTAAATTGATTGTTGAATTTATATGGGAATATACGTTTGGTATTGGCTTTCAAACCAAGTATGTTCAGCACATTTTTTTCGAATACTTTGCCTAAAGTGGTATTAAATCTTCTTCTGTAATCATCTCTTGATTCGTTAGGCCTTTGTCTGATTTCGAAACCATTTGCATAAACCAATTTGATAAACATTTGACGAGTAACTCCTGTCCAACCAGTAAGTGGGGGTTCGGGGTTTCCTCCGTATTTATCAATCAACATGATTGGATTGTTGGCAGCATATGAGTATGGAGATAATGAAGGATATTCACCTTCCATCGGGTCAATCGATGAAAATCTTCCGATCCGTGGATCATATACCCTAAACCCATAATCATATTGTAGCCCCTCTCCTTTTATCTCATCATCTTTCTCCTTTCCATTAAATCCATAGCGGTACTCTTGGGAGTCGAAGTTTCTCCCGGGCATAGGAGAACCAAAAGGGTTTTCTTTGGTTCAGAAGCGGAAGCACTAAAGGAAGGTTATCGCCCTTGCGGGCATTGTCTCCGAACAAAATATACAACTTGGAAGAACAATAAGGCTATATTTGGAGATTAAAATCAATCTGTATGCAAACTTGGCTGAACCCTATTGTATTGGAAGGAACCTTGGTTAAATTAATTCCTTTGGAAATGTCCCATATTCCTGCTTTGCTCGAAGCGGCTTCGGATGGTAAGCTGTGGGAGTTATGGTACACTTCCGTTCCTTCGGCGGATACCGTGGAGCGCTATGTACAGGCAGTTTTAGATGAGCAAAAAGCCGATTTGGCCCTTCCTTTTGCCATTGTTGAAAAAGCAACCGGCGATATCGTTGGATCTACAAGATACCTGAATGCAGACTCCCGAAACAAACGTGTTGAGATTGGCGCCACCTGGTATGCCAAACGCACCCAACGGACTGGAATCAATACGGAGTGTAAATATCTTTTGCTAACCCATGCTTTTGAAACATTGAACACCATTGCGGTGGAGTTTAGAACCCACTTTCATAACCATCCTTCTAGAAATGCAATCTTGCGACTGGGAGCCAAGCAAGAGGGAATTATCCGAAATCACCGAATTGATCACAATGGACTTATAAGGGATACCGTAATTTTTTCCATTTTGGACAACGAATGGCCCGTGGTTAAAAAGTCGCTGGAGTTTAAAATGCAAAAGAAGTATTCGTAGGGTTTTCAAACCATCACTTCCGTGCTTGATTTAAAAGCTTGGCAAAGTTGTAGCTAGCCTGTTCCAAATTTTCAACGCTTTTTCTTTTTGCATCTTCCAAAGTGCCTATTCCATTTAAAATGGAAGTGACATAATGCAATCCCATAGTCTCCAACTCCTCCATAGATACCGCCACCGAGCCGCAAAGGGTAGCCACCGGAATGTTCTTTGCTTTTGCGGATTGCATCACCCCGTCAATGGTTTTTCCGGAGAGTGTTTGCCCATCCAATTGCCCCTCACCGGTGATGATCCAATCTGCACCATCAATGGCATTGTCAAAATCGGCCATACTCTTAACCAAATCTATGCCCGAAATCAATTCAGCATCCAGAAATACTTTTGTTCCTGCACCTATTCCCCCAGCAGCTCCAGCGCCAGGGATTTGCTGTACATCAACCCCAAATTGTTGTTGAACCACCTTGGCAAAACTCTGGAGGCCCTCATCCAAAAAAACAACATCTTCGGGAGAAGCTCCTTTTTGGGGAGCATAGACGTAGGCCGCCCCTTCTTTACCATATAAAGGATTGTTTACGTCACAGGCTACCTTGATTTGAATATTTTTAAGCCCTGGAAGTACGTTTGAAACATCGATCTTCGACACTTTTACAAGGTTTTCACCAATAGGAGTAAGTTGGTTTCCTTCCTCATCTAAAAATTGATACCCCAAAGCTTTTGCCATTCCCATTCCTGCATCGTTTGTTGCGCTTCCACCAATACCTAATACTATTTCTTTGGCACCTTGTTTTATGGCATGCGCAATCAGTTGCCCCATTCCGTATGATGTGGTTAGCATACAATTCAGTTCATCTTTTTCCAATAGTTTATAACCCGAAGCTTCAGACATTTCAACAAATGCAGTCTCTTTTCCTTTTGAAATAAGATACCCTGATTCGACATCTCTAAAAAGAGGGTCTTGGACCGATACACTAACTTTGGATACTTTTAAATAGTATTTGACCACTTCCATGGTTCCATCACCTCCGTCAGCAAGAGGCATATGTACAATTTCGGCATTGGGAAACACTCTTCTTATCCCTCTTTCCACAATCTCACAAAACTGCTGCCCGGTCAACGAACCTTTATATTTATCTGGAGCTAAAATGAACTTCATACAACTAAAAGTAAGACTTCTTTTTTATTTTAAAATCGATAACCACACCTCTCTCTTTTACTGCAAATTTTAAAACGGCATATGTTTTGCTCCCCTTCTCAAAGTATTTACCTTTAAATAAAATTCTTATCATGAAAAAAACATTAACCATTTTACTATTCATCAGCTTTGTTATGAGTTCTATTGCCCAAACCAAAAACTTTTTGGACATCCCTTATCTAGAAACCTCAGCCAGAGTGGACACCTTGGTCACTCCTGATAAAATCTATTTGAACATCACTATTCAAGAGAAAGATTCGAAAGGAAAAAAATCAGTTGAGGAACAAGAAAACAAAATGGCGCAAAGTCTGCGTTCGTTGGGAATAGATTTGGACAAACAATTGGTCATCAAAGATTTGAGCAGCAATTTTAAAAAGTACTTCCTGAGACAAAAAGAAGTCCTCAAAAGCAAGCAATATTCCCTTTTGGTGTATTCAGGGAAAAAAGCAGGTGAGGTAATGGTCGCTCTAGAGAAATTGGATATTGCCAACACTTATCTTGAAAAGACCGAATATTCCAAAATGGATGAGCTTGAACTGGAATTAAAGTCCAGGGCCATAAAGAAGGCAAAGAAAAAAGCAGAGGCACTCACGGCCCCCCTTGGGCAAAAAGTAGGTGCAGCCATTCATATTTTAGATACATCAACACCTTATTATCCCAGATATAATCAAGCTCCCAGAATGGAAATGAAAGCGATGTCAATGGATATGGCCGAAGCGGAACCTTTGGATATCGATTTTGAGAAGATAAAAGTGGAGACCTCTGTTAACGTAAAGTTTAGGATAACGGAATAGTCTAGCCTAGTATAGAAAGTGCAGTATTGGCCATTTTATCAAGTTTATTTGGATTAGGGTCTACTTTTGCGACAACCCGAAAGCCATTATAAAAAGTAAAAAGCATAGATGCTGCACCTTCTGCATCCAGAGATGTTGAAAACTCACCAGTTTCAATTCCTTTTTGGATATAATCGGCAAATAGGGTTTCAATATTGGCTTTGTTTTCCAGCAGCACTTGAAGCAATGCCTTATCTCCTGGGATAAGCTCGGTTGTTGTGTTCACTACAAAACATCCTTTTCTGCAAGAATCTTGAACGGATTCCTCAATGGACTTACTAAAAAGTTTTTGGAATCCTGACTTAACACTTTTCTCACTTTCAAAAACTGCTGCCAACATATCTGCGGAAGTGGTCCTATAATGTTCAAATGCCCTATTGAACAATTGTTCCTTGCCGCCAAAAGTATCATAAAGACTGGCTCGATTGATTTCCAAATAGGAAACCAAATCTTGCATTGAAGTGGCATGGAACCCCTTTTCCCAAAAGAGCTCCATTGCCTTAATCAATATTTCTTTTTCATTAAACTGTTTTGTTCTGGGCATTATTTTGGAATAATTGTTCCAAATTTATTCAAAAAAAATTACACCTGTGCCAACCCTCCATCCACAGGAATCTCTGCACCAGTTATGTAACTGCCGTCAGAAGAAGCTAAGAAAAGTGCTGTTGACGCTATCTCCTCAGCAGTTCCAAATCTTCCTAACGAAACCATGGATGGAAGACCGGATGCCATTTGATCCACATTCTCTTGAGGAACATTATGTTTCCCATAAATAGGAGTATCAATAGGTCCTGGTGCGATGGCGTTCACTCGAATACCTTTTGGTCCAAATTCCGCCGCCAGTGTTCTGGTCAATGATCGTAGTGCAGCCTTGCTTGAGGCATATGCCGCCATTCCAGCAAAACCTTTGACATTGACAATCGATGTATTGAAAATAATGCTTGCGCCTTCATTCAAATATTCGGATGCTGTCTTCACGGTAAACAATGGACCTTTGACATTAATGTCATAAACTTCATCATAAATCTCCTCGGTAAGTTCATTGATTCCTTCCAAACGAAACACTCCTGCGTTAAGAAACAAAACATCAATGTTCCCAAAGGCTTCTATAGTCTTTTCCACCAAGGCTTGACTATCCTTGATGCTTGAGGCTTCAGCCTTTATCAAAAGATATTCACCTGAAAGTTCGTCCTTTAATGTGTCTAATTTTTCTTGACTTCTTCCAGTCAATACTACTTTTGCTCCTTCTTCTAGGTACTTTTTTGCAGTTGCTAGGCCTATTCCACTTGTTGCTCCTGTAACTATGGCTACTTTGCCTTCCAATTTGTTCATTTTGATGCGATTTTTGATTTTTATTTCATTTTAGAACATTCATTCCAAAACAAACATATTAAATATGGAACAATCGTTCCAAATAAAAATATGGATTTAACATTTGTTTATAGTTTTTGGTCGAAAACATGCATGAATCTCAAGGTCTTATCAAAAAGCACGATATTGTAGTATCCTAAATCGAAAAACTATGTTAGAGAAACAATGTTTGGAATGTGGTGAGAAACTATTGGGCAGGATCGACAAAAAATACTGCTCCGATCATTGCAGGAATGCCTACAACAACAAGTTGAACAAGGATAGTAAAAACCTTGTAAGGAACATCAACAATAGATTACGCAAAAACTACAGAATCTTGGATAGCTTTCCTTTAAAGGACGGAAAGACCACAACCACCAAAATGAGATTGATCGACAAAGGGTTTGACTTTGAATACATAACCAATCTTTACACCACAAAAAAAGGAAGTACTTACTACTTCCTTTATGATCTTGGGTATCTTCCCTTGGATAATGATCGTTACATGATCGTAAAAAGGGAATGACGCCTCATTTCCAATTTTGCGCACTTAACTTTAGTGCGGCAATTACAATATCTTTTCTGCTGATTTGTCCTACCAAAATGTCATTTTTCATAACTGGAAGTCTACGTCTGTTATGTTTGTCGAAAACTCCCGCTGCATCAAAAATGCTCATATCGTGTGGAATAGTCTGCACATTTTTGGTCATAAAACGCTCTACGCTTTTATCCAATATGGGTTGATTGAAATATCTACTTTCAGAAATTTGCTTCATGCAATCGGCTTCAGAAATAATTCCAACCAAAAACCCATTTTCATCCATTACCGGTCCACCAGAAATGTGATGCTTGGCAAAAGCTTCCATCACTTCCAAAATAGATTGCTCTGGAGCAAAAGTCACCAATTTTCTGGTCATATAATCCTCAACCAATATTGGGGCGTTATATTCTTTTTTGGAGGAATCCTTTGCTCGAACACCCTGAAAACTCTTGATTGCCATAGTGTTGATTTTTTAAGGTTGAATATTAAATATAGGATTTTTCTTCGAAATATTTAAATTTTTAAGCCCAAATGCGCAAATCTTTCATAATTTCTTATTTTTATGTGCCAACTTAATAAACCATGAAATTTTCCCGAACGCTTGCCTTTTTACTGCTTGTATTGGCAGTTTATTGGAGCTACAAATCATTGATGCCTTCCTATAAAGGTGATTTGAACGCTGAACCGACCTCTTTTTCAACAGATAGGGCTTTGACCCATGTTAAAGAGCTTTCCAAAGAACCCCACGCTGTTGGTTTTGCTGGCCATGCGAACGTACGAAGTTACATCGTTGCGGAACTTCAAAAAATGGGGTTGGAAGTCACCTTGCAAGAGGGTTACACAGCAGGCGATTGGGCCAGTCTTAGCAAAGCAACCAGCATTTTAACCAGAATCGAAGGTTCTGGAGAAGGTAAAGCTTTATTGCTATTGTCACATTATGACAGTAGTCCCCATTCCTCCTTGGGAGCCAGTGATGCAGGTAGCTGTGTTGCTACTATTTTAGAAGGAATTCGTGCTTTTCTTGCTGAAAACAAAACTCCCAAAAATGACATTATAATTCTGATTTCCGATGCAGAAGAATTGGGATTGAACGGTGCCGATCTTTTTGTCAACAAGCATCCATGGGCTAAAGAGGTGGGGCTTGTCCTGAATTTTGAAGCTAGGGGCAGTGGTGGGCCAAGTTATATGCTTATTGAAACCAATCAGGGCAATGGGGGATTGATCAAAGGGTTTTCAGAGGCAAATCCGAAATTCCCTGTCGCCAATTCATTGGCCTACAGTATTTATAAAATGCTTCCTAATGATACAGATCTCACTGTATTTCGCGAAGATGGAGACATTCAAGGTTTTAATTTTGCCTTTATTGACGACCATTATGACTATCACACTGTTCTGGATAATTATGACCGACTAGATAAAAATTCTTTGGCGCATCAAGGCAGTTATTTAATGCCCTTGCTCAATTACTTTGGCAATGCTAATCTGGATGATTTAAGAAGTATAGAAGATTATATTTATTTCAATCTCCCTTATTTCAAATTGGTTTCCTATCCTTTTAAATGGATATGGCCCATGTTCACGATTGCAGTCCTTGTCTTTATAATATTATTGATTCTGGGGTTAAAGAAGGGGCAATTGGGTTTAAAGGGCATGCTCCAAGGCTTTATACCGCTTTTATTGGCCTTGATCATTAATGGTTTGATTGGATATTTCAGTTGGACAGCGATTACATGGTGGTATCCGGAATTTGACGACATGCTACATGGGTTCACCTACAACGGGCATCTATATATATTGTCATTTGCAATGCTATCGCTGGCTGTGTGTTTTTGGTTTTACCATAAATTCCGAAAGATTAGTCTGTCCGAGCTTTTGATAGCTCCCATTGTAATCTGGTTACTCATTAGCGGGCTTGTTGCTTCATATCTCCCTGGGGCAAGCTTTTTTATTATACCTGTATTTGGTTTGCTTGTTGCTTTTATGGTGATTATCAACCAAAAAGAACCGAATGCGTTCTTATTGCTGTTTTTAGCACTTCCTGCAATTTTCATATACTCTCCCTTTATTAAAATGTTTCCTGTAGGGCTTGGGCTAAAAATGATGATCTCCGCGACCATATTTACCACACTTCTTTATATACTGGTGCTACCCTTTTGGGGACAGTTTAAAAACAAGAACAGATTCGCTTACCTGGCATTGTTTCTTTTCTTTGTTTTTAGCATCTCTTCCCATATCAATTCGGAATTTACTGCGGAACATCCCAAACCCAGCAGTTTACTATATGTGTATGATGCAGATAATGACAATGCTCTTTGGGCAACTTATGATAAGCAGTTGATTGAATGGAACAATCAATTTTTAAAAGACAGTCTGGAAATCTCCAAATCAGAAGCATTTAAAACACTCGCCAGCAAGTATGGGTCTGGATTTACCTATACATCAGAAGCACCAAAAAAAGGGATTGCTGCACCTTGGATAGATATGGTCAAAGATACCGTTATGGGAGAAAATCGGATACTTGAGCTATGCATCACACCCAAGAGAAACGTTAACCGCTTGGACATTTATACCAATCCCATCAAATTAAACGCTGCCAAGGCAAACGGCATTGCTTTACCCGATGACTTTTTGCGCGAAAGAGGAAAAAGGCTCCTTACCCACTATATCAGTAATAATGATTACACCGAACTTGAGTTGAGTTTCCCTAAAGATTCGGTTTTGGAGCTAACCTTTTATGAATCCTCAAATGATTTATTGAGCAATCCAGATTTCACGGTACCTAAGCGACCTGAAACCAGTATTCCAATGCCATTTGTACTCAACGATGCCATATTGGTTACCAAAACATTACGCTTTGAGTAGTAAAATAGGAGTCATGGGTTGTGGTTGGCTCGGTCTGCCCCTTGCCAAACACCTTGTTGCCAATTCATATTCAGTGCATGGCACAACCACTTCCAAAGAAAAACTTTCGATATTGGAGAAGGAAGATATAGTGCCACACCAAATTACTTTGTCCTCCAGTACAATCGGCGGAGATATCCAAGGTCTCTTATCCCAAATAGACACTCTTGTCATTAACATCCCGCCAAAACTTCGGAGTGGAAATCCAGAGAGTTTTTACGAAAAAATAAAGCTGCTATATAATGAAATTAAGAAAAGTTCGGTTTCGCATATCATCTTTATCAGCAGCACTGCGGTTTACGGTGAGATTAAAGGAGAAGTTACCGAAGATTGTATACCTAAGCCTGTAACTGAATCGGGGAAGCAATTATTGGCTGCAGAACAGCTTTTTAAAAAGGATGATGAACTTCTCTCTACCATTATCAGGTTAGGAGGACTGATAGGTCCCGACCGCCACCCTGTAACCATGTTGTCCCAAAGGCAAAACCTTGTCAACGGCCATGACCCAATCAACTTAATCCACCTAAATGACTGCATCCATATGATCAGTACCATAATTAAAAATGATTATTGGGGTGAGATATTCAATGGGGTTTATCCGTTTCACCCAACCAAAAAAGAGTTTTATACAAAAGAAGCACTTAAAATAGGTCTTCCCCCTCCAGATTATTCGAAAAGCCTTCCTTCTAAATTGAACAAAGTTATCGTAAGCAAGAACTTTTTGGATAAATCACACCATTTTGAAAACCCAGTCGGATTATAACATAAATTCCTAGGGCTTATAGTATTCTTTAACAGGCTAATATCAATTATTTTTTTAGTTTTGGCGCACCAAAAAACATGATAGATGAGAAAAATTGCGGCATTGTTACTTTTATTTATGGGTTTCAATGGAATTTCACAGAGCAACGACCAACTTGCTGAACATTATAAGGCTTTTTATAATGAAATGCGTTTGCAAGGCGATGTCAATGGTGTAATCAATGCATTGACACATTTGAACGTACTTGCCCCTTCAAAAGAGCGACGAGATACATTGGCTTTTGTTTATATGAACAGTAACCAACATCTTCAAGCACTAAATACCATAGGGATTGAAAAGAATTCAGATGATTCTGATTTGGCAGTTCAGGTTAAGGCTGTTTCGCTTAAAGCGTTGAACCAACCCAAGAGAGCCTTAGAGCATTTTGAAGTATTGTTTTCCAGAAACCCCTCAGCGTATTTGGCTTATGAATTGGCCGACCTTAAAATTCAAGTGGGTGATAATGATGGTGCTTTGGCAAATATTGAATATGGTATCGCAAATGCCAAAGATGACCAGAAGTATGCATTTTACGAAAGACAACAACCTTACGAAGTGCCGTTAAAGGCTGCTTTTCACCACTTAAAAGGCTTGGGAATCTTTAATAAGGATAAAAATAATATTGATGGTGCCATCGCTTCTATTGACGAAGCACTCAAAATAGACCCCAATTTCAATCTGGCAACCTTAAGCAAACAAGCTTTGGAAGGCCGGAAGCAAAAACCGGAAGGGGAAACCCAAAATTAATAGCGCTGTTTAAGCTGTAATAGTAAAAGACTGTCTTTTTCTTTTTTGAGTTCAATAAGTTCACCCACGTTATCGTTGGGCACTGCAATAGAAAGTACATAATGGGCAATTTTCCATTGCCCATTTTCTTTTTTTACAACACCTGAGCCACGGCAAAGTTTCATCTGGGTGTCCAATAATTCATCGAACCATCCAAAATTCTTTGATCCGTTCAGATAAATATTCCGCTCCACTGAAGTAAAATTCCAAGCTTTTCCGCGATCAAAATAGGGTTTTGAAAATTCTCTGAACGCCTTGTTTTGCCAATTTTCTATGGCATCCGTACCAATAAAAACTGCATCCGAAGTCATTTTACCAAAATATCCATCAAAATCAGCATTGGCTGCCGCTAAATGCCAACTGTCCAATAACTCTACAATGGCTTGCTCTTCATTTATCTGCGCTTTTAGGCCAAAAGAAAATACAATAAGGAACAGTGAAAGTATACTACTCTTCATCCAAAATCAACTTTTTATCCAATTGACTATTGACAACCACTTTAAACTGGTTTAGAAAGATATTATATGCTTCCAACATTTCAACGGTAGGTTCGGTTGTATCCTGATTGTTTAAAATACTTGCTTTTACCTTTAAAAAATACGTTTTCAAGACGCGTTGTCTACTTTTAATTTGAAGATCATTAAGTATTCCGGGGTAGGTGGACTCAGCCAGAAACTTTTCCTTTTCTATAAGGTCGTCTATGGCTAAAATCAAATCTTCATTGTTCTTGGCCTTGTACAATACATCAAAACTACCCGTGAAAGCTTTAAACTCTGCCCAATCCTCGGATAACGCCGTCGCTGTTGAATCAAGGCCAATTTTTTTAGGCATTTTTTGATAGTTGAATATCAATTCTTGTTCCGGTACATCTTCCGAAACACCATCTTTGTTTTTACATGCTGCCATCAATAACAAAACAGCAATCCAACAGGACAATTTTCGCATAAGCGAATGTACAAATTTTAATAAAGGCTATCTTTGCGCGTGATATAATTAACTTCATTTTAAATGCAAAAATCCATCTTAATTCTTGGTGCATGCGGCCAAATTGGTACAGAACTTACCATGGAGCTGAGAGCTAAACATGGTTCGGAAACTGTAATTGCCAGTGATATAAGGGAAGCGAGTGAAAACCTAATGGAGTCAGGGCCTTTTGAATTGTTGGATGCCACAAACTATGAAGCAATCGAGGACGTGGTAATGCATTATGAAATTGATGAAGTTTATCTAATGGCAGCCATGTTAAGTGCCACTGCGGAAAAATTTCCGATGCGGGCATGGAACCTCAATATGAATTCACTTTTCAATGTCTTAAATCTAGCGAAGGAGAAAAAAATATCCAAGATTTTCTGGCCTTCCAGTATTGCTGTTTTTGGCCTGAACACTCCAAAGGAAAACACGCCTCAACATGCAATTATGGAGCCCAGTACAGTGTATGGCATTAGCAAACAATCTGGAGAGCGATGGTGCGAGTATTACTTTAAAAAGTTTGATGTGGACGTTAGAAGTGTAAGATATCCGGGATTGATAAGTTGGAAAACCATGCCAGGTGGCGGAACAACGGATTATGCTGTGGAAATTTATCACAAAGCTCTTGAAACTGGAGAATACAACTGCTTTTTGAGCGAAGACACCAAACTGCCAATGATGTATATGGATGATGCTATACGAGCAACCATAAAATTAATGGAAAGTCCTTCAGAAAACCTTAAAATAAGATCTTCCTACAATTTGGGAAGTATGAGTTTTACTCCAGCAGAAGTGGCAAACAGTATTCAAGCTAGAATGCCTAATTTTAAAATGGCCTACGAACCTGATTTTAGACAGCAAATTGCAGATTCGTGGCCCAGTAGCATAGATGATTCTGCTGCTAAAACTGATTGGGGGTGGGAACCAAGATTCGATTTGAATGCCACTACAAAGGAAATGTTGGAAAATTTGGGCAAACTCCCTTAAATCTTAGCTTCGATTAATATCGGACTTGCCACCTGTCTTTTTTAAAAGTTTGATATGGTGTATCTCCACTCCTTTATCAATCGGTTTGAGCATGTCGTACATATTCAAGGCTACTATACTAGCTCCATGCATGGCCTCAACTTCCACTCCGGTTTTATAGAATGTCTTTACCTTGACCTTTATTATGATTTCAAGGTGGTCAATTTCATATTCAATACCGCAAAATTCAACAGGTAAAGGGTGACAGTCTGGAAGTAAATCCGCTGTTTTTTTTACCCCAAGAAAGCCTGCTGCCTTGCTCATGGCAAAAACATCCCCTTTGGGGACATTGTTCGATTCTATTGCTTCAATAGTTTTTTGGGAGCTTACTTTCACCACCGCTTGTGCAATGGCCGTTCTATGGGTCGATTGTTTTTGGGTTATGTCAACCATCTATTAGCTATTTACTTTCCATTGATAAGAGTCGTCCCCAAAAAGTTCTTTCCCGAAAACAGGAACCTGCGATTTTATTTCTTCCACCACATATTCAAGAGCTTCAAAAGCCGTTCTACGATGCGGAGATGAAACAAACACAAAAAGACAAATTTCTCCAACATTTACCTTCCCTAAACTATGGTATATGTGCATACAGGTAATCTCAAATCTGGAAAAAGTGCTTTCCCTTATTTCGTGGAATTTCAAATTGGCCATCTCCTCATAAGCTGTATATTCTATTGCTTCAACGGTCTTTCCTTCAATATCATCAGCTCTAACTTGTCCCAAAAAAATATCATGCGCGCCAATTTGGGTCTTGGATTGATGCTTAGCAATGGAGTCGGCTATAAATGAAGGCGATATGGCTCCTTCTACAAAAACATTTTTTACTTTCTTTTCCATGGAAGGCTTGTTTTCGCTAAGGTAATCAACCTAAATTGGATATAAAATTCAAACACCACAAAGAATTTCACCATAGTCACGAATAAAATACAAAGCCTCCAGAAATTCTGGAGGCCTCGCCACGAACTGACTCAAACCGTTGATTAAAATCAACTAAACTTAAACTACGTAAAAATTGTTTTCAGTTCCATAAATTTCTTTTAAGGGACTTTCAAACTTGAAAAATCGATATCGGGAGCATCTTGTGAAAGAGTCCGTGTGAATGCCGTCCCAGCGGTACCATTTTCATCAAAAAAACCACAATTCTTCAGGAAAAACTTATCTCCCTGGGCGCCCCCCGTAAAATCCAATCGGTGGCCTTGAGAAGCAGTGGCATCTGCAGTGAAAGTACCTTTGTTCAATTCAACCCAAGTATCATCGGTAGTATAGGCCCATTGATTGCCAAAAAGCACTTCTCTTGCCATAAAACCAGTACTAGGGACAAAGTTCTCTAAAAATGAATGCGGGCGTTTTAAATAGGTTGATGTCTGTGGTCTTCTCAAACTTGCAATCAACTGCCATTCCCCAACTTCCGGGGCAAAAAAATAGGCTGTGTAATCTGTAGAATTATTTACTGAAGGTTCAGCCTTCAATAAAAATTTATAGGTAGTGTCTGCTTTCCAATTAAACACTTTAAAGCTCTGCTTACCAGAACCCTCATTTCCAAAATCCTGAACGGTAACATCATCTCCATTGCCAAGGTTCAAGACTTTATAATCCTCTGGAATTTGATTGGGATCATCGGTATTAAAGGCACTCCATATACTGAACAAAACGCGTCTTTCGGAAGCTGAATTTACCTGCATTCCAAAATAGCCTTCCGCATGTCCGTTGGCCATAAAAAAAGATCCTATAACATCTTCCCCTTCAGGAACAGTCACCTCATTATAAAACCATTTGATATCCTTTCCTTGGGGTTCTTCATAACTCATGTGTACAGATGGTCCTCTTCTTCCAAAATGAAAGTTATCTGTAGGCACAAAAGTCACTGAACTTGCTGCTGGGCCGCCAATAAAAATGTCATTGATGTCTCCGAAATAAGTTCCGGGCTTGCTCATTCCCTGTATTTCGATATAATGATATCCCGACGAAGAAATATTGAATTTACCTATCTCAACGGTCTTGTATTCACTGTTAGAAATCTCCAATTCCTTTGATTCAGACCCAACAGACACCTTAATTTTTGAAGTGCCTTCAGGAGATTTTATCCTAAGTCCAACATGTAATTCTCCTTTGGATTCGGTTTTAAAGTAAGTACGAATCACATCATCAAGGTTGGTCCAGTTATGTATCCCTGTGTCGAATATGACATCTGCATCCCTTGTCGTATTATTGATTACCCAACTGTTGGCTCCAGCAGGAATTTTAATAGCGAGATTCAGTTTTTCCTCTGGCGGATCAACTGGATCTGTTGTATTGTCCGATGAGCAGGCAAAAACCGTAATTCCAAAAAACAAAAAAAGGATATGATTGACCAGTACTGTCTTTTTCAACATGCTATGGGTTGTTTATTTTATAAAATTGATGGTTATCGTTATTGTTGGCAATCAAAATAGCGTTGTCAGGCCCATGCTTAATCAGCTGAACACCCCGAACATCGCCATGGGCATAGAGCCCTGTTTTTAAATTATCCTGATATGCAAATTTGTTATTTCCCAACCCGCTTAAAAACACCCCAACACCTGCATCGGCCCTAGTGGTTTCCACCTCCGCTCCATAATTGTTTCCCGCCAACAGCAAGTCCTTTATAGCATCTCCATCAAAATCGTGATATACAATACTATTAATTGGGCTTAGTTGAGCTTCTATTGGAAATGGGATGTAATGAAACTTTCCTTTTTCGTTGACAAAGTATCCAGATCTAAACTCAACTGCCTGTAAGTGGATTGCGTTGGTTATTTCTTCTCCCAAAATCTGTTGTAAATCACTGCTTGCAAATTCTTGGTAGGTTTTGATTCGTTCCTTCAGATAGGGCATTTGCTGAGAGGTACAATTTTTGCCACGTACAGGAACCAACTTTTCCTTGTAATGTTTTGCAAGCACAATGTCCTCTATTCCATTTTGGTCAAAATCGTTGGTATAAATGTGGAATGGTTTTTCCGCTGAAGCATGAAATTTATAATTGAGGCCTAAATTTCCGACAACCATATCCAAATCTCCATCATTGTCCAGATCTTCTAATGCAATCTTGTTCCACCAACCTGTTTTTTCGGAAAGATTCTCATATTTTTTATCCTGGGAGAGTTTACCTTGGTCATTTAAGAACACTTCTATCCCCATCCATTCCCCTGAAACGACCAAATCTTCATCGCCATCATTATCAATATCTCCCCATTGTGCGGTGGTCACCATGCCCACTTCGTCAAGGTCCTGCGCCAAATCCATCGTGGTATTTCTAAATTGACCGTTCTCATTGACAAGTAAAATGCTTTTTGGGGCATATGGATATCGGCCAGGAACAACCCTACCTCCTATAAACAAATCCTCATCCCCATCTTGGTCATAATCGGAAGCAATTACAACCGCACCTGTAGTCGTTATTTTGGGAAGTTTTCCATGTGCTCGCTTAAAGCTACCGTCATTATTTATATAAAGGCGGTCTTGCAATTGGCTTTCATCTTGAGTAAACTCGTAGCTTCCACTTACAACATAAAGATCTTTGTCTCCGTCTCCATCAGCATCAAAAAAACAAGCGGATACATCCTCGAAGGTTTTATCCTTAATAAAGTCAGGAACCTTCTTTGCGGTGTACCTGCCTTTAGCATTAGATATTAAAAGCTGTGCGGTTTGGTCATGTGAAGCTCCAAGAAAGACATCGTCAATTCCATCTCCATTAATATCGGTTTTAGCAACCGCTGGGCCTAGTTGGGACAGTTTGTGGGGTAATAGCAACTGGATATCAAAGTCGTTAAAGTCATTTTCCTTGTGTGAAAATGGGAAGGCTTCTTCAACAAAAACGAGCTGCGTGGTTTCGGCCACGAAAGTCTCTGAAGGGCTTTTTGCGTTGGAATAATCCACTTGAAGAAGTTGATTGGCCTTTACCTTGTTTATTTTTTGCTCTTTTCCATTCAACCAGGTAATTTTAATGGAATCCAAACTTGTATTTTGTCCGAGTCCAAAATGTAATTTATTGGAGGTAGACGAAAGATATCCCCTAGCATTGATCAATTGTTTGGTCATGTATAGCCCACCTTGCCCAAAAAGCTCAACTTTTGTCCCAGTTCCAAAAGGATTTTTCGCAAGTCCTTTGAAAGTCAACTGAAGATAGTTGCCCTTGTTTTGTTCTCTGCTGTTGTTTTTTAAAATGGTGGCATTTTCATCCAAATTGTTGGTCACAATATCCAAATCGCCGTCATTGTCCAAATCCACATAAACCGCTCCGTTGGAAAAAGCGCTCTTTAGGTCGGACCATTCTTGGGTGGTATCATCAAAAGTTAGGTCTCCCTTGTTTTTGAAAAGATAGTTGGTCAGCTTTTGCTGCGGAAGTTTTTGGGTAAACTTATAAAAGTCTTCTTCTTTGAGTTGGTTCCTATTTTGATTGATGTACTTATTGATTTCATTATTGACATCCCTGTCCACGACATCTCTATAAATTCCATTGGTCACATAGAGGTCGTCGTATCCGTCCAAATCAAAATCGGCAAACAACGCAGCCCAACTCCAATCTGTTTTGGCCACTCCTGACAGTTGCGCAATCTCGCTAAAATTGTCTTTGCCTTTGTTCAACTGCAGCACGTTATGCATGTACTGATGGTGATGGTCATTGGCCACCATGGAGTTAAATCGATCAATGGACATCATTGACATGGTTGTCTTGGATCGCACATAATCTTCAGGGCTCATGTCCAAAACCAGCATGTCTTGCAATCCATCATTGTTGATGTCCGCAATGTCGGCACCCATGCTATAATAAGACATGTGCTTGAAAAGTTCGTCCCTTTTATCGGTAAAGGTTCCATCTCCATTATTGATATAGGCAAAGTCGGGCATGATAAAATCGTTGCTCACATAAATATCGAGCCAGCCATCATTGTTCAGGTCACCCACTTGAGCGTTCAGTCCAAAGCCCATTTCAGGAAGGATTCCAGCACTTATGGACACGTTGGTAAAGTGTCCGTTGCCATCATTATTATAGAGTCTGTCACTGCTTTTGAAGGTTGCTGTTTCCTCACTCTGCTGCACTTTTTTTAAGTCCAACACCTTTCCTGTATGTCCAATTCCTGAAGGTGCATTGGCTATATAAACATCCAAATCTCCATCATTATCGTAATCAAAAAAAGTGGAAGCAATAGATCTATTTGAATCGGCCAGTCCATATTCTTTGGCCTTTTCTGTAAAGGTTAAATCACCATTATTGATATAAAGCATATTAGCGAGTTTTTGCTTTCCATTGTACCAGCCCGCTCTATTGATGTAGATATCCAAAAAGCCATCATTATTGACATCAGCCACAGAGACTCCGGTATCAAAGCCAGCTCTTTTCTCAATGCCCGCTTTTAAAGTAATATCTTCAAATTTAAAATCGCCCTTGTTCAGAAATAATTTGTTATGATATATGTTTGAAGTAAAAAAAAGATCCTGTAATCCATCATTATTAAAATCCGCCGCTGCTACCCCGCCTCCAATGTAGATGTACAAATACTTATAATAGTGCAGCTGTTCCGATTCCAGTACTTTATTGGCAAAGGTCACCCCTGAGATTTCGGTCGGCACCTCTGTGAACAGTTTATTTTGTGGTAGGTCTTTAACAGATTTGGAACAAGAAAAAAATGCTATGGAACAAATAGCACTAACACAATATTTGAGGCGGTTGATTATCATAAACTTTTAAAATAGACTCCCAAGAAAAGAAATATAGCACTTTTCTTGGGAGTTCAAGTTTATTAAGGATTCTGCTCTAGGGCAGGATTTAAAATAATTTGTTGTTCCGGAATAAATTCAATTATCCGCGGATGCGATGGGGGAATTTGGAAAAATGCTGAACCAGCTCCTAAATGTGTTCCTGGATACCTTCTATCCAGTGTTAACCCATTTCTGTAAATATCATATCTTCTATGACCTTCATAAGCCAATTCAAGTCTTCTTTCATCCAAAACCACATCTAAAACCGTTTTACCTGCTGGAAGGCTTCCAAGCGTATATTCCGGCACACCGGCTCTTTGTCTCAACATATTGATGTTGTCCAAAGCCGATTGGTCTGATCCAGACTTTGCTAATGCCTCAGCTTTGTTTAGGTACATTTCTGCTAATCGAGATACCATTGGCGACCATAAATGGACGTCATTTTCCTGTAATGAAGCCTTAAGAATAAAGAATTTTGGATGACCATTTCTTTTTTCCAAGTCAAAGTCAAAAATCACATCTTGTCGTCCACCAGGGCCATCAAAGTAATATATCGTTTCTCCGCCAACATCTTCAGACTGTAAGGTATGGTTGCTACCATCGTAATCAAAAGTAATGGTTCCACCTGTATCGGTAGTTCTAGCAAATTGATACACATAGCTTTCATCTACCCAATACACCGCTGGAATTCTTTCACCACCTTCATCGGTTAAGTATTGTGGATCAATAAATGATTTTCTGGCATCTCCAGGGTTTTGGTCGATCAAATCCAAATAGGAACGTGAAGCATACATTTCTCCCCAGCCGGTTCCTTCAATAGAGGCATAAAAGGAACCAATGGTGAACCAATCGTCCCATTGCCCAGCCAAGTCAGAACTTGTGTTAAGGGTAACTGCAAAAATGGCCTCCTCATTATCCGTTGGCTTTAACGTATTCATTACGGAAAACCTTTCGGTGGAAAGCAATGAATATTCTCCTGAGTTTATCACCTTGTCCGCATACTCCTGTGCCTTGGCATTATCTTCCATATATAAATATACCCGAGATAACAAGGCCTGTGCCGAGCCTTTAGAGGCAAAAGAAGCTCCTTTGTTGATGCTCATTAATGACTCTGCCTTCAACAAATCTGCAATAACCTGATCATAAACCTCACCTACCGTATTTCTAACAAGCGCTTCATCTGGGTCGGTTGTTAATTTTATTGGCACGGATAAATTTGATGTTCCCTGGTTAAAAGGTCTACCAAATACGTTCCCCATCTGAAAGTACACCAAGGCCCTCAAATAGTAATTCTCGCCCAACAACTGGTCATCCTCAGGCGATCTACCCTCTGGCAGTTGCTCTATAATAGTGTTTGTTCCTACAATGATCTTAAAGGAATTGGACCAAAACCTGGCCACCCTGCCATTTGTGGTAATTGACTGGTAATTGTACAGAAAAAACAAATGGTCTGTTGTACTTCCACTAAGGGTAACGTTATCACCAGAATATTCTGAAATTCTGTGCAGATCATCCACCCAGCCATCATAACCTGTATCTCCCTTTAAAAGGGCGTAATTCCCCACGGCAGCAACCTGTATAGCATCTGGATCTTTAAACAAATCCTCTGCTGAGATGGAATCATAAGGAGTTCTATCTATATCACAAGAATAAAAAATACTTGTTAGTGCAAATAAAGCACCGTAAATTATTTTTCTCATTTTCTTATTTTTTTTCTTTAAACATTAAAAGGTTAGATTTATACCTAGTGCATACCTTCTAGGAATTGGATAACCCAATGAAATACTTCCTCTGTCCCTATCTGTGCCAAAAGGAGCTGCTAAATCTGCAATTGTTGGATCTGCACCTGTAAATTTGGTAAGGGTGAACAAATTATCTCCAGTGATATAAATACGGGCATTGTTCAATCCTATTTTACTTAAGACGCTCATTGGCAGGTTGTACGAAAAGGTAACATTGTTTAATCTTAAATAGCTGGCATCTTCCAGATATCTTGAAGACCTTCTATTGGTAATCTGTGTTTCATCTGACCCGTTTGCCTCTCTTGCCCTAACAGGGTTTGGATGTGTGGCCACATCACCGGGCTGTTGCCATCTTGACCAATCTTCGTCCAACACCATTTGATTGAAGGTGGGATAAAACCCATCTGAATCAAAAAGTTGACGTGACGCATTATACACAGTCCCTCCTTTAGAAAAACTAAAATTAGATCTTAGAGCGAATCCTTTGTAGGCTATGTTTGTATTAAATCCGCCAATAAAATCGGGTGTGGCAGTTCCCACCTTTTGTAAGGTGGCAGCATTCCAATCGCTGGTCTCCGATGTTTCACCGGTATCTTCATCCACTACCTCCCATAGTGCTAAACCACTCTGGGGGTCAACCCCTAACCATTTTCGAATATACCAAGCTCCCGTATCACTACCAACTTCCCAAATTTTACTTCCAACGGGTAAAGAGGTTAAATCATCCACCAAACCAGTAATTTCGTTGTTATTGATACCGATGTTAAATCCGATATTGATATTTAAATCGTCGTTTTGCACCAAATCTGCCGAGACGGCGGCTTCAAAACCCTTGTTGACCATATCTGCCGCATTGATCAATTGATAATCAAATCCACTGTCATCTGGTAATTCTCGGGTCCATAATAAATCTGTAGTGGTTTTATGATAGTATTCCAAAGTTAGGTTTACTCTATTGAAGAATCTAGTGTCTACTGCAAAATTGGCTTCATAGGATTGTTCCCAACCTAAATCTGGGTTCGGGCTTTGAAACAAAATAGCACCAGGAGCACCATCATAATTACCAGAAAGACTATATAAGGTTTGATGTCCATATAAATTGGTAGGAACATTACCCACAGATCCATAACTGGCTCTTAGTTTAAGCTCGTTTATGGCTTCGGTATTGAAAAAATCCTCTTTATGGATGTTCCATCCTGCACCTAAGGAGAAAAAGGTACCGTATTGATTGTCTTTACCAAATCTTGAAGACCCATCTCTTCTTATAGAGGCTTTGGCAAAATAGCGACCTTGATAGTCATAATCCGCTGCGGCGAAAAACGACTGGAAAGCATAATCATTTCTAGTTCCATCAGTTTCTTTGGCCTCTGATGCCCGACCGATAGTGGCTGATCCGGGTACTATTCCAACACCAACTGCTCTGAAATATTCGTAATCATAATCATTATATTCAAAGGCCACAAGGGCATTGACCGAATGATCCTCATTGAATACATTGGAGTATTTTAACATCTGGGTGGTTAACCTAGTACGCCTGTTGTCAGAGTCCTCCCTTATACTCCCATTATCGGCTCGGCCACCATTAGATCTTGGATCTGTGTATTGAAATCGTTTTCTTTTAAATTGGGTAAAATTATTGGTTGATATATAGCTCAGATGAGGTACAATTTGAAACTCAAAATCAAAG
This sequence comes from Flagellimonas onchidii, assembly GCF_004804315.1. Classification (GTDB taxonomy): domain Bacteria; phylum Bacteroidota; class Bacteroidia; order Flavobacteriales; family Flavobacteriaceae; genus Flagellimonas; species Flagellimonas onchidii. Next base: position 22,253 of record NZ_SRXX01000022.1, read on the forward strand.
TTGGCACTCAAATTAAAGATATTGTCATCGCTATAATTCCATTGTTGATCAAAGAAGTAGTTTCTTTGATCTCTTCCATACCATAAGTAGTCTACAGGCAGGTTATCCGGATTAACAACAGACCCATCTTCAAACCTAGGTTGATCCCATGGAAGGTTTAAAAACAATTCATACAACGGAGCTTCTGCGGTTCCTTGTCTATCATCAAAGCTAAATGCCAGCTTCGGTTTGATTGTCAGTTTATCTGAAATTTTATAATCCAAATTTGTTCTAAAGGTGAATCTATCCAATTCATTACCTCTCAATGTACCTTCTTCATTATAGTAACCTCCATTCAAATACAGACTGAGTTTATCTGTTGTTGCCGTAAAAGTGGCATTATGATCATTTACTATGGCATCTTTGGTGCCTCCTTCCAACCAATCGTAATCTTGATTTAGCAAATCTTGGGAAAACCAGGCCTGTTCAATGCCCATTTCTTGGTGGTAATCAAATAGTTGTTGTGAGTTCATCACCTTAAATGGTCCTGAAGTAAATTGGTTTATCCCCACTTTACTACTTATGTTCAACTGGGGTCTGGCACCAACTTTTCCTCTTTTGGTGGTCACCAAAACCACTCCATTGGCACCTCTGGAACCATACAGCGCCGTTGCCGAGGCATCTTTTAACAAAGAAATATCAGCAACATCATTTGGATTGACTACGGGTACTCCATGCTGTATGACACCATCTATTACCCATAGTGGAGTTACCTGACCATTTAAGGAAGCAACACCTCTAATTAAAATACCGGGTTGGCTTCCAGGGCGGCCTCCTTCCGCAGTTATCTGAACTCCGGCGGCCTTCCCCTGTAACATTGAGGAAACCTCAGGTGTTGTAACATCCGTTAATTGGTCAGCCTTTATGCTGACCAAGGATGAGGTCACCGTCTCTTTTTTCTGGGTTCCATAAGCCACTACCACCACTTCTTCGAGCTGGCTCACGTCCTCTTGTAATATTACGGTTATGTCCGTTTGCGTTCCCACCTGGATTTCTTGAGTGGCATATCCTATTGATGAGATTATCAAAACATCTTGGGAAGTAACATTGTCAATGGCAAACTTTCCATCAAAATCGGTAACGGCACCTTTGGGCTGATCCTTTACCACCACATTGGCACCGACTACGGGTTCTCCCTCGCCATCGATTACGGTGCCACTAATAGACCTCTCTTGCGACCAAGAAACCATAGCGCAAAGCAGCAACGGAATTAATAAAATTAAATTACGGTTTTTCATATAGAGTTATTTAGTTAGTAAATAGATTGATTAGTTTAGTAGGTTTCTTTTATCCAGTTGTAGGGCTTGCGTTTGATCCACATACCTCTGGTAAAATCAGGAAAGCCCTGAGGTTCTCCATTATTTTCAATTGATGCTTCGGACAATGGGGTAACGGCGCTCCAAGCTGCCGCATCATAAACATCCATTGGCGGGGCTATCTTTTGTTTGGCTGACGCAACAAAGGCATTCATTAGAAAGAAATCTATGCCCCCATGTCCTGAGCCAGATGCATATTCGCCATGTTTTTTCCAAAGGGGATGGTCATATTCTTTTAACCAAGTATCCATTTCCTCCCATGAATGCCCTTGGGATTTGCCCTCTACGAATATTCTTCTGGTATGGTAATCAAAATCGGTTATGCCTTGCGATCCCTGAACTCTAAATCCGAGAGAATAAGGTCGAGGTGAATTCACATCATGTGTTACTATAATGGTCTCTCCATTGGCCGTTTCAATGGTAGAGGTAATCACGTCTCCTTGCTTCCATTTTAATTTGGCATTTGGGTGATCGACCCCTCCATTTTCCACTATATACTTATGAAGTCCCACACCTTTGGTGGCATGAGAAGTCATGGAAACAAAACGGTTTCCTCTATTAACATCGGCCATTACGGCGATAGGTCCTAAGCCATGGGTCGGGTATACATCTGCATTTCGAAGCAACGAGTGTTGTGTTCTCCACTTGGATTCTGAAATTCCTTTTTCTCCAAATTCCACTCCTTTTCCGTATGCTGTTTTGCCATCGTTGAATTTAACGTGCCTTAGATCGTGCTTGTACCCACAGGTAAAATGCAATAATTCTCCAAACACATTCTTTTTTACCATGTTAAGTACGGCCAGCACATCTCTTCTGTAGCATACATTCTCCAAAATCATCAAATGGGAGCCGGTTTCTTCGTGAGCGTTTACCAGATCCCAGCATTCCTCAATGGTGTTGGCCGCCGAAACTTCCAAGCCCGTATACTTGCCAGCTTTCATGGCATCAACAGCCATTCTTGTATGCCACAACCATGGGGTTGCAATAATTACTGCATCAACTTCCTTTAATTCCAATAAGTTCAAATAATCCAGGTCATTTTCACCAAAAACGTTTGGTTTTTTAAAGCCTGCCTTTGCAATATTGCCCAAAGCAATCTCAATACGTTTGGGATCTACATCACAAATAGCGGTAATTTCTACATCTTTGCGCTGAAGGGCATTGTTGAGATGGTTCGTGCCCCTTAGGCCTACCCCAATAAAAGCTAGCTTTAGCTTACTATCGTTTAAGCTTGAACTAGTTCCAAAAGCTGTTTCTGGAACAATGGCCATACCTGCTGAAGCTAGGGCGGCCGTTTTGACGAAGTCTCTTCTTGAACTCATTTTTTAGTTTAATTTGACTCAAATTTGGTGGTTTTACGGGATAATGTTTTTACGGTTTTCAGTCAAAAAAGGGGCATATTTCTTCTTTTTAATGGGATATGACAAAATATTACACCTATATGACAGATTTTGCACAACTGGAAAGGCAAGTCAAAGATGCTTAGGAGTTAACTGATTTAGAACAACATAGCTTCTTTGACCCTTGATTTGTAACTCCCCACAGGTAAAGAGTGCTTTCGTTACATTGATTGTTGATATCAGTCTCCCATTAATCCAAACTTTTGAATAAATTGAACTCGTAATATTTAAGGTTATTTGTTCCTTATGTATGAAAAATGCTCTATAACGAGTGGACTGATTATATATTCCACCTTTTTAGTGGAAATACCCCATCAATATTGAAGTGGAAATGACAAAATTTGTACCTATATAGGATCTTTATCCAGTAAAATGAAATATTTGTCGCCCTTTTCGGGAATAAAAACGATTCTCCTTTTGATACTTACCCTATTTCAATTGGGAGGGTTCTTTTTGTTTGGGCAGGATCAGGTCTATTTTAAATCCCTTATCCCAACCCACAATAATAAACAGCTCTTTGTAAGTCATATTGGCCAGGATTCATTAGGTAACATTTGGATGTCCTCATCGCATGGAGTTTTAATCTACAACGGCTACACTTTTTCCTTGATAAATAAGGGTGATATCTTTCCAAATATTGATTGGGAAGATAGGATTGAATACATCGTCAATGATGACTCAAAAAATGTTTGGATTAATACGAGTAATGGGCGTTTGGCAAAATACGAAGGTGGGGTGGGTCAATTTCAGAACTTCGATGACAAGCTAGCGGGAAAATCCATTTGGAAAGTTCGCCCCAATGGCAAACAGGTATGGATGGCCACAAAAGCTGGTGACATCTATAAATATCACAATAGTGAGTTTGACAGTATTACCACCATTCCAAACATCAATCTGACCGACAATCAGGTAAATACTTTGGACTTTGACAAAAACGACAATGTTTATGTGGGTACTACCCAAGGTAAAATATACAAATACTCGGTGCAGTCTGGCCGACAAACCGAAATCATAGGCCCTTTTACAGATTATCCAGGTGGTATCATCCTTAGAATGGATGGTGCCAATAGGCTTTGGATAGGCACCGAATGGCATGGCTTGCACATTTATGATATTGCCCAACAAAAAATGATCTCCGATAATTTCCTAAACGGAGATATCTCCGATATTGGATCCTCTCTTTTTTTGACCCTGTTCTTGGATAGCAATGAAAATATTTGGGCAGGAACAGATGGGAATGGCCTTTTTAAGATCAACAGTGAGACCGGCCGTGTTCAGGTATACAAAAAAAGATATCTGGATGAGTTTTCCATTGAGAGCAATACCATACTGGACATCAACGAGGATGACCACGAAAACATCTGGTTGACCAACAAGTATGGCACGTTGAACGTTATTCCGAAAGCCAACAAAAATGTAGGTTACCATCCAGGTTCGGACAATGACATTCCCATGAGGGTATTGAGCATTCTAAAAGCTTCGGACAAAGCTCTTTGGATTGGAACCGATGGGGCTGGGCTCACCCAGATTACGGAAAATGCCCCCCCAAAGCAGTTTTTTAATGATGACAACAATGCTTTTTACATACAATCCATTGCAGAGGATGAAAAAGCCAATATTTGGTTCGGAACCTATAGAAATGGGCTATGGCATCGCAAGGAGGACGCCAAAACCTTTAAGGAAGTACCCGTAACCAACGATAAGGGTCAGATTGCCCAAGATATCCGTGAGTTATTTACCGATTCAAAAGGTAGAATATGGGTAGGTTCCAACGTGTCGTTAAACGTTTATGATTCAAACCAAAGGTTGCTGGCCTCCTTTTGTAACAACGAAAATGGGTTACATGGCACCATAGTTGAAAAAATAGTGGAGGATTCGAAAGGCGGCATTTGGCTCGGTCAGATCGGTGGGGGGCTTTTTAAGTTTGTGGAGGACAACCAGAACTTTGCCCACTCATTTTTTGAAAATTACCATTCCCGATCAGGAGAGACCGTTCCCCGGGTGGTCTCCATGGTATCCAGTGAGGATTATAAGATTTGGTTCATTAATGAGCAGTTTAAATTGAATGTTTTCGATATCAATAGCAAAACATTTTTGGAGGATGACCAAGTAAAGGCTATCAACGATCATGGTTTTAATGCAGTAAATCTGGTTGACAAAGACAATATTTGGGCCAGTGCGGGCAATGCAATTGTCCACTTGGACCTTAAGACCAAATCGACCAAATTATATTATGCTTCGGACGGTCTCCCAGATGGTAGCTTTATGATAAGAAGTACATTTAAGGACAAAGATGGCCAGCTTTATTTTGGGAGTACCAAAGGTGTGGCCCATTTCTTCCCGGAAAAATTGACCAAAGGCCCCTCCAGCCCCAAACTCGTGGTATACGATGCACAAGTGCTGAACAGACCTGTCAAAGACCTTCTTCCCGACCAGATAAAGTCTGAAGTGTTTGATCTTGAAAACCTAGATCTTGCCTACGACCAGTCTTCCTTTTCCATACGGTTTTCCGCCATTGACAACATACTGAATCCCAATTACTTCTATTCTTACAGGTTGACGGGTTTTGATGATGACTGGAGACATACCTATACTGAAGGACTGGCGTCTTACACCAATGTTCCTCCAGGGGATTATACGCTTGATATAAAAGCCCATGGAATGGACAACCTTTCTTCCAAAATTGAAAAAAAAATCAATATTTCAATTGCACGGCCCTTTTGGAACAAACCCCTGGCACATATCATATACCTTGCGTTTATCTCGTTGCTCATATTTAGCATTGTAAAGTGGTACAGGCTCAGAAAAAAACTGTTGATTAATAAGATAATCCGAACCAAGGAACATGACCTTCACAATGCAAAGATGGACTTCTTTACAAAGATGTCACACGAAATCCAAACACCGATTACCTTAATTCTTGGTCCCATTGAAAATATGCTCCAAAGAGCTGAGCTTAATGGAAATATGCTTTTAAGGGAAAGACTGAACATTATTTCCAATAATGCGAAAAGACTCAGCCGAATTGCAAGAGAACTTACCTTATTGAGAAACAGGGATGCAAACAAACTCCGTTTGCTCGTAGGCCAAAACAACTTACATAAAGATATATTGGATATTTGTTCGTCCTTTAAGGAAATTGCCAGAAACAAACAGATTGACTTATCCATCAATTGTCCGAAAAACCTTGGCGAGGCATGGTACGACAAAGAAAAATTGGAGCATATATTGTATAACCTACTTTCCAATGCCTTTAAATATACTCCTGCTGAGGGGAATGTCCAGTTAACCGTTTCACCGATAAACAAAAAAAGTTGTGTCAAGATTTCTGTTTCAGATTCAGGACTGGGCATCGAGAAGGAGGAGTTGGATAAAATTTTTGAAATTTTCTATAGATCCAATACCAACAAAAGATTTAAAGGAGCTGGAATTGGTTTGGCCCTGACCAAAGACCTGATAACCTTACACAAAGGAAAAATTAAGGTTAAGAGCGCCCCTCATGAAGGAACAACTTTTATGATAAAACTTCCGGTTGCTGAAAAATTTTATGATGATACTGAGAAGATTGCCATCAACCATCCAAATTCCAAAAAAGAACAGATGGAGAACATTCAAGCGCAAGAAGTATCCCAAGAAAATATAAACAAAAGGAGCATCTTGGTGGTGGAGGACAACTACGAGCTACAGCAATTTATAAAAGATCTCTTATCTCCCCAATACAATATTTTGCTTGCTGATAATGGCGAAGAAGGTTTCTATCATGCAAAAAACAATATTCCCGATCTGATCATAAGCGACATTATGATGCCCCAGATGGATGGGATTGAGATGAGCAAGGAACTTAAGAAACATAATTTGACCAAGCACATTCCCATAATTCTATTAACGGCGAAAAATTCCACCAAAGCCAAGATTGAAGGATTGAAAACCGGAGCTGTAGAATTCATAAACAAGCCTTTCAACACCAACGAGCTTGTCTTAAAAGTGAACAACCTTCTGTTATCCAAAGAGTATATTATTTCCAAATATCGAAAAGAACTGATCAACAGACCACATATTGAGAAAAATCGATCACAAGATGAGATCTTTTTAGAAAGCTTTGTGGACCATATCAATAAGAACATCACCGATCCGGATTTTAAGGTACAGCAACTGGCAGGACACTTGAACATGAGTTATTCGAGTTTATACAGAAAATGCTTAAGTGTCACTGGTTTAAGTGTTATTGACTTTATTAGAGAAATGCGGCTTAAAAAAGGTGCCATACTTCTGGCCAAATTTGGTTATTCCATCTCCGAGGCTGCTCATTTGGTAGGCTTTAATGACCCAAAGTACTTCTCAAAAAGTTTTAAAAACCAATTTGCGGAAACGCCCAAGGATTTTAAGAAACACGCTGATCTATCCGATGATGTAGATGTTTATCTTGCTCAATATCACATTAGCGATGTCAACTTTTTTGAACCTCCGGCCCAGGTTTAATTTTACTAATCCACCATTCCAACATTTCAAATTGTAAGTGATACATGAACTAAAATAGTTTTAAAAGACAAGGGTCAATAACAATAAACAACTATTCCAAAAGATTGTAAGATACTATTCGGGCCAAATCGGTTGAAAAATATGATAAATATCATACTACTACTTTATGTTTGAGCATACCTTCGCACAATAAAAGATAAAAAAGTCTTTTAATTTAAAAAATGGAAATCATAAAAAATAAAACTGTAGCAGATTTTGTTACTGAAAACATTAAAACTGCCCATATTTTTAAAAAATATGGGATTGATTTTTGTTGTGGAGGAGGTATCTCGGTAAAAGAGGCCTGTGAAAAAAACAATGTCGATGAAGTGTTCTTGGAAAAAGAGCTTATGGCAGTTGATGAGATTATTGATCGCGCCCATGACTATGACAATTGGGATATCAATTTTTTAGTGGATCATATCATTAATGTTCATCATACCTACGTCAATGAAAGTTTGCCTATTTTATCTAAATATGCCAATAAAGTGGCCAAGGTACATGGGAAACATTATAAAGAAATTCTTGAAGTGAATATTTTGTTCCACAATGTGGCCAATGAACTTTTATCCCATCTCCAAAAAGAAGAACAGGTTTTGTTCCCGTATATTAAGCAGTTGGCCAAGGCCAAAAAAGAAAATGTGGCCAATGACATTCATCCTCCTTTTGGGTCTGTAAACAACCCTATACAAATGATGGAACATGAACATGAAGATGCGGGGAAAGTTTTTCAGGAAATTGCCAAATTGACAAACAATTATACCCCACCCCCCGAAGCTTGCAATACGTTTAGGGCCCTATATGCTAAGCTTGATGAGTTTGAACAGGATTTACATCTTCACATTCATTTAGAGAACAATATATTGCACCCCAAAGCCATTGCACTGGAAAAGAGCTTAGGATAAAATAATTTTAATTTCATAGCCATTATAAAATGGAGTATCAACGGCTTTAGATGCTCCATTTTTTGGTTTTATACCACATAACATTTCTTCAGAAGAAGTACCTTTAACATGTAATTGTATTTTGTGCAAACACTAAAAAAACACAGCCTTTTTGCCATAGGTTATTTTCTTTTGATTGCTCTTTTGGGGCTGGTTTTACGGCTTTTCCAACTGGTTGAACTTCCGTTTGATTACAGGTTTTTGGTCCACACCCATTCCCATGTCGCCTTGTTGGGCTGGGTATATACCACTTTAACTACACTGATCTATAAATCATACTTAAGCAAAGCTTCCATTCATAAAAAATACCGAAACCTGTTTTGGTTTACCCAAGTCACTATCGTTGGCATGTTGTTTACCTTCCCTTTTACTGGATATGCTTTGTTTTCCATCATATTTTCAACCTTATTCTTGTTTGCTTCCTATGTTTTTATGTGGTTGTTCATCAAACATACTTCCGAAGCGCAAAAAAGAACATATTCGTACAAATGCATCCTTGTTTCATTATGGTATATGGTAATATCGAGCATAGGCCCATGGGCTTTGGGAATAATCATGAATACCGCGGGAAGTGGTTCTGACCTCTATAGAAATGCTATCTATTTCTACCTTCACTTTCAATATAATGGATGGTTTGTCATGGCTCTTATTGGAATACTGCTATACGTTCTTGAGCAAAACAAAATAAAACTATCTCCAAAGAGATTCAGACCGTTCTTTTGGACCATGAATATTGGTATTGTGGCAACTTTTGCTATTTCCGTACTATGGATGCAACCTCCAATGTTTATCTACTTCATTTCCGGTTTTGGGTCTTTGCTTCAACTTTTTGCCTTTGGTATTTTAATGAAGTGGCTATTGCCCTTAAGGGAAAAAATCAAAAATTTGAGCTCAAGACTCTTTTGTCCTTTGTTAAAAATAACCGGCATGTTTTTTTTAATAAAATTGCTTTTCCAGATTCTTGGGTCTCTACCCTATTTTGCCGCAGTAATTTCATCAAACATAGATTTGATGATTGGATATATTCATTGGACATTTTTAGGGGTCATCAGTATTGCAGCTCTGGTATTTTTATCCTATTTCAAACTAATTCGGCTATCAAAGGGAACAATGTTACTTTACCTGATCGGTTTTTTCTTGACCGAAGGACTCATTTTTTATAAGGGGATTGTGGTTTGGTCAAAGTCTTGGTTGACAGCCAATTATTTGTTGTATTTAGCAGTGGCCAGTGGGGTATTTTTAATAGGAATTGCCCAAATTTTTATAAATCAGTTCAGAAAAATGACTAAGAACTGATATAAAGTTGCCCGTTAAATATTATCAATATTGAAATAACCGCCTCTATTTTCTTTACGTGATAATGATTCACCAATAATCAAATGTGCCACGTTGATCATATTACGTAATTCGCAGAGGGAGGTGTTCACTTTTGATGTCTTATAGAGCTCTTCTACCTCCTTATAAATAATATCCAAGCGCGTAATAGCCTTAGTCAGCCTGTCATTACTCCGCACAATACCCACATAGTCCCGCATCAGAGCTTGCAGTTCTTTAAGGTTATGTTGAATCAATACGTGTTCTTTTGGAATACTTGTGCCTTCATCGTTCCGGTCAGGAATTTCAAAATCCATAGGTTGATTGGATTCCCCAGTAAGATATTTAAATATGTTATGAGCATACACCAATGCCTCCAACAACGAATTTGAAGCCAACCGATTGGCACCATGCAGTCCCGTTCTGGAACACTCACCACATGCAAACAAATTTTTAATGGTGGTTTTGCCATTTTTATCAACCACAATTCCACCGCACAGATAATGCGATGCAGGCACAACCGGAATCCAATCCTTTTCAATATCAATATGAAGAGTTTTACACGTTTCATAGATGTTTGGAAAGTGCTTTTTGAAAGCTTCACTGTCCAAATGCGTGCAATCTAAAAAAACATGGGTATCACCTGATTTTTTTAACTCGTTGTCTATGCTTTGTGATACGATGTCTCTGGATGCCAGTTCGGCACGAGGATCATAATCTGGCATAAACCTATGTCCTTTTTTATTTCGTAGGAAAGCACCAACCCCCCTTACTGCTTCCGAAATCAGAAAAGTAGATTCTCCCTGTTTGTTATATAGTGCTGTTGGGTGGAACTGGACAAATTCCATATCTTTTATTTGGGCTTTCGCCCGATATGCCATCGCTATGCCATCACCTGTGGCCACATCCGGGTTGGTGGTGTATCCATACGCTCGGCCTATACCACCGGAAGCCAACAAGGTATTTTTAGCCTTTATGGTATGAATCTTCCCGGTTCTTTCTTCAAGAACATAGGCTCCATAACAAGATAATTGATGAGAGACTCCTTGCTTTAAATGATGCTCTGTAATTAGATCTATTGCAAAATGATGCGAAAACAATGTTACATTTTCAAGCTGGTGGACCCGTGCTAAAAGTGTCCGTTCCATTTCAAGACCGGTAATATCTTTATGATGGACCACACGGTGTTCAGAATGCCCTCCCTCCTTACCCAAATTAAAGTTTCCTCTGGGGTCAATGTCAAAGTTGGCACCCCATGTTATCAGTTCTTTAAAACGTTTTGGGCCTTCTTTAATTACCATTTGAACCACCGGTTCATCACATAACCCATCACCGGCTATCAATGTATCCTGAATGTGTTTTTGAAATGAATCCTCCTCAGTATCCAATACCACCGCAACACCTCCCTGTGCATATTTTGTGTTGGATTCGTCTTCATCCCCCTTGGTAACAATTGTGATTTCCCGATCTGCAAACTCCTCAGCGATTTTGACAGCAAAGGTCAATCCCGCAATACCTGAACCTATGACCAAATAATCAGTAACCATCTATTTGGAAAGCTCTAGCATCCGTTCAATGGGAACCAATGCTCTCTTTTGAATATGCTTGGGCACTTCTATTTCCGGGCTTTCGTTCAACAAACAATCATGCAATTTTTGTAGGGTATTCACTTTCATAAATGCACATTCACTACAAGCACAGGTATTGTCTTCATGGGTAGGAGCCGGAATTAACTCAGCGGCAGGAACTTCTTTTCGCATTTTATGAAGAATTCCAGCTTCTGTAGCTACAATGAATTTTCCTTTGGGATGGGCCTTCACATATTGGATCATTCCAGCAGTGGAGCCAATATATGTTGCTGTTTTGAGAATATGCTCTTCAGATTCTGGATGAGCGATAATCTTATAGTCTGGATATTTTTTGTGCAGTGCCAAGAGTTTATCCATGGAAAAGGCCTCATGCACCAAACAGCTTCCATCCCAAAGCAACATGTCTCGCCCTGTTTTTTTCATAATGTACTTTCCAAGATTTCTGTCCGGAGCAAAAATGATGGATTGATCTTCCGGAATGGACTCAATAATTTTGAGAGTGTTGGACGATGTGCATACGATATCTGTCAGTGCTTTGACTTCAGCACTACAATTCACATAGGTGACCACAGTGTGATCGGGGTGCAATTTCACAAACCTTTCAAAGACATCAGACGGACATGATTCAGCCAGGGAACAGCCCGCTTCCAGATCAGGGAGCAGTACTTTTTTGTATGGATTCAATATTTTGGCGGTTTCGGCCATAAAGTGAACCCCCGCAAAAACAATCACATCTGCATCTGTTTCTGCAGCTATTTGTGACAGTCCCAAACTATCTCCAACATAATCAGCAATCTCTTGAATTTCAGGAATCTGATAATAATGTGCCAAGATAATTGCGTTCTTCTCTTTCTTTAATTCTGCTATGCTCTGTTTTAGATCCATTTGGCAATAACTCTGCTTGATGCGAAAATAATCTTGAACCACACCAAAAAGCATGATAAAAGTCATACTAGATACCCTTAACAAATGTTTATCATTTAAGACTAATGTGTCTTTTATATATTTGGGGGAAACAAAGGTTTATGTTATCCAACGCGTGTAAATATGCCATACGGTCCATTCTTTATTTGGGCATTCAAGCCAATGAAAATGAGAAGATTGGAGTAAAAAGAATCGCCGAATCGCTTGAAACCCCGCAGCCTTTTTTGGCCAAATTATTACAACAGCTTACCAAAAACGGTTTGGTTTCATCATCCAAAGGCCCCACGGGCGGTTTTTTCCTGGATGAACAAAATTTGGAAAACTCGGTTTGGGATGTCATAAAATGCATTGATGGCACGGACAAATTTGACCAATGCTTTATGGGGTTAGCAGCTTGTGGTGATGAAAACCCGTGTCCAGTTCATTTTACGGTAGCTCCGTTCAAGAAAAAAATCTATGCTGATTTTAAAGATAAAACCATAAAGGAGTTTGTAGCTGAAATAAAGCAAAAGGGCAGGCATATTTCGTTAAAAGATATATAAGGTATAATCTCACTAAGTCAATAAGCAATATCATTCCAAACTTTGGATTTTCGTATTTAGTTCATTAAATCTTTTCTCGCTTTTTCTTAAATCGCTCAGAACTAGAATCAAATTTGTTATTCTGGTCTGACTTTGGTCAAAAAGTTTGCGGTAATACACTATTCCCTCTTTCAGGTTAAGGGCAAAGGTTTTCAAGTATTTTATTTGTTTTGGACTAGTGTCCAAGATTCCTTCCTCTAACTTTTTCTTTAAAAAATCGATGTAAATATTGAGCTCTTTTATAAACATGTTGGGCCTATTCTTTTTTGTAATTCTCGGGGCTTTACCATAAATGGCTTTAATAATTTCCTCAAGTCCCATGGCCTTGGAGAAATAGGCTATATTGGGGCCTGGACAAACGGAAACCCCCTCCCCCTCAGTTTTAGTGTCCAAATTATTGGCCAATAACGCTGTAGTTCCCAATCCTACACAGGTACATGTTTTTTCAATGATTTTATTGAACTTTACCTGATATTCTTTTTCCGAAATACCCTCTTTGTCCAAAGCTTTGATTTTTAGGTGCTGGTATTGCCTGGATGCGGTACAAATTCCCTTCTCTGTAAATTCTTTGTTCAATGCCACAAACTTTTTGGGGCAAGCACTTCCGGGTCTTCCTTTCTGGATAAGACGTGCCTTCTCTTCATCCTTAGTATTTCCCTTAAGGTTATTGAAGGGTACTCCCAAAGGAGAAATATCACTTAAATAGACATCCTCTTCACTAGCGTCAATCAACTTGTTTAAAGTAGCCTTATCCACCGTTGTGGCCTCTGGAACCAACAAGAAAGGTGTTCCCCAACCTACAGAATCCACAAGGTAATGTTCCAACAAAAATTGATGCTCTTCAGCTGTACCGACCCCTCCTTGGGCCGAAATTTTAAACCCCAAATCCTTTTTAGGAATTATACCTCCCTGGCAGGACAGCGTATGAAATAAAGTTTCCTGTAAGATTTGGCGTAACTCCTCCCTTTTTATCTTAAATTCCTCCAACACTGGACCCAAAAGATAACCGTCCGTTGCAAAAGCGTGTCCACCGCAGTTTAGTCCTGATTCTATTCTGTATTCTGAAACCCAGATTCCTTTCTTTGCCAAAAACTTCCCTTGAATCAAGGCTGAACGATAATCACTTACCTTAAGGACAATCTTCTTTTTGATACATCCATTTTCATTCGGATAAAAATCTTGAAACTTTGCCAAGTAACTATATAATCTCGGGTTCATTCCCGCAGAAAGAATCAATGATGAATCGACTTTACTTTGTGCAAACCCTCTTAAGGCCGCATGAGCATCATTATATTCAATGGGGAGTTTAATGTCTTTCCTATAGTTGTCCTTATCTACTTTGGTCATGATATTTACATCAATTCCACCCATAGAAAAATTCTCTTTGAACCAATCTTTTATTTCATTTAGACTAAAATGATTCTTTGTTAGTTGTTTAAACTCCTGCTTTAGCGTAGAAGCATCCGGGAGTGTATCAAAAAAACCATTAATATCGTTTAGGGTTCTAGTTGTGGTTTTCCTGAATTCCTCAAACTCGTTTTCAGATAATGTCTTGATCAAATTTAAGTACGATGTAATCCTCTTGGCCCTGAAATCTTCCATTTTCTCGGTGATTTCCTCATATGGAATCTTAAACTTTTGACAATACATCTTCCTCATCCTTTCCAATAAAATATCATCCACCAATGATATCACGGAGTCTATCCCAAATTTGGAAACTTTAAGCGGGGAATCTACAGTAAACCCAATTCCCATTACAGGAATATGAAATGAATGCGTTTGTGCCATAATTATGTGAAGCCAACTCCCGTCTTGTGGCTTATTATTTTATGAAATGATTAAAATGATTGTTATAAATAATATTAGAAAGCTTAAAATGATAATTTTCCAAAAGGAGTGAGCCTTTTTCAATTCCATAAACTCAAAGGCCACCCCTAAAAATTTTAGGCCAGCTAAAATCATAATTGAAATGACGAGGAATATTCCCTGTATTCCTGAAAGAAACGACGCCAAGATGGTTAGCACCAATAAGAAAACCCAAGTTATCGTTGTTGTTTTGTCCATCTAAAAGAATAAATAAAGTATAGGGAACAGTAAAAGCCAAATGAGGTCACACATATGCCAAAAAGCGGCACTGGCCTCTATATCTTCAATGGTGGTTGATTCTTTTTTTAACCCAAAATATACCGAGGTCAGAATAACCAATCCTATAATTACATGTACCACATGAAATAGGGTAAGCATCCAATAATAGCTAAAAAAAGTATTGTAGCCCATACTGAAACCTGCACTAAGTTTTTCATAGTATTCCCAGCTCTTTACTACTAAAAACAAGCTGCCAAAAAATAAGGTAGCCAGAAGATATTTCTTAAGGGCATGCTTTCCTTTGGCCTTTACTTCTTTAATAGAAAGCGCCATAAAAAACCCGCTCGTGAGCAAAAAGATAGTATTGATCATCCCATAAGTAACATTTAATGTCAATCTGGAACCATGAAACTGGACTGCTTCGGTTTTACCTTCATACACCATAGCTATTAAGGCAATACCGAAAGTTATCAACTCCAAAAAGATAATGATCCAAATCAAAATTCCGCCTGGAGGATAATAAATGCTTTTATAATTGATTTGTTTTTGATTCATATCTGTTTGCATTGCCCCCATTAAGACTGATGCTTTATTTTCTCGTAAAGTTTTACCAAGGATTGCAATAACTCCACTGGTGTGGTCAAAATTTGATAATGGTTCTGTCCAAACATTTGTGGGAGGTAGTACTTTGCCTGGGCTTCTATGGCCAATGCGTAAGAGTTTATTTGGCGTTCATTCAGCTCACGTAAGGCCTGTTTGATGTCATTTATCCCATATTTTCCTTCATATCTATCGTAGTCGTTAGGTTTTCCGTCGGAAATCAGGATTACCCATTTGTTCTTGGTGTCTCTTTTGTCCAGCAATGCTCCCGAATGCCGCAATGCGGGGCCGATTCTTGTATAACCGTTGGGCTCTATAGCCCCAATTTTAAATTTTGCCCGGTTCCAATCCTCGTCAAAGCCTTTCATGGTGACGTAAGAAGAATGATTCCTAGTCTTGGAATAAAAGCTATTGATAGAGAAATCGATATTGAATTCCTCCAATATTTCACCGAACAGTATGGATACCTGCTTTTCCACATCAATGACCCTGTTCCTGGCCGCATAACCATCGCTAGATAGACTGCTATCCAACAACAACAAAATGGAAAGGTCCTTTTCCTTTTTGCGCTTGGACAAGTAGACTTTTTCCGAAGGGGTATGGCCAGAATACACATCCACAAACAAATCGGTAATAGCATCCAAATCAAATTCTTCCCCTTGGGCTTGTCTTCGCTGCTGCTGATATTTGTTGTTTACCGTTGTCAACATTTTTCGTAAACCCGATAAGGTGGTCCTGTTTTTGGAAATCGCTTCCTTATAATAATCCGGATTGGTTTTTACAATGGTTTTGGGGTATACTTTACAAAAATCTTGTTTGTAACTGCGTTTGGACTGGTCCCATTCATCATAACTAACAAAGTAACCGCTATCGTCACGATCCGCACTTTCTGCGATAGTGGTGTTTTCAACAAAATCTGCCTGGTAAACGGAATGTACAGTATCGTCAACCCGAACGGTATGCTTCATGTTTAAATCCTCAAGGGCATTGGCATGATCCTCCAAATCATCTTCTCCATCCATATTTCTAAAATTCCCTCCAAATTCATCCGCAGTTTCCACTTTTTCAAATTGGTGTTGCAATACAGCATCTTCCACTTGTTTTTCATCTACTTGAACTGAAACAATCTCTTCTACGGCATTGGCTTTGAGGGTAGTTTTAGATTGGTATTGATTTGCGGACTTTACTTTTTCGGAAAAATTTTCCAAAGTATCCCCCATTTCCTCCCCTGGGGTATCCCGCATCCATTTGCCATAAATAAATGAAAAATCTGGTGTTGTTTTTGGTTTTACCCGGGCCGAATAATGGGATATGAATTTTTGATAATATTCTTGGGTTACCGGAAATTCCCTGAACAATTGTTCTAGGACAAGCGTGGAGGTTTTTTGTGCATTTTCTTGAGAATCTTTTAGAGAATGCTCATCGGGGTCTTTCCAATTAAGGCCCAAGTTTTTTTGAATGGATAAGTACAGGGCCCTAAATAAATAAAAGGATAGATTTTCCTCAACTGTAGCAAACTCAGCATACTTTACTGGCAGAAAAAAATTATTGTTTTTATACCCTCCTTCCCTTTCAGCGGCATAGAGTTCTATAGGTTCCCCTGTGATTGCGCGGGCAAAAATGGTAAGCCGTGGTTTTATATCTTCCAAGATAATCGCATTTGCCAGGTTGGCCTCTCTATTCTTTTTTCGTTTTTTAAAATAGTGGGCAAACTTGGTGAAGATATATTCATCGGGTTCAAACTCAAACATGGCACAACTATATCATTAAATCGCATAGGTCGTTCAGGGCACTTATAACCTCCAGGTCATCTGTAAGTGGTTCCACAATAGCAGCATGTACGGCTAATCTTTTGGGTAAACCGGAACGCATTAATTTGGCAGCATCCACCAATAATCTGGTGGAAACAGTTTCTGTAAGTCCCAACTCCGTTAAATTCCTGATTTTATTTGCGATATTGACCAATTTCTTAGCATCAGCTCCCAGGATGTTTGTTTCATTTACCAATATCTCTGCCTCGGCTTTGGCTTCTGGGTAGTTGAAAGAAACAGCCACAAAACGTTGTCGGGTAGAAGGTTTCAATTCTTTGAACCCGCGTTGATAACCAGGGTTAAAGGAAGCGACCAACATGAAGTCGGGGTGGGCCTTTATGGTTTCCCCAAGTTTATCAACAAACAATTCGCGCCGGTGATCGGTCAGGGAATGTATGGCCACGATTACATCAGGTCTAGCTTCGGCTATCTCATCCAAATACAATATGGCTCCTGTTTTAACAGCTATGGTCAAGGGTCCATCCATCCATACCGTTTCTGCACCCTTAATAATGTACCGACCGATCAAATCGGTAGATGAAGTTTCTTCATGACAGCTCACCGTTATCAATGGTTGCTCAAGTTCGTGGGCCATAAATTCAATAAACCTTGATTTCCCAGTCCCCGTTGGACCTTTTAACAAGAATGGGATCTTGCTTTTGTGGGAGTGTTTGAAAACAGCTATCTCCTGTCCCACCGATCTGTAATAAGGGGCTACTTCCTTTGAAATTGTAGTCATGTCTATTCTTTTTTCCTCAATGGCATTGACCATGGTGTATCTATTTTAAGGCCTAAAAAGCAATCCGGGCAAAGCAATTTTTGAAGAGTCAGGTATGAGCAAAAATGAGTGCCTTACTACTGATCGTGATTGCTTAATAGACCTATTTTTTAACTGTTTCAATAATTTTTTTGATGGTTTCTCTGTTATCCACACCCAATCCTTCTTGTTGGTGTACCAATTCACCTTGTGGGTCAAACACGCTGATAATATTGGAATGGGAAAAATCCATGGGTGAAATCTGTTTATATTTTACCGCCAACACATTAGCAAATTCCCTTACACTTTTCTCTGTTCCCTGAAGGAAGGTCCAATGCTCTGCATCCATAAGGTTTTCTTTGGCAAAAGCTTTTAAATGTTCTGGCGTATCTGTTTTTGGGTCGATACTCACCAACACATATTGTAAATCTTTATTGAAAGCTTCCGGAATCTGCTTTTCAATATTTCGCATATCGGCCACCAATCTGGGGCAGGCAGCTTTGCATGTGGTATATATCATGACCATGACCAAGGTTTTTCCTTTTAGGTCCTTTAATGCGATGGTGTTACCTTCTTCCGTATTCCACTTGGAGGTTAAATTGAAAATGGATTCTTCGGAAATCCCATCCATTTCCATAGGTTCTGGTGTTATAGAAGCCATGGTCATTAAGTCCATCTTACAAACAGGACAGCTTCCTGTCTTATGATAGGTTTTATCCCCCTCGCATTTCATGGGACATGCATAAGCTGTCTCATTTCTTGCCATGGTTTTGGCTCCATTATTACAGGAAACCAGTACAAAGAGCATTGTAAAAATGCCAATAATCCACTTATAGCTGTTCATTTTCTTTGTCTTTTACACATCTAAATCCAAGGTTTTTCATAGTGTATTTTGCCTTCAGACTTCCTCGGGTTGCATATCGCATAAAGGCAGCATAGTTCATTAAATCTGTGGCTCCAACAGCGCCACTCCCACAGAATAGGTTACTGTCGTTATCCACATCTTTCCGTGATTCACCGGACACCAGCACTGAGTTAAAATCCGAAGTCCATTCCCAGACCAAACCATGTAGATCATAAATGCCCCAATAATTTTTAAAGGTTGAGCCAATTATATTGTTGAACGTCTTGGGCTTCTCATACCATCCCAAGATATAAGCGTTATAGGTTTCATTTTTTCTTGCATCCGGTTCACTTTCATCGGCCATGGCAGCATACTCCCATTCGTCTATGGTCGGCAATCGCTTCCCTTGACATTCGCAATAGGCATTCGCCGCAAACCAACTAATATTGGTCACCGGTGCATTTAAGCTTTGTCCATAACCCAAGGCGGTATCCGAGGCCCAATTAATCAAATAACTACCATCCGCAAAGAGTTTTTTTACTTGCGATTTTCGCCACTTGGGATACTTTTTCACAAAAGCCACAAACTCTTCATTGGTGACCGGATATACATCCATATAAAAATCAGCTATGGTAACCTTTAAAGAATCCCTTCCGTAAAGTGGAATATAGTTTCCGCCTTGAACAGCGACCATTTTAGATTGACAATTTGCATGGCCCATCCAAAGAAAAAGTACACAAAATGTCAATCTTAAAACAGTCATCCGCTACTGATTAATGTCCACTTTTAACCTGGTCCACCTGAGCCTTGGTCACATTGGTTTTATTATTTCCCCACGAATTGTAGATATAGGTAAGCACATCGGCAACCTCATCGCTACTAATGGCCTGCTTGGTCATTACGCTATTGTATTTTTGGCCATTGACCGTGATTTCACCGGTTTTACCATTCAGAACAATATCTATGGCCCGATTCACATTGGCATTGAGATAATCCGATTCAGCCAAAGGTGGAAAGGCATTTGGGATTCCCTCCCCGTTGGCCTGGTGACACGCAAAGCAGGTTTTGGCATATATCTGCTTTCCTGATTCCATTTTTTCTGCCAAAGTTTTGGTACCTGAACTTGTATCTGCTTTATCCCCTCCGTTGGGCATGGCCTGTATTCCTCCTCCTTCTGGATTATAAATCCCCTCTTGTATTACACCGGAATAAATGGTCTTGTTTTCTTCACCTTGGACTTTAAGCATGCCCAAAGCACCCTTGTTGAAGGCCCTGAAAATGGAATGGTCCACCAAAATAAAGGTGCCGGGAACATCTACCCTGAACTCCACAATTGCGGCTCCACCTGCAGGAATTAAAGTAGTTTGCACATTCTCATTGATGCTGCTACCACCTTCAACCATCACCTTGTCAAAAATTTCCCCAATCACATGAAAGGAGGATACCAAGTTCGGACCACCGTTCCCAACATAAAGTCGAACAGTTTCTCCCACATTGGCGGTAATGGCATTATCACCGGTTAAGGAACCTACGCTTCCATTGAAAACCACATAATCGGCATCCTCATCAACAGCTTTTTGCATATCGAAGGGTTGTAGCCCCGGATCGCCATTTTCACCTTGGGTATAAAAATCGCCCTGCATGATGTAATATTCCTTGTCCACTCTTGGTAGTCCTCCTTCCGGTTCAACCAAGATCAATCCGTACATTCCATTGGCAATGTGCATTCCCACGGGAGCGGTAGCGCAGTGATATACATACAAGCCCTCATTTATGGTCTTAAAATTGAATTTCTTTTCATGACCGGGAGCCACAAAGGAAGATGTCGCCCCTCCACCAGGGCCAGTTACCGCATGTAAGTCTATGTTGTGGGGCAACTTGTTATCTGGGTGATTGGATAGGGTAAACTCCACCTCATCCCCAACTCTGGTTCTGATAAAGCTTCCAGGTACGGAACCGCCGAAGGTCCAATAGTTATAGGTAGTTCCATCAGTCATGGTACCTTCTTGTTCAAGAATTTCCATGTTCACAATGAGTTTTTTAGCTTTACGATCGCCAACTCCCCTCGGAACATTGGGTGGAGCTGTCAGCTCCGCTGTCATTTCTCTACTTACTGGAATATCGGCTGCAGAAGCGTACTCCTTTTTTGTGGTATTATCTATACAACTTTGCAGGCCAATGGCTCCAATGGCCATTAGACATAGTACTGCCAGTCCATTATTAGGTTTTCTCATTTATATCATTTTTGGTTTATGGTTGTAATTCTAAAGCTTGATCGGTTGGTTTACCGTGTTTGATAAAATCGATGATATATAGTGCGATTCCAAATGTTAATATGGTGGCACAGATTAGTAGAACCCAAAAGTGTATGCTGATTTCATTCTGCACCGCCATAAACTCCATTTTAAACTTTCGTTCCAGGTACACCTGGGCAACACCTGCAACTCCAAAGGCCACGGTCATTCCAATCATACCAATGTTTGAAAGCCAAAATGCAGCTCTACCTCTAGCACTTAAATACAGTTTCCTGCCGGTCATATTGGGCATACTATAGCTTATGATTGCAAGCACGATCATCGCGTAAGCTCCCCAAAATGCCAGGTGCCCATGCATGGCCGTAACCAAGGTTCCATGGGTATACAGATTGGTTTGCGGTAGCGTATGCGCAAAACCCAGTAATCCTGCTCCCAAAAAGGATACGATAGCAGCTCCCAAAGTCCAGAACAATGCCAGTTTATTGGGATGTTTTTTTTCTCCTTTACGATACATGTTCACAGCAAACAAGGCCATGGCCAAAAACGCCAAGGGTTCCAATGCAGAGAATATTCCTCCTACAACTAGCCAAATCTTGTTTACACCTATATAATAATAGTGGTGGCCTGTTCCCAATACACCTGAAAGGAATGTTAGTCCCACAATGACATAAAGCCATTTTTCTATGACCTCACGGTCCACTCCGGTAAGTTTGATCAACAGAAAGGAAAGAATACCCCCCATAATCAATTCCCATACTCCTTCAACCCAAAGGTGAACTACCCACCATCGGAAAAAAGAATCTGTAACTTGACTGTCAAAGGGCAACATTCCCGGTAAATACAGGAGTGCGGCGAACAACAGCCCCATGGAGAGTACCAAGGCTGTGGTGGTCCTCCGTTTTCCTTTAAACAGGGTGACCAAAATCAACCCTAAGAACAAGAGTACGTTGGCTACTACCAAAAAGTCTAATTGTCTCGGAATTTCCAGGAATTTTCGTCCTTCCCACCAGTTAAAATGGTAGCCAACTATGGCAGCTACACCCACTAAAGCCAAGGAAATCAGTTGCACATAGGCCAATTTCACGTTGACCAATTCGCGTTGCGCTTCCTCCGGGATAATATAGTAGGCGGCCCCCATAAAACCAGAGAGCAACCAAACCACCAATAAATTGGTGTGTACCGCCCTAGCAGTATTAAAAGGTATAAAATCATGAAGTCCATCGAGCCCCACACGGGCAAAGCCCATAATAAAACCGTAGACCAATTGTAAAACTAATAGCAGCATGGAAAGTGCAAAAAACCAATAGGCTACTTTTTGTGATTTGTATTTCATAACGTTGGGATTAGTTGTTGGTTTTATCCTTTGCCAATGGAGATACCACAGTATCAAAGCCATTGAGATCAATGTCGTCTATCCAATCAAAAAATGCGATCAAGTCTTCTGCTTCTTCATCCGAAAATCCATAAGCGACCATTTTCCTACCGTTGGGTGCCCAGGCATTTGGAGTAGTAAGTACCGCCTTGATGTACCCTTTACCCCTTCGGTCAATGACCTTGGTAAGCTCTGGTGCGTAATAGGCGCCCTCACCCAGAATGGTATGACACCCCATACAATTGTTGGCTTCCCACAATTGTTTTCCCCGAACAACTTGTTCGGTAATGTTCTCGTAGTTGGATTGATCTTGTTCCTTACTAAAGGAATAAATCGTAAGTCCGATAAAGACAAGAAATGTCACTACCGTCCCTCCAAGAAAAAAAGTACGTGCTTGTTTTTTTGATAACATGGTAAATTGATTAGTATTTGATAATAAAAGACTATTTTATCCTTTATTTTGCAAAAATAGATAAGCACCTTAGTTGAAAACATGATAAATATCATGTGTTCAACCAAAAGAGCGGTAGCAATGGGGCAATTATCAGATGATCTGTTGCGCATCTGAATAATCAAGAGTAGGTTGATTCTTGGACTGATAACTATTCAAGGTCTCAAGCCTTTTCTTGGCCAAGTGCCTTTCTTTTTTGTTTTCATCATAATATCTCAAGCCATGTTCCCTTTGTCTTCCTGAACTAAAACTGGAAACTCTTTTTAGGTATCCAATAACCCGAGTTGCATGGTCCACTTCTTTTGAATTGCAGTTACTACAATTATATAGGGTGCGCTTATCGATATGATCGCAATGGTTACAAATAGTGATTTTAATATTGAAGCAGAAATAATTGCATCCTGCCCTTGCCGTTGCATGAATCAACTTTTCAAACCCTTCTTGATTGGGCGCTTCCTCTAGATTAAGGTGCAGCGCGGAACCGCCATCCAGATATTTAATGGTTTCCTTGCCATGCAAAATAATTTTATCCAAAGTATTGGTGGTAGTGTCCTCTACTTTATAGAAATAGGAATTATAACAGTCCCGGGGTACAAAAAGTCCATCCTTTCTATCCCAATCGGCATTTTTTACACCCAGATTTTCGGCGGGCACGAATTCGATGTTGAACATATAGCCATATTCCTGTTTTGCTCTTTTATTTTCGGTGTAAATGGCTTTTAGATATTTGTTGACGAAGGCCTTGTAGTATTCATTATTGCCAACTTCTATCCCCTGACTTTCTGCTGCTTCCACCATTCCATTGATTCCAATGGTTAAAAATTGTTTGTCCAACCCAATAAATCCAGCCTTATAAACAGGTAATAATCCAGCTGCCTCATATTCTTCAATGAGTGTTCGAAAAGCCACTTGGTATTTGTGAATCTTTTGAACTTCCTCAACAATGTCCGCTCCCTTCTGAACCAATCTGTTCATGTTGAGGGTAATTACATTTATCGAACCGGTAGCCACTCCCCCAGCACCCAAAGAATAACTAAAGGTATTGTCACTGATCTCGTTACGGAGGCGACAGCAGGAAGCCAAGCTATCTGCATTTTCGGATTGATAAATGAAAAACGAATTCCCTTCACTCAATTCCTTTGCACACATTTGGGTGAATTCTCTATCTACCGGTTTCCCTTCTTTGGTGAGCATGGCAGCCGTAACCACAGGAAAGGTCAAAATGGCCCTGGTGCGCTCGGCATTGAACCATTTCATAAAATACGATTGGAGCCTTCTTACACTTTCCCAGCGAGGTTTTGTCATATCGGGAAAAACAAAATCTCCAAACATACTATTAAAATAAGCTTCATCGTACAGTGAAATATTCCAAAAGACTGACTGGTATCCTCTGGCCGCGGCAGGTTGATTGATGGCATAGACCACATGTTGTAAATGGTTCGCAATGGCCTTTTCATGGGATTTCAGATAATCTTTGCCATAATCAATTGTAGCAAAATGATCAAAGTACATCAAGAACTCAACCGTGGCCAACGCCCCTGCGAATTGGGAACTTATGGCAAACACAAGATTCACAAACTCACCGCAAAAACTTTCCAAATGTTGGGGCGCCCTACTCTCTCCTCCCAATTTGGTAAGCCCATCCAAAAGAAAAGGATACATACTAATGGAAACACAATAGGGTTTTAAAGAAGTTTCATCATGAACATAGATTTCATGAGATTCAATTTGTCTTATATACTCTTCGGCAAGTTCTTTTCCAAAGAGCAATTGAATCCTATGCTTGACCAACTCTCTATTGACCTGTATGTTGATATCCTTGTTCAATTCGGCTTCCATGGTGGCAATGTTTTTTGAGGTTACATTGGCGTTGGCATCCAGTTTTGATCCATCTGCTGCATTGGCCGAATGCATATATTGATTGATGAACTTTACTTTTTTTGAAATCTGTGCGTCGGTAAGTCGTATCATATTTGTTGCTCTTTTAGGAATAAGTTGTACTAGCCACTACTTAACCTGACAGTTGTGGTTAATCTGACACTTGAAAAGAACCTTTAAGCTCATTGTATTCGATGAGCTTTTCTTTTGCTAAAAGTATGGAATCCTCAAAAGTCTGCAAAGG
>NZ_SRXX01000023.1 GCF_004804315.1 Flagellimonas onchidii
AGAGCTAAAAGACATTGATGGTGATACAAGGGTACAAGTGGAGAAGAATGCTGATGAAGATAAGATTCGTTTTGAGATGGGGGGCGAAGAGCATTTTGTGATGGACGGTCCACGTCTTGAAGTATTGAACACATCGGTTTATATAGGGCAAGGTGCCGGTAGATTTGATGATGTTAGCTTGAAGAATTCTGAAAACACCTTGGTGGGATATGCTGCGGGTGAGAATATGCGTGGAGGATTTATAAATACATATATTGGTTCTAAATCTGGAAGAAAAAACACCAGTGGAAGTCAGAATGCCGCTCTAGGTAAAGGTACCTTGGGGGAATTGACTAGAGGAGGTAGAAATACTGCTATAGGGGATGAAGCTGGAAAATTTGTTGACAACGGGGGGAGCGGGATAAATCTTATCCCTAATACTACAGCTAATAGTTCTGTATATATTGGAGCCCAAACACGTACTGCAAAAGATGGCTCTGAGTATGAAATAGTAATTGGAACTGATGCAATTGGCCTGGGAAATAATTCTGTTGTGCTGGGAAATGACAATGTGGAGACCACTGCACTCAAAGGCCAGGTAGGTATTGGAACCACAGCTCCTGACGATGCCTTGGATGTTGTTGGCAGTGTTCATATCAATGGAGCCCTTAAAGATAGCAATGGCCTTCCTGGAGCAATGGGGGGATTGCTTTCCAGCACTACAACTGGGACCGATTGGGTTGACCTTGGTAGTGGATTAAAGTTGAATAATGGCGCACTTGAAGTAAACACTGGGAATGGAATAAGAGCGGGGTTTGGTAGACTTGAAGTAAACATTGGGAATGGATTAAGGTTTGATGCTTTTGGAGTACTTGAAGTTGTTAATACCAATATCAGACCATTGAAATATGTGAGCAATACTGGAGGTTCTCCTTTAACATATACCTTGAATGAAAATGACTATACGGTGATTTTGGCTGGCGAATTCTTTAATATTCAAATGCCAACCCCAAGTCTTGATAATCAAGGAAGAATTTATCGTATTGTAAACCTGTCAAATAGGCCTGAGAATTTTATTGGCTCTAATGTACAAGGGTTTAAATTATTAGAAGCTGTTAGAACTATACCAGCGAATAGTTCTCTTACAATTCAAGGTACTGGAAATAGTTGGCAGATTATAGATATAAATTAATTTGTTACTGGTATATTTTTATTCTTGGAGATGTGAGATTGCTACTAATAGAAATTGGAATTGCGACTACTTTAGAAAGAACTAGACGAAGAAAAATCAGAGATAAATAAGTTATTTCCTAATTGTCAAATATTCATTTGGTATGGTTTTACATGGGAAAGTGAAAGTTTATTTAAGATTGGCTTTCTAGTTTATCTTTTGGATATAATGGTCTAAGAATAAGCTTTCAGTTGTTACATCAAAGATGCCGATGGTTTCGTTGAACCCCTCTGTAAATAAGGGAAGAGCCTATTCTTATCGGATAAAAACTACAGAAATAAAGTAAAAAAAGTAGAAAAGGTACGAGAAAAATAAAGAAAGACAGTTGGCGTCATCTGTGATGTATTCATATTGCTATTGCTTTTGTGTGTTTGCATATATAGCGAGTTCGTTTAGAAGGGAAGTGTCCTTCGAGTCGAACGGTGGCGCCGCTGTCCCATCGCAAGAGGTGGCGCACGGCGCTCTCGCAAAGGCCCCTCCGTTCCCATTACGTGAGGGTTCACCTTAAGTAAGAAAAAAGAGAATGAAAGGTTTTTTGAGTAACCACAAAGAAATCTCCTTTAAAAGAGTTTAAAATTTATTGCCTCTTGGAATAATGATTGAAATAATGATAAAATAATAGAATTTTAATAGATGATGAAACATTTTATATTGGCAATATCCATGGTATTACCTTGTATACATATGATAGCCCAGACGACTTCAACGGGGATAAACACCTTGAATCCCGATGCTTCTTCTATCCTAGATGTAAGTGCCACGGACAAAGGAGTGCTTTTGCCCCGAGTGGCACTTACGGGAGAGACCGATACCTCTACCATTATTGCACCGGCAGAAGGTCTTACTGTGTTCGTTCCTGACGGCAGTGGCCTTTCAGAAGGATATTATTATTACAATGGAACTAGATGGGTAGGTTTATTGTCTGGAGAAGTAAGCACTGGGGATGGATTAAGGGTAAATGGCGGAGCACTTGAAGTAAACATTGGGGATGGATTAAGGTTTGATGCTGCTGGAGCACTTGAAGTTGGTAATATCAGACCATTGAAATTTGTGATCAATATCGGATCTTCTTCTGAAACATATACCTTGAATGAAAATGACTATACGGTGATTTTGTCTGGCAACTCCTTTAATATTGAGCTGCCAACCCCAAATACTGATAATCAAGGAAGAATTTATCATATTGTAAACCTGTCAAATAACCCTGCGAATTTTATTGGCTCTAATGTACGAGGGTTTACATTATCAGAAGTTCTGAGAACTATACCAGCGAATAGTTCTCTTACAATTCAAAGTACTGGAAATTGGTGGCAGATTATAGGTGACAGGCCGGTAAATCCCGGGAGAGGATTAGAGATTGCTCTTGGCGAACTTAAAGCAAGGATTGGGAGTGGATTAATCTTTGATGAGGAAAGAAGAATTGCTGTAAGTAACATCAAACCAATAAATAGTGTGGGAAGTAGGCTTGGTACTCCTGTGAGATTGACCTTAGATCATACGCATCATACGGTAGTTATTACCAACGAAGCTGCTGTCATTTTATTCCCAGAAGCAGCAGAACATGAAGGGAGAGTTTATCGCCTTGTAAACAAAACATCCACTCCTCGGGATATTGGCCCTAATTTGGCCGGTTTTGATGGAATACAAATTTCAACCATACCTAGGCATAGTTCCATGGAATTTCAAAGTGATGGAATTACATGGAAGAGAATAGATTAGTTTGTTACTAGTGTATTTTTATTCTTGGAAATGTGATATTGCTACTGATAGAAATTGGAATTGCGACTACTTTGCAACTAGACGAAGAAAAATCAGAGAAAATAAATAAGTGCTCTGAAGAAGTTTGTTAGTGGGGTAACCCTATAAAATGGGTTCTAACAATTGAGGTTGTCCTTTGGGCAACCTCTTTTTTTATTCAAAAATTTTAAAAGCTCCATCTTTGACTGAACTCCATACTCGTGGATGTTCAGGATTTTAAAAGAGAAGACAAAAGAAGCTCTTAAACGATAATTTACAGGGTTTATGGCTTGGGCGTAGATTTTATCACCTGTGCTGTAGATTGTTGCCTGAAGGTCAATTAGGTTAGGCTGCACAGTAGAGGAGGGGATTGAGAAACAAGAATTACCTTTCGAAGTACAAGTGGATGAGCTTTTCACAGATTTAGTTTTTTTGAGGGTTTATGTGAATGGGAACTATGAAAAAAGCAATATTGATAGATTGGAAATCATGATAAATGGTGAAAGGCGTTTGTTGGGTAAAGAGGATTTCTGGTGGACAGAATGGAATGATTTCATAATGTTTTAATATTCGGTGGGCAACTGAAAAGTATTTACGCAACATTTACCTTTCTTCAAATATTCTAAAAAATATAATTGCTAGTAGTACAGGTGCGTCCCTTATGATTAGAATCCAACAAAATCTGCATTAATACTAGATGTAAACCCTCCGAAGGAATTTTAATTCCCACAAATTGGGTTAAAAAATGTTAAAGTTTAGTAGGAAAACAAAAACTATGCATTTTTTAAAAACAAAAAACCCTCCGAATCTTGGAGGGCTTGATTTTACTGGCGGTCTGGACGGGATGCTACCCCTTATTTTTCATTTTACATCATTTTATATTATTTAATTGATTATCAAAGATTTATAAAAATATGAATTTGCTTTTTACATTAAAAAATATTACTTTTCGTTAAAATTGCAGCACGAATGCAGCACGCAAATGTATAATTACAACTTCTATATTTCAGAGTCTCCAAACAAAAATGGACAACATAGTATCAAATTAAGATACTATGAAAATCGTCATGCAAGAGTTCAAATCGATACGGGAATCGAAATACATCCCAGATTTTGGAACAAAGAGAAATCATTCCTTAAAAAATCCAAAGAAGTCGCTAGTGAGTTTGTCCAACTTTCACAAATGGATAGTTTAGCAGAACAGATAATAACTACGTATAAAAATCAAAATAGGCCATTATCTAAAAAACTGTTTAAGACCCAATTTGAAGATGGAGAGCCTTCCATCAATCAAACGCCAGTTCAGGACTTTTTTACAGAATTCGATAATTACTTGGAAGAAAAGAAAGGAAAAGTGGTCAAAGATGTTATCAAAGACTATAACTCCCTGAAAAAGCATTTGGAAGGTTTTCAAGAGTTTTCGGGTATCATCATCAACTTCAACGTATTTGACTATCAGTTTTACCAAGAATGGACAGATTACCTAGCTTATAAGGCACCGCTAAAAACTGGAGGCGTTGGTATGAAGAACAATACCATTGGGAAATTGGTGAAAAACCTCAAGGCATTTTTGAACGACCGTATGCGAAGAAATCGTATAAAACCTATCGACCTATCTGCATTTAAGGTCGTTCAAGAAGAAGTAGACCATATTTATCTTACTGATGAAGAAATTCAAGCAATTGCCATTGTTGATTGTGAAGAAGATAAGGAATTGGAGTTGGTAAAGGATTTTTTCATTATCGGTTGTTTGACTGGACTTCGATTTTCGGATATCAAACGGATACGTCCAGAATATTTAGATGACAATGGATTTTTAAATATTAGACAAAAGAAAACCTCTGGCCGAATAGTTGTGCCTCTTCGTAAGCAAGTGAGGGATATTTTAGAAAAGTATGATGGTTACTCTCCTGATGTTGATTCCTTTACTTTCAACAGGCGCATAAAGGAACTTGGGGATTCAGCAGAAATAAGGCAAAAAGTGGAAATTGAACACAAACGTGGAACTATCAAAGAGTCGCAACTTTTGGAAAAATATAAATTGATAAGTTCTCATACTTGTAGGCGTTCTTTCTGTACTAATGCTTATTTGAATGGCATTGACGTTCAACTTATCATGAAGATTTCAGGTCATAAAACTGAAAAGGCTTTTCGTCGTTATCTCAAGATCTCAAATTATGAAGCAGCTCAAAAATTGAAGGAGGCTTGGGGGTTGGATTGAATAAAATTATCATTAAGAGCGCAGGTCGCTATTTAACCTGATACTCGAAAGAATCTTTGAATTAATTGTATTCGATGAGTTTTTCGTTTATTAAAAGTATGTAACCCTTAAAATTTTTAAAGAAGTTATTCTTGGCGGTGCTTTCCAATGAGCGCTCTTCGTACTAGTTATGGGAGCACAATTGCTACATTGGACTTGCAACAAAAAAGTGGAAATGCAAAAAACCAATTCAGCCATGAACTGGTATAATTAGATGTCGTTTTTTGAAGAAGAAGTGCTTTGCCCACATCAAGTTTCTCGTTTGTAAAAGAAAAAACCTACCGCAGTAGTTACCAATGTCAAAAGAAAATTTAATAACACTTTCAATGAATCAAGTCGTTCAATTACCGTACTTTCTAGTTTTGGAACCGCACCTAAATAATTATATAATTCAGGAACGATTTGCACCAACGCGGTAAGGGAATAAACAATAAAAATTATCGTGAGATATACTAGGGAAAAATAATAGGAAACCCTAAAGAAAAAGCGATCTACCTTTCTGTTTAAGGCTGTGTTTCCGGCATGTATGTCAAAAGCGATGATGGTCACGATAAGAGTTAAAGTTGGGCCCAAATAGTTTATCAACCATGGATAGGTAGAAGTAACCTCTTCTGATTTTTCACTGCTTAGAAAAAAAGCAATTATACCACATGTTATTATCAGTGCTGAAGCAATAAACCAAAGTCTTGCTAATTTTCTTTTTGCATTTTCAAATGGAATCTTCATTTCAATGAATTTTGATTTAACGAATTATGTAAACCTCCATTGTTGTGCAATGGATGCGCCGGTAACACAATTAGTAAGCAGCATGGTTTTTTGAATGATTTCGGTATTGACAATTTATAAAGAATCCTCAGTAAAATTCGATGGATAAACCATCAATGTAATATTTACATTTTTTTTAACTTCTACCAAGTTGATTAAAGCTTTTTACCAGATTATTCCATTTAAAAGAAGCATGTCCTACTCCTATTCGGGACAACTTTCATGGAAGCATAGGATAAAGGTTAATTGTGTATCTACACATAAAATAAATTCTACATGATGAAAAATATCAAAACCTTCTTTGAGCGTGCTATGCATTATAAAATCATTGTTTCGAATAAGTTGGACAAAACCAAGGAAATGCTAGAATTAGCAGATAATCTTTGGGAAAAGGCCACAAGAGAAGATTTTAAATTTAAGTCCTGCATCAAAGATGGTGTCATAAATCCCGACCGAATTTCGGAAGCATCCATTAAAGAAGTTGACCATTTGGGTGAAATTCAGGAAAGACCTGTTGTGGATTTGGTTCAGCAAGGGGGAGGTATGTTCGGGATTGCTCTGCTAGGGTACACATATATTATGGAAAAAGCCGGGATACGGTTTCATAGTTATGGAGGCACGAGTGCCGGTGCCATCAATGCTGCATTTTTGGCTGCAATTCCAAACGAGGTTTATCAAAAACCTTCTATTTTTTTTGAAAATGGAAAGAGACAAACGACAAAGTCAGAATTATTGACCCATATCATTGCCAATATGGACTTTAAATCTTTTATGGATAGAAAGGGAGTGGTGGGGTATTTTCAAGAACTTCTTTTTAAAAACATCAAATCATGGAAGCTTTGGTTTCCGTTACTACTTTTATCACTCATGTTCCTTGCTGGTCTATATTTTAGCCTTAGCCTTGTTTTCAATATAGAAAATGGATTGACCGGTATGGAAATCAGGTTCTTTGACTTTATAATAGGAACGTTGAACGTCTTTGCATTTTTGTTGTTCTGTTACTTTATAATATTAAAGATTCTTGGGCCCAACTATGGAATCAATACCGGCAATATTTATTATCGATGGGCAGATACACTGATGCATCTTTTGGGAGTTGATACTACGGAAGACCTTCACAGAAGACTCAAACAGACCAAAATAATTTCAGATAAGAACCTATCGAATCCAAGATTGGTACTTATAACGGCTAACCTCACCCATAATAAAGTGGTCAAATTGCCGGAGGAGGCAAGCTTTTATTGGGCAAACCCGATGAATCTTAGGCCTGCAGCCTATCTAAGGGCAACCATGTCATTGCCCTTTATCTTTCATGTACTTGTTCCTAAAGGAGAACATTATGATAAGATAGAGGAAACGAATAGGATAATTACCATGGCAAAGTTTGTGGATGGTGGCATGTTGTCGAATTTTCCAATCAGGGAATTTCATAGAACCGATGGCGAACCGCCAAGTTTCCCAACTTTTGGGGTATTACTATCGAGTCGTGAATCTGTCGAAAATTCCAGGAATAAGCAAACATTTTGGAGATATGTGGCATCTTATCTTAAGACCTTCAGAAACTTTTATGATAATGATTTTCTGTTAAGAAATGAAGAAACCAAATATTTGGTTGAACTTGTCAATACAACTGAGTTTAATTGGTTGGATTTTTGGATGGAAGACGAAGAAAAAAAAGGATTGTTCGAAGAAGGGGCCAAAGCGGCAATAGCCCAGTTAAAAAAATTCAATTGGAATGATTATAAACAGGAACGGTTGAATGAGGAACAAAAGATCCAATTCAAATAAACATGGATAAGATTAGCCGTTACAATGTACAATGGTGGATGTTTTTAATTGGTGTACTGATTTGCGCGCTCATATTTTATAGCATTGATGCAGTTCATGTTGGGAACCTGCTTGAAATCGAATTTTCAAAAGATTATCAAATATTTAGGGATTTGACAATCCGCCACAAAAAAAATGTGTTGATCAATAACCATTGGTTCGATTTTGTCTTTATTATCATATATTCACTGTTGTTTGTTTCTTCTTATAAGCTTGCAGTTTTTGAGATGCAGGTTAAACCAACCAAATGGGGGATATTATTGTGTACTTTGCCTGGTATTTTTGATTGCTTGGAAAACATAATCTTTTTAAGGTTAATCAATGAAGAATGCCGAGCCTATTTTTATGACTATAAAAGCTTTGTGCGTATTAAATGGGCACTTTCCATTTTCTTTATCCAAATAGTGATGGCTATTTTACTTTTTCAGATACTCTATCATCTTTCAAAAAAAAGTAAGAAGGGCACGTTTAAAACCTTTTTCCTTGGCTTTTTCCAGCAAATATTTGTCATCCTTGGCTTCAAAAAGATATTTTAACTTTCTTTTTCGCCGTTCTATGGTTGGCATTGATAATGGAATTAGTTTGGGTAGATTTTTCATTCTTTCGCCCAATGAAAGATGATAAAGGATTTTCTTATCAAAGACATCTATTTCTACAGTATTTGATACTTGTTTTCGAACAAGATTGCTGACAATCTCACAGTAATAACAATCATCGGCCATAATCGTTATCAGTGCCTCTTGTAACTTTTTGGGTGTTAATTTGCTTTTGACCATGAATCCATTGGGGTTAATGCTTTTTAAAATACTGCCTATCCTATAATTGTCGTTCAGCATAGTAAGGACAAGTATCTTAATACTTGGAAACTCTTTTCTTATCATTATTCCTAAATCTTCACCATCCAAAAATCGCTTATCTAGTGATGGGGGAAGATTGATATCCAATAGCATAATATCATAAGGAACATTATTTGAAGATTTAATTTTTAAATAAGCTTCATCAGAACTATGAACGCCGTCTATGTATTTAATATTTAAGTTCTCGACATTTGTTAATGTTGTTTCATATCCTTTCAAGGTCATGGGGTGGTCGTCAACCATTAAAATCTTCAATTCTCGTGTCATAAAATCAATTTTGAGGTTTAAGTTAATTTTAGTGTTGATTGAAAAAATTGATTTTAGGGGGAGTTGTTTGACTATCTAAATAAGTGAATATTCAAGCGTTCGATAATTAATTTGTTGTTAAAAAAAAGAAGTTATCAAAGAATGATGGATTTTCCGTCAGTTAGATAATTGAAGGTTGAAGAGGTATAACTTATAATGCTAAAATGGTTATAAACAAAACAAACGGATGATGGTTATAATTTCATATAATCGTTAGTTATTTCATCCATTGCTTTCTGTAGAGGTTTGAAAGCAAGACCTTGGGTTTTGTAACGGTTTATGTTTTTTAAAAAATCTTTGTTCAATACCACATTTTTATCATCAACCTTAGTTATGATGCCGTGATTTTGTAAAGAACTCTTGATGGTTTCCAGTGAAATATTGGACTTATATCTACTTTTGAGACTTTTTGGAGTGATTTTATCTGTAATGTGTTTTGAAGAACCTGTATAAAAACATTCAAAAAAAGATGACAGTGCAAGCTCGATTCGCTCCTCAATGTTTTCTAACAGACCTAATATTGTATAAATAGAGTTGTCTCCATCAATATCTGAATCAAAGTTTGATTTGTCGGCAGAGATTTTATTGTAATTCAATTGATTTGAAAAAACTTTGTTGATTTCACAACTATCGTCAAAGAAGGTGCCATCATTGAATTTGCACTGGAAAAAGGAGGGATAGTTCTCAATTTTTGAATGAGTCAAGATAAGATCTGAAAAATCAATCAGAATACCACTGTTTTCAGGAATATCCACTAAAAAAAGGTTTTCAATTATTCCGTCATCATTGGCAAATAGATCCTTTATCAGCAATGCATTGTTTGTGGTAGATGTTCCATAAAAGATTACAAAAAGATTGCTTATGGCCTTTTCCTTGATGTGCAACGGTAAAGAAATATTTTTATTAATATCACCGATTAGTTTTCTGCCAAAATTTAATTGCCTGCCATAATCATTATTCGAATCAGAAAGTTTTTGAACAATATTTTTAAAAGTGACCGAATTATAACTGCCCCTTATTGCAAGAGCTTTGATAAAGCTATCCTTGATTGCAAAATAATCAGGTGTAGTAACAAGTTTATATATACCAATGGATTCAAAATGTGTTTTCAAAAAAGAAAACCTGAATTTGCATGCCGAGTTCTCATTGTAAAGAAAGGGATGATCTTTGATTGTATCTACACATCTGTCAATACGATCCTTGATACCAATATTCTTGAATATGTTCTTTATATCCTCCAAATCAATACTTCCCTTTTGGGCCACGGCCAAATTGACCATAAATTTTACTTGATCATCCACTTTTAAAGAAAAACCATATTTTCTTTTCTTTAAGATTTCCCTTTTACATACATTAAAAATTATAAGATCTGTAACGTCGTTGTTTATAAGCAATTTGGAAACAAATTTGAATTTGTCTATTTCAAAATCTTTTCCATCTTCTAGATTTTCTATATCCTGTACGTAAGAACTGATTGACTCCAATACGAATGGAGGATATACATAACCCGTGTTGTTTGTATGCTCCCTTACATACTGTTCCAATAATTTGATCGAAAGGTTTATCTTTTTTGTTTCATTGGGCATTTTTTTCGAAAAATAATCCCTGGCCAATTGCTTATTAAAGGGTAATAGTTCATAAAACTCTATAGAGTTCAGGTTCTTTTCCTCGTAATACTTTTTTAGATCATCAATGTAACTGTCCCTACAATTGACCAATATTTTTCCCTTACCCAAATTTTCGTTGACCCTTGATATTTTTTCCAAAAAACGATTAAGATTAAAGCTCTCAATAGTTGAGATTACTTCGTCAATGCCATCAAAAATGATGATAATATTACCGGCGTGCAGATTAATATTAAAAATC
Organism: Flagellimonas onchidii; assembly: GCF_004804315.1. Taxonomy (GTDB): domain Bacteria; phylum Bacteroidota; class Bacteroidia; order Flavobacteriales; family Flavobacteriaceae; genus Flagellimonas; species Flagellimonas onchidii. The sequence continues at coordinate 10,829 of NZ_SRXX01000023.1, forward strand.
TCTTCTTCTATGGCATTATTACCGGTACATGCTTCATAAACTTTGTATAGATCGTATTGACCATCATCAAAACCTACTTTTTCAAAAGCGTTGATAAAAGTTTGGGGATCTATAAAAATGACAATATACCTTTTGTGTTTATGAACAATTTCGTTGCATACCTTTTCACACAAAGTGGTTTTGCCCATACCCCCAGCTCCTCCAAGCACCGCTATTGTGGATTCGGTGTTTTCAATGATCCAGTACATAATATCATTGAGTCCAATCCTACGATTGTTTTTCAATATTATAGGATTGATAAAAGATTCATCTTCAAAGTTTTGGGGCTTATGAACTTTTTGGAGCAACTTATCAAATAAATACTCATCTATATAATGTACCCGATTGATGCTGAGGTCACTTTTAAAATTATCTATGCGCTTTCGAGTTTTGAGTTCGTCTTTGGGCAATAAAATGGTAAAAGGCTTTTTGCCAAGGTCATAATTCTGTTGAAAATGCCCGATGACTTTGGTGCGATTGTATCCCTTATCAACTATAAGATAATTGATTTCATTTTCAGGATATTCATCCATAGTGAACTTATAAAAATTGTATTTAAGTTCCTTATACGGTGTTTCCTCTACTAATTTGAAATCTGAATGGTACTTAATAAGTCCGTATTTATATTTTTCTATTTCAAATGGGAAACCATTTTTTTCTTTGGTAATATCCTCTATTAAATGGTCAATATTTATGTTCTCAACATCTATGCTTTGATACGATATAAATTGTGGAAGTTTTATAAACGATTCATTCTCAAGGAAAAAATCAAAGGTGAAAGCCTGTATGGGGCTATCATTCCTAATGGCATACTCTAAAATGGCACACTCAAGTACTTTTGGGCTCTTCTCCCTTAGATTGGACATTATATATTCATTGGATATAATGGCCATAAAATAATCGGTGCCCTCTATTTGCTGTGGATTTGTTGCATACACTAGCCTACCATTGTGCTTTACATTTTGTCTTTCAACTGATTCCACTAAATGATATGAGCATGTTCTTATGACAATAGGCCTATTCAGTAGTTTCAGGATTAATTTTAATACGTTGTCCAAATCATTTTCCCCAAAAGAAATGCCTAAAGATGCTAACCTGTTATTGTTAATATGGTCAATACTGCCTATAGCTTGATCAAGGCATATATCAATTGCCTTGATTTTGTCGTAGTCATCATCAAAAACCAATTGGCCATATATATCTGTATGGTCCAGCAAATGTTTTTCCAAATCTAAAGAAGGAATGTTTTTTGCATTTTTTAGAATCTTTGTTTTAGACGTTTGCGTCAGTTTTCTCTTCCCTTTTAAAAAAATGAAAATGAGAGTGTCAAACTGATCATGAAGTTTATTTTCTTCTATTTTTTTTAACGTTGCAGTAATTTTTTCTACGCTAAACGTGCTGGTCACTTGTACAAAAACTCTGTCCTCATGGTCCACCCCATCTACAGCAACAAAGTTTCGCTTAAAAAGATTGGCATTTTTAAGATTGTATCCATAAAGGTTATTTAAAATTTTTAGATAGGTATTTTCTAGGTGAATATTTAAACTAAGGTCGTTGATTGAATTTTCTATCAACAACTTTTCTTTGATTATCCCAAACTTGGTGGAGATGTTGTCCAAAAGAACTTTTTTGCTTTTCATAGGTATGTATTTTAGAAGAAGCTTGCCAACCTGATAACTTACAAGAATAATACTATTTGTGAACATCTGATAAGGGATAACCCGTCAAGTTTTGATGGATTATCCATCATATGAAGATTCCTTTTCCATCAAATAGACGAACGGTCTAAAAATTTAACAAAGCCTGTAAAATAGTTGGGGAGTTCCATTGTTTTTAGCAATGAATCAAAAAATTATCTTCATGAAAAAACTCAGAAACATTTTCTTTTTAACCGTAGCCCTTATTTTCGGAAGTATGTTCCAATCATGTAGTTCCGATGATTCGGATGCTGGGGTTTCGGATACTTATATCCGATTTACCATAGCTGGTACAGATTATGATTTTAAAGATATTATTACAGCGGAATCACTTTCCATCACCCTTAATGGAAACAATGGGGAAGGGATTACCAATGTTGGCGATACCCAGATAAGTTTGTTTTTGCCTTTGGATATTGTTGTTGGAAACCATACTATTGAAGGCGGAGCCCTTGATGGGGATTATAAAATATCCTTTACATCCGAATCGTTGGGATTCGATTTTGATTTTGCTGAAAGCGGAACCATCAATGTGGCAGCAGTTACGGCTGATTATATTGAAGGTACATTTACGGCCACGATTACCTCGGCCGATGATGAAACGATAACGTTGTCCAATGGAACGTTTAGGGCAATGACCATATAAATTGATATCATACTTTACAGGCCAGGGCCGTCCATATTGTAGTGTGGACGGTTTTTTTATTCATTGTAACTATTGTCCATAACAAGATTGTCGGCTATTGATGGCTATTCCATCATTTCAATTTTAAATTCATGTTAAAAATCAAAAACCATCAACATTCGATGGAAAAGCCATCGGGGGCACGTTGAATCATATCCTAATTTTATTTGCAGGAAAAGTACTCAACAATGTCAAAATCATTAAGACCAGAATCATATTTTTTTAGCGAGTCAACTGTTGTCCAGACGCCCGGTCAGGTATTTGGACCAGTTGTAGGAAATGAATCTACACAATATAGGACAACAGCAAAATTCACTACGGCTTCAGATATTAAAGCCTATGCTATATGCGCAGGACAAGTGTTTTTACAGCCGCATACCGATACAACTAAGGTAAATCTTGTCCTTAGGCCTTATCGACAACCAATTAATGGATTGGCTATTAAGTATTTTGTGTACAGGGGGCTTAAAAAAACGGATTTTATCCCGTCAGGAGATACAAATTTGGTTTCACATAGTCAAGTTGGCACAGCGACCTCATTTATACAATTATTATGGAGTCAATTAAAAACCTTTAACGACTGGACAGATGCCGAAGCTGATGCGGAAACGTTCTTGGCCAAATGGATTGGTTACGACCCGGTGAACCAAGCCGCCAATACATTGATCGATGACTACTTTTTTGCGGCCGATGCCTATGGCGACGAAAATAACGAAACCATAAAGTCTTTTGAATTTCCCATGGTGCCCCGAGGTACACATTTGGGAAATTTTACGGGAGATTACGGGCTGGATATTGTGTTAAGCGATGGAGATTACAAATCACTTACCTCAAGCACCGGTTTCCAATTTGATCTGGCCTATGCCCGTACTGCTGAAAATATTTTGGATACCACCCAATTGCCCACGGGCTATATAGAAAAACAATATCGGGAGGCCATAACCCATTTTATGGATCCTGCAGCCTTTTGGGGTTTGCATTATGAAAATGGAACGATTTGGGTCAATGAAAGCGGTACTGCCGTAAAGAAAAACGGGCAAGCTATATATGATGATGTCGTGGCCAATTTTGCCACCAAAAATACGGTGTACCTACATCTACAGGGCATTTGGGGCGGTCGTACAACTATTACGGGGCATATGAGGGGCAATTGGGCAGTGCCGATGTTATAAAACAAGGAGTGGCCACCGATACAACTACGCCAGCTCCCTATAAAACACATGCATGGCCATTATTGATATGGGATACTGAACAGGCACATGCCAATACTACCAATAGTCTCTTTTTGCAATTGGTGTTCAATGCGACAAGTACTGTAATGTTGTATGGGCAATTGGGTCAACTTTCGACAAGTGCTGAAAACAATTTTTTGTTGGCTGCACAATTGATCCCGGAAACCACAGTGGCACAAAATGGCAGTACAGTGCAAGAAGATTATTGCAACCCTCTAGAGGTTATTGTACCTGCGGTGGACAGTGGGGCCAATAAGGCCAATGTGGCAGGTTATGTGCACTTGGTCTATCAGGGTGTGAATTTAATGGCCAGTGAGGATGTGGGCGGCACTTTGGTAGAACGCCCGGTTAAACCCTTGGATACGCTTTTTGGCCCCGTCAACATAGAACAACGCTTGGCCAGTGCCGGTACCGATGTTATTGCATGGAGCTATAGCAATACGCAACATTTAGTGCATGTTGATGAAAATACATTGGCCTTGCAGACCAAAATGGTGGCCGACAAATTGGCTTACGAGAATGTGAACAATCTTCAAATACAGGATAGGGTGGTCTATGAAGCACAATTGGTGGAGGGTGTTGGTGAAGGAGTATTGAATAGAAGCAGCGCCATAACCTTTTTGCCCAATGCTGGTAATGTTCCATTTGAAAGCAATGTGAACAATTTTTATTTGCCTGACCTGCCCTATTATTTGACCACGGAGAACTTTACCGATGGTGCCGTTTCAATAGCTGGCCTTACATTTAACCACCAAGAAGGAGAACCGATCCATAAATTGTATTTAGGGATTACAAAGGCCCAACAAGATATGCTAGTTGCAGAAGTGACGGGAAATGCCTTAAAAGTAGCGGTACTATTTTTTATTCCCTTGGCCTCCAATGGTCGTTTTGTTTCTCAAGAAGGAAGGGAATATAATAAATACAATTTAGTGGTATTCGGAGAAGACAATACCGGAGATTTGGGATTATATCACCCCAGTACCAATGCCACAATCTATACCCTCGATAACCACTGTTTTTATTCAAGGGAATATATAGAGGAAATGCCAACATTGACGGCCTCTGATTATGCATTGGAGAATATAATTGAAGAAAACGAAATCATATAATGGAAGATATAGGTATCATATTGATCAACGGCGGAACTGTCCCAGGCTCTCTCAGTTATCAAGCATTTAAATTGACTGATGAGATGGAGGTTATAAAGTGGGACAATAGAGGCATTGTTCTAGAGTTGAAACATTCCAAGTATGGGAACACGGTCTTTAAGGCCATAAAAAATGTTGAGACCCAAGAGTTCGTAGGGTATGCTGATAGTACGGTACATTTAGCCAGTAGAAGAAATAAAGTGGCCACACCTTCCAGTGCATTGCTCCCATTATCGGATAATGGGCTTTTTATCCCTGCAGCTTCGGGAACCGATAAGATATTAGGTACATATAAAAGGATTTCTGCTACCCAAATTTGTCAGCGTAAGGTCACCTGGCCTTATATAGGTAGCACCACCCCTCCTTTTTCGGTGCCTCTTATAGAAGATGACCAAGGCAATGTCAATTTGCCGCCCGAAGCGGAAGAAATCATTGAGGCGAGTGATTGTGAGGCTTTCTCTGCAACCGGTACTAATTTTTATGGTGCCTATAAAGATAGTGGAATAGATCAAGTAGTATTAAGTGAAATTTCGGATCTAATTACGCAATTGGATGATGATGACTCCGATATCAAACAGGCCATGATTGGGTTGGGTTCGTTTCCCTTGATGGTATATCCTCAACAGCAGACCACTTGGAGTTCTGAAACGGAGCCCTATAATAGTTGGGGCGATGCGCAGTTTAAGGCCTACCGCGATTTTATAAAAGCCTATATCAGAAATTTTAAAGAGAACAAAGAGAAGATACAAAGTGGCGGTACGGCGGAGAAAATGTGCCAAGTGGCCCGTGCCCTGGATATAGAGGCCCTAAAAGTATTGTCTACAGAAGAAAAACTACTTATGTTGGAACCTCTGGCTCTACAGCCCATTGAGCAATTTTGGTTTGGAAAAGAGGGTTTTAATGAAGAGTTTTTGGTCATAAAAATTGTCAGTGCTTTTGATTTGAATAATCCCTCTCCAGCTAATGTAGATGAGATTACCAAATTTTTGGATGGCTTAAAAAAGAGATTCCAAAATGGAGAATCCAATAAAAACTATATATCACTGTTTGAACTTTTGTATAATCGAGTAGATGATGCAATTTTACTAATTGGAGGTGAAGACAATAGAAAAAAGCTGGTTTTTGCTCTTTATGCTCTTTGGGTAAATAGCAACTATAATCCATACCGTAATGGAGCATATGATGAAAATGTTATATTGAAATGGGGTACAGAGGTCGCCTCTGGAGGTTTCGGTAGACCTTACAGCATAGCCGACAGACCTGCCTTATTAAACTATCAATCAGTAAAGTCGGGAGGTATATTCTACGAAAATTTCACTTTTCTATTTAGTGATGGGGGAGATGGCATTTATTGGATCGAAGACCTTACTGCCATAGGTGATTTTGGACCTGTCTATGCCGATAGAAAATCCACTACATACGACTTCTTTCAACCCATATCTTTACTTAGCACAAAGCAAGATACTGCTGTGCAACTTCCGCCTGATAATAATTATATACCTCCTTTTTTTCTAAAGTATGTAGACGATAAAGGGGATGAAGAAGATTTTCATACCCAGATTGGCTTTATGTTGGATGCAGCCTCTATAATCTCCGGTATTGGTGCCATCGCTGGACTTAGGCATTTGCGCACCTTATCACAACTGGGGCAATTGGCCCTGGGCATTTTAGAACTTTCTTCAGGAGCCATAAGTTTTTATCTAAACTATACCGATAACAATTGTGATGGGGATGTTGATTTTTGTGATAAACTTAAAAGCGTATTGTTCTGGATAGAGGTAGCTTCATTATCCGGTGATTTTTTGGCCACCCAAATGGCTGGTCGTTCCGCCAGTGATATTGTACCGGATGGCAAACCTACCAATTTTGATGCCGGCCCATGGGATGAACTGGTCAACTTGGCGGATATAAACAAACTATATGATAATTTTATCGTTGATTTGAACAACAGAAACCTGACTGATGTAGTAAATAAATTAAATGGTTTTACCGAGGCTAAAAAGCATGATTTTTATTTTGATTTCAAAGATGCTTCTGATGAGGTGTTTCAAGAATTGGTTGGGCCGCCAGATTTAATTGATGAATGGGAAGAGATTAGCGAACTGATTGAAGTTAGACAAAGTGTTGATTTTCTTTCCCAACATAGAAGAATCAGAATTTCACAACCGTTTCAAAATCATTTATATAAAGGAGATTTAAATCCTAATCTAACTGTTGATGTTTCTTCCTTGTCTCCAAGTAAAACGTTTGCGGCTAACGGATTTCCAAATATAAAAAAACATAGAGCCACTGGATTGCACTCTTTGCATCCTCCAATTCCTTCAGATATAGAACTTGTTAGTATATTAGAAGGACCTAATGCCAATGGATATTATCTTGCTAAGTATCGGAAAAAACCGGGGAATGGTTGGCAAAATCCAATTAATAATAGCGAATACACTAACCCGAAAGTGTCAACTTTTTTTCCTGACACATGGAGCCAACAAAAAATTAATGAAGAAGTAGCTTTGGCATTAAGTAAAAGTGAGGGTGGAGGACAATTGCTGAACAGTGGAAGTATTAGATTGGAATTGGAATTGACAGATGGTACAAATTTGATTGTACTGACTAAATCAAATGGTGATTTAATCACAGCCTATCCAGAGGTAATTTTTTAAATTTAAAAAACAAATCACGTAATGAACGAACAAGTCATTAGCTTAATGAATATACATGAAGTTTCTTTTGTCGAAAAATTAAATCCAGATACGGGGAAAACAAGAAAAACCTGTATTGGCGGGGCATTCGCAAACTTTCTTGATGACACCATAAATGTTGCTCACCTGCAGGATATGCTCAATGATTTAGATAATTACATTCTAAATTCAGGCACAATTGATGATTTAAATGATATTCTTCAATCTCAAGATGCATTTTCTGCTTTTCTTGATCAAACTGAAGTGAAAATTTATGGAGATTTACCTAATGATGAAGATTTGATTCTTCAAACAATACCAATTCAAGATTTTAAAGTCTTATTGCAAGCATGGAGAGATTACTTGCAATCAATATAAGGGAGTTCTGTTTTTTAATAATCTTTTGTAATAGTTTAATTGACAATATTAGAACGGTACAAAGTAAATATATCTACCCCCGTCGGTGATAGGGCATTGATTACAGCTGAAAATATGTGGTTGGCACAATATATAAACGATCATTATAGTTTGAGCGAAGCAAATAGGTTATTACAAAGTGTTAATGAGGTGCTAACAGGAGTCGCATCATTGGGGGGAGGGGCAACACAAAGCTTACAACTTGCTAATATTGAACTTCCTGACACAAAAATTTATAAAGATGTAGATGATTATTTTGATGATGAAACCATAACTCCGGATTTTGTTCTGCCAACGGCAGATTTTAAGGTTATAGTGGAAGCTTGGAGGGATTATTTGCAACAATAATGGCTAAACACGAAGAATTTAATCTAAAATTTGTTAAAATACAACCCCCTATAGGGAGTATACGTTATAGTTGTACACAAGATATTCCGGATAGTTATGCCACACTTGTAGGTATTATCCCTCGGATAAGTGCAATTGAATGTGAAGCGTTGATTGAGGAAATAGAAAATGCAGAAAATGGAGCTTATTATGAGCAATATTTTTCATTGGATGCCTCTGCCGCTTCGGATGATGACGGTATAGAAATAAATCCGCCTAATGTTGTCTTCAATAGTGTTTTGTCCATTCCTTTTGCAGATGCCAAAATGTTAATTCAAGAATGGCTCGATTTTTTGAATACCTAACATGCAAAAAGTATTTACAAGGAAGCATTAGAATTATATACTGCCCGAAATGTTGTTTCGGGCTTTTTTTGCGATAAACTCAAAAAAGTACTGTTTTGAGCAAAGCACAATTAAAAGCAAGAGGAAACAATGAACTGATTGTTCGAAGTAAGAAAACCAAATCTCAATTTTCTAACCAAGAAAATCTATCTGCAAAAGAAACGTTGAAATTTGATGGAGATATCAAATGGTATAAAGCTTATGACTTTGATGATGGTGAATCGTTAAATGATATTAAAAAAATTAATTTAGATGGCAGTCTATAACAAAAAAGACTTTTTGGTTCATGCCGATTCGGTAGTGCCAACAGATTTCAAACGGATGGGCAATGAGCCTTATTATGTCAAACGGGTGGTAGATAGGGAGTTAAGAATGTTGTTTTCTCTTAGGCAGTATTACCCGCATAGTGTGGTTATACGTGGGATAATGGTCAATGTTTACATCGATGCCATAGAAAACATTTTTGATGAAGTACTAAGGATAAGCCCATTGGCTGACTACACGTCAAACGAAAAAAAAGACACTATAGGGGGGGGAGGATACAACATTTCAGGAGTTAATTATGCACTTTTGGATGTGCAAGATGTAGAAGATGATACCACTTTTGCCATTGTTCTTCCAGAACTGGAAAAAATTGTTGACGGTGCATTACAATTTTATAATACTTTTTCAACCCTTCAAGCAATACACGGCCATCTTGAAACCCTTCCTCTAATGCAAATGGGTAATTTTCTGCAACAGCCGATGCCTTATAGAAGAATGATTTTAAAGAAGTTGGTAGAAGCACCAGATTATGAAACCTATGCGCAATCAATAATTAATCACTATACTTCAGAGAATCTGTCAGAAGAGATAGCTTTCGCTACGACTTTGAAAGCAAAACTAGATAGCCTGTAATTGAATAAATGGCAACATATAATAAAAAAGACTTGTTCAATCATCTGGAACAAATTAAGCCTATCGGCTTTAAACAGCTAGAAACGGGTTTGTTTCAAATGATAGAACAAGAGAGAATTCTTGAAATTAATATTTCTGTTGGTGAATATTATCCGCATAGTGCAATAATTTCTGGTGTAAGCATCGCAATTAAGTTTAATGAAGTTGAGAATTTATTGAGTGAGCTTAAAAGAACAACTGATTTTCCAACTCAATTAGAACAAATTAGACAGAATACAATTGGTAGAAGCTTAAAGGGAGTTAATGGAGTGGATTATAGTTTGTTGAAGATCACTGATGTGAAAGATAATGCCAGTTTTAATGTAATAAAACCTCATTTTACAATTATTGATAAATGCAGCTTTGCAATTCTTCGCAGATTTTTCAGAACTACAAGAAGTATTTAATCATTCAGAATCCTTGTCAATTGCTGATATGGTAAACTTTATTGAACATCCATTACCTTTCAGACGAATGATTATCAAAAAACTAGTGAACGACCCAAACTATGAAGCATATTCCCAACAGATTGTTGTCAATACGATGTCGAATTATCCTGATGAGTCCGACTTTGTGATAGCTCTAAAGAGTAAATTAGATTCATTGGGAAGTTAGATTCAAATGTGATGGCAACATATAATAAAGAAGACTTTTTGGTTCATGCCGATTCGGTAATACCAACAGATTTCAAACGGATGGGCAATGAGCCTTATTATGTCAAACAGTTGGTAGATAGGGAGTTAAGAATGCTGTTTTCTCTTAGACAGTACTACCCTCATAGTGTGGTTATACGTGGAATAATGGTCAATGTTTACATCGATGCAATCGAAAACATTTTTGATGAAGTACTAAGGATAAGCCCGCTGGATGGCTACATGTCAAACGAAAAAAAAGACACTATAGGAGGGGGGGGGTACAACATTTCAGGAGTTAATTATACACTTTTGGATGTGCAAGATGTAGAAGACGATACCACTTTTGCTATTGTTCAGGGTGCATTACAATTTTACGATACTTTTTCAACTCTTCAAGCAATACATGACTATCTTGAAACCCTTCCACTAATGCAAATGGGGAATTTTCTGCAACAGCCGATGCCTTATAGAAGAATGATTTTAAAAAAGTTGGTAGAAGCACCAGATTACGAGGTATATACACAATCGATAGTAGATTTTTATACTTTAGAAAACAACATCGAAGAACTCAATTTTGTATCTGCTCTTAAAACAAAATTGAATAGTCTGTAATTAAATGGCAACATATAATAAAAAAGACTTTTTGGCCCATGTGGACCAATTGGCGCCCAATGGCTTTAAGCGACAAGGGGAAGAGCCTTGGTATATAAAAAAACTAGCCGATAGAGAATTGTGAATATATTTCTTTGCAAATGAATACTACCCACATAGTGCTGTTATTCAAGGTATTTCAGTAAATATTTGCTTTGACCAAGTGGAAAAAAACTACAAAGAAGTACTCCGTTTTCATCCTGTGGGAGAACAAGATTCCAATGAAAAAAGTGATACCGTAGGAGGTGGGGTTTTAAACGTTACTGGAGTTGACTACGCCTTGTTGGATGTGCAAGATGTGGAGGATGATACTAGCTTTAATGTGGTAAAACCCCATTTGCAATTGTTGGTAGATGCTGCCTTGCAGTTCTTTGATGACTATGCAACATTACAGAATGTCTTTGACCATGTTGAGATTTTACCCATACCACAAATGGCAAAGTTTGTTCGCAAGCCCATGCCTTTGAGGCGAATGATTATCAAAAAATTGGTGAATGATCCAAACTATGGAGCATATTCCCAACAGATTGTAAACAATACTGTAACAAATTACCCTGGGGAGTTGGGAGATTTTGCCACAGCTCTAAAGGATAAATTAGATTCTTTAGGTAATTAGTGTATATAATGATAAGATAATAAAGCCCGAAACTTAGTTTCGGGCTTTATTATCTTATCAAACTTTCCAATAACTTTTATGGGATAATGAACATCTCATGCATCATATTTTAAATTAAAGTTAAAACCCAAAAACCATCAACATTCGATGGAAAAGCCATCGGGGGTGTGTTGAATCATACTGTAATTTTAGTAACACATAAGGTTGTGTTCATAGCACAGCTTAGCAAGCAGGAACAACATCGTTTATTTCAGAATGTTGTTGGGAACAACCCATAAATAATATAAAGTATGCCAGAAGTTGCCATAACATCCCGTTACTACCCTTCGCTCTCGATGGTCATAAATGCAGAGGAGCTGCCAGACCTATTAGGTTTCTTAAAGGAAGGCTTGGCAGGACTGTTGGATAATATTCATTATAAAGACCTACAGTACTCAAAAAGTATATATGGGGACAAGGCCTATTACAGTCTTCGTATCGTCTCTAAAAACAGAATGGATCTGGAGATTCCTGGGACAGGTATTTTTCTGTCGCTGAATCCAGATGCATCAGATAGTACCATTTCCTCGTTCCCGATCACAGTAGAATACGAATGGCCCATTTTGGCCTATCTGCGTTCTTTTGATGTTGAAGGTTTTTCATTTTCTCCAGAGGCATTGTATGACTTGGGACTTCAGGTGTTGAAGATTTCAGAATCACAAGTGGTGGCCAATGCCATAAATACGTTCACCACTCCTGCAGATGCCAATACCAGTTTGGTGCAACAATTTATTACGGATTTGGGGCTGTCCATTTCAGAGCCAACAGGATTTAATCCCATGCCCGAACTGTTAACGGCGATAGAGCAAGATTTAGGTAAAAGCCCGACAAAAGCCGTTTTTGAGAATTATATGCTCAACGTTGGGGATTTGGATGAAACAAAAGTTAAGCTGAACGCTTTTTTTGAAGTACTCTTGCCCACGGAAGACGTTGAAGCGTACCTGCGAAATTTGATGCTTCCCAAGTTTAAAGCCACCTTGGCGTTATCGGCAGGGATAGATTTTCCACGTAAAATTTTACAACCTGTGGATCCGGTAAGTTTAGATGTGTTACCGGTGCTGGATGAGGCTACGGGAGAACCCAGAGCAGGTTTTCGCTTTGGTGAAGCATTGTTCTATGTGAGTTCCGATGAGGGAGTAGGTTATACATTGGATATAGCGTTGACGAGCACCTCTCCTGCAATGATTGGTAATACAGGTTTGATTCTTGAGGTAGACCGTTTAAAGGTGGATTTAAGTGAAAACCAGAATATAATTGAAGCTGATATAGATGGTCGTCCACAAAGCTTTAGGGGAGTGTATGCACAATATGCAGCTATCACATTGCCAAAACAGTGGTTTAATGATGATTCGGTAGTAGGGGGTGTTACTGCAAAAATCGCTGCTTACGATTTACTCATAGGAACAGGAGGGCTGTCAGGGACTATTGCTTTGGAAACACAAACGTTTAGAAATGCAAATGGTACCATCACCAATTATTACACGGATTATTTTGCTTTTGAATATCCAATACAAACCACGCATAGGGATGTCAATGGTGATTTGGTGATTACCGATATTGCAGATCATGCTGCGTTAAAAATACAATTGGAAACAGAACAAGCCAGTCAGTTGGTGTTTCCCATAAGTTTGACACCGGTTGGGGGAAGTACTATAACGTATGAAAAGCCACTTGAATACTATAATTATCTCAATACGCTATATGATTCCAATGATGAACTAAATATGCCTCGCTTAACCAAACGTATAGGACAAAATGGCTTTGAAGTTTGGTTCACGGCCTTCGACATTACCTTTAAACAAGGTGAGGTTGTTGATTCCAATATTTTGGGAGGTTTAAAAATACCGCGCCTTAAAGATGCCAACGGCAATGATGCTGAAATAGATATAAAAGGCCATTTGGATTCTGATGGGGACTTTTTGCTCACTGCTTCGGAGCAAGATGGCTTTGCACCTATAGAAATACCTGAGGTATTGAAGTTATACATCCAAGGGGTGGAGTTAGGGAAAGAGGATGATGATTTTTTTATTGGCACAACGGCCGAATTGGAATTTACTAATCCGGTAATGAACAAACTGCTTTGCAACGATGGTGGAGGGGACAATGTGCGTATTGCATTGCCGGCTATGCGAATTTATAGCAATGGTAGTTTTGAAATTGTTGGGGGCTCCATCCCCTTGCCAACCAATTTTGGTATTTGTTTGGGGCCTGCAAAAATGAGTATTACCAATCTCAATTATACATCGCACCAGCAAGAGCATAATGGGGTGTTAAGAGAGTACAAATGTTGGGGTTTTGACGGAGCGCTCAACTTAGACCCATTAGGAGTGGATGTCCGTGGAGATGGAATCCGCTATTACTATACTGTGGATGATGATGTCGCCAACGGAAAGCCACATCATTCATATATCCGTATCAGTACCATAGAGGTGGATATCATTATTCCGGGCAATGCATCACCTAGCACCGCAACAGCGATAATAAATGGTTATCTATCAATCCCGGAACCAGGTGTTTCTTCAGAATATGCTGGTGGTATTTCCGTAAAACTGCCTAAATTGGGAATCAGTGGTAGTGCAGAAATGCGCCTCCAACCGAAATACCCTGCTTTTATTGTTGATGCCAATGTAGAGATTCCGGTACCTATACCTTTGGCTTCAACAGGATTGGGCGTTTTTGGTTTTCGAGGCCTTTTTGGGTATAGATATGTGGCAGAAAAAGAAGCAATTGGACTCACCTCTGGAGAGGACAGTTGGTACGATTACTACGTATACCCAGAACGGGGAATCAACATAGACAAGTTCAGTGGCCCAGAACAAACGCAAGATTACAAAGACCCGGTATCAATCGGTGCAGGAGCATCAATCGCTACTTACGGTAACGATAGTATCATTTCGTTTCGAGTTTTTATGTTGCTTTCTATTCCCAGTCTATTCTTCATAGAAGGCAAGGCAAGCATCCTGAGTAAACGTCTGGAACTGGATGATACCGATGAACCACCATTTTTTGCCTTTTTGGCCATTGGTGATGATTCTGTGGAAGCTGGATTGGGTGCAGATTTTAAAGTTCCAAGGAGCAATGGATGGATATTGGACTTACAGGCTAAGGTAGAGGCTGGTTTCTTCTTCAATAATCCTTCAGGATGGTATGTGAATTTTGGGACAAAGCAAGAGCCGGTCTCGGCAAGGTTGCTAACTCTTTTTATGGCGCAGGCGTATCTGCAACTTTCAGCAAGAGGTATTGAGACAGGTGCCAGAGGCGAATTTGATTTTAACAAAAAGTTTGGGCCTGTTAGGGTAAGAGCCTATGTTTATGTTGAAGTTGGGGGGTACATTAGTTTTGAGAGACCGCAATTAGGGGCTTATTTGGCAGCAGGGGGAGAAGCTTCGGTGGATATAAAAATACTCAGTGCTTCTGTGGCCCTTGATTTGATCTTCGGTGTAGAGGCGGCAAAACCATTCCTGATTTATGGAAAGTTTAGGTTATGTATTAAGGTTAGGATATTATTTGTTAAAATTAAGTTCTGTGGTCCAATTGAATTGAAATGGGAAAAATCCAGGAATGTAGATAGAACACCAGTGCCACCTATCGCTGCAGAAAAAGTGCTAGAATTGGCCAAAGGAGTGCATATGTTAACTGGAGACTCATTTGACCTAGTGCAACTGAACACCAATATTACGGACCCAAATTATGTTCCTTCCGCCAACAATAACAAGTTTAACAATACGGTTCTTCCATTGGATACCTACATAGATATCAAATTTGATAAATCTATGAATCCCAACCCGGTTGCCGGTATAACAGGTGGTGTAAACAATGCGCCTAAAAACTATGTGGAGCTAATTCCACCCCAAAAAACCGTTAGGGGGAGGGAATTAAGGCAGGTAAAACATGAATATTCCGTAGAAGAAATAGAGATAAAAGCATGGAGCGGAAGTGCTTGGGTAGATTATAACCCATACGAGGCTCTTTTGCCCGATGCAGTAGATGGAGGTGTGACAGCTAGTAACCTGAAATTGGGGCACTGGCAAAAGACCGGAAAAGAGTACAATGCCGTCCGTATTTTGGGTGACAATCCTTTTTCGTTTACCCAATTGGGAGAGCCAGGTTGGTATGTTCCTGAAAGATTAGGTATTACGGCAGCATCCTTATTTTGTCAAACCACAGCTCTGGAACCTGAATGCGCCAATTGGCTGAAAAAATCTGAGAATGCAAGTTACGAGCTCAACACAAATAACTTCTACTCTGTGGGAAGGTTGTCTTTTAAAGTTATCGGATTACTTTCAGTTGAAGACTTTTTGGAAAACTTCAGAGCTAAAATTACAACTGAAAGCAACTCTTTTGGTTATGCAAAATCGATAGAATTCTATAACTACATGGATATGGAATTACGCCTTCCAAACCCTTCCAAAAAAGTAACATTGAAATTATCTACGGCAGGGGAAGGCGTAACCATAAAGTATTATAAATCCACGATAGATGATATTAAGTTTGAACCGGAGTACGAGTTGGTTTCCAAGCAGCACTTAACGAGTGCACAGCTTCAATCTGAAGTAATATATGAAAATTCGACTGATAGCATAAGCAGGGTGATAATTACTCCAGATTTTTTGAATATAGATGCCATTGACGCTTTGAATGAAGAGCTTCAAGCTTTTAACGATGCGGCATTTGGGCAAGCCATAAATGGGGGTGGAGGAGTAATCGAACTAACAGATTATTTGAATGTAAGTGAAGTGGAAGCTAAAAAACAGGAGATTATTGATTTGCTCAAAACAGGATGTATTCAACACGTGCCAGGAGGAGTGCTTTCAGGGGGTCTCGGACAAATGCAAATAGGGAGTACTTTTTGCATCGGAGCAAGAGATATTGTATTGAACAATTTAAATCAATATACAAATTGCACAACAAAGGTTCATGAGGTATGCTGGCTATCTGAAGTAGATTATGAGTTTAACCAGAACATCCCATCGCAAGCAGCAATACAAGAAGACTATCAATTAGCAGAAGATGCGGTTAAAGGTGTGATTGCTCCTATTTGGAGGCCCGATACTAAATACTATCTCCATTTGAAATTGAAAGATACAGTCGATAACGATTCAAACAGCACGGCAGGGGATTATCATTATTATTATGGATTTAGAACGGCTGGCCCGATAGGCCATTATCATAATGCCACGGGAGTTGATTATGGAGATGAAAGAGATTCTGGTGGAAAGTTATTGGCTCCTGATAAATATCCTTTGACTAATCTAAGGAAGTATATCGATTACAATAGATCTTATCCAAATGCGGACGGTAATCTACTAAGTTCCAAACCTCTTTTCTACAGTAATGGTGAGGCAAAACTACAGTTATTCTTTGTAAAACCTCAATCATATCACATGTTCAATACATGGCCGGCTTTTGCATCAGGTTTTCCGCAATTGGATTCCGAAATGAAAATAATGATAAAAGATCCTGTAAATGACACATTGATACCCTATCCTTTGCCACAAGGTTTTGATGAGACAGCTATTCCAGGAGGGGTTGAAACATGGGATGATGATAACCAGGCGTTGATGCCAAACTATCTTAAACATTGGAACAATTTGGTCTCAGCACAAGATACCAACTTTAGCTGCCTACTGACGGGAGGAGAGCCTATACGTCCTAAAAGTAAGATGAGAACTATGGTGCTTACTAACTTAAGGCCGCAAAAACTGTACAAGGCACTAGTGTACAATGTGTATCAGGGAAGCTTGCAAGAAGTACATAATTATAGCTTCCAAACATCCCGTTATACCAATTTTACGGAACAAGTAAACAGTTATTTGTTGAGTGATGGCAATGGTAACCAGAAGGAAGCCATTTTTAAAATGGGATTGGGTCTGTCAACTGCCCAAATTGACTCGGCTTATAGCCTTATTAACGGAACTCCAGATGCTGCAGCCCAAGCACTGGAAGATAGGTATATGGATTATTTTGATAGGGTGATGGAGGGTGTTTTTGGCATATCTCCTATGGAACCGGCCATAAGTACAGAATTTAATGCCATTGTGGATCAAAATACAGGGGATACTATCGCATTGTTAATTCGAAATCCAGAACCGTTCAACGATCCCAAAATTCCTGAGAATGAAATTGGGGAAACCATTAAAATATTGAACAATGCCAACGATGATCCTGACAACAATTACCACATGTTGTTTTCCAAGGATTATGCACAGGTATTAGTAATGCGCAACAATAAAAAGATTACCAATACAGCGCTGCGAATCCGATTTAAATACTTGCTGTGGGATGGAAATGATTATGCCGAGCAAGACACGGTATTGGTAGAAAATATAAACGTCAACTCATAAAGAAAATAATAGAATGGAAGATGAGTTTTTCTTAAAAGATTTTAGGGGTACGGTTGGTGACAACTCCTTAGCGGTTGTCCTTTTGAATAGGATTAACAATTTTTTGTATTGGAGAAGTGACAGTGGAAGTATTTTAAAAACAGATTTAAATGCAAATATTGTTTGGGAGGCTAAATTCGACTATACATCTGGTGGCTCTGGAGGCCCTAATATAGATTATGTCATTGAATCCCATACCACAAATCAGATTATTTTATCTGGCCGGTTTTATGATTCAGAGCATAAACTGTTCCTAGCAAAGATTACACAAGATGGGGTCTTGATGTGGGAAAAATATTATGATATAACGATAGGTTATCTTGGTGGTCCAGATGGGCTTATAGAGCCATATTCCAATAATCAATTTGTTGTACGAGCATATGAACATATTCTGATTATCGATGATGATGGGAATATTATTAAAAACAAGCGTAGAAAAATAACTGGGTCAACATACGATATAGTTAGAGGTATTGAAGTCTACAATGGACTTATTTATGTCCTTTACAATGATCCTAATTTAGGTAATATTGCCATTCTTGATGGGAATCTGAATGTTCTCCATACCTATAGATTTCATGCGATTTCAGGTTTTGAGCCGAGGAACATAAATGCGGAAATGCGTTTGGGCAGAATAAATGATAAGCTGATAATTGGTTTTAGGGACGTTTCACAAAATGTTGGGTTGATCATATATGATACCAATGATGTCAATAGTAATGATGCAGGCCCTTTAATTGTAAAAAGGTTCAATAATGGTTATAGCTATGACAATACCGCTAACCAATTGTACATTGCCAACAACAAAATATATTTAATTGGAGAGAAAAGCGAATCTCCGCCAAACCCTGGTGAGGCAATAATCTACCGGTTAAATGAAAATCTTGGTATAGAATGGATCAAAAAAACAGATGGTTTCAGTGAAGTAATCTGGTTCAATGCATTTCAAGATTTCCTTGTCACGACATTTAAAGATACATCTGGGGGTCTTAAGTATAGGGTCTTAAAAAGCCAAACAGATGGAACGTCCAGTTGTATTCCATTTACTTCTTTTAGCGATTCAATGGTTGATGAAGATGGTGGGTGGACAGTATTCCCAGCGTATACACTTGAAGACCATATTGCAACTTCCCCTTTATTTTCCGCACAAGTCAGTTTGGTTACTTCAACGAAGATAAATCAGCTATGTCCGCAAACTTATGATGTAGCAACAAGTACCATTACTGCCTTACCCAATACTATTGATGCAGATGGGACATCAACCTCCTCGATCACAGTTCAGTTGAAGGATTTTTTGGGGGCAAATCTTTCTGAGGGAGGAGATACGGTGGTGATCAATACCAATGCGGGCTCAATTTCTACGGTCACGGATAATAACAATGGAACTTATACGGCGAATCTTACTTCGTCCAATACGGCAGAAACAGCGACTTTATCATTTACCGTAGATGGGAAAGCAGCCACAAGCACCGTTCAAGTGGTTTTTGAAGCGGTAATTCCCAAGATTGTACAATCTCCGCACCTGTATCTCCAATCAGCAGGCTCAACCGGAAATGATGGTAGTGCAGCTGGAATTCATTTAAGATGGCTACTTAAAAAAGATTTGGCAAAACATTTACCTAAGGGTAACCTGGCCTCAACGACGGTCAACTATAACAAACCCGATGATTTTGTAAAGATATACCGCGCCCCTTATGTTGAATCCAATACAACTTTTGATTTGACCCAGTCTCCTTCCGTGATAGATGATCGCAATGCGATATGGGTTTATCTGGTAAATGGGATTAAAGTCTATCTATATTTCAGAAATAAAGGGCAATATAATACCATAAAGAGCACAATTAACCCTTTGACTCAACACACTCAATTCTTGGCGGCCTATGGAAATGAAATTTTGGAATTGGAAAGTAAAAATGAACTCTTCTTTTCAGTATCTTTTAATGTGTCTGCTGGAGCGTCTCCTGTTGTTGAGACCGAACTATTATCCGTAGAGGAAAACAAATTTGCAGCAGAAAAGGGCATAACCAGTAGAAAAACATTTACAGGCACTACTGAACTTTCCAATACACGTATGGTCACGGAAAATGGGCGTAGTTTCCGTTTTAGGTTGACAGATTGTAGCATGAACAGTATTGCTTTGGAGTTTTATAGTGTTCTTACAGCAAACATTGAATACGGGGCCGGCTGGACCAGTTTAGGGGATTTTTCACTATCTACAACTGATAGTGAAGTCTTCTCCCGTCTAGAACCATCTTCTGATTTGGTAAATGGGCAATGGCAACGCTACAATGAAAATGCTTTTGTGAACGTACAAAACTACAAGGATAAATGGAATGTGGTGAACCCTGTAACACAGAGCAATATCAAGCAAACCGTACAGGATTATGTCAATTTAAGTGATGCAGCAGACAATCCAAGTGCTTTACAGAGTTATGGTTTTGGAGAAGATTTAAGTGGTGATGGAGTTACCGAAGCAGATAACTCTTTTGAACTTAGCAATCTTACACTATTACAACAGGCTTCTTTGGATTTTCATGTTGCCCGCATGCTGGGATTGGGATATTTGGATGTGGGCAGTGTTGTCCAAAATAATGATTCATTTGTGTACATGGCGGAGTACGAAACCAAGGTTACATTGGAAAATGGGCAATTGGTGGCAGAAGACACTGAACATAGGTATATTACGATTCCAACATCCAAAGCGGATGAACGTTTACCTCAATCAATTGACCTCAAAGAACCTGTTCCAGGCCTTTTTTCGAATAGCGGGGTTGGGGAATCACCAGCGTCCATTACCGATGACGACGGATATGCTCAAGATGGAAAATCGAGATATATTACTTTGTATGCCGAAGAACAGGATGATTTATCCATAGATAAAGGATTTTATAGTCCCAATTCAGAATTCAATCTATCCGAAAATACCGTACCCGTTTTTGTTGGGATAGAATATAAGGGTATAGGGGAAACTAATTGGAGAAAACCCGAATTGCCCAATACGGATGCATATCAAAACGTGGTCCCTTCAGGAGAGACCGCACATAACGAAACATTGCCTTTACCAATTCCGGACGAAGGAGTGCCGCTTTTTGTACACCGTGAAAAAGAATCAGGGGAGCATGTTTATGGCTCTTATGGTATCAATTGGTTTTCTAGAGCTGCATATAGTAATGTGCAATGGAATATTACCACCTCAATAGTACCTAAACAAGCACTTGTTCCACCAAGTAACAGGAATGCGTTATTGATTGTAGAAGAATCTCCACTGGTACTTACATCAGCAAATGAACAACAATTATTATCCAATATTTCCGGAGATGACAAAACGTTGGTTCGCCTAATTTTTGATTATAATACAAGTCAAGAATTGTTGAACTATGAGATAAATCCGGAGAATATGGGTTCTGTCACAAATCCTTTGGATGTTAATGCCATTTTTCCAGATAGTCAGGAATTATACGCAGATGAAGTCGAGATTTATTTTAGAGATAATTTGCCCCTGAATATTACTGGAAAAGCGATAAGTGTTACAGACCATCCATCCAATGAGATTTTATCCATAATAGTAATTGGGGATTATCAATTGGACAGTACAGGAGAAACCATCACACCCGCGATGCCGAGTGGTAGCCTATCCAATTTTGTAGGAGGTGTATTTGTATTGGAAGAAACCGAATATATTATCCATGAGGTAACAGATGACCCTAATGATGGAATAGTTTTTACTGTCTACAAGAAACAAATTTCGGATAAACTAAGAACGGTTGTGGAACCAGATGCCAACGAACCATTACAGGCCCCCAAGATTTTTGGGGATGGAATGTTCATGGCTGTTGAAAACCTTCAGAACGCTTCAAGTTGGGGAACTCCCAACCCACATTCATTAAAAGTACAAATTGGAGATAATTGGAGTGTGCATAGGGAAGTTATCGAAAGAAGGGGGCCTGATGACATTATAGAAGAGTTTGTGGAAAAATCAAGGGGTATATGGGACGATGCAGTTGTAGAGGAAGTTTCTCAAACGGTTGGTTTTGATGGAAGCAATCAACCCATTTTGGAACACAAAGGGCTATATAAAGCTACATTTTCATCTACCCAATTGGCTAACCATCCACAAAGTTCAGGTGCAAACCCTGTGCAATGGCATAAAGGAATCATACGGATACACACAACAGGTGATGTTAATGGAAACCGAAGAACCCTGGAAGTAGTTAAAACTGAAAATATAGGAACTGCAAACAATTTGGTAGTCTATTTCATAGACAATGGCTTTTCATCGGATCCCTCGTATGATTCAATACAAACAGGGAACATACAAGTCAACTATTATCCGGGATATCGTATTTATTTGTATGCCGATATTGGTTCGGGCCTCACGGAAAATACCGTATTGCCAGGTGAAGGAGAGGGAATAAAGTATACATGCTTTGGTTTTAGGACTTTAGGAAATTCTGGAACCCAATTTTCAAAAATATCGGTACCAACGGTAATGTTCGCACAAGAGGTGATTGAACCATTGCAGCCTGAACTTCCAATCGGACCATTGTATGCCACTAGACCTGATGGTTTTGGAAAGGCCTCATATACACTCACAACCCAATTCTTGCAAAGACCACATGGGATATTGTATTACCGAGCGGATGATGATGCCATCCTAAACATATTGTACAAACCTGAGACAGTGGCACAGGTAAAGCAGGAAATTCAGGATTCTGATTCATCATTTTTGGCAAACAGATGGCAAAATTTACTTGGATTTGATTACGATTACCCATCAAATTCATATCAGACAGATGGACAGTTTGCCATTTATCCAGAAAATGTGGAGGGCTATAGACTGCCAAACCCAGATAATAACTCATTGTTTGATATTGCTGGAGGCGAAACTCCTGGAAGTATTGACCCAGGGACTATGGTAGATCGCATTAAGGTTGCTATACAAAATATTTTTGTCCCATTGACCGAGATTCCTTTGTTGTACGATTATATCAATGATTCAAGTTATAGACCTATCCCCAAAAAACAGGTGGTAAGGGATGGGAATGGAGCTTTACTTTCACCAGAGTCTCCTGATTTTGACATAGCCCCAATGGCGAAAACTTTAGCAGTCAACCAAGTGCAGTTTACTGATTTTGGATTGGATGGCACATCCAACAATCTTTATTTCTATGCTGTGAAAGAATTGGGCAACAAAATGCAAATGGGAGATTTTAGTCCTGTTCTAGGTCCTGTTAAATTGATAAATACCAATCCGCCAATTGCACCATCAATAAAAAAGGTTGTTCCCATTTTGGAAAATAAACTTTTGGGAATTATACCTGAAATGAGGATAGAGATAAATGCGTATCCCAATATAGAAAGCATTAAAAAGATTGCATTATATAGAACCCTTAAAGCCGCGGATGCATTGTCGGTTAGGAGTATGGTCAAGGTCAAAGAGCTCGACTTGCAAATATCAGATCAGGTAAGCAACGACATTTGGGAAATATCGGACAGTTTTGAAGACCTTTCTGAAGTGCCCTATGGAGACCCCATCTATTATAGAGCCTTAGCATATAGGGAAATTGAGTATGCGGACAAGGATAATCCAAATGTTGTTATCACCGATTTTGTTCCTTCAGAAACATCAAAACTCATCGTGTCCGCAATCGTGGAGAATACAAACCCTTTGGCTCCGCAAATCACCTTTATGGGGGACGTGGTCAATGGGGGATTGGAATTGGGCAATATTGTGCTAAGTTGGGAAAAGACCATATATAAAGGGAAGTATCATCTATACAAATTAAATAATGAAGGAAATTGGTTGAAGATTTTTGAAGTTCAGTCCAATGACCAAAATATCAGCGTTCCTCTTGAGACTACTGATTTGGGAACCAATATTCTGCCCATAAAGAATTCAGATAATCAGGAGATATATCATCATTTTAAAATAGTAGTGGAAAATACCGCGGGATTGATTAGTCAAGAAGATAAAGTGCTGACCATGCCATTGGCATAATAGAACTGTTGAGGTATTCCATTTTGAAACATAATTAAAGTATATCATGAAAAGAAATAACACGACATTAAAAACCTATTTTGAGACGGGAGATTACCCAACAGAGGTACAATTTTCCGATTTGATTGATAGCTTTCTCAACATCGAGGAAGAGGATGCGGTAACCGGAATAACCGACAATGGGAACGGGACCTATACGTTTCAATTGCTGTCTGGAGGAACTCAGGTTCTGGATGTCAAAAGTCTCCCGGATTCAATTCCCATTGCCACCATTGTTGGTTTACAGGCATTATTGGATGGGAAGGTCAGCAAATCTGGAGATACGATCAACGGTAATCTTACAGTAAGTTCAGGCACTTCTGGAGATGCTGTCCTAACAGTTCAGGCAGATACTGATAATAACAATGAAGGGGATCATCCTAGTATTAGACTCAAACAAGATGGAGATTTATTAGATTGGAGGATAGGTATTGGATCAAATGATACAGATACTGGTGGTGCCAGTAATGAATTGGTTTTTGCTAAAATGGCAGGATCGGCATCTGGTATTTTCTTTTCACCAGACGCAGGTGCAACCACACACAAGATGTATCATGCCGGTAACGATGGCGCAGGTTCTGGTCTTGATGCTGACACCTTGGATGGGATACAAGGCTCAAACTTTTTGAGAAGTGATACCGACGATACCATGAGCGGTGTGCTTACTGTAGGTAGTAGGATAAAGACCAATAGGATAGATACAAATTCAGGCCAACAACTGGTTTTAAATGCAGGGGAATCCGCTGGTCAGGCTACTGGACAAACAGGGGAATATGTTTATGTAAATGCTGAGGAAGGTTTACAAATAAATTGCTCTCCCGATAATTGGTCTTCTGGTTGGGGAGGTAGAGTCACTCATAATTTTGGAAGAACTCTCAGCACTATTAATTCGGACTTAACGGTTAATGGGGCGTTTCGCCCTAATGGAGGTGTGTTGACAAATTCCACTTCCGAGAATTTTATAAGGCAATTGGCTAACTCAGGTTATTTGGTAGGTAGTCACAATACATCATCTTCGGGAACACATACAAACCCAATATTTACTATTGGGACTAGTTATTTGCCAAATCGAGCTACTCTTGGAAATATGTACGGGATTGGCTACTCCAACTCTGGAGCGTCCTTTCTTAATTCAACCGACTTAGGAACTAATCCAGGTGGATGGGGTATGTATGTAGCAGCTGATGGTAACGCCCGGATTTTTCTAAATGCATCGCATGGCCATATATACGCAAGAGGGAATATGTATGCCGACAATTTTATATTGTCATCAGATCAAAGGAAAAAGACCAAAATAGAAGACCTTAATCAGCCAAGGATTTGTACTAAATGGAAAACCTTTGAAATGAAAGCTGCTCCTGGAGAATTAAGATACGGGGTCATTGCTCAAGATCTCCAAGATAATCATCCAGAATTTGTTTATGATGATGAAGATGGAAACCTGTCGGTGAGATATATTGATTTGCTGGTGGCAAAAGTCGCAGAGTTGGAAAGTAGGCTCGCAAACGTAGAAAACAAATAGTTTCTGAATAACGATTAGACTTCAACATATGAAAAGAGACAATACGACATTAAAGACCTATTTTGAGACAGGAGATTATCCAACAGAGGTGCAATTTTCCGATTTGATCGATAGCTTTTTGAACATCGAGGAAGAGGATGCGGTAACCGGAATAACTAATAATGGGGATGGGACTTATACCTTTCAATTGTTATCTGGCGGAACCGAGGTTTTGGATGTTAAGAGTTTGCCCGATTCAATTCCAATCGCAACAGTTGTTGGTTTGCAGGCTTTATTGGATGGTAAGGTCAGCAAATCTGGAGATACCATGCAGGGAGATTTGGAACTTCCTAATTTGACCTTTAGTGATTCAACGACAACATTTATTAAGCCGAACACCAACAATAACAATATATTGTTAATTGGGGGTAATGGAGCTGGAGACAAAGACTGGAAAAGTATCCATATGTACTCTAATGGAGTGTTTAGGATAAATGATAATGATATTTGGCATGAGGGAAATGATAACGACTTGTTTCCGTTGTCAGCGTCTGAGCTTCCTGGGGGTCAAGACTTGAACACATATCAAACGGCTGGATTTTATTACCAAAGTGCAAATGCAGATGCGGCAAGTGGGAGTAATTATCCTGAAGCAAAAGCGGGCTCATTGGTGGTACAGAAATCTGCTGGAGTAACACAGCAATACTACACATACAACGATGGTAGTCCAGAGGTGTTTTTTAGGGGTTATTATAATGGTGCTTGGAGTAGTTGGATTCGACTTGCAAGAACAAATGATTGGCTAGACCAATTTCTGGATGCATCAGATGGGAGTAATCGATGGAGTTTTCATGGTCGGGATGTAAGAAGTAATGGAAAAAGGGCTTTTGTGGGTTTTTCTTCAAGTGACGGAAATTATTTGGCAATCAACTACGGAGGTGATTTTGCTAATGGGACTCGTGTTTTTGGATCTTTTCTTCGAGCTAATGAATTTAGGTTAGAGGATACATCAATTAGGATTTATTCTGAATCCGGAACCTCAAATATTGCAGATACTTTTTCAGATACCACAACATACAAAAGGTATATAAACTTCTCTGCAGGACCTTCATCAAATGATCCGGGTTATATTATGCATGAAACATCAAACTCAGAAACAAATGAAGGAGTCTTGCATTTATGTCCTTCAGATGATAATGGCTTTGGAGATTATGTTTCAATCCACGGAACCAATGATCCAGATATACTGAGATTACATACAGATGGAACCATTGAAGGAGTTAACGATATTCATGGAAGGGTAATCAATGGTGTCCATTCCAACCTGTATAGGTTTGCAGGGATATTTTTTACTTGGGATGCAGACAACTATGGAACTAATACTCATCATTCGATACGAAGTACTTATGGCGATACTTACGGTGACGACATAACAATAAACTCATATCATCATTTACGCATTAATATTGATTCCAATAACAACAATTCTGATGCAAAGTTTCAGATTGGTCATAATACTACGGGAACGGGTAATGTGATTTTTACAGTAAATGAGAATGGTACAGTAGTAGGATCTAGCACCATAACCGCTTCTAATTTTATCCTTTCCTCCGACGAACGTTTGAAAAGTAACGTTCAAGATGTTGAACCAGCTAGAATTAATGCAAAATGGAAGACTTTTCTCCTAAAAGACGAAAAGGAAAAAAGATATGGTGTTATTGCTCAAGAATTGGAAAAAGAGCATCCAGAGTTTGTGAGAACAAATGATGAGGGTTATAAATCTGTTGCTTATGTGGATTTATTGGTCGCAAAAAATGCTGAATTGGAAGCGAGGGTTGAAAAATTGGAAAAACTAATAGAAAAATTGATATAATGGCAGTACCTGATAATTATAGCTTTTCATTACAAGATGTTGTAGATGAAATTTCAGGATCACAGGATGATTTGGTAGAATGTTTTGCCGAAGCATCTGCAAGTGGTTTTGATCCAGCATATTCTGGCTCAAAAAACTCATTGCGAAATTTTAGAAAATATGATGAAGTAACGACATTCATTCCAACACTAACGGTTTCTCCACTTTCCCAAGTTGTTTTTTCATCAGGTCAAATTACTGGTTTTGATGTAAATAGTAATACATCCTGGACTGTTTCATCCAATCAATCATGGGCTTTTCTGCTAAACAATTTTGGAGTCGGGGAGGGCACCTTTGGAGTGGATATTCAGCCCAATAATACGGGGTCTCAAAGAATTGCAACCATAACTATTACAACAACAGCTTCAGGAGTAACAAATATATCGCGTACTGTCAGCATCATACAAAACACATAATTTTTAAAATAAGAAAATGGATATACAAAAATTAGAGTTGCTTTCAGCAGCATTAAGAACGGTAGGAGGGAATTTTGATGTTCCAACGTTGGATTTGATTTTAACGGTTTTGAAAGAAGTTGAAAATAAGGGAGGTGATATCTCCATAGGGAATGTTAAAGCTATTGCAGCACAGGTAATGGAGAAGTACCAACACATTGAAAAACAGTAAAAAAAATGCTTGTTTTATTGGATAACGGTCATGGGGGACTTATTAATGGAGAATATCAAACCCTTGGAAAAAGAAGTCCTATTTGGAATGACAACTCCCAACTTTTTGAAGGAGAGTTTAACCGAGCCATTGTGAATGGATTGATTCAGGAATTGTCAAGACATAAAATCTCTTATGTCAATATTGCTCCTGAATATTGGGATGTCCGATTGGAAACTCGTGTCAAAAGGGCAAACCTATATCCAAAGAACAATAGTTTTTATTTGAGCGTACATGCAAATGCGGGTGGTGGTCATGGTTCGGAAATCTTTACTTCCCCTGGGGATACGAAAAGTGATAAAATAGCAACCATTTTTGGTAATGAGTATAAACACGTGTTCCCGGATAGAAAACTTCGTACAGATTTTTCCGATGGAGATTTGGACAAAGAACGCCGTTTTTATGTTTTGACCAAAACTAGGATGCCCGCGATTCTAACGGAGAACTTTTTTATGGACAATGAGGAAGAGTGTAAAAATATCTTGATGACCAAAGATGGCAGGGATAAGATTGTCCATTATCACATGAATGCAATATTAAAAGTGAGAGAAAAATTATTCCAATTGTAAATATGACCATTATGAAGAATAGTATACCATTGAAATTATTTGCCCTAATAGGATTAGCAGTATTTATGTTTAATTCCTGTGCGGCTATCAGGACTGCCCCTTTTGATCAATATTCGTATCAAAAGGCGGTGGAAATTAAAGTAGATGCTTCTCGATTGATGGACAAGGCAATTACACCTTATCAAGACCATTCCCAAGAAATAGCGGATTTATTTGTTGATGTAGAGAAAATTACTGTTTATGAGAAGGACAAACCTAACAATGGAATTTCCTATCAGATGTGGAAGCTACTTTCAGATGATGACAAAAATCTTTTAGCTGGGTTTTTCAAAAATTGGAAAGAAAAAGGAAAATTCTCCCAAGTTTTTTTGAAAGAATCCAAGAATCAAGTAGTGGAAGCTATGGATATCTTGATTCAGTACGAGGGGAAAAAAGATAAGAAATCGGAAAATAGTCTTATGAACATCATATTAGATAACCAATAATCGAATGGTATTATGGATTTTGAAAAAATACTTAAGGAACTTAAAGAATCCCTTTTACAAGTTTTAGGAGACCAGTATGGGGGTTTCAAGAAAGAAACAAAAAAAGACATTGAAGATTTTTTAAATGCATCAAAAGATAAGTTGGAGCGGTGGACAAAATTACTTGCAAGTGGAGATATAAGCATGGATGAATATCAATGGTTGGTGAAAAGCCAAAAAGATCTATTGGCCATGAAAGGGCTAGAGAAAGTTGGAATTTCTAAGATAAGCTTGGGGCACTTTAAGAATAAAGTAATAAAAACTGTGGTTGATATTGTAAAAGGAATAATCTTTTGATTCCATATTACTTATCTCAATAAGTATCGCCATTTTTTTATAAAATTTCAATGAAATTCAACTAAC
Organism: Flagellimonas onchidii; assembly: GCF_004804315.1. Classification (GTDB taxonomy): domain Bacteria; phylum Bacteroidota; class Bacteroidia; order Flavobacteriales; family Flavobacteriaceae; genus Flagellimonas; species Flagellimonas onchidii. The sequence continues at coordinate 40,285 of NZ_SRXX01000023.1, forward strand.
TAAGAGGCATAAGGTTTTTAAAGCAAACAGAATGATTATTGGATGTTTTAAAGGATATTCTAAACAAATTATGATTACTTAAGGGCTGAATGGAGACCCGGAACACATTTCACTTAGGAATCACTATGGCTGGCGCCGTATCCGCTGGTGCCTATACTGCTGGCTTCATGGATTACCTTATTGAGGTTCTAGAACTTTGGGAAGAACAAAAGACAATCGTTCGGAACAAGATTGTTGCAAAACAACCATTAAATGATTTTGAAAAAAAAATACCCCTTCACAATGTTTGCATTGATGCTCTTGGAGGGGCATCCGCAGGGGGAATGGTAGGAGTAATTACTGCACTTTCAGCATTTTCGAAAATGGAACCGGTCAAAGAGCCATCAGACACAAAAACAGGTAATATACTTTATGATAGCTGGGTATTGCTCGATGATGATACGAAGAAAGAAGGCCCTAAAATGGGAACTTTTGAAAAAATGTTACTTACCGATGATTTTGAGAATAACAAAGATGGAATACCCTCCTTGCTCAACACCCAACCTATTGATCGGATAGCTGACAAGGTTTTTGATAATCTTGTGCCTAAAGACCAAAAAAGGGAACTACCCTCATATATTTCAGAAGATTTAAGGGTTTTGGTTACGCTGTGTAGTCTTCGTGGAGTGCCATTTGAACTGAATTTTGAAAACTTCACCTCGGCCAATTTTCCTTATTCTCCAGGTCATCGTATGAACGAACATATGATTGTGGCCCATTTTAAGTTGAAATATAATGTTGGGAAGGACAAGGATATATTCCTAAAATTTGATCCTTACGACCTGGAATCCAAAGAATTGATAAAGTTATGTACAAAAGCTACCGGAGCTTTTCCTATTGGGCTGGCACCGAGACACTTTGAAAGAAAATTATCCAAAGAGTATATTAAGAACAGTATTCTTAGAAACCTTGGAATAAAAAATGAGAGAGCCGGGGCAATTGAAATAGAAATAAAGGAAGAATATTTTGACTTCACAAATGTGGATGGCGGGACTATCAATAATGAGCCATATTCAGAAGTAGTGCAAGTGCTCGAAGAACTAAATCCGCCCTATAATTCTAAATTACCGATGTTCGGTACAGTTATGATCGACCCTTTTCCCAATTTTTATAACCAAGATGAATTCATTCCCATTGAAGATTCTTTTTCTATCCAGAGGTTTCAAAAAAGCTTTTGGGACGTGATTCCTAAGTTATACACGACTCTAAGAGAGCAGGTGAGGGTTAAGCACTCGGGATCTTTTTATAGGGATTATCTTCGGTTATTGGTTTTTCCCATAAAATGGGAGAAAATGGGTGTTTTAAAAAACCATCCACCATTATCCTGCGCGGCACTTGGAGGGTTTGGAGGTTTTTTGGATATAGAGTTTAGAAAGCATGACTTTTTTCTAGGAAGGAACAATGCCCGCAATTTTTTAAGGGCATTTTTGATGTTGGAATATGATGCAAATAATATGCACCCATTATTTAAAGAGTTGAACAAAGAATCTTTAAGGGCTTTCAAGCGTGAAAATAAAGAGAAGGTTTATTTTCCAATTATCCCTGATATCAATCTCCTTTTTGACAAAGAAAATCAAGATACCAACCCTTTTAAGTATACCATTGGAGAATTTCCCAGACTTCAACGTAATTACCTTGAGAGCATAAAATCTCAAATGAAGAACCGGATTGTCAAAATAATCACATATGAGATAAATAATAAGTTTAAAAAGAATTGGATGCTCCGGAACACCTTAAAGCTTATTAAAAAATATATTGCCAATAAGATTACACAAAAAATTATAGTTCTTATGGAAAAGGATTTTGAAAAAAGAAAGATGCTTTCCTGATATGCCAATTGCTGTTATTTCTATTGATAGTTTTCAATAATAATTTGAAATATGTTGATCTCAAGGACCTGATTTCCATTTATAATATAAATGGCAAGATGGATTGGGGTACTATCAGTCAACAAAAGATGTGTCTACACATTTTTTCTTTGACAGTTTATTTGAAAGGGACTTATGTTCTTGAATATGGTTTACGTGTCAATAACAGTGGCGATTTTTCCACTGGGATATTCACTATGCAAAACATGTATGCCCCTGAGTTCTCTTAACATTCCAAAGGGAATGACTGGTAATTCAATAAATTTGACAATTGATTGGTATACCCACACGCTCATGGATATACTTTTTTACGTCAATATTCAATATATAAGTATGTATATATTTAAATACTTATTTATATAAATATATGTGTATATAATAGACAAAACCTTTAGAGTAAAGGAAAAGCAGTTTAAAAGTTTTTCTCCAGCTTGGGTTTGATGAAGAATTTTATTCTACACCCTTAAAGAATTCGATAAGTGTAATATTGTGGATTTCAGTAATCTTTAGAAGTGTGTTGATGGTGAAATTGCCGCCGTTCTCCAAGCTCCAATAACCACGTCTAGAAAAGCCTTTGTCAATGGCAAATGTCTCATAACTGGTATATCCAGAAGCCAACCGTAGTTCTTTGATACGTTTAGAAATAGATTTTCTCTTTTCGGACAGTTCCTCTTTTGTCATGAAGGGAATTTGCGCAAATCCTTAATAATAAATTACGCAGTATAGTGCGTGATTTATTATATTTGGTAATCCCTCTATTTATTTTGTATACCCGTTCTATGGATGCCATTTCCTATTTTCTTTGCATGAATGAAGAAGCATCTCTGCTTTTTTCTGAATCTGTCCAATCTCTTATCGATTCTAAATGTTTTGACTATATGGTATACAGGGTGGTTAAAGACAATGGAAAATATGATGCCGATATGAATGTTTGGTCGATTAAAGTAGAAATCAATGAAGGTCTATATTTAAGGTTACATTATAACCTTTGCCGCAAACTCAGGGAATTTGTAAGGCTCCCTATAAATAGGAGCGTTGAAAATTAGAGTTCAACGTTTTAAATTTGAGGGAATGAAAAAGAGCAGATTCACCGAGACACAGATCATCAAGGTACTATCGGGACAGGAACATGGCAAGGCCGTAGCGGAGATATGCCGTGAGCATGGTATCAGCCAACCCACTTTTTACAACTGGAAGGCAAAATATGGGGGCATGAGGGTCAACCAACTCAAGAAGATGAAGGAGATGGAGTCGGAACTGGCGGAGTTCAAGCGCATGTACGCCGATCTGGCCTTTGAGAACAATGCGCTGAAGAACCTTATCGAAAAAAAAGCTCTAAGGCCCGCCGAAAAGCGAGAAGCTGTCGGATACTTGGCCAAAGAGGAAGGACTGAGTATCAGGCGGGCCTGTGTGGCGGTGAGCCTTAGCCTAT
>NZ_SRXX01000024.1 GCF_004804315.1 Flagellimonas onchidii
AACATAGTTGTACAGATCAGCGACGGGGAGCTTACCGCGGATATCGGTGTGGCCATTACCGTTAAGAACATTGTTGAAACCCTGGCAGAAGACCCAAACTCCTTTGTCACCACTTGGGAGACCACTATGGCCAATGAAAAAATTGCTATTGGCATAGACCCTAATTACACTTATGATTTTACGGTGGATTGGGGCGATGGTGAGATAGAGCAAATAAGCATCTCAGGAGAAATTGGTGTTTCCCATTTTTACGAAACTTCTGGTGTTTATACGGTAGCCATTTATGGTGATTTTCCTGCTATTTATACGACACCAATTCAAACAACGCCATCCAACCTTAAGAGCATACAGCAGTGGGGCACTATTGAATGGAGGAGTATGAACAGTGCATTCCGTGGATGCGTCAACATGGTCTATAATGCCAAGGATGTACCCGACCTTTCACAGGTTTCTTTCTTTAATCAAATGTTTCAAAGTTGCTATAACTTTAATGGTGACCTGAGTGGCTGGAACCTAAATGGCCAAAACATAGGTATGGGCAACATGTTCTTTGATGCATCTTCTTTTGAGGGCATTGGGCTGGAAACCTGGAATACTGAGAATGTGATTAATATGCTGGCTATGTTTAATTTAGCCAAAGCCTTTAACGGTGATATCGGCAATTGGAAGACCCAAAATGTGACGACCATGCAAAATATGTTCACTGGTGCAACTGCATTTGACCAAAACCTGGGCAATTGGGATATTTCAAGTGTGACCAATATGGAGAATATGCTGAACAATACGGCAATGTCCACGGATAACTATGGCAACACCTTGATAGGCTGGGCCACTTTGGATCAAGGCGAGGCACAAATACCAACAGGTATTGAATTGGGAGCTGTTGGGCTCCAATATTCTTGCGACCTTACCCCAGGGGCAGAAGATGCTCATGATACTTTAAGCGCCGACCCCTATAATTGGAATATTCAAGATGAAAGTCCTGTTGATTGTGGAGGGGGACTCTAATTAAGAGCACATATATACTATTAAAAACAGCGTAGGCCTAGGTTTGCACATGAATTTAAAAGCCCAAACTCCATTCGAGTTTGGGCTTTGGTATTTGTTATTTAAGCTTTGGTTTTTATCCTTTCATCGAAGCGGAAAGATATTCCCTGTTCATACGTGCAATGTTCTCCAAAGAAATGCCTTTAGGGCATTCGATTTCACAAGCCCCGGTATTGGTGCAATTTCCAAAACCTTCCAAGTCCATTTGGCGCACCATGTTTTGTACACGATCCACAGCTTCCACTTGACCTTGGGGCAACAAAACAAATTGAGAAACTTTTGCTGAGGTAAACAGCATGGCACTTGCATTTTTACAAGCCGCCACACAGGCTCCACATCCAATGCAAGTGGCAGCATCCATGGCTTTGTCTGCATCTTCTTTTCGAATTGGAATGGCATTGGCATCCACCGTATTTCCAGAAGTGTTCACCGAAATATAACCCCCAGCTTGTTGAATACGGTCAAAAGAGCTTCTATCTACAATCAAATCTTTGATAACCGGGAATGCTTTTGCCCTAAAAGGCTCAATAACAATGGTATCTCCATCATTGAATTTTCGCATGTGCAACTGGCAAGTGGTTACCAATCTATCTGGGCCATGAGGCTCTCCATTGATTTGTAATGAGCACGTTCCACAAATACCTTCCCTACAATCATGGTCAAATTCCACAGGCTCTTCTCCTTTGGAGATAAGCTCCTCGTTTAGGATATCGAGCATTTCCAAAAAAGACATATCTCCTTCAACGCCGTCGAGGGTATAGTCTACCATCTGTCCTTTTGAAGAAGCGTCTTTTTGACGCCATATTTTTAATGTTAGCTTCATAACTTCGTTATTCTTAGTTATAGGTTAATGGGTTAAATGTTATTTGGAATTATCTGCTTTTACCAAATAATTGATATACCCATTTAAAATTTTGAGACAATCAAAAATCATAACTCTTAACTCATTATATTTTTCTTTGTCGATGTATTCTTCATCAAGTGCGACCAATATTTGGTCCAATAATTCATAAACTGAACCTCTGGAAGTTCTGCAAAATTGTGCGTTCTCTTTAAAATGAAAACGACCATAGCCTTCGGCGATATTATGAGTAACAGACCTAGAGGCTCGTCTCATTTGAGAGGTTAACTCATATTTTTCATAATCTGGGAACACTTTGATGACTTTGGAGATTACTTTTCGCAACTTTGTGCCAGATTTCCAGCATTCCAAATCTTCAAATGTTTTTATGTCACTCACCGTTAACATTTAGCTTTTAACGAATAATCAAGTTACTTGTAACTTCTCGTTTTTAATTCAATGTTTTCGTAAACCAAATCCTCCTTGTGTAATTCAGCATCTTTAGGTTCACCCTTAAACTCCCAAGCGGCTACATACTTAAAGTTTTTATCATCACGAAGCGCTTCTCCCTCTTCGGTCTGGTACTCCTCACGGAAATGTCCCCCGCAAGACTCGTTTCTGTGCAATGCGTCTTTGGCGAACAGCTCGCCAAGCTCCAAGAAATCGGCTACCCTTCCGGCTTTTTCTAATTCTTGGTTCTTTGAATCCACGTTGCCCGGAACTTTTACGTTTTCCCAGAAATCCTTTCGTAACGCTGCAATCTCTTTGATCGCCTCTTTCAATTCCTTTTCATTTCTGGACATACCGCATTTGTTCCACATGATTTTACCAAGCTTCTTGTGGTAATGGTCAACGGAGTGGATTCCAGTGCCGGACATCAATTTTTCCATACGGTCACGAACGGCTTTTTCTGCAGCATCGAATTCAGTCGAATCGGTAGAAATCTCCCCAGTTCTAATATCGTTGGATAAATAATCACCAATGGTATAGGGTAATACAAAATAACCATCAGCCAAACCTTGCATCAAGGCCGAAGCACCCAAACGGTTAGCTCCGTGATCACTAAAATTTGCCTCGCCGGCACAGTAACAACCTGGGATGGTGGTTTGAAGGTTATAATCCACCCAAAGTCCACCCATGGTATAATGTACCGCAGGATATATCATCATTGGGGTTTTATAGGGATTTTCATCCACAATTTTTTCATACATCTGGAAGAGGTTTCCATATTTGGCCTCAACCACTTCTTCTCCCAATTTGGTAATGGTTTCCTTGTCGGGGTCTTTAATACCAGATGTTAGGGCCTTTTCCTTTCCATAACGTTCTATTGCCGAGGCAAAATCCAAATAAACCGCTTCTCCGGTCTTGTTCACACCAAAACCTGCATCGCATCGTTCTTTGGCGGCTCTTGAAGCTACATCCCTTGGAACAAGGTTACCAAATGCCGGATATCTTCTTTCCAAATAGTAATCACGTTCATCTTCTGAAAGCTGGGTTGGTTTCAACTTGCCTTCTCGAATGGCAACGGCGTCTTCCATGCGTTTGGGTACCCAAATACGACCGTCGTTCCTCAGCGATTCGGACATCAAGGTCAATTTGGACTGATGCTCTCCTGAAACCGGAATACAAGTTGGGTGGATTTGCGTATAGCATGGGTTTGCAAAGAATGCTCCTCTTCGGTGAGCTCTCCAAGCTGCCATCACATTACTTCCCATTGCGTTAGTGGATAGGAAGAAAACATTTCCGTACCCTCCCGTAGCCAAAACTACTGCATGGGCACTATGTCGTTGAATTTCTCCTGAAACCATATCCCTCGCGATAATTCCCCGAGCTTTTCCATCGACCAAAACTAAATCCATCATTTCATGACGGTTGTAGGCTTGAATTTTACCACGATTTATTTGACGGTTCATGGCTGAGTAAGCTCCTAATAAAAGCTGTTGTCCAGTCTGTCCTTTGGCATAAAAGGTTCTGGAAACCAAAACCCCTCCAAAAGAGCGGTTGTCCAAAAGACCGCCATATTCGCGGGCAAAGGGAACCCCTTGAGCCACACACTGGTCAATGATGTTTGCCGATTCTTCAGCCAAACGGTACACGTTGGCCTCCCTAGATCTATAGTCACCACCTTTTATGGTGTCATAGAATAAACGGTATGGGCTGTCCCCATCACCTTGATAATTTTTAGCAGCATTAATACCTCCTTGCGCAGCAATAGAGTGTGCACGCCGTGGGGAGTCTTGATAGCAAAAGGTCTTTACGTTATAACCCAACTCGGCCAATGTAGCCGCAGCAGCTCCACCTGCCAAACCAGTTCCAACTACAATAACATCTATGTTACGTTTGTTGGCTGGGTTGACCAGGTTAATATCATTTTTATGTTTGGTCCATTTATCGGCCAAAGGACCGGATGGGATTTTTGAATCCAATATGCCCATAATTAATGTGTTATTGGGTTAAAGTGGTGATATAATGCAATAAAGGCAAAAGCTAAAGGCACTACCACAGCAAATAGCTTTGTGAATGTTTTTAAAGCGGGGGTATACTTGTTGTTTACTCCCATACTCTGAAGTGATGAAGAAAAGCCATGCCATAGATGCAAGCTCAACAGTACAAAGGAAATTACATAGCCAATGGTACGTACAGGGTCTGCAAATTTTTCAACTGTTTCAGCGTAATAGCGCGTTGGATTTTCTGGTTTTGCCTCGATGTATTTGTAGGTCATTTCATGAATCCAAAAATCATAAAAGTGCACTAACAAAAAAGCCAAAATCACAAGCCCGGAGTAAATCATATTCCTTGAAACCCACGAAGCATTTGCACTTCCTTTATATTTTACATAGCTGACTCCTCTTGCCTTTTTGTTTTGGATTTCAAGAACAAAACCCATAACAAAATGAACAATAACACCTACAATCAAAATAGGTTGCATAATGTACTGTACCAAAACATTGTATCCCATAAAATGGGAAGCTTCGTTAAAAAAATCAGGTGAGATAACAGAGGCAAGGTTTATGGTAACATGTAAAACAAGAAAAGTAACTAAAAAAAGACCCGAAAGTGCCATCACTACTTTACGGGCTATCGAAGATTTTATCAATCCACTCATTAGCATTGGTTTTATCCACAAATTTACGGCACAATGAGTTTTTAACAAACTTTCAACATTCCAAAGAAGGTTATTTAGATTGATTTTAAGCTGTGGCGCTTTTCTTTGATTTTTATCATTTAAAAATTTGAGTATCAATCCATAGTTTGGGATTTTTAACCGATATTAAGGTCGTTTTTAACATAAACCAAACTAAGTGGATATCGCCATATTATCTGTAAGCCTTAACGTGCATTCCACAAAAAGAATTGTTGAGGAAGCACAGAACGCGGGACACTACGTGGAACTGATAGACCATACCAAATGTTCTGTAAAATTGGGAGAGGGCAAACCCCAAATTTATTTGGGAGAAGAAAATGTCACTGACGAGTTTGATGCCATCATCCCACGAATTGGGGCAAAGGTGACACGACATGGTGCCGCCATAGTGAAACAATTTGAAATGAACAATGTTTTCAGTACGGCAAGATCGTTGGGAATTACCCGGGCAAGAAACAAGGTTCGAACATTGCAGATTATGGCGCGAAAGGGGATTCCAATTCCGGAAACTGTTTTTTCCATTAACCCAGATAATATTGGTGAGCAAATCAAACTATTGGGCGGGCCACCGGTAATCATTAAACTTCAAGAAGGAACACATGGAAGCGGAGTGATTCTCGCAGAGACGCAAAAATCTGCTAAATCCATTATAGACACTTTGTATAAAATGGACACCAGTATTTTACTTCAAAAATATATTGAAGAGGCCAACGGAGAAGATATTCGAATCATTGTGGTGGGCAACAAAGTGGTAGCGAGCATGAAGCGAATCAGTGATTTGGACGATTTTAGGTCCAATGTGCATCGCGGCGCTAGTACGGTAGCCATAAAACCTACTGCCAAAGAGCAGTTTATTGCCTTAAATGCAACAAAATATTTAGGTTTGGGAGTGGCAGGTGTTGATCTAATGCGCTCTAGAAAAGGCCCTGTTTTAATAGAAGTTAACGCTTCTCCCGGACTTCAAGGGATTGAGGCCGCTTCAGGTGTTAATGTGGCCAAACACATCATACAATTTGTGGAAAAAAATGGACGTAGACGAAGAAAATAAAACCATAACCATAAATGGCGAAGTTATTTCCCCTGGACAGAATAGCCTGGTTCGAATAGGAATATCACGCTTGCCCACCGGAACACTTATCGATATTCCGGTACATGTGTTTAATGGAAAAAAAGCGGGCCCAACGGTTTTGGTTCAGGCGGGATTGCACGGTGATGAGATCAATGGGGTGGAGACCTTGAGACGAATGCTCCAAGAGAATGCGTTCAACATTAAAAAAGGAGCGGTCATAGTGGTGCCCATTCTTAACATCTTTGGCTTCATACATTTTTCAAGGGATGTTCCCGATGGAAAGGATGTAAACCGGAGCTTTCCTGGCACTCGTGCAGGTTCTTTGGCTAGCCGGATTGCCCATACATATACTTCTGAAATTCTGCCTCAGGTTGATTTTGGCATTGATCTACATACTGGTGGAAGTCAGCGACACAATTTTCCACAGATTCGATATTCGGCTGAAGATGCTAAAAGCAAGGAGTTGGCAGAAGTTTTTAATGCACCATTTCATTTTGCTTCTCGACAAATCAATGGCTCATTCAGAAAAACGACATTCAAAATGGGAATCCCTACAATTGTATTCGAAGCAGGGGAAAGTATGCGGTTTGATGAAAATTCCATCCAAAAAGGGATGGAAGGCATCCAAAATGTGATGGGGGAGTTTGGAATGATATCCAAAAAAGGACTGGCAAAACAAAAGCCGTCCATACATTTAAATCATACCAGATGGATCCGTGCTCCTAGAGCTGGAATGTTTGTTCCCGAAGTTGATAATGGAAAGCTCGTTACCAAAGGGCAAATTTTGGGGCTGGTAACCGATACCTATGCCAAGAAAAACAAAAAGATAAAGGCCCCTTTTGAGGGCTACGTTTTTTGTATCAATAATCAAGCGGTCGTTAACCAAGGCGACGCCTTGTTTCATATAGGAAGTTTAAACACAAAATAAAAACAAATGAAAAAACCAATCCTTTTTATGGGAGCGCTGCTTGTTGCGGCTTCCGTTATTTTTTCTCATGGATGCAAGTCTAAAGAAGCCAAAACAATATCACTTTTTGAAGAAAATAGTGACGCATGGTTTGTAGACGGAGATTCAAAATGGGAATTTGTGAACAACGAACTTATTGGAGTAGCTGATAGTACTTCTGGATTTGTAATTACCCATGATCGATATAAAAATTTTGAATTGAGTTTGGAATTCCAACCCGATAGTACTATCAATTCAGGGGTATTTGTGCAATGCGCAAGACCGGAAATGTCGGCCGAAGATTGTCATGAACTCAACATCTGGGATTTGCACCCCAATCAGGATTTTAGAACAGGATCTATTGTGACCAAGGTGAAACCCTATGAAATTGTTGAAACCTTAAACAAATGGAACAGCTACAAGGCGGTTACGGACAACGGAAATATAAAAGTCTATGTGAACGATGTGCTCACCTCTAGCATAGAAAAGGATACCTTAATGGAAGGACACATTGGGCTTCAGGCCATGGGGAACGGGACTATTAAATTTAGAAATATAAAGCTTAAAAAGAAGTAGATTTCTTTTACTTTTCAACCAAAAGTCTTTTTTCTTAGCTATTTTGGCCATGCTCCATTCAATGGCATCCTCGAGCTTGGAAAACTGTTGGATGCCGTTGCGAAAGAATATCTTTTCCAAAATAAGACTGGCAAACCCACTTTTATTCTGGCTTACCACGGAATAAAATTCCAGCTGATGTCTGTGTATATAGAATTTTAACCAGTCAGCGGGCACTACAGAGTACGTGTTGATCCTATTCGAAATGTAGGCAATAGGAACATCCTTTCCTATTACCTCATAAGCAACAGAGATAATTTTTTGTGCCATGGACCAATTAAAGACCACCCCTTCCTTGACTTCAGAAATGACCAGACCATCAAAAAAATAGAAGACTCCAAATTCGCACTCCCTAACTTCTTTGATATTCTTAAAAAACGCTATGTCTCTTACCGATTGCACACTCAAAATAACATTCCGATGTTGTTTCTACAATCGGAAGGGGTTAAGAGTATTAAAGATAGGAAATTCCATTAAAGAAATCGCACATGACCTTGTACGGCCACATGCGATATCATTTTATACGGGTAATTTTAAAACCCTTTTTTTACTACTATTTAAGATTTGAACCTTAAAAGCTATATTGATTTTTCCTTTTTTTCTGTATTTGATGATTAACGTACTATTTTTAAAAGACCACCCAGGGTATCGAATGGCAATTTCACGACCTAGATTTTGAGGGACTTTTACATTTGTATGACGTTCGATAGTACTTATTAAATTGCCAAAAGCGTTATACTTTGCATAAATCGAAGAGTTCTTTTCACGAAAAACCACCGTATATGTTGATGGCTCATTTACATCATATTCATCCAGTTGGGTAATGTCAAAACGTGCTATTCTTTGTTGTAGTGAACCTACTTGGTTGGAATGCGAGATTGGGCCAACTTCTTTCCAATAGTGATTACTCTTATGCCTTTTTACTATTGCTTTTTCAACGTTAAAATTAGTATGATAGGCTAACAGGTTCTTTTCCTGGGCATTCAACCCTCTTGCTAGGCTTAGGCAAAAAAGAGATGCGTATAAAATGGTACTTTTCATAATTTCTGATTTTTTTAATGCTTGTTTTTGTATAATTAATCTGTGCTGATAAGCTGTTTTCCTGTAAACTCATACTGGTTCCATTTTGGTAGCGAGTGAAATTGAGAGGCTTGAACATCTCTAAACAATCGTTCTAGAAGATGCTTCTTGTAAAAACTTTGGCCACCTGTAATTTCCAGAGCTTGGCTTACCGTTTCTCTTGCTAAATCGGATACATTGGTTTTTAGGGAAAGTATATCCGCTGTGCTTTTCGATGAAGGAGTAAAATCAAAATTATTGGTCAGGGCTTGCATTGCTAACCACTGCGATTTACACCCCAAAAAGGTGTTGTGAAGCTTCCCTATGGCATAGGGCAAATGGTTTTGACCGGCTTTTTGTGCAGCAGTAATGGACAACGCTTCTGCTTTTTGGGCAATTCCAACGTAAGCGGACATAATTAAGGGCATGGCCACCGTTAGTACTACATTCCAAACCGGATGAAATTCGTTTCTTTCCCTTTTTAAGGCAATAGCTTCTTCAGGAACAAAGACGTCTTCAAAAACAATGGTCTGTGAGCCCGTTGCGCGCATGCCCAAAGTGTTCCAGTCATCTAATAAAGAAACTCCATCTTGCTTTAGCGGTGAAGAAAAATGTAATACCGATGAACTTCCATCTGCATTAGCAAGTACGGAGCTGGTCACTGCAACATCTCCCACAACCGATTGACTTGCAAAATATTTCTTGGCAGAAAACAAATATCCGCCATCGACCTTTTTTAAAGTTCCATTGGAACCCAACCAATCTTTGGCTCCGGTACTCACCAAAACCAATTGATTTGCTGCAATCTTAAGGAGTGTTTCGGCTGCTTCCCCTTTGGTTTTGTATTTCCAAACGGCGGCGGCCACCAAATGCTGATGCATAGAGAAAGCCAAAGCAGTTGAGCCACAATATTGTCCAAAAACGGAGATGATCTGGCACATTTCGGAATAAGAAATACCTGCTCCGCCAAGTTCTGTTGGAATTAGGGCTGAAAAAAAACGTTCAGCCTTTAACTGATCATAGTTTTCATGAACAAATGTGGCCTGATTGTCATTTAAGCTGGCTCTTTGGGCAAAGTCTTTACCCAAAGTATGGGCAAGCTGAATCCAGTTTTTTGTTTTGATAGTTGTTGTTTCCATGGTTTTGCTTTTTGATTACATTGCAAAATTGGAACAACCATGCTGCACTGGGTTTTCTTAAAAGTTCAAACTATTTGTTTTGAAGCTCACATTATAAACTAATAGTCAGTAGGATAAATGCTTATTGAAGTGAAGCCCTGAACTGCTGGGGAGGCAGATGATATTTTTCTTTAAAGGCCTTGTTAAAGTGAGAAGGGTTCTTGAACCCACTTTCGTAACAGATTTCGTTGATGGTAAGCGATGATTGGTTGAGAAGTGTTTTGGCACATTCAAGGCGCTTGTTCCTAATCCAATTCCCAGGAGTTTCCTTAAAATGTGCCTTAAAATCCCTTTTGAAAGTAGACAGACTTCGCCCGCATAACCGAGCAAATTCATCCAGTCCAAGATCATACTGAAAATTTTTTAGCATTATGTATTCCATATCTGTCTTTTCCCTATTGTAAAGGGAAAACAGATATTCTGCCAACAATCTGTTCTTTGGATTCAAGAAGATGTTGAACATGAGCTCACGAAATTTGATTTCCACCAAGCTCTTGGGAATTTCCCCTCCTTGTTTAAAATAGGAGAATAGACTTTGAATCAAAGATTCAAATGAATCATTTACATCAATGCGATAAATCTGATTGAAGTCGCTGTTTTGACTGTTAAACTTAAGTGTAGGATGCTCTTGTAAAAAGTTGGCCACAAAGTCGTCATTGATAAAAAAAAGGATGACACAATAATCCACTTCTAAATACTGTCGTGTTGTATAGACGCCCTTTCTAACAAATAGTGCATCCCCTCCTTGTATTTCAAAAGTTTCATCCGGGCCAAACCAATCTTTTTTTCCACTTATGACATAATTAATGATATGATGGTCTGTAAAAAGTTGAAATTTTTCAACATCAATAGGACACTTATATTCCACAAATAAGTAATCGTCCCCAACCAGTTTGTTAAACCTCGGATGTCGTTTAAAATAGTTTTGAATATCGACTATCATCAACTAAAAATACAAATTAAAAAATGGTAGTCCCTGAAAAATAGAGCGTTACAAATAGGTGAGCCACCACTTTTCGCGATGGGCCGTCTTGTAATCATTATACCAACTACAAATGGGATATAGTGCAATCACCAAAACAATCCAAACGAGATAAACCACCCAAAGCTGAAAACCATATCCTTGAAGTTCAGGTTGCAGTGTTATCCAGAGATCTATAACCATATCTGAAAAGGTAAATCCGGTCAGTATAGCGGCAATTGCTCCCAATAAGTGAATTACATAAAGATGTAGTATGTAGAAAAACATGGGCACTCGACCAATGACCACTAATTTTTCGGTCAACCAGTTTTGCCAGTTTTCGGCCCAGGCCAAAAACATGATGGAAGGCCCCAAGGTTATTAGCAAATATTGTAAAGACGGAGGGTATTTGGCAACGTTAAAAAAGGAAGCGATGGTCATTCCCATGGATTCTTGTTCTGACCAAGGGACTAGGTCACCATAAATATTGATGGCGCGAAATGCGAAAAACAATAAGGTTATTCCCAATCCCATTTGGAACAATCGCTTGATTCTTAATTTTGAATCTACCGTGGGCCTATAAAGTTCACCAAAATAATATCCAAGGGGCATTACAAATATCCAGGGAATCATAGGATAACCCACAAAAACTTGAAAACTGCCAAAATCCACAAGGTTAAATACATGCAAAAAGGTCCAAATACCAGAAGTAATCGGGTCGCTTGGCGCTACTCCATCCAATAGGTTATGTCCAAAAACGGCAATCAAGGATAGGCCGATCACCAGTTTTTTAGGTAGATGGATAAACCCTGCTAAAAAAATCATACTTATACCCAATACCCAAATCACCTGGAGTACAATCGAGGTGTAGTCCAGTTTAAACATCCAGGCCAATTTGATGATGGTAAGTTCCGCAATTACCAGCCAAACACCTCTCTTGAGCAACCAAATGGACAAGGATTTCTTATTCCTTCGCTGTCCCACAAAGAAGGCAGAGGTTCCCGCCAAGAAAACAAAAACCGGGGCACAAAAATGGGTTACGAAGCGAGTCCAAAAAAGCGCCACATTGGTTTTGGTCATATCTGCTGGGTCAAAAAAGTAAGCGTCAAAATGAAAATAATCGCGGACATGGTCTAGGGCCATAATGACCATGACCAGCCCTCTTAACATATCAATTGATTTGATACGATTTCTTCTGTTGGTTTGCATAACAAAAAATACAGTTGGTGTATCTAAATGCGGTCTTTCATATGGACTTATTCAATGTCCAATGCAGTGGTCAACTTCTCCAAGTTAAAATTATTAAGAAAGAACCGTTTGTATTGTACGGATTCTTACGCTTTATTCTTCAATAGGGTAACCGTAAACCTCAACCCAATCCAATCTTGAGCAAGCATCTGAATTGCCTCCTGTCATCAAATCGGTCCAGCCTATCGCTTCTACTTTGGTCAAATCTGGTTTTTTTACTGCTTTTGTTTCTGCAATTAGTTTCATATCCAGAGCCTTCCATTTGATATCCGAAATATTGAATTCCCGAATTCTCCAATCTGTTGACGGACCATCTGAAACGTCGCTTACCAACCAAGAGCCATCTGCAAGTTTCAGCACAATATGAAGTTGACGAAAACCAGATTGTTTGGACCTCCATTTTATTTTTCCAAATTTGGAAAGGTCGACAAATTTTGAACGATGCTTTAAGGTGACTGCCCAGGTGCTTCTGCATAATCCTGACCAAACATAGTAAGGGTCATCCTTTGGGGTGTCATGATGGCTTTTTTTGAGCTGGCCCGAATCTTCTCCAAACAATTCGATAACCACTTCTGCATTATTGATGTGCTTCTGGCTTACCGGAATTTCGGCTGGGGTTTCCTTAAAATCTTCACGAAAGAAAAGTTGGGGTCGTTCTTGCGCGTAAAGGGCACACTGAAAGAATGCGAAAATCCATAAAAAGTATCTCATTACTCTATTTTAAATTCAATCTTTATGCTTTTTGGCCAGATTAAATGTATTTATAAAAAGTCATTTTTCCATATTGCTTAATTGAATCCCCAAAGCTTTTGTTGAAAGTTGTACTTCGATCAATGAGAGTATCAAAGAAATCATAAGGAAAACCAAGCTTATCCCAAAAATCACATTGGCCCAGACCATGAGCTCCACATAAATGAGAAACATTGTAACAGCAGCAAGCAAGAAGCTGACTATGGCACTGGCTTGCATATTTTTGATGATGCTCAATCTTTTGCGAAGTGAATGGATTTGTTTTTTTAATGGGGAAGCTTCGGTCTCTTCAAATTGTTTATGCAATTGACGAATTAGCGCTGCAATGGCCAAATACCTGGCGTTATAGGCCAGCATGGTCAATGAGATTGCTGGAAAAAGGAGTGCGGGAATACTAAGGGTCAGTTCCACTATTCTATCTTAAATTCGATGGTTTCACTACTTCCGTTGCTGGAAATTTTTACCTCATAGTTTCCTTTGGGTAAATAGGTTTTTCCGTTTTTGGCTGTTTCCAACTTCATTTTATTCTTTTTGAGAAAGTTACTTTTTCCTTTTTTGGAAAAGGCTAGGTCATAAGACAAAATGTTCAACCCTTTGTCCGCTTGTATTTCTGTTGAACTTACTTCAGTGCCATTTAAGGTCATCACTTTAGCAGTGCAAGGTCCGGCGGCGGAACAATAAAAATTGACATCCAATCCTGGAGTGTTGGGTTTGGACCAAGTGTACGACGTATTTCCCCAATTTTTGGAATGTTGAATGTTTTCCACATCAAAGACTACTAAATCCTTCGAAAGGACATCGGATTTCATCTGCTGCAGGGTTGAAATATCTGCTTTATAAATACTTCTACCATGTGTGCCCACCAACAAATGCTTCGCTTCGGGTTGAATTACCAAATCATGAACCGCCACATTGGGAATCCCATTTTGGAACAATTCCCAAGATTGTCCCCGATTAAAACTTGCATATAGGCCGTTATCCGTTCCCACAAACAACAAATTTTCATTTTCAGGATCTTCTACCAATGCGTTAACAGGAGATGTTGGGATATTGGCAGAAATATTCTTCCAATTTTTGCCATAATCCTCACTAACATATATATAAGGAGTAAAATCGTCCCAGCGGTAACCGTTCAATGTTACGTATACCCTTCCTTTTTTGTGCTTAGAAGCTGCGACCTCACTGACCCACAAATCTTTCGGAAAGGAGTTGGATATTTTTTCCCAACTACCTCCTCCGTTTTTTGAAATGTGGACCAATCCATCATCACTACCGGTATAGAGCAAACCAAACTTAAATGGAGATTCTGAAATAGAGGTCAAGGTGCCGTAGGCTACATTTCCTTTTCGCCCACCCTTGGTCAAATCATTGGAAATGGCTTCCCAACCATCGCCTTGGTTTAAGGAACGATGCAATTTATTACCTCCCAAATACAAAATGTCTTGATTGTGTTGGGAGAGCAAAATAGGCGTCTGCCAATTGAATCTGTAAGGAGATTCGCCTAATTCATGTTTGGGTTGAATATACTTTTGACTACCATCATCAAGATTCAATCGGTAATAATTTCCAAATTGAAAACCGGTGTAAACGATATCCGAGTTTCTATTGTCAATCTGAACCTGCATGCCATCACCACCCATAATCATCTTCCACGGATTTTTCCCGGTTTGGTGCCATTGCCTGTTTTCTTTGCTGTTATGGGCTCCTTTCCATACACCATTATCCTGTAACCCACCATACACATTATATGGTTTTTCATTGTCTATGTTGATGGCATAGAATTGGCCTACGGTCGGGGAATTGTTCTTCATCCAATTATCACCATCATCATACGTAATGTTGACCCCACCATCATTTCCGTTAATAAGATGACCTGCTTTATTGGGGTTTATCCAAAGTGCATGATGATCCGCATGCACATTCTCCTTGCCAATGGATGTATAAGTATTTCCTCCATCCTCGGATTTGATCAAGGGCACGCCGGCCAAATAAATACGGTCTTTGTTATTGGGATCAACCCTAATCTGTGCAAAATAATATCCATAGCTATAAAAGAGGTCGTCTATGTAGTCTTGGTTCATTTTTTGCCACGAAGCGCCTGCATTGTCGCTACGGTATACTTCTGCTCCAACCACTGGAGTATCAAACAAAAGTGAATTGGCATTTTCCAAGTATTTGGCCAAGTCAATGGGTTTTACAGCCCCACTTCGGACCATCTGTTTTACATTTTGCGCTCTGTATTTTTCCTGAAATCCATTTGTTTTCAGATAATCATTTAGTTTTTTATCCTCCAAGGCGAGAAAAGTTTTGGTGCTCATAGATTTAAAATCATCCTTGGTCAGGCCGTCCTCCTTCTTTTCCGATTTTTTGTCCCGCCTAAATTGACTGTCATGTACGGCATAAACCGTATTGTCATCAAAAACTGCCAACCCAATTCTGCCAACACCATCTCCGGTTGGAAAACCACTTCCTTCCTTTGTCATTAAAGTCCAATTGGCACCTCCATCAACACTTTTGTAAATACCGGAAGTGGCACCATTGCCTGAAAAATTCCACGCCTTTCTATCTTTTTCCCAAGCTGCTGCGTACTGGATATTGAAGTTGTTGGGAGAATTGGCAACATCTATGATTCCGGTGCCATCATTTACAAAAAGGGTTCGGGTCCATGTGTTTCCACCGTCCATGGTTTTGTAAACTCCCCTTTCCTGGTTTGGGGAATACAAATGACCTGTAACGCCCACCACAATATCATTAGGATTGTTTGGGTTGATTAAGATTCTGCCAATGTGGTGGGAATCATGAAGACCCATATTTTGCCATGTTTTTCCTCCATCTGTGGATTTTAAAATTCCTATTCCAGCGTAAGAAGAACGGGAGGAATTGTTTTCGCCTGTCCCCACCCAAATTGTTCCAGTTTTCCAATCGACAGCAATATCTCCAATATTTTGAGTGTTCGAGTTATCTAAAATCGGGTCGAACGAGATCCCATTCGAAGTCGTATGCCATAATCCACCAGAAGCATAGGCTACATAGAACTCCGTTGGATCGTTTGGATTTACCTCCAAATCAACCACACGTCCGCTCATCACAGAAGGTCCAATGTTTTTTATGGCAACATTCTTCACTAATGAAGTCTTGGCCATTTCAGCCTTTTTGTTTAAGGCTTGCATAACCTTGCCGCCGGCAGTTGCGGATTGCTGTGAGATTGCATTTTGGAAAAATAAAATGAAACAGAAAAAGAAGAGTTTTTTCATCAAAATCAAGGTTTATTTCTTTTGGTCAAGGTATGAATAAGTAACCGCAAGGGCAAACTGCGGAAACAGAATCATTTAGGATTCAAAATTGATAAAATGAAATTTTATAGCTTCTTATTTTACCATATTCATAAAAAATTGACTATTTTTTATGGATTAACCATTTAAACTATAAATATGGAAGAGTACTTACCGTTGATTATTCAACTTATTTCAGGTGCCGTTGGTGGTAACTTAGCAGCAAAACTTTTACCTAAACTTAATCTGGGGACACTTGGCAACTCCATTTCGGGAATCTTGGGTGGTGGATTGGGTGGATACCTTTTAGGTATGCTCAATCTCGGCACCGATGGAGGAATGGATGTATCAGGAATTATTGGTAGCATTGCTGGTGGTGGCGTTGGCGGTGGTGTTATTATGGCCATTGTTGGGGCGATAAAAGGTGCCATTTCCAAATAAGTGAATTTTTAAAGTATAAAAGGAGCCATAATGGCTCCTTTTTTGTTTGTAGCCGATATTCAAATTTTTACATTTGAAACAAATAGCTTATTTCTATGAAGTATCATCCAATCAGCAACGAACTCTTTATCAAAAACCGCAAAAAATTTGTGGCCCAAATGAAGCCCAAAAGCATTGCGGTATTTAATTCCAATGATATTTATCCAATAAGTGCAGACAGCACCATGGCTTTTGAACAGCACCGAGATATATTTTATTTAAGTGGAGCTGATCAGGAAGAGACCATGCTATTGCTCTTTCCCGATGCTATCGACAAAAAGCATCACGAGATTTTGTTTGTACGAGAGACTAACGAGCATATTGCTGTTTGGGAAGGGGCTAAACTGACCAAAGATCAGGCTACCCAGGTTTCAGGAATTGAAACGATTTATTGGTTGACGGATTTTGACAAAGTGTTTTTTGACTTGATGACGGAAGCCGATACGATTTATTTCAATACCAATGAACATTATCGTCAGGCTGTGGAAACCCAAACCCGCGAAGATCGTTTTATTGAAAAATGCAAAAAAGAGTTTCCGGCACATCAATGGGCAAAGAGCAATCCAATACTTCAAGAAATCAGAGGCGTAAAAGAGCCTGAGGAAATCGCGCTGATGCAACAGGCTTGCGACATTACCGAAAAAGGATTCCGAAGAATTTTGAAGTTCACCAAGCCAGGGGTTTGGGAGTACGAAATGGAAGCGGAGTATTTGCACGAATTTGTTCGAAATAGATCTAAAGGCTTTGCCTATACCCCAATTATTGCAGCAGGGAACAATGCCAATGTATTGCACTACATTGAGAACAACCGACAGCTAAAGGAGGGAGATTTGGTCTTGATGGATGTTGCCGCAGAATATGCGAACTATTCGAGCGACATGACCAGAACCATTCCGGCAAATGGTAAGTTCACCCCTAGGCAAAAAGCAGTTTATAATGCTGTTTTGCATGTAAAGAATGAAGCTACAAAAATGCTTGTTCCAGGAACCCTATGGGCCGAATACCATAAAGAAGTGGGCAAAATAATGACTTCGGAATTATTGGATTTAGGACTTTTGGATAAGGCTGATGTTCAAAATGAAGACCCCAATTGGCCCGCTTACAAAAAATATCTTATGCATGGCACCAGTCATCATATAGGTTTGGATACCCATGATTACGGAGCGTTGAAAACTCCTATGAAGCCCAATATGATCTTTACTGTGGAACCTGGAATTTATATTCCAGAAGAAGGATTTGGCATTCGTTTGGAAGATGATGTGGTCATTCAAGAAAGCGGAGAACCTTTTAACCTGATGCGCAATATTCCGATTGAGGCCGAGGAGATTGAAGAATTGATGAATGGTTGATGGTTCTTAGGGTCATTTCGAACGGTCAGACTGAGCGAAGTGGAGGTAAGAAATCTAAATTTACGTAATGAATAAATTGATTGTTCTTTTACAACAACCCGACATAGAGCAAAAAATGCAGGAAGCGCCGGACAGCGCCTATGAAATTGGGGTTGTTATTGGCTCGTATCTTCCTTTTGTAGTTTTAGTGGGGGTTGCCTATGGGATTTACCATTATAATAAAAAGAAACGAGGGTCTTGACCAATTTATCTGGCCTACATTTTTGGATTAAAAACCTGTTCGCTTATAGGTGCATATGAAATAATGAACAGCATACTCAAAACAATATCACTACTAGCTCTTTTTATTGCCACACAAGGCTGTGCTCAGAAACAAGAACCGACCATACAAGCCTCAAAAGTTGATTTATCAGACTATACCCAAAGTTTTGTTTCTCTTGATACTTCAAAAGTTGCCCTTCTAAATGTTAAGGTATTAGATGGAACGGGAAATCCTTCCAAAGATTCCCAAACTGTACTTATAGAAAATGGAATAATTGCAGCTATAGGAAATACCAATGACATTCCTGTCGAAGTTGATTTTTATCAAATAGATTTAACAGGCAAGACCATCATCCCTGGAATTGTGGGAATGCATAACCATATGAGAATTCCAAGGTCGGCAATGCTCTCAACATCACCAAAGCTATATTTAGCATCCGGTGTAACCGTCATTCAGACATGCGGAACCGGAAATCCTTATGAAGAATTAGCAATTGCAACATCAATTAACAAAGGAGAACAACCAGGACCGGAAATCATTAATTCAGGTCCTTATTTTACTGGACCGAAAGGCAAAACAAATTTTATAAGATTTACTGATGAGGAAACGGTTAGAGACACCATTCGGTATTGGGCAAAAAAAGGAGTGAAATGGTTGAAGGTGTACCGTAATACTAGACCATCAGACTTACAGGTCATTGTTGACGAAGCACACAAAAATAATTTGAAAGTAACTGGGCACCTTTGTGCTACAACGTATTCCGAAGCGGCCGAAATTGGCATTGATGCCATAGAACACGGCTTCATTCACAATTACGACCACGCAACAGAAAGAGAAACTGATGTTTGCTCTGGCAATACCGATTTCAGGACAAATCTTGACATCGAAAGCGATGATGTGAAAAAAGTGCAACAAATACTTATAAAAAACAAAGTTGCTTTAGGTTCAACCCTAGCTATTTTTGAAGCTCAAGCTAACGTCAGGGCTGATGCCAGAGACCTAGAGGTGATGGCCCCATTTCATCAGGATGCATACCACCAACGTAAGATACGTAAACAAGAGCAAGGTGAAGATTGGTACTTTAAAAAGGAATGGTTAACCAAAGCGATGGCATATGAACTTCAATTTTTCAGAAAGGGAGGACTACTGGTAGCAGGTCTCGACCCCGGTCTTCATAATATGCCCGGATTTGGGGACCAAAAGAATTATGAATTATTCATAGAAGCGGGATTTAAACCGGAAGAGGCCGTACAGATTATGACATCTAACGGTGCAAAGCTTTTAGAAAGAGCGGATATCGGTACGATTGAAATGGGCAAAACCGCAAATATTGTAGTCCTTGATGGAGATTTGGAAAGTAACCCAAAAGTTATTCGGGAAGTAGAAACGGTTTTCAAAAATGGAATTGGTTACGACCCAAATAAGCTGATCAATTCGGTAAAGGGGAATGTAGGTTCGGAAACGGACAATGCGATGACCTATTTTGGGCAAAAGCTACCTTTTACAAAACCAGAATTATTTGCACCTAATATTATTTCAAAAGCCGATAGACATGAGTTCGGATGCACGTTATCCAATGATGGAACAGAATTTTATTTCGGGGTAGATAACAATGGGATTATGGAAATCTATTTTTCTAACTTAATAGATGGTGTATGGTCGCCTCAAAAAAAGCTTTTTGAATCCGACTCCATAAGTTATAATGACCCAATGTTATCACCTGACCAAAAAAGATTGTACTTCATATCCAATCGGTCACTTGATGGAAAAAAAACAAAAGAGGATATAGACATATGGTACATAGAGAGAGAAAGCAAAAAATCGGAATGGTCTGAACCCTTTAACTTGGGATTACCCATCAATGGTCCGTTGAACGAATATTATGCTTCTTTCACAAATGATGGCACACTATATTTCTCATCAAAAGATAAATCGGAAGCTGCGCCACGTTATGCTTTTGATATATATCGTTCCGAATTTAAAAATGGACAGTTCATACAGCCAGAAATTTTACCCGAATCCCTAAATACCAATAGATACGAAGCGGATGTGTATATCTCGCCCCAAGAAACTTATATGATTTTTTGCTCCATTCGTAAAAATGGGCTAGGACGCGGTGATCTATACATTAGCTTTAAGGATGAAGCAGGAAATTGGTCCGAAGCCGTAAACATGGGGGAATCCATAAACACGGAAAAGCACGAATTATGCCCTTTTGTAACTGCCGATGGGAAGTATCTTTTTTACACGAGCAATCAAGATATATATTGGATTAGTGCGAGTATATTAGAAAATTACAGAAAATAAAAAATAACATGAGCTATACGCTATGCGGATAATTCGGCATTATAAACTCATATCTAAAACCCCGTGCTTAGCTCAGCCAAGACCTAAAATGCACTCTAAAAACTTACCTTCCCATTTGTCCACTTAAATTACCCAACACAAAAACCTTTAATGCCGGCAACACCCAACCGATGCGATATTCCCTTAAGGGAATACTACGCAGGTCAATTGCAGATAGGGATTGATCAAGCCAAAAGAGGCATTCATTAATTTGCGTTGAATTTTTAAACAGAATTTTCCAAACTTCACTTATCGGACGATATAATTCATTAAAAACAAATCATATCTTAAACGTTACCACACATTTGAAAAAAACGATATTGAGTAAAACAAACTACATACTAATTGTTCTTTTGACTTTAACAAATCTATCAATAGGTCAAAGTATAGAAAGTATTTTTGAAAAGGAATATTCAGATTTCAATGCTAATCCAAATCTTGAAAAACTTGAGGACAGCATAAACGTAAAGTTAAATTCATTAGATAAAGTCCTAAAATATGGAGAGAATAGTTCGCAGGCAAACTTAATCCTTTTTCAATCAAGAATTTTTGAATTGTCAGAAAAGCATTTTACTGATAAAAAAGGTTTAATTCTGACTTGGGGAACGAATGGTAATTGTGGCAGATATGGAGAATGGTTTGATGAAATAACATCAAAGTTTGGTTTCAAATATGCAAGTGTAAATTGTTCGTGCATTGTTGGGAATATTCCAGAGTTAGTTGAAAGTTATAATAAATATTCAACTGAATATCTTAATACAAAATATGGAAAGGATTGGCTGAAAAAAATAGAAAATGAAATACTTACTAAAAAAAGAAAAATTGAATTTGATTACACCGAGGAGGAAATAAAGAAATTGACAGAACTACATCTTGAGGCGAGAGAATTAATCGAATACCCAAAAAAAATAGAGCAATTCTATAATCTGGAAATTTTGTACTTTAATATTAACAATTTAACAGAAATTGATGAATCTATATGCCAACTTAAAAAATTAAAAACTTTAGGGTTACATAGTAATAAATTCAGGGAGTTTCCAAAGGAGATTACTTGTTTAGAAAATCTGAAATATTTAGGAATAGATTTGAATGAACTTAAAAGCATTCCTTCTGAAATAGGAAAATTAAGAAAATTAGAGAAGTTAGTAATCTCACAAAACAAAATAAAAGAACTTCCTATAGAATTCTGTGAATTAGAAAATTTGGAATGGTTCGATATTCGAGAGAATGAACTCTCTGATTTACCAAAAGGTTTTGAAAATTTGAAAAACCTAAAAACCCTAATTCTCTGGGAAAATAAGTTTGAGACAATTCCAAGTTCAGTTTATAAAATGAAAGAACTGGAAAAAATTTCTATAAAATGGGGAAATAATATTTCAGAAGAAGAAATTTCTGAATTACAAAAAGCATTGCCTAACACGAAAATCAAATAAAAACATGTGGTAACAACGTATATATCTCATAGCTATTTAGTTGCTTAATCCAAGTTAAGGCGTATTTGGAAATTGCCAAATTTAAAAATCTGGCTTGTGCTTAATCCGAAAATGATTTTCTAATTTACACACTACAAGCCATATACAAAACCGATAAGTGCACTAGAAATCACTCCCTATTTTGCTGACTGAAATTACCCAACACAAAAACCACCAAAGCGGGCAACACCCAACCCATATGATATTCCCTTAAGGGAATCCAAGAAGTAAAAGAAGCTATTACATCTCCATAACCTATGCTGCCCAAAAAGTCAGGAATACTAAACACAATAGTTGTCAGCACCACCCATTTAAAGATTTTGGGTGAAGCGTATTGCTCGGGAACCACGTTCAAAAGAATCAATACAATTGTGATGGGATAGATGAACATCAAAGCCGGAATGGCCACTGCAATAATATAACCCACATTAAATTGGCCCATTAGTACACCAAGTACGCAACCGATAATTGCGGTTATGACATAAGCTCGTTTGGAATCATTGAATCGGCCTTTTATAAAATCTGCGGTTCCTGTCACTATTCCAACGGCGGTGGTAAAGCATGCTAAACTCACTAAGATACTGAGCAAAAGGGTAGCGGTATTGCCCCAAGTTTTTAAACTGATACCACTTAAAAGTGCTGTACGGGAAACATCTGCATCAAAAGAATTTCCGAACAACGCTCCGGTGAGGATCAATCCTGCATAAATCAAGAATAATCCAAGCCCTGCAAACCAGCCGGCTTTTCTAATCAAGCTTTTCTTGGTTTCATAAGATGCCTTTGTATCTTTTATATTGATGGAAATAATGATCACACCACCCACTACCACGGCACCAATAGCATCAAAAGTCTGGTAACCTTCCAAAACACCATGCGTAAATGGGTTTTTGAATTCGGCAGCTCCAAAATTGAAATCAATATTAAAAATTGCAGCCCCAATAATTAATAGGAGAACTATTAAAATTCCGGGAGTAAGGAACTTGCCAATAACATCAAGAATTTTGGATCGATTAACCACAAAAACATAGACCAGAGCAAAGTAAATGATACTGGTCAACAAAGAAGAGGAATTCCAAATTGGTTGAATCGCCATTTCATGAGTGACCGAAGCAGTTCTTGGAGAAGGCAGTGCAATGGAAATAGCATATATAATATAACAATATACCAAGCTGAATGTGGGAGAGACCTTTTGGGCAAAATCGAACATAGTTCCCTGTAGTTTGGCATGTGCCAATATTCCCAAAATCGGTATTAGAACAGCAGATAAACAAAACCCAATGGCAACCAGCCACCATAAATCACCGGATTTAAAACCTAGCTGAGGTGGAAGAATGAGGTTTCCTGCGCCAAAGAACAACGAAAAAAGTGCGAAAGAAGTAACCGCAATGGTTTTTTTACTCATAAATTGTTAATAAATTTTTGGCAAGATAAATCAAAGTGTTATATTTCAAACAAGTATTTCAACCAGTGAAAATGGCTTTTTGCCGAATATTGTGCATTTCATCGAAAAATGGCATTTCAAAAAAAGTTTGTAAAATAAAAAGTTATTAACACTCGTTGCTTAAGTGATAGTCTAAATGTAAATATTAAAAATTATAAAGTAGAATTACAAAATTTTAGGCATTATCGATCCCCAAATCGTACCAATGCTCCATCCAAACAACACCGGCTTATGAAAACAACCACTACTCCCCATGGCAACAAATTCTCTTCTTTCTTCTGTAACTTGTTCGGGCATCACTACGTAGTATCAAAAAAGGTGACCAAACACATTAAGGAATACAAATGTGTTCATTGTCAAAAACAGGTTACCACCGATGTAAGTGGAAAACTCTCAGCACTGACACCTCAAAGGCGTGACATTAACAGTACTTTGGAGGATATGTACAGAAAAAGACGAGGCAGACAAGTACAACATGTAGCCTAACTCGTTTCTTGTATTCCCTTAAACGATATTTAAGATTATCCCGGAGATTAAGAAGCTGCTAGCTCTATTCAGTCCAGTGCCCCAAGACCGTTTAGGAAGAAAGCTCTTGTTTTCGGGATTTTGTTTTATTCTGAAAACGAATTCCAGCCCTGCGCCGTCAACCCAATTTTTGTATCTCCCCTTGTTATTAAGTGGGCGCCTTCCTGCTTGTCAACCATGTGCCCAATAACCGTTAAATTAGGGTTGGCCTTGATTTTTGGATAATCTGCCTGATCTATAGTAAATAATAGTTCATAGTCCTCACCACCACTAAGAGCAATGGTTGTGGAATCCATTTTAAATTCTTCTGAAGTCGAAATTACCGTGGGGTCTAACGGGATTTTGTCTTCGAACAGATTGCAACCCACTGAACTTTGTTCGCATAAATGCAAAATTTCGGAAGAAAGCCCATCACTTATATCAATCATAGCTGAAGGTTTCACTTCCAATTTTTCAAGAAGTTCCACAATATCTTTTCGGGCTTCAGGCTTCAGTTGCCTTTCCACGATATAGGAATAAGGTTCAAGGTCTGGTTGGCTGTTAGGATTCACTTTAAAAACTTCTTTTTCCCGTTCCAAAACTTGAAGTCCCAAATAAGCACCACCCAAATCACCGGTCACCACCAAAAGATCATTGGTTTTTGCACCACTTCTCATTACTATTTCATCTTTCTCAGCCACTCCAATGGCCGTAACGCTAATCAGCATCCCTTTGGTTGAGGAGGTAGTATCCCCGCCGACCAAATCCACATTGTACATTTTACAGGCCAAAGCCATTCCGGCATAAAATTCTTCTAGAGCCTCTAAGGGAAATCTGTTGGAGACCGCAATCGAAACCGTAATCTGGGTAGCTTTTGCATTCATTGCATATATGTCCGAAAGATTTACAACAACCGATTTATATCCCAAATGCTTTAAAGGCATATAGCTTAAATCGAAATGCACACCCTCCACCAGTAGATCTGTGGACACCACAGTTTTTTTTTCGCCAAAATCCAAAATAGCGGCATCGTCTCCTATGCCATGCACTGAGGATTCATGTTTCAACTCAAAATGCTGGGTCAGGTGTTTGATCAATCCAAATTCCCCCAAATTTTCCAAGGAAGTCCGTTGCGGACTTTTATCTTCTAACATTCCGCAAAAATAGCTAGGATAATTATAAGTTGTATCTTTAGTTAAAACTTAAAATTGCTATCATATGCCAAGAGTTGTTCTTCAAATAGTTCTTGTGGTGTTCATAGCTTTTGGATGCTCCAGCGATAATGGTGACGGTAATAATCCAGGAAATAGTAATGGCAACCAAGGCCAAGACATAGGAACGGGAGAAGTTGCCCGAGGAGCTACTCCATGTGAAAGTGGAATGGCGGCCATTTACCCTTGCGATGGATATGATCTTTTATTTCAAATGGATTTAACCTCGTTCGCGGCTGATGGAGGAAATGATATTTGGGGTTGGACTGACTCCTCAACCAATAACGAATATGCTGTTGTTGGCCTTGATAATGGAACCGCTTTTGTTGACATCACTGATGAAGAAAACCCAGTTTACCTTGGCAAATTGCCAACGGCTACTGTGCCCAGTGGATGGAGAGATGTTAAAGTATATGGAGATTTTGCTTTGATAGTCTCAGAAGCTGCTGGTCATGGCATGCAAATTTTTGATTTGAAAAGATTGAGAAATGTCACCAATCCGCCACAAGAGTTTACTGCGGATGCTCGCTATACAGGAATTGGAAATGCACATAATGTGGTGGTGAACGAATCAGTAGGATTTGCATACCCTGTGGGAACTGCTAGAAACGATGCTTTCAACGGAGGAGTTCATTTTGTGGATATTCAAAACCCCACGAGTCCTAATGGTGTTGGGGGATATGGAACCAATGGTTATACACATGATGCTCAAGTCGTAACGTATAATGGGCCTGATACTGATTATACGGGGAGTGAAATTTTCATCGGAGCGAATGAAAACCTGATAGCCGTCGTGGATATTACAGATAAGTCTAACCCTAGTCAAATCAGTACTATAAATTACAGCAATATAGGGTATACCCACCAAGGATGGTTCACCGATGACCACAGGTACTTTATACTTGGAGATGAATTGGATGAGACCGACTTTGGATTTAATTCTCGAACCTTGATTTTTGATATGACCGATTTGGACGCCCCGCAATTGCATACCACGTACACTGGCCCCACAGCAGCAATAGATCATAATGGCTATGTGGTTGGCGATGAGTTTTTTCTTGCAAACTATACAGCTGGGATGAGGGTCTTGGATATTTCGGATATTGAAAACCAAAACATTACTGAAAAAGCTTTCTTTGACACTTACCCATCAAACAACACGGCCAGCTTCAATGGGGTTTGGAGCGTGTATCCATTTTTTAGCAGCGGTAAGATTATCATAAACGATATCAACTCGGGATTGTTCGTAGTGCAAAAATCAAATTAACCAAATCTTTTATGAAGCATATATTGAGGTTTCTGCTATCTGTTGTTGTCCTTTCATGCTCAAATGACAAGGATCAAGATATGATGGAGCCTATCACCTTCTTGGGAGAAGTGGATTGGGTCAAAAACTATGGCGGCTCAGGGGAAGACACTGCTCAATCAGTCATTCAAACAGCAGATGGGGGGTATGCAGTTTTAGGGTTCAGTAACAGTATGGATGGGGATATCGTTGGAAAGACCACAAACGTAAATGACTATTGGTTGCTGAAACTGGATACCGAGGGCAATTTAATATGGAACAAAACCTACGGAGGAAGTAAGGATGATCGTGGGCAGTCTGTTGTCCAAACCAAGGATGGAGGATATGCAATCGTAGGATATGCGATGAGTGATGACGGTGATGGAAGCAATAATGAAGGCTTTCATGATAATTGGATTTTGCGGTTAGATGCCAATGGCAACATCCTTTGGGAAAAGAGTTTTGGCTTTTCGGGACATGACCATTCCTATGATGTGGTGCAGACCGATGATGGTGGATTTTTCTTTTCCGGCTTTTTGGATGTAACCTCTTCCGGTGGAGAAGGAAACACGGGTAAAGGAAGTTACCTGACTCGGCACGGTGTTGGGGAGTTTTGGGGAACAAAATTGGATGCAAACGGCAATCTGCAATGGCGAAGATATTTTGGAGGCACAAACAATGACCGTTCGTATGGAGTGGTTCAATCCGATGATGGGGGGTTTGTTCTTGCAGGTTCTTCGGAAAGCGACGATTTTGACATTACTGACCCTAAAGGGAGTTATGATTTCTGGGCGCTTAAAGTAAGCGCTTCGGGTGTGCTTCAATGGCAGAAATCTTTTGGAGGAACGGGAATTGACAAAGCATATGACATTGCCAAAACCAATGACAATGCTTATGTGATTGTTGGAAATACCTTCAGCACCGATACTGATATTACAAAAAACAATGGCGAGTCGGATGTTTGGCTCATCAAAATTGATGACAATGGAAATCTGATTTGGGAAAAGAACTATGGTGGCACATTGTTCGATGCAGCCAGAGGGGTTAATCTGACAGCAGATGGCGGCTTTGTCATTGCTGGGAATTCTAAAAGTATCGATGTTGATGTTGCCGAAAATCTAGGTGAAAACGACCTTTGGATTATCAAAACAGATGCCCAGGGAAATGCTGAATATCAAAAAACATTTGGAGGGTCAGGCATTGATTTTGGGTTTGATGCCATTCAAAACGACGAAGGAAGCCTAATTTTAGTGGGTGAAACAGCCAGTAATGACTTTCCCGAACTCCAATCCAAAGGGTTGACCGACCTTGTGGTCATCAAAATCAAATAATTGCTACTGGGTCGCCTTTTGGCTTATACTTGATAGTGCTTTGGATACCAATTCCGCAATGTCATCCTTATTGGTAATATGATGTCGTTTCAATAGATAGTTAGGGTCATTATAGGTTAGAAAAACCTTTCCTTCTGTATCTTCCCAAACCAATATTTTTTGAGGCAGGTCAATTGCGATAGTCCTCGACGACTGCATTAAAGGAGTTCCAAGATTTGGGTTTCCAAATAGAATCAGTTTAGTTTTTGGAAGCTTTAAACCTACCCTTTTAGCATTACTGCTGTGGTCAACTTCAGCAAGTATTCCAATTTTCGGATTGTTTTCCAACACATCCCGTACGAGTTGATAGGTTTTTTCAAAAGATTGCACACTAGTTAACTGAATAAGACCTTGATTTGATTCTTGACTACTCATTTTAAAAAAGATTGATTTTGTTCAATGATTGAATATTCAACTTAAAACAGAGCAGTAGTCGCTAAAAATAGAGAAACCTTATTGTAAGATTCGTTATTATAATGTTAGGAAGTGAGGTAAAACGCCACTAAAGACCTATATTTGTAGGCTATTTAGAATAAATCCAAGTAAGAATGATTAAAGTTTCAGAAACTGCCAAACAAAAAGTGGTGACTTTGATGACAGAAGAAGGCTTTGACGCTGCTACGGACTTCGTTCGTGTAGGAGTGAAGAGCGGGGGTTGTAGTGGATTGTCTTATGAGTTAAATTTTGATAAAGCAGCTTCAGAAACCGACAAGGTTTTTGAAGATAACGCGGTGAGGATTATCGTTGATAAAAAGAGCTTTTTATACCTAGTTGGCACCACTTTGGAGTATTCGGGCGGATTAAACGGAAAAGGATTTGTTTTCAACAACCCAAATGCACAGAGAACCTGCGGTTGCGGAGAAAGTTTTTCATTGTAAAATTGACCATTGGTCATTGATCAATTGAGCACTATGGCTTATACAGAGGAAGAATTAAAAAAAGAACTGGAGACCAAGGAATACGAGTATGGTTTCTATACCGATATTGAATCTGAGACCTTTCCCAAGGGGTTAAGCGAGGATATTGTTATTGCCATTTCACAGAAAAAGCAAGAGCCAGAATGGATGACCGAATGGCGTTTGGAAGCTTTTCGGGTTTGGAAGGAGATGGAAGAGCCAGAATGGGCCAATGTTACTTATGAAAAACCAAATTTTCAGGACATTTCTTATTATTCGGCTCCAAATAAAAAGCCCAAATACAACAGTTTGGATGAGGTAGATCCCGAACTGCTGGAAACTTTCAAAAAATTAGGCATCTCTTTGGATGAACAAAAGAAATTGGCCGGAGTGGCAGTGGACATCGTGATGGATTCGGTTTCCGTGGCGACCACTTTTAAAAAGACACTTGCGGAAAAGGGGATTATCTTTTGTTCCATTTCGGAGGCTATTCAAGAACATCCTGAGCTCGTCAAAAAATATATTGGAACTGTGGTTCCACAAAAGGACAACTTTTATGCAGCTTTAAATTCCGCAGTATTTTCCGATGGATCATTTTGCTACATTCCAAAAGGGGTGCGTTGTCCAATGGAGTTATCCACATACTTCCGTATTAATCAAGCCGGAACAGGTCAGTTTGAAAGAACCCTTGTCATTGCCGATGAAGGAAGTTATGTAAGTTATTTGGAAGGGTGCACCGCACCATCTCGAGATGAAAACCAATTGCATGCCGCTGTGGTAGAGTTAATTGCCTTAGATGATGCCGAAATCAAATATTCTACAGTTCAAAATTGGTTCCCTGGCGATAAAGAAGGAAAAGGAGGAGTATTCAATTTTGTGACCAAGCGTGGAATCTGCGAGAAAAACGCTAAGATTTCTTGGACCCAGGTTGAAACCGGATCAGCGGTAACTTGGAAATACCCATCTTGTGTATTGAAGGGTGATAATTCAATCGGCGAATTCTATTCCATCGCGGTGACCAATAATTTTCAGCAGGCCGATACCGGAACTAAGATGATTCATTTAGGAAAGAACACCAAGAGTACCATCATTTCTAAAGGAATTTCTGCTGGACAATCGCAAAACAGCTATCGGGGATTGGTACAGGTAAACAGTAGGGCCGAAAATGCCCGGAACTTTTCACAATGTGACTCCCTGTTGATGGGGAATAGATGTGGAGCCCACACTTTCCCATATATAGAAGCAAAAAATAAGACCGCCCAAATTGAACATGAGGCCACAACCAGTAAAATTGGTGAGGATCAGATTTTCTATTGCAACCAAAGAGGTATCGATACCGAAAAAGCAATAGCGCTGATCGTGAACGGGTTCAGTAAGGAGGTATTGAATAAACTCCCTATGGAGTTTGCTGTAGAAGCACAAAAATTATTGGAAATAAGCCTTGAAGGCTCTGTAGGATAAAAAATAAAATAAGAATGCTAGAAATAAAAAATTTACACGCAAGCGTTGAGGATAAAAAGATCTTGAAAGGGATTAACCTCGAAGTAAATGCAGGAGAGGTACACGCCATTATGGGGCCAAACGGTTCGGGAAAAAGTACGCTCGCTTCAGTGATAGCAGGAAAAGAAGAATTCGAGATAAAGAAGGGAAGCATAGCTTTGGATGGTGAAGATTTGGAAGAATTGGCTCCCGAAGAAAGAGCGCACCAAGGTATATTCCTTTCATTCCAATACCCAGTGGAGATTCCCGGGGTTACGGTAACCAATTTTATGAAGACCGCCATCAATGAATCTAGAAAAGCTAAAGGTTTGGAGGATATGCCCGCCAACCAAATGCTAAAATTGATTCGTGAGAAATCAGAATTGTTGGAAATCGATAGAAAATTTTTATCCCGTTCCTTAAATGAAGGGTTCTCAGGTGGGGAGAAAAAACGAAACGAGATTTTCCAAATGGCGATGATGGAACCCAAGTTGGCCATTTTGGATGAAACAGATTCTGGATTGGACATTGATGCGCTTCGTATTGTAGCCAATGGAGTAAACAAATTACGAGGAAAGGACAATGCCATTATCGTGATTACCCACTATCAGAGATTGTTGGAGTACATAGTCCCAGACTTTGTTCACGTACTGCACGATGGTAAGATTGTAAAGTCGGGAACAAAAGAATTGGCTCTCGAACTGGAAGAAAAAGGATACGACTGGATAAAGCAGGAAACGGTAGTATAAAAGAGGTAAGATTTCAGAAGTCAGATATCAGGAAACTGACAACTGACAACTGGAAGCTGACAACTGAACAATGAAAAATGGATTTAAAAGATAAATTACTTTCTTCGTTTATAGCTTTCGAGAACAATGTGGACTTGAACCACCCTGTGCATGAAATCCGTTCCGAAGCCATAAAGAATTTTGAGGCTAAAGGATTTCCCTCCAAAAAGGAGGAAGCATGGAAATACACCTCATTGAACAGTATCCAAAAGATGGATTTCAGTGTTTTTCCAAAACAGGAAACCACATTGGATTATAAGGACATAAAAAAATACTTCCTTCATGAAATAGATACCTATAAGATTGTATTTATTGATGGGGTTTATAGTTCATACCTCTCTGAGACAACCCATGACGGAGTAGATGTATGTTTGATGAGCTCAGCGTTCAACAAACCCATGTATCGACAGATTATTGAGCTTTATTTTAATAAAGTGGCATCCAAGGATGAATCTTTGACCACTTTGAATACTGCTTTTAGCAAAGAAGGGGCTTATATCTATATCCCGAAGAACAAGGCTCCAAGAAAACCGATACAAATACTAAACTTTGCCACAGGAAATGAAGCGGCTTTAATGTTGCAGCCACGTAATTTGGTTATTGTTGAAGAAAATGCCGAGGTTCAGATTATTGAAAGGCACCAGAGTTTGACCGAAAATGAGGTTTTTACCAATTCGGTTGCCGAAATCTTTGCAGCTAAGGATGCCATTGTCGATTACTATAAGGTTCAAAATGATAGGGACAATGCTTCTTTAATAGACAACACCTATATCTCCCAGAAAAATAACAGCGTGGTTCGTGTCCATACCTTCTCTTTTGGTGGAAAGTTGACACGGAACAACCTAAATTTTTATCAAAATGGAGAGCGTATTGATTCTACCCTTAAGGGCGTGACCATTTTAGGCGAAAAACAGCATGTGGATCACCATACTTTGGTACATCATGCACAGCCTAACTGCGAAAGCCATCAGGATTATAAAGGAATTTTTGGTGAAAAATCCACGGGTGTTTTCAACGGGAAAATCATAGTGGATAAAATTGCCCAGAAAACCAATGCCTTCCAGCAGAACAACAATATTTTGATTAGCGATAAGGCTACCATCAATACCAAACCCCAATTGGAAATTTTTGCGGATGATGTAAAATGCTCCCACGGATGTACCATTGGGCAATTGGATGAAGATGCTTTGTTCTATTTACAATCGAGAGGGATTCCAAAAAAGGAGGCTACCGCATTGTTGATGTATGCTTTTGCCAATAATGTCTTGGAAAGCGTTCGTATTCCTGAGCTGAAGACCAGAATCAATAAGATTATTGCCAACAAGTTGGGTGTTCGAGTAGGGTTTGAGCTCTAGGTTAATCGACACACAAAGACTAATCCCTGGTAAAAATGGTGCAATCAACATTGGACATACAAACAATTCGTAAAGACTTTCCCATTTTAAATCGAAAGGTAAATGGGCAACCTTTGGTGTATTTGGACAATGCGGCTACTTCGCAGACACCCCAACAGGTGATAAATGTAATTGTTGATTACTACCATGGTTACAATGCCAATATCCATAGAGGTGTACATAGTCTTTCCCAAGAGGCTACAGATGCATATGAAGCGGCGCGTGGGAAAATCCAAAAACATTTCAATATTGCAAAACCATATGAAGTTATTCTGACTTCAGGTACCACTCACAGCATAAATTTGGTGGCCAATGGGTTTTCTTCTTTTATAAAAGAAGGAGATGAAATTTTGGTGTCTGCAATGGAACACCACTCCAATATTGTGCCGTGGCAAATGCTTTGTGAAAGAACAGGTGGGGTTTTGAAAGTAATTCCTATGAACCAAAATGGGGAGTTGGTCATGGAGGAATACCATGCCTTACTTTCTGAAAAGACCAAACTGGTTTTCTGCAACCACGTTTCGAATGCTTTGGGAACTATAAATCCTATTGAAGAAATTATTGAGGCAGCCCACAAAGTTGGAGCTGCTGTTTTAATAGATGGTGCACAAGCTGCTGCCCATATCAAACCTGATTTGCAAGCCTTAGACGTGGATTTCTACACAGTTTCCGCTCATAAAATGTGTGGCCCTACTGGAGTAGGAATGTTGTATGGCAAAGAAGAATGGTTAAAAAAGCTACCTCCGTACCAAGGTGGTGGTGAAATGATTGAAGAGGTCACTTTTGAAAAGACCACCTATGCTGATTTACCACATAAATTTGAGGCAGGAACTCCGAATATTTGTGGGGGCATAGCTTTTGGTGCGGCATTGGATTATATGAATTCCATAGGATTTAATGCGATTGCACAGTATGAAGATGAGTTGATTCGCTATGCTACCAAACATTTATTGGAAATTGAGGGATTGCGAATTTATGGAACCGCTGAGCATAAGACCTCCGTCATTTCATTTAATATAGAAGGCATCCATCCCTATGACATCGGAACCATTTTGGACAAATTGGGGATTGCCGTGCGTACCGGTCACCATTGTGCACAACCTATCATGGATTTTTACGAAATCCCGGGTACGGTAAGGGCCAGTTTTAGCTTTTATAACACTAAAGAAGAGGTAGATGTTTTGGTAGCAGGGGTGAAGCGAGCCAAAAACATGCTTCAATAGCCAGAAGTTATCTTTCTCTTAAAGGTTTGATTAGCAATAGCCCGAGTTGTACTTTTGAACAAAATTGAAACATGACCATAGTAGAGATTCAGGAAGAAATTGTAGATGAGTTTTCCATGTTCGACGATTGGATGCAGCGGTATGAATACATGATTGAGTTGGGAAAATCATTGCCGTTGATAGCGGAGCAATACAAAACTGAGGATAACATTATAAAAGGGTGCCAGAGCAAGGTTTGGGTGCATGCCGAGCTTGATGACGATAAACTGGTTTTTACTGCAGATAGTGACGCCATTATCACCAAAGGAATTATCGCCATCTTGATTCGTGCCTTCAGCAACCAGAAACCACAGGATATTATCGATGCAGATACGGATTTTATTGATGATATCGGACTTAAAGAGCATTTGTCTCCTACCCGCGCTAACGGTTTGGTAAGTATGGTAAAGCAGTTGAAATTGTACGCCATTGCCTATCAGACCCAATTAAATTAAATAGTAATGAGCGAAGAAATCACCATAGACACACAAGAACTCGGAGAGAAAATCGTAAGAGTACTCAAGACCATTTATGACCCGGAGATTCCGGTGGATATTTATGAATTGGGATTGATTTATGATGTGTTCGTGAATGAAGACAGCGATGTCAAGATCTTGATGACCCTTACTACGCCAAACTGCCCAGTAGCAGAAACCCTGCCGGTTGAGGTTGAGGAAAAGGTGAAATCCCTTGATGAGTTAAATGACGTTGAAGTGGAAATAACCTTTGACCCTCCTTGGACGCAGGAATTGATGAGTGAGGAAGCGAAATTGGAGTTGGGATTGTTGTAAATAAGAAATCAGATGTCTGAGCTCTGATATCGGACATCAGAAATCTGACATCTAAAATAAGAAAGCGATATCATAACCTCGGGTATCTCAAATGGTAATTACTATCATGGATAAGGGGTTTGAACAGATTATTTCTTGGAAGAAAGCAAGAAAATTAAACCAAGAGATTTATAGATTAACGAAGCAAAAAGCTTTTTCGAAAGACTTTGCACTAAGAGATCAGGTAAGAAGAGCGTCCATTTCAATTTCTTCCAATATTGCTGAAGGCTATGGAAGAAAAACAAACAAAGAGTTTATTTATTTCTTAAATGTTGCTAAAGCTTCATGTTATGAAGTAAAATCTCAACTCTATTTAGCTTTAGACGTAGATTATGTTGAGGTGGATGAGTTTGAAGAAGTTTATGGTATTTGTGATGAAATTTCAAAAACCATTCATGGGTTGATTAAACATCTAGAAAGCAAACTCTGACATCTGATATCTGATAACTGAACAACTTATGTCTGAAATAAAAAATCGCGTAGCGGAGAGCAAACTGATCACCTTTGACTTAGAGGAATTGTATCCAAAAGGCCGAAGAGAAGTTCTGGATATTAAAGATTGGCTTTACGAAGGCATTATTTTAAGGGAGAAGGAATTCCGTGGGGCATTGGAAGGTTATGATTGGTCTAGCTATAAGGATGCTTATGTAGCTTTGACCTGTTCTACCGATGCCATTGTTCCTGGATGGGCGTTTCTGTTGGTCGCATCCAAACTACAACCCTATGCTCGAAAAGTTGTTGTTGGGAGTCTTGAGGATTTGGAAACCTCACTTTACCAACAAATTCTGGAAGATTTGGATATTTCACAGTTCAAGGATAAACCCATCATCATTAAAGGATGTTCCAACAAACCCATTCCGGAAAATGCCTACATCATGGCGATGTCCAAAATCCAAGAAGTTGCCAAAAGTGTGATGTATGGTGAGGCTTGTTCTGCTGTTCCATTGTTTAAAAAGAAATAAAAAAACAAAACCCCGACCTTTTCGATCAGGGTTTATCCCTTTAAATTCTCAATATTGTTGAACTATTTTACAAAAACCGAGAGTACGGCCGATTCTTCAGCTCCCTCGGTAAGTTCAAGTGCTATAGGTTCTGTATTTTTCCAAACACTCGCTTTGGGAATCGCTCCTTCGTATACACTTCCTCCTACATAAACATCCCCATCATAAATGTATACCGAAGATGCTGCTGACCCAATGCCATATTCAGTAGGAGAGGCATTTTTCCAAACAACAGCTTGGTCTTCATCCTCCGTATTTCCATATACTATACCCGCAACATAAACATCTTCTTCCTTCACAAATATGGAATAGGCCTCAGAATCCATAACATCATCCGTTAAATCAATGACTTGTCCATTTATCCATATTTTGGCCACACTATTTTCATTTTCTCCTTCTTCATAACCTGCTATGTATATATCAGAGCCGTTGGCATATAATGCTTGAGCCCGCCCGTGATACAACCCTTCGGTCAAATCTTCTTGAACCATATCTCTCCATAATTTTGGTGTACCATTTTCCTGTTGCTCACTTTCTTCAAATCCGGCAGTATATACTCCCGTTTCGTTTACAGAGATTCCATATGCTTGAGATCCTACCCCACCATCCATTAGTGAAGCATACGTTTCCCCATTTTTCCAAATTTTAGCTATGGCAATCTCATCTTCGTCAGTTTCGCTACCTGCTACATACACATCTCCATTATATACATAAATGGAATGGGCATTGCCATAATTGCTTGGGTCAGACAATGTATATAATAGTTCTCCGTTTTTCCATACTTTGGCCGAAGGGAGCTCATTGTCGTTTTCTTCAATACCGCTTACATAGATATCCATACCGTCAACAAACACAGATGTTGCACCTGCAAATTTGGTGTCATCGGTAAGACTTGTAGCCACACCATTTTTCCAAAATTTAGCGACTGACGTGCCATTGACTTCTTCATATCCTACGGCAAACACACTTGGACTTACTTTTACAATACAATTTGTGCTTACCTCTTCGCTTATAAAAGCAGTAACATGGGCGCTTCCTTCTGCTACGCCAGTAATTTTTCCGTTGTCATCCACTATGGCGATACTTTCATCATCTGAGCTCCAAACAATATCTTCAACATTTACGTTTCCTGTAATGGAAACTTCGAGGGTTTCACTGTCCAAGGTAAATAGCTCCACGGTATTTTTATTTAAGGAAATACCAGCATGGTCAGTACTTTCAGTAACCGTAAACGTTCCGGCAGTATCTGTCTTGCCATCCACCGTTACACTTATGGCTCCCGTAATGGCCCCTTCGGGCACTGTGATAAAGATCTCGGTCTCTTTGGCGCTGGTCACCGTGGCAACCGTGTTTCCAATTTTTACGGTATTGTCCGCTGCTGTGCTGCTAAAGTTTTTCCCTGTTATCCAGATAGTTTCACCAACCGGGCCTTCGGTAGGACTAAAGCTTGTAATGTCGGGGGCGTTTTCAGGATTGGCCGGATCTTCATCCTTGCTACACGAAAAAACCAATAAACAAAATGCTATTGGCAAAAGCATTATTTTTTTCATGACTTAAGATTTGTGGTTAAACCCCAAAGGAAAAACCAAAAAAGCTATTGAGACCCAGTCAATTGACGGATGCCCCTTTTGGATTGACGGATAGATAAAATACAATCATACACTGTCAGTCGGAGGAGTGTAGAAAAGTAAAACCCTGACCATCGAATCAGGGTTCATATTTTTCGAACCCTCAACCTTGAAAGGGTCTATGCATTTATTTAAGGATATTCCAGAGTGAGTTGCTTTCAATAACAGTAAAGGTCTCAGCTGTATCCGTTTTACCGTCAACGGTGATGCTTATTGGTCCGGTGGTGGCCCCTTCGGGCACGGTGATAAAGATTTCGGTCCCTTTGGCGCTCTTCACCGTGGCAACGGTATTTCCAATCTTTACGATATTGTCGGTTACAGTACTGCCGAAGTTCTTGCCCATTATCCAGACAGTTTCCCCAACTCGACCTTCCAGTGGACGGAAGATTATAATCTCTGGCTTTGCTACTACCAGTTCTATTGGGGTGTTATCTTTTCCGCAAGAAAAAATCAATAAGCAAAATGCTATTGGCAAAAGCAATATTTTTTTCATGACTTAAGTTTGTGGTTAAACCCCAAAGGAATATCTAAAAACCCCGTTTGGATTAGGTCAATTGACGGATGCCCATTATCAATTGACCTATGGGCACTTTGAGGTGATGCGTTTTTGTTTCCCTTCTACTGATATCTATGTAAATCTTTTACTTTGTTATTATTGGGTTCAATTACAACAGTACAGGTGCCAGATGCCTTTCCAACGGAGGCGGTAAGAGAAACAACTCCCCCTTTAAGAGCTGTTACCTTGCCTTTATCATCTACTGTGGCTATTTGTGGATCTGAGGATTTCCATACAACGGATCCTGGGTTTCCATTGCCCGTAACCGTTGCGACCAAGATATAGGTGTCGTTGACTTCTAAACCCAAAACAGTGGTATTTAGAGTAATTAAAGTTGCATTGGGATCTTCGTAATTATCCTCTTTTGCACAACCTAACCATAAAACCATGAGCAATAAAAAGGAGAAGTAGGTGTTCTTTTTCATTTTGAATTGATTTGGAAATTTATTCGGGCAAGAACATTAAAAAAGCGCTATGCCAACATGCAGAATTGACGAAACCCTGCTTTCAATTGACGGTTGGCGTTTTTTCACAGTGACATTTTTTATTTTTGCGTTTCTAAACACAAAACTCCATACTATGAAAAAACTACTTTTTGCTTCGGCAATGCTCTTGTGCTCTGTTGCGATATTGGCTCAGACCGAAGAAGAATTAAAAGCCCATATTGCCCCCAAAAAAGACTCCATTGCGGCCATTCAAGGTCGTGTAAATGCCCTTCAGGCCCAGTTAGACGCCCTTCCGGGCTGGAAAGTGGGTGCTTTTGGAACTATTGGCGGAAGCTTTTCAGGGTTCAACAATTGGTTTTCGCAAGGAATTCCTAACAACAGTTCTGGAACCATTGGATTTACAGTAAATGCATTTGCCAACCAACAAGAGGAAAAATTCTTTTGGCGAAACGCCATGAACATCAACCTAAACTGGGTGAAATTAGATGATAAAGATGACCCCAATGATGAAGACGGTTTTCGAGAGTCAACAGATGTATTCAACATCTCCTCTCTTTATGGTTATAAGTTAAACGACAAGTTTGCCGTTTCGACCATGGGAGAGTACCGAACCACCATTTTGAGCAATTTTAATGATCCCGGCTATTTAGATGTTGGTGTTGGTGGTACCTGGACGCCCATTACAGATTTAGTAGTTGTCATACATCCGCTGAACTATAATTTTGTGTTTAGTAATGAGGATACGATTTTTAATTCTTCGCTTGGTGCAAAGATTGTTGCGGATTATACCAAGCAAATTGGTGCGGTAAGCTTTAAGAGCAACTTGTCAATGTTCCAAAGCTATGAAAGTGGAGATTTGAGCAACTGGACATGGACCAATTCCTTTGCTTACACCTTATGGAAGGTCATCGGTGTTGGATTTGATTTTGGACTGCGTAACAACAAGCAAGAAACGCTCAATTATGTCGTGAACAATGCCCCCAATCCAGATCCAAATGCTACTTTCGATACCATCGATAACGAGTTGCAGACGTATTGGACTTTGGGGTTGAGTTATTCGTTCTAAAAATTACCATTCAAAAAATAAAAAAGCCCCGGAATTCCGGGGCTTTTTTATGGGGTTAAATACGAAATTTGGGGTGTATTCAAAACCAAGTTATAAGTAGGTTAAGTTTATAGTGACTTGGCCGTAACACTTTCGTTTAAAAACAATATGAAAGTAGTTTTTCTGTGGTTAGAGCCTAAATTTTTGTTGTGAACGGTCAAAAAGTTGTGGTAGAAATTGTTAACGATTGTATTTCATCGGAAAACCAAAACACATCGTCTAAAGCGCTTTTAATAACCATCTAGGTTTTCTGGATACAAAAAGTTGTTGTACGGAAACCGGGTCACATGAATATCCCGGACTTCGCTGTATACACGCTCCCTAAAATCATCTAAATTTTCTTTGTTCAGTGCCGAAATAAATAGTGCCCTGTCACCTATTTTATTGTACCAGGTTTTCTTCCATTCATCCAAAGTAAAATGCGCTTCCGTTTTTTCCGTTACCAAATCATCTTCATCTATGGTTTCAGGTTGGTACTGATCAATTTTATTGAAGACCATAATGGTCTTTTTATCCGCGCTTTTGATCTCGTCCAAAATTTGGTTCACTGAAGCGATGTGTTCCTCGAAATTAGGGTGCGATATATCCACCACATGCAACAACAGGTCCGCCTCACGGACCTCATCCAAAGTACTTTTAAAACTTTCTACCAATTGTGTGGGTAGTTTTCGGATAAATCCTACCGTATCACTTAACAAAAAGGGAAGGTTTCCTATCACAACTTTGCGAACCGTGGTATCCAAAGTCGCAAAGAGTTTGTTCTCGGCAAAAACGTCGCTCTTGCTAATGACATTCATTAAGGTGGATTTACCAACATTCGTGTATCCAACTAAAGCGACCCTTACCAAAGCCCCTCGGTTACCTCGCTGGGTTTCCATCTGGCGGTCAATTTTGGTAAGTTTCTTTTTTAAAAGGGCAATTCGGTCACGAACAATACGTCTATCCGTTTCAATCTCGGTTTCCCCTGGTCCCCTCATCCCAATACCACCACGTTGTCGTTCCAAGTGCGTCCAAAGACCTGTCAATCGAGGTAAAAGATATTCGTATTGGGCGAGTTCTACCTGGGTACGGGCATAACTGGTCTTGGCCCGTTGGGCAAAAATGTCCAGAATCAAACTGGTTCGGTCCAAAATTTTGCACTTGAGGATTTTTTCGATATTGTTCTGCTGTGCGGGTGAAAGTTCGTCATCAAAAATCACCGAACCGATTTCATTGCTCTTCACAAACCTTTCCACTTCCTCCATCTTACCGCTTCCAATATAGGTTTTTGGGTTGGGTACATCCATACGTTGCATAAAACGATTGGTAACCTCACCACCCGCGGTGTAGGTAAGAAACTCCAATTCGTCCAAATACTCCTTTACCTTATGCTCATCCTGCTCACGGTTGATTACCCCGATAAGCACCGCCTTTTCATAATTGGTGACCTTCTTTTCTAACATTGAATCAAATAAAATGCAAATCTAATCAATGTTTACGAAGCGGTTTTGTACATTGGATTTTTATACCTTTAGAAATACACTAAACCATTTTACATTGAGCATCTTAAAAGACCGGTACACCATTGCCTTTTATAACCTTGAGAACTTTTTTGATACCACCAATGACCCATATACCTTGGATGACGACTTTACACCCGAGGGAAGAAAGGCATGGAACGAAACCAAATTTGGAAAGAAGGTAAAAAAAATGGCCAAGGCCATTGCACAGATAGGATTGGAAGAAAGCGAGCACCCTCCAGTGCTTATTGGTGTAGCCGAAGTGGAGAACAAAAAAGTAATCGAGGCTTTATTGGGCGCAAAAACACTTAGAGATGAGGATTATTCCTATGTACATTTTGATTCCCCAGATGAGCGCGGAATCGATACCGCCCTGATTTATCACCAAAAGCATTTTAAGGTGTTGGATGCTGAAACCATACCATTGATGATACATGAAGAGGACGGAGACCGGGATTTGACCCGGGATATTTTATATGTTCATGGGCAATTGCACCAAGAAGAGGTTCATGTTTTTGTGAACCACTGGCCTTCTAGAAGGGATGGTGCAGATGAAACCCAACACAAACGAATCAAAGCTGCAGAGACCATCATACAAAAATTGAACACTTTGGAGGTTGAGAATCCCAATTATATTATTATGGGGGATTTTAATGATGATCCAAACTCAGAGAGTATCCAACGATTAATGGAAACTGGTTTGTTCATCAACCCGATGCAAAAGTTGTTGTCTCCTGATTCGGGCAGTGCCAACTATAAGGGTGAATGGAGTCTGTTTGATCAAATTTTGATTTCCCATAGTTTTCTCAAT
The DNA here is from genome assembly GCF_004804315.1 of Flagellimonas onchidii. Taxonomy (GTDB): domain Bacteria; phylum Bacteroidota; class Bacteroidia; order Flavobacteriales; family Flavobacteriaceae; genus Flagellimonas; species Flagellimonas onchidii. The sequence goes on from NZ_SRXX01000024.1 coordinate 41,547, forward strand.
TATGAAGAAGGCACTCATAGCTTTAAAAAGGCCAATGTGTTTTCACCTCATTTTCTAAAGGAATGGAAAGGCAAATACAAGGGCAATCCGTTCAGAACTTTTGTTGGGAAAAAGTACTTGGGTGGCTATAGTGATCACTTTCCTGTCTATGTGATTTTGAAGGAGAACTAGTGTTCTTTTTTGGACATCAGACATCAGACGACTGACTTCTGACTGCTGAGGTCTGACCACTGATTTGAATAAAAAGAAACACCGCAAACCCAAGCCTACGGTGCTTTTATTATAATGATTTTCCGAGCTGTAATTATTAATCAGGGCAGTTAACAGGCTCGTCACCTTCAATATTCCAATTTAAATCCAATAAGGCTTGTCTTGCCTCTAAAACTCCTTGAATATTTTGACAATATCCCATTCCTTGTTGATCGGAAAAGTCCAAACCCTGTGGTATCTGCGTTTCGCCTTGATTTAAAGTGGCCCAGCCTACCAAGGTGGCACTATAGTTTTCATCGGACATTCCAGAGTTTTTGAACATCCCGTCTATATCGGTTACGTTTAGGACATTCCATTCACTTAAATTCCCTTGAAATTTATATGCACCAGCGAACATGGTGTTCATATTAGTTACCTTTTCAGTATTCCAATTACTAAGGTCTCCATTAAAATTGTCTGCACTATAAAACATTTGACTCATGTTGATCACATTCTCGGTATTCCAAGTTTCAAGCCCCTGACCGGTAAAGAACTCTGCACCTGAAAACATATTCTGCATAGTAGTTACCTTTTCAGTATTCCAATTACTAAGATCTCCATTAAAATTACTTGCTCCTGAAAACATACGCTCCATATCAATCACATTGGCGGTGTTCCAATCGTTTAAATTTCCGTCAAATAAGGTACAATCTTGAAACATTCTTGACATATTGGTCACTAGGGACATATTAGGTTTATTTGCTCCTGTTACATTATAAACCATACTAGTGCATAATCTGAATGCACTGTTCATAGATTGCCATTGAATAGCCCCCCATTGTTCAATACTCTTAAGCTTAGCACGTAATTCCACGTTAACCCCTGTCATTTTAATAGCAGGAAAATCACCATAAATCGCTACCGTGTGAACACCAGAATCTTCGTAAATATGAATAAAATTACTTTTTTCAGAGATACTCCTTTGCTCCACAGTACCATCGCCCCAATCCACTGTAAAATCATAAGTGTAATTAGGGTCTATGCCAATAGCAATTTTTTCATTGGCCATAGTGGTCTCCCAAGTGGTCACAAAGGAGTTTGGGTCTTCTGCCAGGGTTTCAACAATGTTCTTAACGGTAATGGCCACACCGATATCCGCGGTAAGCTCCCCGTCGCTGATCTGTACAACTATGTT
>NZ_SRXX01000025.1 GCF_004804315.1 Flagellimonas onchidii
ACATCCTGTAGAGTTGTTTTATTCTTCTCATGTCCAATAGTCTGTTCGCCATACTGTTATATTTTTTGAAAAATATAACCCTTTGGCACCCCCTATTGGATACGTTTTTGAAAGTGGTTCACTTTGGCGGGAATCACTGGCTCAATTTTGCAAGAATTTGCACTACAGCAATCGGGAATAAATTCTATCTGTATGTCTTTAAACTAAAGTGGACTAGCCAGGCTTAAAGTTAAGTTATAGTTTTGACATGGTTAGTTGATGATTTTTTCTTCTCGATTTCATAGTTTTCTCTTTGATCATTTTTCGTTGTTTTAGTATTTGTCCATCCCTTCCAAAATAGACGTCTGTTGGGGTCACGTTTTGCAATGATTCGTGGTATCTTCTATTGTTGTAATAATCCACGAACTCTGCGATACGGGCCTTTAGTTCACTTGGGAGGTAGTAGTGTTCCAGCTTAACGATGTTTTTCATCGATCTGTGGTAACGTTCTATCTTTCCCTGCGTCTGTGGGTGTAAGGGACGGCCCCCGATGTGTTTCATGTCCTTGTCATCGATGTACTCTTTAAGTTCATTGCTGATGTGGCATGGGCCATTGTCCGACAAGAGTTTTGGTCTCTGTTCATTGCATATTCCAGCTTTCTCCAAAGCCTTATCAATAGTTCGTGTCACATCTTTGGCATGCATGGTCGGGCACAGTTCCCAATGGATGATATAACGGCTGTAATCGTCCAATATAGTTGACAGATAATACCATCCCCATCCCTGAAGTCCGTCTGCCACATTTGATTGATTCCAGTGGTTTTATCCTTGAACTCACTGGAAGCTCCTGTCAGGTCGAATACCAGTGTGGTAATCAATCCGTTTGCCTTCAGAATGCGGTAAACAGAACTTTCCGATATGTAGTACCTTTTTTCATCTACCATCTTGCACGCAATACCCCTTGGTGATTCCTCTGGGTAATCCAATGCCATATCGACCACTTCAGCACGTACCCGATCCGGGATACGGTTCCAATAGGTATTACGGGCCCTTGGTTTGGGTGCCAACCCCTCCATGCCTTCTTCCAGATACTTAGCGTACCAGTTGTAGAAGGTATCTTATGAAGTCCTATTTCTTTGAGGGTACGGTTTACACCGATCTCAGAAGTCTCCACAAGGCGTATGATCTGGTATTTCTCTGCTTGGGTAAATCGCATATACCTTCTGTGTTTTACTCTAAGCCTGTTGTGCTTTTTTTCAAAAGGCGGTTGTCCAACATCAACTCAGCTACCGTCTCCTTGAGCTGGGAGTTTTCACTGCGCAACTCCTTCACCTCTGTGGTGTTGGCCTCACGCATAGTATCACCCATGAGCCGTTTCTTGCCTGCTTCTAAAAAATCCTTGCTCCATCTGTAATACAGAGTTGGAGCAATGCCTTCCTTTCGACAAATGGCCGATACGGAGTCCTCACCCTTGAGGCCTTCCAATACGATACGGATCTTTTCCTCTGCCGAGAACTTTCGGCGAGTCTTTCTCTTGATATCTTTTACAATTGATTCTGTGGTTTTCTTCTTTGCCATAATAAGTGGATTTAAAGTTAATGATTACATCATCAAGGCTAGCCTTGATGATGATCAAAACTCTCACTTAACTATCTGGCTAAATCAGTCCACTTTTGTCTGAAGATTTACAATTCTATCTAATAGAGACCTAGTGAATTGTGTTCACAAGAATCGGCACATCCCTTTGAAAAATTCTTCTAAACTCATATTGTGAATTTTCATAATTTAATCAAGTTTATAATGGTAAGGTTTTCTCCTTTTTCAATGCACCAATAATTTTTAGGAGGGAAACCATTTTCAATAGCAAAAGTTTCATAACTGGTATATCCACTCTGTATTCTTAACTTTTTTACACGATTAGCTGTGAGTTACCTTTCGTTTGTGTATTTCGTCTGCATAAATAAAAAATTACGGAAAACGTGCGACGCACATTACGTTAAATATGAAACATAATTATCTTAGTTCAAAGGGCCATAGGTCTGCATCATTATAAATAAACACCAACAGATAATGATATGCTTTTAGCGTGGGCGTAAAATTCTATCTCTTACTAGTGTTGATTTGTTTCAATCCTTTCAATTTTCTATTGAAATGGATTATGTAAGTGAAATTGAAGCCAAAGTTCAGGTTGGGATTTTTAAAGTTGAAGTTATTTCGAGTTCTGGTGATAAAGGAATCTTCTACCATGCTGGGAGCATTGGTGAGCATAAATTGTAACATTACATCGCCAATTTCCCAATTTACACCCAATCCGAATGGACCATAAGTATCTGTCGACTCAATGGGATTGAACACCGTATAGTACTCTGACACCAAGGAAACATGATTGCTCAGTTTGTATCTACCTCCAAATCCCAAAGCAAAATGGTTTTTTGTCTCTCCCGAATCACCACCAAGTCCTTTATGGACAAATGTGGGCGCCAACTGCAGTGAGAATTTTGAGTTGAACTTTCGGGCCAACAGAATCTGGGAGGTGTAAGACAACCTTCCTGAAAATGAATCGTTAAAATATGGAAGGTTCAGTGCGCTACTATTGTAACTGGCGTTTTGAAAGATTGTAATATTAAACGGGACTCCTTTAGAATCATTTCGTTGCCTGATAAGCCTATATTTCAGATAGCCATCAAAAAGTCCATCCCAGGTAGATCCACCAAAACCTGTTGACAATCTGTCGCTCCAGGCATACTCCAAAGCAATCCGCACATTTATTTTGTCAACTCCAAACTTTTGAGAGCGAAGTTCAGGGGTATTCCAAAACCTATTAGCAACAAAAACCTCCAAAATTCCCTTCTTTCTGGTTTCAACAGAATGACCATAAGTAATTCTGGTTGTTTTAAAGGTAGCTGAAGTATATTGGGGAAGAGTATCCTTTTGTTCTTTCTCCAGAATGTCTAATAGTCCTTTTTGAGCCTCTGCAGTGAATGCAAAAGCTAATAGGGCTAACATTATCAAAATAATTCTACTCTTCATAAGGTAAACATTCAAATCTAAAATCTACAGAAATGGTCTTCGCAATGTTGCCTGCCAACAAAGGCGGTATTTTGATCTTATAATCCTGAACTATGGTCTCGAAAGTGCCGGACAATATATAGGTTCGTTCTCTACGCTCTATTTTGGTCTTGATTTCCAATTGTTTGGTCACTCCATGCATGGAGAAATTTCCTTGTATTATCCGCGTCTGTTCTCCAGATAAGGTTGGGTCAAAATCAGATATAACCCCCTCAAAAATTGCCTTTGGATAAATATCTGATTCCACATAGCTTTCATTGAAATGTTCCCTCATCAACGCTTTTTCAAAGATAAAGGCATTCATTAGCATACTAACAGCGATTTCATTCGTCTGCAAATCCACAATACCCAATACTTGGTTGTTCTCTGCCTTTATATTCTCAACAGAAGTGTACGAAAAGAAAGACACATGGCCTTGTCTTTCTATGAACTTCGTATGTTCCTGCGCGAATGTGCAAAAGCAAAAAAATACAAAAAACGGAATGAGTCTGTTCCTACTATTCATGGATTACTATACAGTTCAAAAATATGGCATCTTTTAAAAAGCCTTTATATATGCCCTTAACCACAATGGTATCGTTGGCAGAAAGGTGTTTTATATAGTCCCTTTGATCATCGGCCATATCACATATAATACTTGGATGTTCTCTATCTCCAGTCCCTAAAATTATAGTGATTCTATTGTTTCGATTATTAACTTCTTTGATTGCTCCAGTAATTTCCACAACTTTTTCAGAAACAAGACCAATGCTCTCAGAAGCGTTCAGTTCAAGTTTTGTGATCAAGTTATGGGCGTTAATATATAGTTCGGGGTCTTTGTTGTAGACATTTTCAGAATTCAAGGGAAGGGTAAACCAAATCAAACAAAGGCCCATAACAAGCAAAATGGACGTGAGTATTACTTTACCAAAAACACCTATTTTTTTAGTTCCTCGCATTGGCTCCAATAAAAACCCAGAGCCTGTTAACAAGCTCTGGATTCAAAACTACTAAAACAATTTCCCTTTTCAATTTAGTTAAGCCGCACTGTACCCCACCTTTTCACAGCTACATAAGGGGGGTACATAGTTTTCTTCCTTGATGACATCGCCTTTTGGAGGGTACCCAAGTTCCATTAATTTGTTAAGGGCCATTGATAGCTCGTTGGCACGGGCAAACTGAAAAACTACCAAGGATTCCACAGGATATGTATAAACATTGGAAATGTCATCAACACACAATAATTCCTTCTCTATTCTTTCAGCACAGTAAATACAAAAAGACTGCTGTACATGTATTCTTGCTAAACTCTTTTTCATAGCATAGTGATTTAAAATACCCTTGAAATATTAAATCCGAAAAAAATGTCCCCTTCACTCCAGTCTCCTGTAGTTTGACCTAAAAAGTTGTTGATATTCATCGGTTGCGCATTCGTAAAATGCAATTGAAAAACATGCCCTCCTGTTTCCAAATCAAATCCTATTGAAAGTGGATTCCGAAACGGCGAAGCCCCAGCTCTGTTTAAGTGGATGCCATAATCCATGTTTATACTCCAACGCTTGGTCAGTTTATGTCTTCCGCCAATCCCCAAGGCATATTGTGAATTATCCTGTTCGGTAACACTAACTAAGTTGTTATGGAAAAAGGTGGGAGCCAGTTGCAACGACAGCTTTTCGTTCACTTTTCTTGAAACCAATAGTTGGGTTGCATACCCGAGTTTGTGCTTAAACTCTAGTCCGGGTAAATTATCCTCATCCAAGGAGGTGTTTATCTGAACACTGTTATACAATACAATAGTTACAGGAAAGTCTCCCTTTTTTTGCCTTAGCAGCCTTAGTTTTAGAGCTCCTTCATAGGTTTTTTGAAACGAGCTTCGTGAAATACTAACATTGATGCCATCTGTAATTCCATAGATTAAATTCAATCTGGTAACAGCCTGATCCAATCCAAAAAAGTCTTCAATCCCTGTTTTTATAGAGCCAAAACGATGTGAAACAACGAAATACAGTTCCTTTTCCGACACCATTTTTGTGGATTCAAAATTTACCACCTTTAAACCCTTAAAAGCAGCCGTTTCAAAATCCTCGGAAGTTTCTAAATCTATTTCCTCCAATAGGTCTTGTCCACAAATAAACTGTGGTAGTACTGCCAAAAGGATAAAAAGTTTTTTTATGTTTTTCATGTTCTTTAATTAGTTATGGTTGCTTGGTCAATCTTAACAAGTTCAAGAAGGTCATCATATCCAATGCATCTTCCTTTAATGGAAATATGATTTCCTTTTTCAACCTTGGACAGTGGGGTACTAATAAAGTTCACTTGCACTTTATCATCCAAGGTCACTGAATTTTTCTCAACGTCGGTTACGTTTCCCGATGTGAGCAACACTTGATCTATATATACATTGCCCTCTTTGGTAAATCCCGAGAAAAGTTCATCGGCAGACAATTCGTATCGAGCGGTTTCTGCGGCTACATTTCTTTGTCCAGGATTAAGATATTTGTAGCCCATAAATGCTAAAGCGCATATTGCCAGAATTAATAATGATGCTATTAAGCTCTTTTTGGACATCATTTTTTGCTCAGTTTAAAGTCAATCTTCACTTGCACTTCCTTAGCAATTTTATTTCTTACAATTTTTGGGATTTTAATGTCAAAATCTAATGGTGTCACAATAAAACCTCCTATCATTTGCAGCACATCCCCAATCCGTTGCATTTGCACGGTTGTGGTTATTTCTTTGTCCTTGCCATGAAAATTCAAAATTCCCTTGAGATTCACATCCATAACATCCGGACCCAATTCTTTTAAATCAAAATCTTGCAATTGCCCCCTAAAAATTGCCTTCGGATAGGTTTCCGATTCGACATAGTTCTCATTAAAATGCTCTTGCATTAGGGAATTCTTGAATTGAAACCCTATAACTAGGGCCAACGATGCAATCTTATTGCTTTGGGAGTCATAAATGGTTGTAACCGACTTATTGATTGCTTTGACTTCTTCGAAGACCTCCTCAGAAGCCTCAAAAATGATAATCCCATTTTTGTCGATAAACTTCTCCTGGGCCTGTAATTGCAAGGTGCTTGAACAAATCAATAGGCACCCTGCAATTCCACTTATCAAACTTTTAAGCATCCCTAATCAATTTTCAGGGGTTTCTGCATCAATCCATTCTTGAAACAAATCAATGGTTGTCTGTGGCAATCGACCTCCAGGAGGCATTGCCTTGGTCTCTCCAGCTTGCTTGCTAATAGCTGCAAGAATGCCATCAGCTCTACTACTAACGTCATTAAACGTGTTTAAAGAAAAAGGGGCTCCGTTTGTAGGCGTAGCACCATGGCAACCCAAACAACTACCACTAATAACACCACGAATATTACCCACATAGGTAACTTCTCCGTTTCCAGGACCATCATCGGTTAAATCATCCTCGTTTTCACTAGAGCAACTGGTAATCACTGCCAAAGCCACTGTCGTGGAAAAGAGCATCAAACTTTTTTTCATAATGTTGGATTTATTAAGTTATAGCGTTAAAGCCAATTGAATTTTGATAAATCAAAGCAACCGAAAATCCCTTTCACGCACCTATAAAATGTGGGCGAAGGGGAAATAACGGCCTTAACAAGGAATATTTTGGTTTGAAAGGAATATCCAGATTTACAGTATTTGTCAATTCCTTGATAAGGTTTTGTTTGATAACAAAATCATTATATATTCGGGAAAAACAGGGTGAATCTTCATGAGAAAGGACAGACTTTATTTCTTGACTTTTATCACTATAGTCGTTATCTATACGATTATCGCAAGTATTGCCCTGCACTATATCAACAGGTCCGAAACCATCACTTTACTTGACACGTGTTTAGAGTTCAGTAAAAACGAAACCAAAACTTTTGCAACACTTGTAAGCCATCAAATGAACGCAGGTGTTGGAAAGGAAGCCGTCATCCAAAATGTACAGCAAAGTCTTGAAGAAACAGATTTGGATATTGGATACTTAAGTATTTTGGATTGGTCTGGAGAGATTGTTTGTCATCCCGATATTAGGAAAGTTGGGGAACAAGCGGGGGCCACAAAATCCTTTGTTTCCTCAGTGACTGATGAACTTACCTCAGACAGCTTTTATACCCAATTGAAAACGCGGCTAAAAGAAATGGAAAAGGCTGGATCAGACAGCCTTGTTAGTCAATCGGAGGTAATCCACATGCATTCTGTTGCCGGGACCGACTGGATTGTCGCGGCCCATATTGGATTGGGTAAAATTTCGGTAAAACTTAAGGAGATGCGTAACCGGTTCTTCTTCATTTTTATGGTTATGGGACTTTTGGTGGCACTCACCTACGTAGCTGCGGTAAGATTGCTTGGAAGCGCTTATGAGAAACGACTTGAACTTAAAAACAGACAATTGGAGGATGAAGTGTTCAATCTTTCAAAATTAAATAGAGCTGTTGGGGATTATCAACAACGGGTGAATGATTCAGGAATGGTTGAATCCGAAGAACCGCCCTCCAAAAGACGTATTCTTACCTATTTGCGAGATGAACTTCTTCCTATACCTATTAAAGAAATAGCCCATATTTATACGGAAAACACCATTACCTATGTTGTTTGTTTTGATGGTAAGCGTACGACGTCCAACTCAAGTTTGGAAGAGCTATTCTCACAATTGGACAGCGAACATTTTTTTAGAGCGAATCGACAGTTCATAATTGCCATATCTAGCATTGATAAAATTGTAAGGTACGGAAACAATCAATTAAAGATATTGGTTACACCAAGACCTGATTCAAATATTATTATTAGTAAAAACAAAGCAGCCGAATTCAAGCAATGGTTGAATCTTTAATTTTGCTCACCACAACGAAGTTTCTTTGGCATTCAGAAATAGAGGGCAAGGCAAGACAAAAACCGTGCGAAAGTACGGCTTTTGTATTTTGGGCACTATTTTCTTTCGGTGAGAAAAGTAGCCGAAGTGAATCCTAAGTAGGAGGGTAAGCTATTTTATAAATGGTTAAACAATGCTTTTATCTGCTCCCAATACATCTTCACCAAAATAGCGCAACTTATAAAAACCATCACGGCCAAATAAAACAAAAGTCCACCATCCCCCTGAACTTCGATACCCAAAACGGTAAGATGAAAAAATAACGCCCCAGATATTACGCCAAGCCCCAAAAGCGCACCAAGACCTACTGTTCTGGACCATAACAAAAGTATACCGGCAACAAGCTCGATTACACCACTGCCATAACGACCCCAGGGTTCCATACCTACGGTTTCAAAAATATAGATACTTTCTGCCGCACCGGAAAATTTAAAAAAGAGAGTTTGCAACAAAATCACTGCAGCTACTAGACGTAATATCCATGAGAAAACAGTCTTCATTATTAAAAAAGTTTGAGTTCATGTATTGGTCACTGTTGACAGCTCCAACTTACACCATGTATAAACCAAGGCTTTGTTCTTAGAGAATGCTACAATTTCGTTATGGAGGTCCTCTTTTTTGCAAAAAAAAGATAAATTACCATAATCATTTGGTTTCATAGGAGTTTACGAACTACTTTGTTAGCAAGTTCAGATAACCTAAATTAAGGATGTCCATTTAATAAGGAAATAAATGAAAAACCTAATCAAAAACATCAATCAATTTGTCGTATTGTTAATAGTCTTGGTTTTAGCTGCTTGTAATCCGTCCAAGAAAAAATCCAATGAAGATGCCGTTACAATAGAGAATGAAACCTCTAATCGTCACCCAAATGTATTGCTCATTTATATGGATGATTTGGGTTATGGCGATGTGAGCGCTTATGGCGTTGGCACTCTGGAAACCCCCAATATCGACCGGATTGCAAAGAATGGCATCCGTTTTACCAATGGCTATGCGACTTCGGCTACCTGTACTCCAAGTAGGTATGCTATTTTGTCGGGAGAATACCCTTGGAAGAATCAAAAAGCCCGTATTCTGCCAGGGAATGCACCATTATTATTTGATACCTCAAAAGAAACATTGCCTTCTATGCTGAAAAAGGCTGAATACACTACGGCTGTTATTGGAAAATGGCACTTAGGTCTCGGCGGAGAAACGATGGACTGGAACACTTCTATAAAACCGGGGCCAAATGAAATTGGATTTGATTATTCCTACATTTTGGCGTCCACCAATGACCGTGTTCCCTCAGTGTATGTTGAGAATGACAGGGTGGTCGGCCTGGATCCAGCAGATTCCTTAAAAGTCAGTTACCAAGAGAACTTTCCCGGGGAACCAACAGGGCGGGAAAACCCAGAGTTATTGAAACTTCATCCCAGCCATGGCCACGACATGAGTGTGCATAATGGAATTTCTCGAATAGGCTATATGAAAGGAGGTAAATCAGCACTGTTTATTGATGAAGATATGTCCGATACGATAATGGTTCGAACCAAAAACTTTATAAAATCAAATAAGGATAACCCTTTCTTTCTTTTTTATTCGCTTCATCAACCCCATGTACCCAGAGTACCGCATCCAAGATTTGAAGGAAGCTCGGGAATGGGCCCCAGAGGAGATGCCATTTTAGAGGCGGATTGGGCGATTGGACAAGTTTTGGATCAATTGGACGAATTAGGTATCGCAGAAAACACAATAGTGATTTTCTCAAGTGATAATGGACCGGTTCTGGATGATGGATATATAGATGATGCAAATGAGAAACTAGGAGATCACACACCACGAGGTGGTCTAAGAGGGGGTAAGTATAGTATGCTCGAAGCGGGCACTAGAGTTCCCTTCTTAGTGAGTTGGCCGGGAAAAATAAAACCGGGTGTGTCGGATGCTTTGGTTTGTCAGTTGGATTTCATGGGGTCTTTGGCAAGCCTTATCGGTTTGGAAAACCCAAGTACCGATAGTCAAGACACCTTGGAAGCCTTTCTGGGAACTTCCGATAAAGGAAGAGATGAATTGGTGTTGGAAGCCACTGGGAAAATCTTTTTCCGGAAAGGAAATTGGGTCATGATCCCTCCACACAAAGGACCTAAGATTACCAATAAATGGGTCAGGAACGAAACAGGAAATAGTGAAGATTACCAATTGTACAATTTAGATACTGATTTGGGGCAGCAAAAAAACCTGGCTTCTGAACATCCTGAAAAAGTGGAAAAGATGCTTAAAACCATGAAGGGCATCGAAGGAAGGTAAGAGGATAATGAGGCAGGAACAAAATAGGAACCGCATATTTTTTAAAGCCATAGCTTGGTTATTTTGCTTATCAAGCTTGTTCACTTCATGTGCACAGGAAAAGAAACCAAACTTTATCATTTTTTTTGTTGATGACTTGGGATGGAATGATGTGGGGTATATGGGAAGTAAGTATTACGAGACTCCTCATATAGACCAAATGGCAAAAGAGGGAATGGTGTTTACCAATGCTTATGCCAATGCACCCAATTGTGCACCGTCAAGGGCCTGTTTAATGAGTGGGCAATACAGCCCAAGGCATGGTGTATATACAGTTGGACGTCCGGATAGAGGAAAAGTAGAGAACAGGAAATTGGTTCCGCATCCCAATAAAACAGAATTATCGGGAGAGATTGTTACTATAGCCGAAGCGCTGAAAAAGTTTGGCTATACCAATGCACACATGGGGAAGTGGCACCTTGGCAATAGTGACAAAACAAGACCCGAGGCTCAAGGGTTTGATGTAAATATTGGTGGAAACGAGCTGGGGCATCCGAAATCCTACTTTAGCCCATATAGAAACCCTGACCTATCGGACGGAAAAGAAGGGGAGTACTTAACAGATCGTCTTACTAACGAAGCATTGGATTTTATCAATAGCAATAAGGAAAATCCTTTTTTCCTATATCTCTCGCACTATGCTGTGCATACACCAATTCAGGCCAAATCTGATTTAATATCAAAGTATAAGGACAAGAAACCGCATCTAGGGCAAGATAATCCTTCGTATGCTGCCATGGTCGAGAGCATGGATCAGAGTCTAGGCAGAATACTTCAAAAACTAAAAGAGCTTGATTTAGATGAGAATACCTTGGTGCTGTTCTTTTCAGATAATGGAGGTCATGGCGGTATAACAAATCACACTCCCTTAAAAGGTTCTAAAGGCATGTTATACGAAGGTGGCATCCGTGAACCCATGATTGCATGGTGGCCAAAGAATATTCGATCAGGCTCTAGGTCAGATGAAGTTGTAATAGGAACGGATTTTTATCCAACCTTGGTAACATTGGCTGGTGGAAACCCAAAAGATTTTCCAATTGATGGTGAAGATTTGACTCCCTTGTTTTTTCAAAAAAACAATTTGGAAAGAGAAGCAATTTATTGGCATTTCCCTGCTTATTTGGAAGGATATCTCGGCATAAAACAAGAAGAAGCGCTTACCAGGGGGTGGCGTGCAGTTCCATCAGGAGCCATACGAAAAGGTGATTGGAAACTTATAGAAGATTTTGAGGATGGCCGTCTTCAACTATATAACATTAAAGAAGACATTTCCGAAAGCAATGATTTATCCGCCAGTCATCCAGAGAAAAAAGAAGAGCTATGGAAAGATTTAAAGAACTGGAGAAAGAATTTTAACGCTCCGGTGCCAACAGAGAAAAATTCATTATACGAAACTAAGTAACAATCAGAGAGATACCATTATGAGATTCCCTTTCAAAAAGTTGAGTTATATTTTCCTTGTTGTATTGATCCTTACGTTTGTTGGGTGTCAAGACAAGAATAAGGAAACAAAACCGGAAAAAAGCCGACCTAACATCATCTATATATTGGCCGATGATTTGGGTTACGGAGAATTAGGTGTTTATGGACAAGAAAAGATAGAGACCCCGAACATAGATGCCCTTGCTCAAAACGGAATGCTATTTACCCAACACTATACTGGAGCACCAGTGTGTGCCCCGGCCCGCTATATGTTGATGACAGGAAAGCATGCAGGACATTCCTTTATCAGAGGTAATCATGAATGGAGGGAAAGAGGAAAGGTCTGGGATTATCGAGAGATGATTCTTGATTCCACATTAGAAGGGCAGCACCCAATACCATCCGAGACTGTTTTGTTTCCAGAGTTGTTGCAGAAAGAGGGCTATGCTACGGGGATGGTTGGCAAATGGGGACTTGGAGCACCGCACACAGATGCTATTCCAACCAAAAAGGGCTTTGATTTTTTCTATGGATATAACTGTCAAAGACAAGCGCATACTTATTATCCAGTGCATTTGTATAAAAATGAAAATAGGGTTCACCTTAATAACGATACCATACCTCCGCACACAAAACTTGCTGAAGGAGCTGACCCGAATGACCCGGAAAGCTACAAAAACTTTAGATTGAACGACTATGCCCCCGATTTGATGTTCGATGAAATGATGGGATTCATATCCGAAAACGAGCAAAAGCCCTTCTTTCTTTATTGGGCGTCACCTATACCACATAATGCTATTCAAGCCCCTCAAAAATGGGAGGAATATTACAAGAAAAAATTTGGAGAAGAAGAACCTTACTTGGGCAACATCGGTTATTTTCCGCATCAAAATCCAAGGGCAGGATATGCAGCGATGATTTCCTATTTTGATGAAAATGTGGGAAAATTGGTTGACTATTTAAAAGAGAATGATCTTTATGAAAACACGATTATAATGTTCACTTCAGATAACGGTGTCACCTTTTCAGGAGGTACTGATGGTGAATTTTTTAATAGCTCAGGAGTTTTTGGTGAGGAGCGGGGAAGAGGTAAAGGCTTTGTGTACGAGGGAGGTGTCAGAGTACCAATGATTGCCACTTGGCCCAACCATATAAAGCCAGGGAGTAAAACCGACCATATCTCCGCACATTATGATGTTATGGCCACGTTGTTTGATCTTATCGATGTGGAAAACCCCTTGGAAACGGATGGAATCAGCTTTTTACCGACGCTTAAAGGTGAAGAAGGTCAGGAAAAACATGACTTCTTATACTGGGAGTTTCCAGAATACGGTGGTCAAGTTGCCATTAGAATGGGTGATTGGAAAGTGGTCAGGCAAAACCTGAAAGACCCTAAAAAAGAACCAACGTTGGAACTTTACAATCTTGCTGAAGATCCAGCCGAACTGAAAAATGTAGCTGACGAAAACCCAGAGATTCTTGCAAAGGCAGCGGAAGTTTTCTCAAAGGAGCATACAAACTCTGAGGTTGAAAGATTTAGGATTCCATTGATTGAAAATGGATTGCTCTCCGCAATGAAGTAGGCCTTTTAAATAGACCTTGACAAAAACAGAAATACAGATATTACCAAATGATAAAATGGAGATTCACGGGACTGCCACTATGCATACATTGGTTTCTTGTAAGACTCAAGTTGAACACCAAAAAAGACCAAACGTACTTTTTATAATTGCCGATGATTTGTTGTAGGTTCAGTACAAGACAAAATATGAAAGCTATTCATATACAATCTTAAATTGGATTTGCCTGAAAAGAACCCTATGGATATGACAACACAGCCTGATTCTATCAAATCAAAGATGATGGGCTTCAAGAAAGTGCTATATCAATATAGGTAGAAACGGGTTTTCTCTTTCCCAAAAAGATTAATAGAGGTAACTATCCACATTTTCTGAGTTGATAATTTGAATGGGCAACAAGCTCTTTTTGGAAATTTCCTTGCCCAATAGAAGTTTTTCGACCAAGCCTTTCAACCCTAGGGATGCCTGAAGCTTCGGGGATTGGTGTATAAGAAACTTAATATCATTGGACCTTAGGTATTCGATATTTTCCTCCAAAAGGTCATAGCCCAATACAACTTTGGATTTTCCAAGATTTTTGAGCACTCTCACAATTCGGTAAGCTTTGGACGTACTTACGAATAAAGCATTAATATTTTCATTTCTCTCAACAAAGTCGGCAAATTTTTGTTCAAATCCATTTACTCCTATGGTCAAGGTAATTACATCATAACCTTCTCTTGTTTCAAAAAATTGCCGAAAACCTTTCTCTTTCTCCCTTAAATGGACGGCATTGGTAGATTCCTCATCGATGTGAACAATGGCAATTTTAGAAGGAGCTTCCAATGCATCTGCCATTAACTTTGCAGCTACTCTACCACTCATAAAAAGGTCCAATCCGACGTATAGGTCAACAGCACTTCCATGAAAACTGTTAAATGTGCCGGTAAGGATGCTTTTGTGCTCTAGTTCCATCAAAAGATGGTCACTTTCCTTTTCAAATAAGGGAACAAACAAAAATGCATCAATATGTTGGTCTAAAAGTCTTAGGCCGATGGTCAGAAAAGATTTGGGCTCTGAAGGATCATAATAATGTAAGGATATGTCAATATCGAACGCCCCGTATTCATTTACTACTTCTTCTATTCCTTGTTTGCCGGGTAGCCAAAAAGGATCTTTTTCGGAATCGGGAAGAAGCACTTTTATAATGTAAACGGTATTATTTTTAAGAGTCCTTGCAATGGGGTTTGGTCTGTAGTCAAGTTCTTTTAAGGCTTTATTTACGCTCGTCAACGCCTTTTTGGAAACTTTTCCTCGATTGTGGAGCACTCTGTCCACAGTTCCGATAGACACACCGGCGGCATTTGCAATATCCTTTATGGTGTACTTTTTCCTCATACCTTACAAATATATCAAAAACACATTGCCAAAAAATGTGTACGTTAACACAATTTACTATATTTGCCACAAACCAATGAAAATCCACCGTTAAACGTTCAGGAAATAGACGTAATTTCGCGGAAATGAACAAGATGCACAAAGAGAAAATAGTAGTTAAGGCTCCTGGCAGAACCTGTCTTTTTGGAGACCACCAAGATTACTTGGGACTTCCTGTAATTGCATGTGCAATAGATAGATATATGCTACTTAAGGGCGAAATCAATAACAATGGCCAGTTGATTGTAAACATGCCCGATGTAGGACATACAAGAACCTTTAAGATAGGAAAAGATAATGGTACACCGGAACAAGGAGACTTTTTGCTCACAGCGCTTAAAGTTTTGGAAAAATATGGATGCATTCCTGATAAGGGGTATACGGTAGAAATAACCAGTAACATAGCCATAAATGCCGGAACCTCTAGTTCCAGTGCCCTTCTTTTGGTTTGGGTCCAATTCTTGGTCGAAGCTTTTGGATGCGATCGTAAGGTTGATAAAGGGCTACTTTCCCAGCTCGCATACGAAGCTGAAGTAACTTATCATGGAAGTCCAGGAGGTAAAATGGACCAATATAGTATTGGAATGGGTAATATCATTTATTTGGAAACTGGCGACAAGTTTTCATATGAAATGTTTTATCAACCCATTTCCGGACTTATAGTTGCTGAATCGGGAATACCAAAACAGACCACAGGGGTCTTAGGTGAACTTAAGACCAAGGCTCTCATGGCCATCGATGAAGTTGCGAAAAATTGCCCAGATTTTAATTTGGAGACGGCTACTGAAGAAGATCTTCCCAAGTATCTTGAATATGTTTCTGAAGACTTGAAGATTTATTTCTCCGCAGCGATTATCAATCACAGCATAACCCAGAAGGCGCTGCAAGAATTCAAGAAAACTGAATTGAATGTTGAAAGAATTGGTGAGTTGATGAACCATCATCATCATATTCTAAAAGACTATCTAGATCTTACCGTTCCAAAAATTGACAATATGGTGGATGCTGCATTGGCTGCAGGTGCTTTGGGTGCAAAAATTGTAGGATCTGGACGAGGAGGAAGCATCGTAGTATTGGCAAAGGACGGAGATCAAGATAAAGTGGTGAAGGCATTGATAGAAGGAGGTGCAGAAAACGCCTACGCCGTTTCTGTTGATGAGGGCGTTAGAATTGTGCAATAAAATCTAAAAAATAAAATGAGCAAACATACTACCAGTTTAGTGGTTTTAGCCGGTGGAGCTTCTTCCAGAATGAAAAAGCCACCAAAAGAAGGTAAAGGACTTTCAGAAAAAGAAATCGAAGAGGCTAACCAACGGAGCAAGAGTCTTATAACTGTTAGCAACGATGGTCGTCCTATGATGGATTATGTGCTGTACAATATCAAGAAAGCCGGTTTTACCAACATCTATATCGTCATTGGTCCAAAAGGTGATCTTTTTAAAAATTTTTACGGAGATCAAGGCACGGATAATAATTTTCACGGGATGAAGCTATCGTTTGCCGTGCAGCATATACCCGAAGGACGGGTAAAGCCTTTTGGAACGGCAGATGCGCTATACCAAGCGGTAGAGCAGTTCCCCGAATTGAATGAGACCAGTTATGTTGTCTGTAACAGTGATAATCTTTATTCTGTTGAAGCCTTAAAGTTACTTGCGGAAAGCGCTTCGCCCCATGCTTTCATTGCTTATGATAGAGATGCATTAAGTTTCCCTTCAGAAAGAATTTCCAGATTCGCCCTTGTAGAACTTGATTCAAATGGAGCCTTGACCAATATTGTTGAAAAACCATCTGAGAATGAAGTGGAAAACTATAGAGATACTTCAGGAAAGCTGAGAGTGAGCATGAATGTTTTCAAATTTGATGGTAACATGATGTACCCTTACCTTAAAAATTGTCCGGTGCATCCTGAAAGAAATGAAAAAGAGCTTCCAACCGCATTGATGAATATGCTGGATGATAACGAAGGGACCATGATTGGCCTGCCTTTGTCAGAACATGTGCCTGATTTGACATCCAAGGAAGACATCAAAGAAGTCAAAACATATCTTGAAAAGTATTACCCTAAATTGGATTGGGATTTGTAAATAAAATCCCAATGATTTGAGCGCTTTCGTTCTGCATTCCCTTTTTGAACCTTATTTTTACATAAAGTTCAACTGAATGCTCAAAAAGCTTTTCCCGATTTTCTCATGGATAAGGGAGTACAATCGCTCTTGCCTGTTCAATGATGTAACTGCCGGAATTACCTTGGGCATTATGTTGGTCCCTCAGGGTATGGCTTATGCCATGATTGCTGGGATGCCTCCTATATATGGCCTTTATGCTGCATTGGTTCCCCAATTGGTTTATGCCGTAACAGGAACTTCTAGACAGTTAGCTGTTGGGCCAGTCGCAATGGACTCTTTGTTGGTTGCAGCCGGCATAGGAGCCTTACAGCTTTCCAACATCCAGGACTATATAGCCGCTGTCTTATTTTTGACACTGATTATTGGAGGTTTGCAGCTCATATTGGGGTTTTTAAGGATGGGCTTTTTCGTCAACTTCTTGTCTAAACCCGTAATAAGTGGATTTACTTCCGCCGCCGCAATTTTGATTGGCTTAGGGCAATTAAAACATGTTTTGGGAATAGAAATCCAACAATCGAGTAAAATCTATATTCTCTTATCCAATATTTTCGGGGAATTGCACGGTATAAATCTTTATGCTCTGTTAATGGGTATGGGCGCTATTCTATTGATACTTTTGGTAGGGAAGATGAGCAAAAAAATACCTGCACCCCTATTACTGGTGATTTTGGGAATAGCTGCCGTATTTGCATTCGGATTGGAAACCAAAGGGGTCAAGGTGGTAGGTGAAATTCCTAAGGGACTTCCTGAATTCATACTGCCGGATTTAAGCGTTAATGGATTGGGACAATTGATTCCAATAGCAATTACCATAGCACTCTTTGGTTATATGGAATCTATTTCCATTGCTAAATCTATAGAAGAAAAACATCCAGAATATGAAATTGATGCTAATCAGGAATTAAAGGCATTGGGACTTTCCAATCTTTTGGGGTCCCTATTTCAATCTTTTCCGGTTTCCGGAAGTTTTTCAAGAACTGCGGTTAATGATCAGGCGGGTGCCAAAACAGGCGTAAGCTTGATTATAAGTGCTTTGATAATTGCTGGAACATTACTTTTCTTAACTCCATTCTTTTATAACCTTCCTACAACTGTCTTGGGCGCTATCATTATTGTTTCGGTATTTGGATTGATTGATGTAAAGTACCCGATTATACTGTTCAAGCATAGAAAAGATGAATTTTTTCTATTGATAACCACTTTTATCATGACTCTTTTTATTGGTTTGATAGAGGGAATCTTACTTGGAGTATTGCTCTCCTTGTTACTTCTGGTTTACCGAACTTCACATCCACATATTGCAGTCTTGGGAAGAATCAAAGGCTCGGATTACTTTAAGAATGTGGAACGATTCTCCAAAGAAGTGGACATTGACAAAGACAAGTTGATTATTAGGTTTGATGCCCAACTATATTTTGGCAACAAGGATTATTTTAAAAAAGAATTGTACAGGCATATCGACCGAAAAGGGCCACTTCTTAATTATGTGATATTGAATGCTGAGGCCATAAATTATATAGACAGCAGTGCCGCTTCAATGTTGGAAAGAATTATAAAAGATTTACATAAAAAAGGGATTCGTTTCTTTGTTGCAGGTGCCATAGGTCCCACCCGTGATATTTTCTTCAGTAGTGGACTGATAAATGTCATAGGAACGGAAAATCTTTTTGTGCGAACTTTCGAGGCTGTTGCATATTGTACGAATCAAACAGAAAGAAACGAAATTCAAGAAAAAATATCCTTACAATCCAAAGCGAAGCATTTGTAACTTTGATTATTGGGTTGTCTAAACTTTAAAAATGTAGTTTATGAAAATAGAACAGATATATACCGGATGCTTGGCACAGGGAGCCTACTATATTGAAAGTGAGGGCGAAGCCGCCATTGTGGATCCCTTGCGAGAGGTCAAGCCCTATGTCAAACGCGCTAAGGATGATGAAGCCGAAATCAAATACATTTTCGAAACCCATTTTCATGCCGATTTCGTAAGTGGACACGTGACCTTGTCAAAGGAAACCGGAGCACCGATTATCTATGGACCCAACGCAAACCCTTCCTTTGAAGCGATCAGTGCTCAAGACGGGCAAGAATTTAAGTTGGGCAAATTGACTATAAAGGTACTGCACACACCTGGACACACGATGGAAAGCACAACCTTTCTATTAAGGGACGAGACAGGAAAAGACTATGCCATTTTTAGCGGGGATACACTTTTCTTAGGAGATGTGGGAAGACCCGATTTGGCCCAAAAAGCGGCCCATATGACCCAAGAAGAACTGGCAGGTACCTTGTTTGATAGTCTTCGCAATAAAATAATGCCTTTGGCAGACGATGTAATCGTTTATCCCGCGCATGGTGCAGGTTCGGCATGTGGAAAAAACATGATGAAGGAAACGGTTGATACGCTAGGGAACCAAAAGAAGATGAACTATGCACTTCGTGCCAACATGACCAGGGATGAATTCATCAAAGAAGTCACGGATGGACTTTTACCGCCTCCACAGTACTTTCCTTTGAACGTAAAAATGAACAAAGAAGGATATGAGGATATCGACACAATACTGGAAAGGGGTACCAGGGCATTATCTCCCGATGCTTTTGAAGCTGCTGCAAACGAAACTGGTGCTGTAGTGCTAGATGTACGCCATCAAGACGAATTTGCTTCCGCTCACGTACCTAGATCCATTTTTATTGGATTGGGGGGTAGTTTTGCACCATGGGTCGGAGCTTTGATTGCTGATGTGGAACAACCTATTCTTTTAGTGGCCCCCGAAGGTAAAGAGGAGGAGACCATCACTAGGCTTTCGCGCGTTGGATTCGATGCTACCTTAGGCTATTTGGAAGGTGGCATTGAAGCATGGAAAGCCGCTGGAAAAGAAGTTGATACCGTTAAAAGTGTAAACGCAGATGAGTTGAAACAAAAGTTGGAAGATAAAGTGCCTGTATTCGATGTTAGAAAAGAATCTGAATTTAATGCAGAACATATAGATGTAGCAAAGTTGACCCCTTTGGATTTCCTCAATGACCATTTATCTGAATTTCCAGAGGAAGAAACATTTTATGTGCATTGTGCAGGGGGATACCGTAGCATGATTGCCGCTTCTATTTTGAAAAGTAGGGGAATTCATAATTTAATTGACGTGGCGGGAGGATTCAAAGCTATCAAGGAAGCTGGGATTCCGGTAACAGATTTCGTTTGTCCAACAACACTTAAATAATGAAGCTTCAACAGATTTGGATGGTGTTTGTTTTGCTTGTGGTTTTGGGCTGCAAGCAGGAAACTTCAGAAGTTATTATCATTACAAAACCAGAATTGGTAGCCGTCTTGGAGGAGGGAAACATCCAATTAGTGGATGTGAGAAGACCTGAGGAATATAAACAAGGTCACATCAATGGAGCAACAAACATTAATGTCTTGGATTCTGTTGGTTTTGTCAAAGGAGTTGTTTCATTGGACAAAAAAAACCCGATTTACATCTATTGTCAGGCTGGGAAAAGAAGTAAAAAAGCTTCCGAAAAATTAAAAGAAATGGGATTCTTGACCATTTATGATTATTCGGAAGGGTACGGCTCTTGGGAGGACTAGATTTTCTTCTGTTTTGATTTGAATCCATAAACCAATTGTTTCCAAAAACTCTTTGGAATTTTTTCGTCACCAGGAAAGCCCAAGGGAATCGTTCCACTTTGTTCAGGAATATAGTTGGTTTTAAAAAGATAATCCCATAGACTTAGGCTGATGCCAAAATTCACACCATATCTCCCTTCAGGAAGGGTATAGGAATGATGGTATAAATGCATCACTGGATTGTTCAATATATATTTTAATGGCCCCCAAGTCAATTTGATGTTTGCATGGTTTAAATGCCCAATAGCAATGGCTGCAAAATGTACAATGTAGGCTTGCTCTGGTTCAAACCCTCCTAAAAACATTACCCCAAGAGTTTTTAGCGGTTTGTACAGAATGTTTTCCATCCAGTGGTATCTCAGATGAGCTGCAAACCCCATCTCTTTTACACTATGGTGAATTTTATGGAATTGCCATAACACTGGAAACTTATGAAGGCAGACATGTGTAAACCACTGTACAAAATCCAAAAGAATAAAGAAAACAAGAAGTTGTAACCACTGGGGCCACGAAATCGGATTCACAATCGCCAAACTTTTGGACGTAACACCAAGATTTGTAAAAGCTACCTCGAGGAGGTTATAAAATCCGCTTATGAAAATGGCGAAAATGAAAAAATTGAAGAACATGTAGAATGCATCCAACCAAAAATCCTTCCGAAAAATCGATTGTTCTTTTCGCCAAGGGAAGGTCATTTCCAATATCCAAACGAGTATAGAAATTACGATTAACCCCCAAAAGTAGTTGGTGTACCACGGTACATCAAATAGTATGGAATTCCATGTCCAGCGGGCAGCTCCTTCAAAACCATCGGTTAAGGCTGTGATGTAGTCATTCATAACGGAAAGATAGAACTATTTTCAACCATAATTAAGCATTCAGTTATCCTTGTTTTGTTTAAAGGTTTAATTTTATGCAAACTAAAGTTACACCATGGAAATAATATATCAACCTTGGCCATGGTATGTATCAGGACCATTGATTGCGGTGGTCATGTTCATATTGATTATGTCAGGGAAACGGTTCGGAATGTCATCAAACCTAAGAACACTTTGTACCATATGCGGAGCGGGAAAACACGCTGATTTTTTTCAATTTGATTGGAAATCACAACGTTGGAACCTAGTAGTTGTGGCGGGGACCATAATAGGAGGGTTTATTGGAGCTAATCTTCTATCACCAGAGTCATCAGTGACTATTGCAAAAGATACAGTTATAGAACTACAGAATTTGGGGTTTGATAGCGCCGGTTCGGCCTACATGCCCACGGAACTTTTTGACAATTTCGTTTTTACAGACCTTAAAAGTATGGCCTTGTTAATTATCGGAGGGTTTTTGGTAGGCTTTGGAGCTCGATATGCGGGGGGATGTACCTCTGGTCATGCCATTTCGGGACTCAGCAATTTGCAAGTACCATCTTTAATTGCCGTATTCGGTTTTTTTCTGGGAGGGTTGTTTATGGTTCACGTTTTATTTCCATTGATTTTTTAGCATGAGAACACTTATTCATTTATTGATAGGAATATTTTTTGGAATTCTATTATTCAAATGTGAAGCAGCATCTTGGTTCCGCATTTATGAAATGTTTCGGTTCGATGCTTTCCATATGTATGGCATTATTGGCTCTGCTCTGGTTGTGGGCATTATTTTGATACAGCTGATAAAGAGGTTCAATCTCAAATCTTTTTATGGAGAGAAAATAGAAATACCTTCAAAAGAAAAGAGTTTTAGAAGATACCTGTTCGGTGGAATCTTTTTTGGACTGGGTTGGGCTTTGGCTGGAGCATGTCCTGGGCCTATTTTTACACTGTTGGGTGCAGGGTTTCTTCCTATTGCGGTGGTATTAATTTCTGCGGTTTTG
The DNA here is from genome assembly GCF_004804315.1 of Flagellimonas onchidii. GTDB lineage: Bacteria > Bacteroidota > Bacteroidia > Flavobacteriales > Flavobacteriaceae > Flagellimonas > Flagellimonas onchidii. The sequence goes on from NZ_SRXX01000025.1 coordinate 22,267, forward strand.
GGAACATTTGTTTACGGGATTTTAAAGAATCGATTGCCGCATTGAAGTTGGAATTAACGTAATATTCGAACATGATGACGAATTTGGATGGTTGTTTCGAACCAACAGCATAGATTTACCAGCTTGAAAAATGTTCCCCTGTGCAAAGAACGGTTTTTATTATAGACGATGATTTGGTGTCACAGTTCGCAACAAGATATTGTATTCAGCAATATCAAGAGGAATTTAATATCATTACTTGTTCCAGCGGAGAAGAAGGATTAGATACCTGTTTGGATTTCGCTGAAAACAGAAATGGTCTGCCAGACATAATTTTTCTGGATTTAGTTATGGATGGGATGGATGGCTGGACTTTTTTGGATAACCTCCAAAACCTTTTTAAAGGTCATAAACTACCAAAAGTATATGTGCTTTCGGCCTTTACCAACACCAATGACCGTAACATAGCCAAGTCTCATAGTTTGGTATCGGGTCATATTGATAAACCACTTTCTAGAAGTCTTTTGGATGGCATTTTTTCACAATAAGAATTTTGGACGTCAATGCTAGTTTGATTGAGAAGGAAAGTACCACCATTAGCGAAAATTATTTCAAAAAAACATATTTTTGCTATTCGTTTTGGGAATGATTCCATAGTTCAATGGATGAAATAGAAGCCTGCCTGCCAAAATCATTAAGGCCTCATAGTTCAAGGGATAGAATAGAAGTTTCCTAAACTTTAGATCCAGGTTCGAGTCCTGGTGAGGCTACTTCGGCAGGCAGGTTCCCTAAACTTTAGGTGTAAGATTAATTTTTGCCGGAATTTCTTTTAAAGTTTTAAGTGATTGATAATATATTTTGAAATGGAAGTTCCGTTCATCCATTTTCATGATATCTTTGACATGTACCTTTTTAAGTAAGTTATAGAGAATTTGGGGATGGTAACAAATCTCTATAGTCCTAGCAAAGCTATCACCTCTAAGTTTAAATCAATACTCGAACACTATTCCGGTATGCCCTTCTAGTTTTTCAACATTAAAACTGTAGTTGGTTCCGCTTTTCTCAAAGGCAACAGGTTTCATTGACGGTACGGCATAAATCTTTTTTATTTGCTTATTTAAATCAATGGAAACAGGAACATCATACAATGGGACTATATCTTCAATTACCTGAGCTTGGCCACGTTGGTGTGGAGAAGCATAAAGCAAATGCAACACATACCTTTTGTCATCAGGTTGGTGCAGCAGGTTGATCCGGCCCGCGCTTGGCAGATCTACTTCTACCATGGGCGATGTTCTCAACAATGAAAGGCTGTTGCTGAAAAGGTCCCGATGTACCCTGGCCCCCAATTCAAAATAGCCCTTGCTCAAATCACTTGCAATGAAAACAATGTTCCCTTTTTTTGTAACCGCTGGATGTTCTGCATTTTTGGATTGATACGGTGTGTTCTGGTGCGAGGAATAGGAATTGATTCTGCGGTTAAAAAAAGGTTCGCGCAAATGGGCCAAAACCTCGGTTCCTTTTTCTGTTTCAACACGAAATGAAGGTTCGTAGTTCAAAAATGGTGAGCGCACCAGGTTTTTTGAAATTTTATCCCCGACAATTGTGTAATCCACATCATATGCTGCCTCTCCTTTGTATTTGACCCCCAAGTCAAAATGGAATTTCTTGTTCTTTTTGTCCAATGCGCTTTTGCCCATTACCAAAAGTTTGCCTCCATTATCAAGGAAATTCTGTAGCCTTTTGACATCTGTTGGACCCAATTCCACACCCCCCGAGAGAATGACCACCTCTATTCCAGACCAATCCTTACGGTTACTGGCCATCACAAAATTTATCTGGTTTTCCAACAGCATTCGGGTAAGGCCTTCATCAAACTCCTTTTTATTGGCAAACCACATTCCAACGGTTGCCTCATGATCCGCTCCGATACCATAATCCTCAATTTTTTCCACATAATCAAAAGCATACCCTATATTCTGATATGTTCCCATATCCATTTTTCCCGATGGGTGGAGTTGGTCTCCAAAGTTTACATTGGCACCAAAGGCGACCATGGAGGCTGCTTCGTACCAAATTGCATCTTTGTGTTTGAATCCTCCAAACTCCCCCCATGCAGTATGGAACTTACCGCTCATTGCCACATAGTCCATATCCAAATTGCCGTAGTATTTGGCCCTTAACGGGAACAGATCGTAACCGTCCCAAGTGGTTGGGAGATCTTCCAGGTCCAATTTGGTATTGTATTGTTCCAATTGATAATCCAAGCTTTGGGGAATACTGAAATGGGTGGTCCAATTGTAGAATATGGAAGCATCTGGCCTATATTTCTTTACAATTTCACGAGTCTTATCGAGGAAAACCTTCATTTTTTTAATGTGGTGCCTTTCCACGGCCTTGGCATCGTTTATATCAACCCCATTGGCTTTGAGGTCTTTCATTCCAAGCTCACTATAATTAGGGTACTGAAAAGGCACAATGTCAAACCAAAAACCGTCCAGGTCATAATTTTTTGCCAATTCTTCGACCTCGGCCAGTATCAGTTCTAGGTAACCTCCTTCAGGGGAAAGTGTGGCCCACGAATAGAAGGGGTATAGCTTTTCACCCTTTCGAATATCATCGTCAAGCCCTGACCCGAACCATATCTCTTTTCCGTTTTTGTCTTTGATGATCCATTCTGGATGTTCCCTTGCATCCTTGGCCGACCAACCAATGGTATAGTAGGCCTGGGCCCTTACACCTATTTCATGACATGCCTCTATCTGCTCTTTTAAAAGATCAAAATTCAAATGTGGGTGTTTTTTCCCCACTTTGGTTTCATAATATGACCATCCGTGATGCCCTTTTGAAAAAATATTGATGGAGTTGACCTTGGCGGTTTTAAGAGCCTCCTGAAATTGTACCTTGGAAAACTCAGAACCAATGTTCTCAATGAGTTCCGAGGTGTGGAAATCCAAATGTATCTGTCGGGTACCTTCCCGATTGCTTATTTTATTTTGGGCAAAAGCTGCATATAACCCTAGTAAGGTTATTGCTACAGATGTGAATATTTTTTTCATAATATGCATTTTAATTAAGCATTTATTGATTAAGTTGGGTCATTGCGATTTTTGAATCACCATTATTCTGATTGTCAAAAGCGATTACTTTTAATTTATCATCATTAATGGCAAAAATATAAGCTTGCTTATCCCGACCTAGTTTAAGGCCCATAATGTTCTTCACCTCATTATTTAATAGCAAGCCACTTTCTATAAAAGACACGGGATGAAATTTTCCATTTTGATTGTTCTTTAATATAAGTCCAACACCCGCATCCATTCGAGGAGTTTCCGCTTCGGTACTATATAAGTTTCCTGCAACTAACATGTCTTTATAACCATCTCCATCATAATCAAGAAATACAATATCATTAATTGAAGAAAGTTGGGATTCTATCGGCAATGGATGTTTGTCATATTTTCCGCCTCCTTTATTTTCAAACCAATGATGGGCAAAGGTATTTGCCTTATAATGTATAGATTGTTCCAGCATTTTTTTTCCATAGATATCTTCCAAGCTAGCGGAAGCAAATAGTTCATATGTCTTAAAATTCTTTTTGATGATTGGTATTTGCTGTGAGGAACATTCTCTTCCCCGTACGGGCAACTTGACTCCTTTTTTGGTTACACCCAGTACAATATCCTGTCTTTTATTACCATCAAAGTCGTTAACATAAATCTCAAAAGGGGATTTCTTGTTGGTTTTATATTTGCTGTTTAGCCCAAGGTTTCCGGCAATGATGTCCTTATCGCCATCGTTGTCCAAATCTTCTATTGCCAAACTGTACCACCATCCCAGAGTATTATCCATGTTCAACTTGTCCGTAATGTTCACAAGATTTTCACCGTCGTTTTCAAAAAACGTCAAAGGCATCCACTCTCCTGTCAATATCAGGTCTACTTTTCCGTCTTCATTGTAATCGTGCCACAAAGCATCGGTCACAAGGCCTATTTTCTGAAGCTCTGGCGCTTTTTCCAGAGTTACATCCTTAAACACAACATCGGTATTTTCTCCTCCCTCATTCCTTAAAAGATAGCTTATGGGTGGTTGAAGGTAATGCCCCGGCTTTATTCTTCCCCCAACGAATAAATCCATGTCCCCATCTCCATCGTAATCGGCAGGAACTACTTTTAGCCCACTGGAACTTATTTTTGGCAAAGCACTTTCTGATTTTATGTATCCATCTGGAGTATTGATATATAGGCGATCTTGGTAATAGGTGTCTTCGAGAGTTATACTATTTCCACCACTCACTACATAAAGATCTTGATCTCCATCATTGTCCGCATCAAAAAATATGGCCCCGGTATCTTCATAGGTATGGTCTTCATTCCACGGCCCCGGCATTTTTTTAAAACGGCCATTTGGGCTTTGTAGGAACAGTACCTCTTCTTTATTTCGGGCATTTCCAATAAAAAAGTCTTCAAGCCCATCATTATTTACATCCCCTACGGCCAATCCTGGCCCTTCTTGTGAGTTCTTATGTGGGAGTAATGGCTCTACTAAAAAATCATCATATCCATCCTCAATGTGGACGTAGTCTATTCCGGTCATTGGGGTAATGTCCTTAAATTTGAGTTCTGTTTTTTGTTTGTTCTGGATTTCCTCTGTGGCTTTGGAATATTCCAATTGTACTGTTTGATTGGGGTTTAAATTTCTTTGGTATTCAACTTTGCCATCAGGCCATATGATTTTTAATTCTTCTATTTTGTTTTCTTTTCCCAATCCGAAATGTGCTATGGGTTCTATGCTTGATTGAAACCCTCTTGTCAAAGTCTGCTCTACCCATTGTGTAGAATTTTCTGTTGTCAGTTTAATTTTTGCCCCCATCCCCAAAGGATTCTCAGCAGGACCTTTTAGCTTGATTCTTAAAAAATTACTATTGGAAATATTGTTTTTTAACAAGGTTGCCTTTTCGTCAATATTGTTTACCACCATGTCCAAATCTCCATCGTTATCTAAATCTCCATAGGCAATTCCATTTGAAAACCCCTTAAGATTTGCATTCCATTTTTGCGAAACATTTTCAAATGCATAGTTGCCTTTATTCTTGTACAGATAATTTTCAATTGGTGTCACGGGAGCATCATGCATATCTATCTTTTTAGGGACGATAGTTGTTGCATTCTCCGTACTTAATAGATCATTATTGTTAACATCCAATCTCATGCCATTGGTAATCACAATATCCTTTAATCCATCGTTGTCAAAATCTGCGAACAATGCCCCCCAACTCCAATCTGTAGTGGCCATACCGGTGAGCCGGGCCACATTGCTCATAATTGGAACTCCATCAGAATTAGCACCATTGTTCACTTGAAGGCTATTTTGCATATACTGATGATGAAATCCTATGGATACTGCATGTTCAAAAGCTTTTTGGTCCATGCTGGCCATATTGGTCTTTGATCTGTAGTGGTCTTCTGGGGTCATGTCTACTTGTAATAAATCCATTAGGCCATCATTATTGAAATCCGCGGCATCCACACCCATCCCGAACATAGAGGTCTGTTTGGTCGCCTCTTTCACTATTTCTTTGAAAGTACCATTACCATTGTTTAAATAGAAATAATCTGGAACATTGAAATCATTTGAAATATATAAATCTTGCCACCCATCATTATTGAAGTCACAGGCAATGACACCTAATGAAAGACCAAAATTAAGCACCCCTGATTGTTCGGTCATATCAACAAACTTTCCATTTCCTTGATTTTTATACAAATGACCCGATTCCTCTTTATTTTTAAACTGCATTTTCTCAAAATAATAGTGATTCGGCTGTGTAAGGGGTATTATTGGGTAATTACATACATACAGATCCAAATCCCCATCATTGTCATAATCAAAAAAAGTTGATTGTATGGAATTGCTTTTATCGGCTATTCCATATTCTTCTGCCTTTTCTGTGAATGTCAAATCTCCGTTGTTTATAAAAAGTTGATTGGCCGTATTAGTGCCAACACCTGACACGCACACATAGATATCCAGAAGACCATCCATATTTATATCTACCATTGTTGCGCCCGTATACCATCTAGAATCTCCTTGGATTACACCCTTATGACCGATATCATCAAACTTCATGTTACCTTTGTTCAAATAAAGTTTGTTGGGCACCATATTTCCGGTAAGAAAAACATCTGTCAATCCATCATTGTTGATATCTCCGAGAGCTACTCCGCCACCCATATATATGTAAGGGAAAGTATTGTAGTTAAGGGTATTGGTAATGGCAATATCATTACTAAATGTAATACCTGAACTAGTAGACTTTAATTGTTCGAATATTATACCTGTACCCTTATCATCTTTATTGCACTCCAAAAGGGCACAAACCAAAAACATCAATATAGGTTTGAATAGATTGTTCTTTTTTAGCGCTAGAAAAAAATCAGTTATCATGCACGTCAAGATTTAAATTTAGTTACAGATAAAGTTTACGAACAAAACCCATTTTACGGAGCCTCATTTACAACTTAAAAATTGTTCGACCATTATAAGAATAATAATTGTGGGAACTCAAATTTTTATGGTCATGGGAAAATACAAATAAGACAAGCCCCTAAAGTTTAGGGGCCGCCTCATCGAAAAAAAAAACTAACTCAAACTTATTCTTTTATTATGCGCACTCATTTTAGTTATAAAGTGGGTTTTGATCTAAATTTGGGTTAGAATCCACATCTCTTCTGGGAAGGGGCAAAAATTCAAACTTATCTGAATATACTGCACCACTATTGGATTTAAATTCGGAACCCGTGCCAAATCTTTCGCTTAGTATTCCCCATCTCTTTAGATCGAAGAAACGATGGCCCTCAATGGCCAATTCGCGAACCCTTTCATCCCTGATGGCATCCCTTAGTGCACTTTGATCTAGTCCTGCATATGCTGGCATATCGACTCTTGCCCTAACCTGGTTCAATGCATCTAAGGCACTTGCCGAACCTCCACTGACTTCATTTTCTGCTTCTGAATACATTAAAAGGATATCTGCCAATCTTGCAATTCTAAAATTATTGGTATCTCCGGACCAACTTCCAGGCGATAATGACCCTTCATTTTCGAAGTTCAAATATTTTCTTACCCAAACTTTGGTAAGATCATCTCCTGTAAAAGCATCCGCAAAGGCATCTTGATAGACCATAGCTCCAGGATAATCCCATATCAATGTATGCGCAGCTCTTGGATCTTCAAGTCCTCCATTGGTAGTCTGGGCCAAGAATAGATCTAGTACCCATTGGTTGACACTCATACTCTGTTGACTTGTGTATCCCCTTGGAGCAATGTCTGGTTCCCATGCCTGGCCTCTCCAATTGTCGCCGCCTGGGCCTGGCCCCCAACCTCCATTGGGGTTACCATCCAATTGTATTTCAAAGACCGACTCTACATTGTTCACTCCAGTTTCTGTGAAATTTTCGTTGTAATCGGCAGTCAAGGTATATAGTCCGGAATCTATGATCTTTTTGAATTCTGTAGCAGCATCTCCCCATTTACCCTGGTACAATAAAGCTCTCCCCAGCATTGCTGTTACAGCTCCCCAAGTAGCCCTGCCGACTTCGCCACGTGGTGGTGTTTGTGGCAATCCGTTTTGTGCCATCCTTAAATCACTTTCAACAGTGGCCCAAAGCTCCGTTTCACTTGATTTTGGTAAAAACAGATCTTCCAATCCCAGTGCTTCCGATAAGGGCATCGGCGCTTCTCCAAATAAATTTACTATGTAGAAGTATATAAAGCCTCTTACAAAATGAGCTTCAGCCAAAATTTCTGCTTTTCTGCCCGCATCCATTTCTATATCGGGAACCCGAGCAATTACTTGATTGGCAGGAGATATTATGGAATATATCCCAGTCCACAGTTCGTTTAGCCTTGGATTGTCCGGAGTTACAGAAAAGGTCCCTGCATCATTAACAAAGGCTTGAGGAAATGTATTGGCGATATCCGATCGATGTATCAAATGAATACCTGTCATCATTCTTCCGAACATCCCTATTGTGGGCAAACCTGCATAAACGGACACCAATCCTCCTTCGGCATCATCGGCAGTCATCCAAAAAGAGTCTGGAGTTGGTTGGTTCGGGTTAATAAGCTCTAAATCTTCCTCACAACTATTGAAAGTCGCAGAAAATAGTATTGCCATTGAAAAGGCAATAACCTTTTTAATTTTTTTAATTTTCATAATAACACTTTTTTTATTAGAAAGATAGTTGAACACCAAGTAGCACATTTTTGTTCTGTGGATAGGCCCTCCTATCAACACCTGTACCAAAAGGACCTCCACCATTAGAACGACCAATTTCTGGATCATATCCGGTATAGTCTGTCAAGGTCAATAGATTTTGACCGCTCAAATAAAATCTAGCTCTGGACAACCCAAGTGTTTCAATATAAGATGATGGCAAGGTATACCCTACCTGTATATTCTTTAACCTAAGATACGAGCCATCTTCGATAAAAAAGTCCGATGATCTCTTATTGTTTGCCCGGTCTCTAATGGTCAATCGAGGAATATTGGTATCAGTATTACCGGGGGTCCATGCATTCAAAACATCGGTAAGCTTTGGTCCACCAGCTCCATCAAGGATATAATGGTATCTTTTGGCATTCCACAGTTCATTCCCCACAACACCTTGGAGAAACAAGGTCAGATCAAAGTTTTTGTAAGATGCATTAAAGTTTATCCCATATTCAAAATCTGGGATAGCGTCTCCCAAAAACATTCTGTCATCATCATCAATATCACCGTCGTTATCCAAGTCCAGGAAATTAATATCACCCAACTGAACGTCTCCTCCGCCTCTTCCATCAGCATCGATTTCGGCTTGGGTTTGATAAAGCCCCTCAACTACATGTCCAAAGAAACTACCTACCGGACGACCGACATCGGTACGGGTAGCAGAAAAGCCCTGTTGCGTAAAAAATCCCGAAGTTATCGGATTTACACCATCACCCAATGAGGTGACCTCATTTTTTAGGGTATTAAAATTGACATTAACATCAAAATTAAAGCCATCTGGATTTTCTGCAATGTGCCGGTAAGAGGCCAAGACTTCAAATCCTTTGTTTTCAATGGTGGCCGCATTGTTTATTAATTGACCTCCAAGTCCCCCATGACCGGGAATAGGCACATTAACCAAAATATCTTCCGATTCTTTTACATAATATTCCATGCCCAGAGATACTTTCCCATCAAAAAGTTGGGCATCCAAACCTATGTTGGTGGTCTTTGTAGTTTCCCATACCAAATTTGGATTTGCCAATGCTCGAACAATGGCTCCTCCAAGCACCTGACCTCCAACATTATAAAAATTATTGATATTCAAGACACTGGCAGTTTGGTAATTAGCTATGTTTTGAGATCCCAATTCTCCATAACTACCCCGAAACTTTAAATAATTAACGATACCATCCTCAGGAAAAAATGATTCTTCACTAATGGTCCATCCAGCAGAAAAAGAAGGGAACACAGACCAGCGATTGTCCGAACCAAATCTTGAAGAACCGTCCCGTCTTACGGTGGCACTCAATAGATATTTATTCTTATAGCCATAATTAAGCCTTCCCAAATACGAAAGCAATGCACTTTCCTCTAAACGCCCGAACACATCAGTATTATCGTTGGCGGCTTCCAACACCCTAAAATCGTTAAAGTTAAAATCCGTTCCAAGACCTCCAACAGACCTTGTTTCGTTGGTTTGCCTTGTAAAACCGACCAATACGTCGATATTATGGTCGTCTGCAATGGTCTTTTTGTAATTTAAGGTGTTTTCTATGAGGATACCGAGGCCACGAGTATATTCTTCCCTTAGTCTAGCAACATCATTAAAAGCTTCTTGTGAGGTACTTAAGAAAAAGGTTGGTTCAAAATTAAAATCATTGCGCACAAAATAATTTAGCCCTAAGTTCAGTTTAAAGGTAAGCCCGTCCATAATTTCAAATTGTGGGGAGACCGATCCGATAATTCTATCCGTTGTAGTTTGGTCATCATTGAGAATGGCCCTTCCATACCAGTTGATCCCTCTGGCCACTCCATGTAAATTAGGCTCAATTCCGGCAAATCCGCCTTCATTCTCTTCGTTAAATACCGGAATGGTTGGAATTTCTCCACGTTCTCTTCCATAAAAAGTGTTCCTGTTAGTAAATGATCTGGAAATAGACAAGTTCTGGGTCATTGAAAACCTTCCCTTACTCAAACTTGTGTTTGCGGTTACATTGTAACGCTTAAAACCAGAATCGACCACAACACCTTCTTGATCTAAATACTGTCCTGAGATATAGAATGTACCTTTTTCGCCACCTCCAGAAGCGCTAAAGCTATAATCTTGAAAAAGTGCGGTATTCAAGGAAAGGTCTTGCCAATCCGTATCTATACTTGGGTCGAAACCGGTGTCGTTGGGCACAGCCCTTGGATCGCCATCATTATCCCTCGCTTGGTTATGATAATCCGCATATTGGCGGGCATTGGTAAAATCAAGCAAACTTGTAGGGCTTTGGAAACCCACTTTGGATTCAAATGTGATGCTAATATCTCCCGATCTTCCATTTTTGGTATTGATCAACACCACTCCATTTGCAGCCCGGCTTCCGTAAATAGCCGCCGCCGCTGCATCTTTTAAAACACTGATGTTTTCAATATCGTTTGGGTTCAAATAACTGATTTCATCAACAATGTTCCCATCCACCACATATAAGGGCTGGTCATTGCCAAAGGTTCCGGTACCCCTGATGATTACACTCACACCATCACCGGGTGCGCCACCATTCGCTTCTACCCTTACTCCGGCAGCCCTTCCTTGGAGGAGTGCAGTACTGTTTGCCGCAGCAATTTTTGTTATCTCGTCGGTAGAAACGGTACTAACAGCACCGGTCAAATCTCTTTTGGATTGCGAACCATATCCTACAACTACAACTTCATCCAGACCCGCTGCATCTTCGACAAGGGTCACGGTGATATTCGTTTGTCCGGCAATGGACACTTCTTGCGTCGCAAAACCAATATAGGATATTACCAGAGTCGCATTTTCATCGGCAACTGAAATACTGAAGTTGCCATCAAAATCGGTTTGTGTTCCATTAGTGGTTCCTTTTTCAATTATGCTTGCCCCAGGAAGCGGCTCGCCCGTATCATCAACAACTTGGCCCGAAACTGAAAGCTGTAGTGCATCTGCATCAAGAACATTAGAGGAATCTATAGCATCTTTAACCAATTTCTTTTTAAGGACAATCTGCTTGTTGTGTACTTCAAAATCTACATCTGTTCCATCAAAGATATTCTTTAAAATTGTAGAAACACGCTTTCTGTTTACCGTAACAGTCACAATTCTCCCTAAATCCAAATCGTCTCTATTATAGAGGAATTTGAAGTCTGATAAATGTTCTATTTCCCTTATGACATCATTCACAGTTACCCCATACATTTCAAGCGATAATTTGGTAGACTGAGAATATGAATCGTTGGCTTTTAATTGAAACAAGGAAACTATCAATAAAAGTAACGTTAGTTTCATTTTCAAATTAGTTTTTATGAAAGTGTTCTCACCACCCCATAAAGTCATGGTTTTTTTCATAATTTCGTATGTTCTAATTGGTTTATTATTTATAAATCATTTTTAATCGGGAAATGGCGTCAACATTTCCCGGTTTTTTTCTTTAAACAGTGTTCAAATCATATAATCATTTTTTTATTGGTTGGTTTTCGCTTAGCTGAATATTCAATTAATCTATTACTGCTTTGTTATCAACTATTTTAAAATCAATAGCATAGCTAATATTAAAGGTTTGTAATATTTCATTGATAGTCTCAATATCAAAGGTAGCATCGAACCTTTGTTTATCTAAATCTTCATTATTATTTATAATAGCGACGTTATAATGACGCTCTAAAGTGTGTCTAATATGTTTAAAAGTGGCATTTCTAAATATCAATTTCCCTTCTGTCCATGCCGTATATATTCTTGTATCGACATTTTTCATTGAAACCACATTTTTTTCTAATCGATTCCATTCGGCTTTAAACCCTGGCTCCAAAAAACTACTTTTCTGTTCATCTTTCATATTGAGCTTTACACTGCCCTCGACCAATACGGTACTTATGTTGTCTTTTTCAGGATAATTGGTCACATTGAATTTTGTTCCCAGAACATTGATCTCCATATCATCTGCATGCACAATAAAAGGATGTTCCGTATCTTCGGTCACATCAAAATACCCTTCCCCTTTAATAAAAACTTCCCTCGGAGAGCCTTTTATAAACTTTACCGGATATCGTAATGATGAAGCAGAGTTCAAAAAAACATGTGAACCATCAGATAAGGTCACTTCAAATCTTCTACCTTTGGGGACGGTCAATGTATTGAAGACCAACTCCTCTTTTTTGGAAGCTCCCATGTACTTTATATTTTGCCCATCTTGACTGCCGATAATATTGCCATCGGCATCCAATATTGTTTTAGACCCTCCAGAACTTATTTGCTGGATACTGCCATCATCCAATTGTAAGGTTATGGATTCTTCATCTGGCACTAACAACAAACTATTGGTCACCTCTGTATTATTTGTTTCTTCTATTGTTTTGGGCCCAATGTGCCAATAGCCTATTGTAAACAATAAAGCGAATACCGCAGCATACTTAAAAAACTTTAGATACTTAGTTTTAGCAGAAGAAATCTTCTCGTCCTTAATTTTTTTTCTGAGATTCTTCTTAATTGCTTCTATATCGGGTTCATTCATTGCTGCCGTAATTTCATAATGTATCTTGACATATTCATCCAAGATTTTTTCATTTTCAGAATCTTTTATCCATTCGTTCAATACATCCAGCTCTGCAGATGTAATCTCTTTAACAAGATATTTGACGATTAAGAATTCTATCTTTTTTGAACTCATTTCATAGAATAATCTTAAAAGAAGACAATGTCATTTTGCAATACCCTAACTTTTTAATCATTTTTTTTCATATTTGTATTTTATTCCCAAAAAATCTCATTTGTAAATAAAACCCCATGGGTCCATCTTTTTTAATCCAAGAATTGAAAAATGGTTCGGAAGAAGCTTTTATTCTGTTGGTTGAAAAATACAGCAAAAGTTTATTTGCCTATGCTCTATCAATTTCCGATGACTGGGAAATGGCCCAAGACATTGTACAAAATGTTTTCATGCGAACGTGGGAAAAAAGAAAAAAGATAAATATTTCCTCTTCACTCCATAATTACTTATTAAAGTCTGTCCAGAATGAGTTTATGAATATTTACAAAAAGAGGCGTTCCACTATGGATCTTGAACAGAAATATTTTGAATCACTCGAAAAAGCTGTGCGAAGCTATGATGAAAAAACATTGAAAAGTGCATTGATAAGGATAAATGAAGAAATTCAGAAATTACCCCCTAAATGCAAACAAGTATTCCTATTGAGCAGAAAAGAAGGGTTGACCAATATCGAAATCTCAAATTATCTTCAGGTTTCCATTAAAACCGTGGAAGCCCATATTAGTAAAGCTTTTACCATTCTTAGAAAAAACTTGGATGGAAAATTGACTTCAATACTGTTCATACTTTTTGAAACCCATTTACAGAGCCAAAAATTTTCACTCAACAAATAACCTAATTTCAATTTTTGCCTTAAGGATAGTATAATCAAAAACCCGCAGTGCATTTCCAAATGTACCATAGATCAATTAAGACCATTTAAAATAAGAGGTCTTGAAAAGAGATCTATTCTTTCCCAGGTTACTTTTAACTTTAAAAAGAGCTTTTAAAGCATTAAAAATAATGGACTTACAAGTGATTTGAATCTTTTCTAGTTTGCTTGTTAATAACCTTTTTAATAACTCATATAATGAGATTATTGATGAGATCTTATCTTTTATAATTTTAAAAGATAAAAAGGTCTTTTTATGCTTTATAGTCAATTGCAAATTGTGCTTCAAGAAGTACCCGGAGAAATAAGCCTGTGCTTTAGCATATCCGGTTGTCCCCTACGTTGCAAGGGTTGCCATTCCCCATTTTTATGGAAGGAGGGCAATGGGGAAAAGCTTACTCCCCACCTGTTTGCCAATATCCTTTATAAATACCATGGATTTGCCAGTTGCGTCCTTTTTATGGGAGGGGAATGGCATCAAAATGAACTCGTTCAGCATCTGAAATTTGCCAAGGCAAAGGGTTACAAAACTTGTTTGTACACGGGTCAGGACTATGTTGAAGATGCCATTTTACAGCAATTGACTTGGATCAAAACCGGAAAATGGATTCAATCCCTTGGGGGATTGAACAACAGAAAAACCAATCAAAAATTCATAGAAGTAAGGACCAATAAAATATGCAATCACTTATTTGTAATAGTTAAGACTTAATCTGACAATCTTAATAAATTAGTTTAACCCTTAAATTAGATTTGTCAGATGAGTACAGAAGAAAAGATCATCAAACCAAAGTTAGGATTATTAGAACTTGCCAAA
>NZ_SRXX01000026.1 GCF_004804315.1 Flagellimonas onchidii
TTTGCAGACTTTTGAGGATTCCATACTTTTAGCAAAAGAAAAGCTCATCGAATACAATGAGCTTAAAGGTTCTTTTCAAGTGTCAGATTAACCACAACTGTCAGGTTAAGTAGTGGCTAGTACAACTAAATAGCCCTTTTTGTATAGATCGTTATAAAAAGTAGCATCTTTTTATAAAAAAATATTCTATTTAGTATAATTTTTTCCTTTTCCCTTGAAAATTGTTAACAATCGATTTTTCCATATTTCAAGTCAAAAAAGGCTTTTTCAGATTCATATACCCTGAGTTCTTTTTTAAGACTATCGTTTTCCTTCTTTAGAACCTTTTCTAAGTTTTCCAACTGCCTTTCTATGTTATGTATCCTGCTTTCATCTGTTGGTTCTGTAATCTTGTTAGAAGACGCAATAAAGCCATTATAGATATAGTTATGGGAATCCAATGAGTCTTTAATCTTTGTTTGTTCAGTTTGTTGGTCAAAAAGGTGTTTTCCCTTTCCAAATTCTTGAAGTGTTTTTCTCTTTCCTTGTCCTGTTCAATATCCTGTTGCCTCATTTCTTCGGCAATATATAAGTCAACAAAGCCTCCCCATTCATGGAACTCTTTAGTAAAATCATTTGCTTGTAACAAGGTGAAGTAATCATCCTCAGTATTATAATCAAAATATTTTGGTGCTTCCACAATCATTTCAGAAACGATTTTATTGAAATGACTAATGGTTTCGGTGGGTTCGTCCAACTTTATGTGCAAAGTATCCTCTGACCATGCACTTCTCTTGTTCAGTAAAAGAAATTCGATGATTTTGTTTTTAAGTCTAGCCCTTTCTATTCCGCACATATCAGTTTCATTAAAAAGAGAAAGTTAGGTTATTTTCAGATTGCAGAAAATCCATAGAACTTTTAAGGTTTTTCTTTAACCCCTTTCCAACGCAAGTACTTATTTTGGCCGTTGATCCTCCGACAATTATTAATTGTTAAATCTTAATCCACTACTTATGAAAAAACATTCTTTTCTAAAATTTACCTTATCTTTTTTTATTTTGCTTATGTTCTTCTATTCCTGTGAAAAAGAAGAAGCTACGGAATTAGAAATCACCCAAGAGACTGAAGTTGTTCAGCCTACTGAACAAGAAATTATCAGCAGCAAGTTTAGTCTTGACGGTTTCGATGGATCCTCTGACATTGCAAAGAACAGCCTAAAAATCCTTTGGAATGAACATAAAAAGGTAACCTTGGAAGAGAGGGAATGGCACGAGTACAAAATGGAAGAGTTGGTGAAAATTGATTTGGAAGAAGGGGAGATAACCGATATTACCTATAGCCTGTTGGCGACCATGATAGACGATAATCCTGCCTACTGGTTATTACGGATGGACTCCAGAAATGGCGAGGCTTACAGTTCCTACTTCGATTTGGAGAAAGGTGGCTTTACGGGCATGACATATTTATATAACTTGAAAGGTGAAATGAGTATGGCAAGGTACTACCAGAAAGGGAATGGGTTCCACGGCATAACAAAAATAGGAAATCCCATTGCTCTACCCGCACCAAGTGCTTCACGCTGTGATTTCAAGGTTACATCAAGCAATTGTGCTGGTACAAGTGACTGTGGCCTGTTGCAAAGCACTGGTGGCTCTGGTTGTGGCAACGGAGGTGGCAAAGGTGGTTATCGAAGGGTTAGGATACCTGGTGACATAATAGATAGGTATAATGACCATAATAATGACGGAAAAGGACAGCCCAATGAATATAGCCATACTATATTTATGCCAGACAGATACAAATGGGTCTGGGTTTCCAACACCAGTTCGGGCCATATTCCACAAAGGGGGCAGCAATACCAAGGTATACGGAGTGATGGCTCTATTAGAAATATTCCAAGGCCATCAGCTCAACCAAAAAGGATAATAATAGATAAATCGGTCAAGTCAAACCCTTGTGTAAAAAGAGTATTGGATATTTTAACAACCTCAATGAGCAATCACCTGTTAAAGCAAACAATAGGGAAATTCAAAAAAGACGCAGAATTTAAATTGACCTTTAGTGTTGGAGCTATGCCAAAAGGAAATTCAGGTGCGGATGCAATTACCCTTGACCGTGTGACTAGCAATGATGAAATACGTATAATAATCAATAAGAATAATGCCAATAATAATCCACTGGAATTGGCGAGACTATTAATCCATGAGGCGATACATGCAGAAATAATAAGGCATGTTCACAAAAAATCAAGAAACCAAGTAGTAGAGGACAGAGCTAGATTGTTCCAACTTTTCTCTTATCATATTGGATTATTGAGTAAACAAGAGTTAGATAGTCCTCATTTGGAAAGTCACATTAGGAAAAAAATGAGCAAGGCTCAACATGACTATATGTCCGAAAGGTTTATCAAACCCATAGCTCAAGCATTACACCAGTTTGACGGAGGTAAATTTACTTTGAAAGATTACGAAAGTTTAGCTTGGGTCGGATTGGAAGAAACTTACAATTATTTAGGTCGTATGACTGAGGCTGAAAGAAACCGTATCGAACAAAAAAGTGCAGAAATATTAAATAAAGCTCTAAACCATGCAAGCAATATCTGTAAATAGAATACTTCCTTTATTGATGATTTTGATTTTTTCATGCAAAGACCAAAAAAAAGAAGTTAATATCCCCTTTCAAGATACAAAGGAAGAAGCGTATAGTTACGAAATATATTCGCAACTTATAAATGGACATAAGTACTTGGACTATGTAGGACTTTTACCACCACCACCTCCAAAGTTTACAGAGGAATTTACGGAGGAGGATTTTTGGAAAGAACATGATTCTCTAAAAATGATTTTTAAGGACAGTATATTGAAAGTAGCCATATCACCTGTACTGTTCAACCTTGGAAAGGAAGAAGTAGATCAACCGATTAAAAAAGGCGTCCCAAAAGAATTATATGAAAAATTGGGTGAGATTAATGAGGTCAACCTAGATTTGGACAAATTGAGTTATGATAAAAACAGGATAGGTCTATCATTACTTGATACGATTAGGAATACAGAAAAGTGGAAAAACAGATTTAAAGCAAGCAATGTCATACTATCGTATTCAAGGGTTGCCTTTTCTAGGGATTATAATGAAGCTTTGGTGGTAGAAGGGGTTACTAGTTCAAAAGTCGACGGTTTTTCTACTATGATTCACCTAAAAAGGGAGAATGGAAAATGGGTTAGTGCCAGTCCAATGAACAAGGGCACAAAACTTATGTATAAAACTCTTAACCTTAATTGAGTTGCATTAGTCATAACTTAACCTGACACTTGGAAAAGAACCTTTAATCTCCATTGGGTACAAAGTAAAAAAAGCAGCCAAATTGGCTGCTTTTTATATCAATTAAAATTGAATATTTATGAGTTATCCTCTACATCCGCATCGGGAGCGTTTTTCTTAACCGATTCAATTCCATTTTCCATGGCTGCTGTAGAAGTATACATTTCGCTTTGCCCTATCACCTGGCCGTTAGCAGCATTCAATGTAAAGTAAGGGCTTCCGTCTTTAGCAGTTTTTCGTTCAAATCTACCATCGTCTTGCGAATTGGTGCGAACAGACTCAATACCATTTTTGCATCCATCCTTACTAGCGTATGATTGACTGGTTAATATTACCTGTCCATTACCAGCCTTGAGGTTGAACATTGTTTTGCCGGAACTGGTGGATTTAATTTCAAATTTTCCCATGTGTGTTTAGTTTACTATTAATTACTCTGTTAATGGTGAAATTACTAAAAATTGTAACACCCCTAAGATATAAAGTTTAAGTGTTAAAGTAATATGAGTTTCTCAAAAAAAAACCATTTTTATCATTTTTCACCTATACATATCAGGTGCTTTAAAGTTCTGTGGTAAAGGTTTCCGTTTGCAAACGAAGGTGCATTTACTGACCAAGTTTGTCCTTTTGGGCCCAAATCGTTAATACTGATAAATGCTTTTTCATCAAAAGATTCCGTTGTCGCATCAATACAGTACACAACACCAAGCATCGTAGTAAAAAATATTTTTCCATTTATGGCAATTGGGTTCCCATTAAAATTCCAATGCCACCCATCCCTTCTAGACCTTTTATCATTGGACACATCCAATCCCCTGATGTTTATTGTTTCGGTGGTAAGTTCGGTATTCCAAATATTGGATTTTTCACCTTCCTTATAATCCACTTGTACGGGCACTTCCAGATACTCAGCTTTTCCTGTCTTTAGGTCAATTCTACCCATAGTGTATTCGGGACCTATATTTTTTCTGTAACGTCCTTCTTTAAAACAAAGAAAGAAGAGTTTATCATTGACTATTATATTGGTGTACCAGGCAGGAAATATTGTAAACCCTAATTGTTTTTGGATATCAACATTTCGTTGAGTTACATATGTCCCGGTTTCTGTATCGTATTTTGAAACATCAGCATTTTCTGTTAACGATATCTTTCGCAAGAGCTTACCAGTTTTAGAATCCAAAATATGGATGACATTTTCACTCTCAGTATACCACACCGCATAATCTTTGTTCCATGTGGCATGATATAGTGATAATCCCTCATTAGTTTCATATTGCCAGATTCTCTTTCCAGTTTTAACATCTATCAACGAATATCCTGATGGCTTCTCTGGAACTTGGTGATGCCCTCCCCTACCTATCATTATCGCTGGTTTCCCGTCCGCGGTCTTTGATAAGAACGGAGTATTATAATGTGTAAGACCATCTTGTGAAATCCATACTTCTTTGCTAGTGCTTTTGTCAATACCATAAAGGTAGTTCCATCCATAAACCCTCTTTCCATCTTTTTCCCAATAGGTTTCCATGTTGACTATGAGGTCACCAACGATAAAAGGTTCAAATTGCTTATTGAAAGGAAAATGGATTCCATCCAATTCTTCAACCGGGTTCCATGTTCTTTCCCAAACTAGGTTCCCTTTAAAATCAAAACAACTCAGATTTCCACTTGCATTATAAAACCACACATGCTTTCCATCAGTCACAGGACCAGGAGTTGACGAGTCGCTAAAACCATACATATACTCACTATCTACACTGCCTTTCAATTCTTCTTGCCAAATAATGCGACCATCTTTGGCATCGATGCAAAGCGCTAACACGTCAGAACCTTTAACTCCTTTTCCTTCTTCTATCTTGTAAATAGGTTTCATTACGGTAAGAAAGATTCTATCATTCCAAACGGTGATTCCACTTTGTCCGCCTTCGGGCAACTCGGATTTCCATAGAATATTACTATCCATGGTAACGCTAAAATCTGTAGGCACTTTGGTATCCGTTGTTACCGTCCAGTCACCATTAGGACCTGCAGGTTGCGGCCAATTATTGTCTGTCTGAGCATAAATGGTCAAAGAAAAAGCGAACAAAAGGACAAAGGGCAATATTCTCATTCTGTTATCGGTCATTTTTAATAGTGATTGATTAAACAGTATGCAATAAACAGGATAAGCAGGAAAGATGCTTGTACTAAATTGACCTATAAGAGCACTATTTCGACTTTATTTTTACGGTCCACTCAAAATTGAAGGTAGAAACAACCACTCCATCTTGATTGACGCCGGTTGATTTCATCCAAAAAGTTTGTCCTTCTCCGGTTTCAATAGTTTTCTGAAGTGCTTGATGAATCAGATGTCCATCTTCGCAGGTAAACGTGATACGACCCGTAGCCTTTTTGGTGAAACTGGCATTGTTGTTCGCGACCAACATCGATATTTTTTTGCCGCTTTTTCTAATTTGTTCAATGACCATTGCTCCCGTACTAAGCTCTGCAGCCATCCCCTGGACAGCCCAAAACATCGATTTAAAAGGGTTTTGATTGAACCATTTGTGCTTGACCGTGGTAATAGCCTTTTGATCGTCAATGTATTTGAGTCGTACGCCGCACCACCAAGCTGACGGAAGTTTGAAAAAAGTGAACTTATTGAATTTACTAGCGCTAAGAGCCATATTCTTGTTTTTATATGTTCTAAAAATAGCAAAAAAACCACTATTTTGATTTGTTAAATAAATGTTAATATTTAGTACTTTGTTTTGCATAGTACCATCTTTTGGATATATATTTGCATCGTAAGCTAATAGGTAAACCGAGTTTACGGTCAAAAATCATCAATTAAAATGGCAACAACATTAACCAAGCACGAAAGAAATTTATCAGCTATCATTCATGCATCTACCTTTTCAAAGTACTTTATTCCTTTTGGGAATTTTATTCTTCCTTTGATTTTGTGGACTGCCAATAAGAAGGAGTACGCATTTGTGGATTATAATGGTAAACAGGCGCTTAACTTTCAAATCAGCATGCTGTTATACTCCATTTTAGTGGGAATAATCAGTGTACCGTTCTTTATTGGGTTTTTACCTGATCTATTCGACGGGAATTGGTTCGGGTTCCATCGTCTAAGTGACTTGAACAATCTAAACATCCATATTAGCAGTGATGATTTTAGATTCGGCCGATTTTTCTGGCCAGTAGGGATTACTGGAGTTTTACAATTTGGTTTAATCGTAGTCAATATTGTCTATACCATTTTGGCTACCATCAGAACCAACGAGGGCGAAACTTTTAAATATCCATTTACCATAAAATTCATCAAATAATAAGTAATTCGAGTTTACTCATCAATCAAAAAACGAAAACATGTACTGAGCGTAGTCGAAGTATCATCAATCAATCAATCATCAATCAAAAAACGGTTTCCACTCCCCTGCTCATCACGGGGGAGTCATCGGAAACAAAGTCGGACCTAGGTTCGGCACAAGAAAACGAACAGTTAATTAAATAGAACCATGTAGTTATGAACATAGAAAACACAAAAGCACAAATGCGGAAAGGGGTTCTGGAGTATTGCATCCTGTCCATACTTAAAGATAAGGACAAGTATGCCTCTGAAATTCTTGGAGCCCTTAAAGACGCCAAGATGCTTGTAGTGGAAGGCACTATATACCCCCTGCTCACAAGGCTTAAAAATGCAGGATTGCTCAACTACCGTTGGGAAGAATCCACATCTGGGCCGCCAAGAAAATATTATGCGCTTACCGAAACAGGACGTTTATTCCTAAATGAGCTTAACGGTACCTGGGATGAACTTAGAAATGCAGTCAATCTGGTAACCAACACAAAATAAAATCAAAAAATGAACAAGACAGTAAATATAAATCTAGCAAATACGCTCTTCCATATAGACGATACTGCTTTCAACAAGCTCAAACGCTATTTGGAATCCATAAAACGATCCTTCTCCGGTACACCTGGCAGTGATGAAATCATAGCGGATATCGAGGCAAGGGTTGCGGAACTCTTTCTAGAAAAAATGGAGAACGAGCGACAGGTAATCACCGAAAAAGAGGTTGATGAGGTAATCAATGTAATGGGGCAACCAGAAGACTACATGGTCGATGAGGACATTTTTGAAGATGAACCCCGCAAAACCTACACCCGTTCGGAAAGAAAGTCCAAAAAGTTGTATAGAGACATAGACCATAAGTATATCGGTGGTGTCAGCTCCGGTCTAGAACATTATTTAGGTATAGATGCGCTTTGGATACGATTAATCTTTATCCTATTGGCCGTATTTACTGGTTTTGGACTAATTGCCTATATCCTTCTATGGATTTTGGTACCTGAAGCCTCGACCACCTCCCAAAAATTGGACATGTCGGGAGAGCCTATCAACATCAGCAATATAGAACGCAAAGTAAAAGAGGGGTTTGATAATGTTGCAGACAAGGTTAAAAGTGTTGACTACGAAAAAGTAGGCAACCAGGTCAAAAGCAGCTCCAAGACCTTTTTTGACACCATTGGTGATATTATCATGTTCCTTTTTAAAATATTTGGAAAGTTCATAGGCATTATATTAATTATAATAGGAGCGACTAGTCTAATTGCATTGTTCATCGCTTTCTTTACCGTAGGCATGCTTGATTCGGTTCATATTCCCGGTGTGGATTTATATGAAATTGTCAACACTACTGGAGCACCGGTGTGGATAGTATCCATATTGTTGTTTTTTGCAACTGGAATTCCATTCTTCTTTGTGCTCTATTTGGGCCTTAAAATTCTTGTGAACAACCTAAAGTCAATCGGTAATATAGCCAAGTTCTCACTATTGGGGCTTTGGTTACTCTCCATTGGCACCTTGATAACCCTTGGGGTAAAACAAGCCGCGGAGTTTGCGCATGTAGGAAGTGTAAATGTGAAGGATCAATTGTTGATAGAGAACCCAAATGACACTTTGATCATTAAAATGAAAAATTCGGAGTTTGAATATGGCCTCGACCGAGTGCATTTTGGCAGAATGACCTACACATACGATGATAATGATAATAGATTATTGATTTCTGACGATGTTAGCATCAGGATTAGAAAATCGGATGACGACTACGTTAAACTCAACATTCGCAAGGATTCACATGGGAATAGTACTTTGGCAGCCAGAGAAAGGGCCAAACAAATCAACTATGATTATGAACTTACTTCCAACACAATTATTCTCAATGAATATCTGACGACTGCAGCTTCAAACAAAGCAAGAAATCAGGAAGTTACCACCACTGTCTACATTCCCGAAGGTAAGGTATTGGCTTTTGAGGAATCTACAAGAGGGCATATCGGACGAGGAATAGAAAATGACCATAATCTTTATAGAAATGGTATTATCGATTACTTATGGGTCATGGGAGATGATGGTGAACTTAAATGCCAAGACTGTCCTGAAGACGTGGAGGTTGAAGAAGAAACAGAGGAAGACAACATCACAATAGACAAAAACGGTGTCAATGTAAACATCGAAGATGGTGCCGACAGCTTTAAAATGAAAATTGATGAAGACGGTATCCAAATAAAAGCTGGAGACAATAACGACAATTGAGCTTAAGTTTTCGACAATTCGGAAAGTATAAATAGCAAAAGAATAATATAACTAAGAATTTCATGCTGAACTTGTTTCAGTATCTCATTCAAATCAAAGAATAAAATCAATCAATAACAGATGCCCAGTCGAGCTGAGCATAAAAAACAACAATCATGACAACACTTGCACGAATAGCAATCGCATTTATCTTGGTCGTCTTTGCCTCCTCATGCATAATGGACGTAAATTTTGGCAATGGAAAAAAAGGCAACGGAGAGGTTGTGGAAGAAAGCCGTAAAGTAACCGAAGATTTCACCGAAATATCAGCTTCGGAAGGACTGGACGTCTTTGTGACGCAAAACTCCAAATTTAAAATCGATGTTGAAGCCGATGAAAACATCATAGATTTAATTGCGACCGACATCAAGGACGGAAAATTACGCATCCATACCATTGAAAATATTGGCAGAGCCACGAAAAAAATATATGTTTCTCTTCCAAAGGTTTCTGGACTGAGGAGTTCAAGCGGAGCAGACTTAATTGTACAAAACGTAATCGAATCGGAGAAGATTGAACTCGATGCCAGCAGTGGTTCTGATTTAAAGGTAGAACTTATAGCTTCTGAAGTTTCGGCAGATGCCAGTAGCGGAGCGGGCATAAAAGTTTCGGGACAAGCGGATATGCTTTATGCCGATGCAAGCAGTGGTGCAGATATAAGAGCAGGTGAACTCATGGTGAAAAAGTGTAATGCCGATGCAAGTAGCGGTGCGGATATTTCTATTAATGTATCTGAATCGTTGGTCGCCGATGCAAGTAGTGGGGCAGACATCAGATATTCTGGTGAAGCTAGCGTACAAGCAAAAAAGTCAGTTTCTGGTAGCGTATATAAATATTGACCACTTGATTTTCCTCAATTAATAACTTTAACTTTTATGAAATATAAAATTCAAGTTGTTGCAATTGTGCTATCGTTGTTCCTAGGGGCTCAAAGCTCTTTTGGACAATCAACCTCAACTACAATAAAAGAACTTCAAATAAGCGCATTGGGCACACAGATAAAATTTGAAGTTGATTCATTAAAAGCAAGTTTTCGTTTTGAAATTTCTGACATTCAGAGTGAAGCTCAAGATTCCATTCAACAAATACAATTTTTGGCAAATGGTGAAATGTTGGAGCTTCAGAAAAAAATCCAAACCGAAATGCTCAGGTTACAACAAAAAGCTAATCGTCTTACAAACCATTTTTTTTCAAAAGGGAGATTGGAAAAAAAGCAAAAAAGCTTGAATTTGAGTTTCAACAACTCGCTCGAGAACTTGAAACGAAATATCAACGAAGGTTAGCTAAAGTTGAACGGTATTATCAAAAAAAGTTGTCATCAATCGAACCCAAGACCAACTACCGAATGGTCGACTTGGAACATAAACTTAAAAGAAAAATGGCCCTGTTTATAGATTACTTCGAATAAAGGGCTAAACCATTGCATAAAACTTATGGCAGGTAATTAAAATCGCTTAAGTCAAAACCTAGCATTTGCTAGGTTTTCTTTTTAGCTATCAATTGATTAATTGCCTAAAAAATCCTATCTTACTTGAAGAAAAGGAAGCTTTAACTTTAAACAACACAGCCATGAAAAAACTAGTCGGATTGGTTTTATTGATGCTGATTTTGATTTCTGCCACAAAACTCACATCTCCAAAACTGGAAACAGAAACAATGCATTCTATACAAGGAACCTGGGAACTTCAAAGCTTTTATAATTATGACGATGGTGTCAACATTTCAGATACAATACTCACTGCGGATGGTTACCGACAAGTAAAAATGTATTATAATGGTAAGGTAATGTGGTCTAGATATGCCCCTAAAGATTCTTTAGAGTGGTTCGGCTATGGAACCTATAGAATAACCTCTGATTCTCTGATAGAAACCTTGGAATATGCATCATCCCCTATGATGAGAGCCATGGACACCTTGCGCGTATTTAATTTTGAGTTGAAGCTAACCGATGAAACTTATAGCCAAATAAGTTTTGATGAAGAGGGAAATCGCACCTTTTCTGAAAACTATAAACGAATTGATTGAGTTTAGGATTCCATCCAATAAAAAAGGGCACCTAATGGTGCCTTTTTTATTACTTTTAATTTACCAGTCGATTAGGAAGTAGCTTCAGCTACACTTTCCACTGATGCCAAATAACGTTCGGCATCCAATGCCGCCATGCATCCTGTTCCAGCTGCAGTAACGGCCTGTCTGTATTCTTTATCCTGAACATCGCCACTAGCAAAAACTCCAGGTTTATTGGTTTTTGTAGACTTCCCTTCGGTGATAACGTATCCTGTTTCATCCATTTCCAACTGTCCTTTGAAAATGTCCGTGTTAGGTTTATGCCCTATGGCAATGAAAAGACCAGTAATGGCTATTTCCTCCTTTTCACCGGTTTGATTGTTAACAATGCGCAAACCTTCAACCACTTGGTCTCCTAAAACCTCATCAGCCTCAGAATTATAACGAACCTCGATATTGTCCAAACTATTTACTCTATGCTGCATGGCCTTTGAGGCCCTCATATAATCTTTTCTTACCAACATGGTAACCTTTGTACAGATATTGGCGAGATAAGATGCTTCCTCAGCAGCAGTATCGCCAGCTCCAACAATAGCGACATCCTGCCCTTTGTAAAAAAAGCCATCACAAACGGCACATGCGGAAACACCACCTCCCCTAAGGCGTTGCTCACTAGGGATATTCAGATATTTTGCCGTGGCACCAGTAGAAATAATTACAGTTTCCGCTTCAATTTGCTTGCTGTCATCTACAGTAATCTTATGAATTCCACCGACCACATTGCTAAAATCAACAGCAGTGACCATACCGATACGAACTTCTGTTCCGAAACGTTCGGCTTGCTGCTGCAACTGTACCATCATTGTTGGACCATCTACGCCTTCGGGATATCCTGGAAAATTATCCACCTCAGTAGTGGTGGTCAATTGGCCCCCAGGTTCCATGCCTGTGTACAATACCGGTTTTAAATCAGCCCTAGAAGCATAAATTGCCGCTGTATACCCAGCTGGACCTGACCCTATAATTAATGTTTTTATTCTTTCTATTTGTTCTGCCATATCTAAAAATCTACAGGTGTATAATTTGTTTTACAAAAGTAGGTTTTTTGTATAGAAACTTACACTGCACTCATCATCATTTACAAATACCGTTGTATATCAAAATAAAGTCCAAGGGAATCACCTTATGGTAGGACAGGTTTTGCTATTAAATCAGAAAGCCGTTACAACCAAGAGGCTCAACCTCAAAACCCCTTGGCGCAACGGAAACCTCTTCAAATAAGATTTTTTATAGGTTAAGAACAGGTAAGAATCCTACTTTTTACCCTTGTCTTATTCTTCGGAAGTTAAATCATAAACTGAATGATTAAATTCTTAATTCGAATCAAACATACAACCGAAAGGATTAAAAAAAGGGCATGAGTTAATGAATGGGGTGTTCTTATCAATAGATGGTACGTTTGGATCAACGGATGCAAAATATAGTATCAATCTAATTGATAAAGAAAGAAGTTCCAGTTTATACTTCTAACTAAAAAAAGAGGTGCTTTGTTTTAGCTCCACCTGTTTTCTGTTTAAGGTCAATCAAATTCTATAAAAAGCTATCCGACTCCACATAGGCCTCAATAACCCTTTTTTCCCCTGTCGCTCCTTTTATTGAATTTCCATGTTCCATCCCTAAAATTCCATTAAAACCTTTTTTATGGATGGTCTTAAATACATTTTTGTAGTTGATTTCGCCCGTAGTGGGTTCATTTCGGCCAGGGTTGTCTCCAATTTGGAAATATGCAATTTCATCCCAACAACCTTCAATATTAGGAATAAGATTACCTTCTTGAATCTGTTGATGGTAAATATCAAAAAGTATTTTGCACGAAGGAGAATCCACTGCCTTACAAATTTCATATGCCTGTGGGCTTTCGGAAAGGAATAAACCAGGGTGGTTCCTGAAGTTGAGTGGCTCAAGTACCATTACCAGACCATGGGGTTCCAATATATCCGAAGCTCTTTTTAAGGATTCCACAACATGAGCAGTTTGGTATCCCATGTTTTGTCTTAAATCTACGTGCCCGGGCACCACCGTCATCCATTTAGCATTAACTCTTTTGGCAACTTCCACCGATTCTTTAATCTGTTTTAGGAATTCTTCTCGAAGTGCTTCATCCCCGCTGGCCAAATTTGGCTTTTGCCAATATATTTTATGGGCTACAAACACCCCCGTGGAAATTCCGCGCTTCGCCATGGTCGAAGCCATCTTTTCTTGCAAATCTATGGGCCTTCCCTTCATGCCATTGTCTTCAAAAGCCGTAAACCCTTGATCCGCCATAAAGTTTAGCTGATCGATTGGGTTCTGTCCAGCCAAATTCTTGAACATTCCCAAATGAGGTGCATATTTTAGATTAAACTTATGGGACCCATAAATTGCGTTTCTGGTTTGGCCCATCACAACCCCTGGAACAATTCCCAATGCCGAAGTCGCAGCCATGGCACTTACAAAATTTCGTCTTTTCATCTTAAACGATTTGTATAGTTATGCATATTTGGTTATCCCTGGAACGGGAACCTTGTAATTTCCATCTGCATCTGGCAGTGTTGGAGCTGTTGAGTTCCAATCCATGTTATCTGGAACCAGTTGAAGTGGTGAGTTCAATGCCTGTTCCCATGTGATTATATCTCCTGAATAAGTGGCCATTCTACCCATAATTGCTGCTAAAGTTGACTTCGCTCCATTCTCGGCATCGGCCAAAAGTTCTGATTTGGTTCTTATTGCAGCGAATAACCTATCGTGTTCCACTTGATAAGGGTTTGGATCGTGTTGTCCTTCATTCAACTTTGAGTAGTTGAATTTTTCATTTCCCTGTAAGTCAGTAATGATTCCTTTACTGATTACCGTTGAACCTGCACTTCCATGAAAGGCTTCATCTACTCTATTATGACAACCTTTTTGATGTCTACACTGACTTGATATGACGGCACCTGATGGATAAGTAAACTCTACAAAATGGTGGTCAAAAATTTCTCCATGGTCCTTTCCGGTTCTGACTTCTCTTCCCCCCATACCTTGGGCCATTGTCGGATATTCTCCTATGAACCAGTTGGCCACATCTATGTTATGAATGTGCTGTTCCAATATGTGGTCTCCACAAAGCCAGTTAAAGTAGTACCAGTTTCTCATTTGGTATTCCAATTCGCTCTGCCCCTCCTGACGTGGTCTAACCCAAACACCCCCGCCATTCCAATACACTTGACCAGAAACAATTTTGCCAATGGCGCCCTGTTTTACTTGGTCGTATAGCGTATTATACTTCTCTTGATAGTGTCTTTGAAGACCGACAACAACATTCAACTTTTTATCCTTTGCCTCCTTTGCTGCCTTTAAAACCCTTCTAACACCAGCTGGGTCTGTGGCAACAGGTTTTTCCATAAAGACATGCTTATCGTTCGAAATGGCATATTCAAAATGCAAAGGGCGGAATCCCGGTGGAGTTGCCAAAACAACAACATCAGCCAAATCGATTGCCTTTTTGTAAGCATCAAACCCAACAAAGCGATTCTTGTCCTTAACATTTATCTTGCGCTCACCATCAAAATGCTCCTGAATGGCACTTAGACTGCCCTCTAAACGATCTTTGAACGCGTCCGCCATAGCCTACAAGTTCAACATCTGGGTCCGCAGTAAGGGCTTGAACGGTGGCACCAGTTCCACGTCCCCCACAACCGATTACTGCCAATTTGAGTTTTTCAACCTTCCCGGTTTGAGCCATTGCCTCAAAAGGAATGCTACTCGTCAATATTCCCCCAGTAGCTAAGCTCGTCGTTTTTACGAAAGACCTTCTACTGACAGAGCTGTTCTTTTTGTTTGTTTGATTATTCATAGGTATTTAGTTTGTGTGTTTTGCTTTCCAATAAATCTTTTGTTCCTTAGGACTTGGCGTATTATATGGCCTTACAATCCTAAAGCCAACAAATGTAGCATCCGTATGCCACCATTTGCTTTTGGGGATCTGCGGGTCCTGAATTTTCCATCTTTTTTCAGAATAGACCCTAGCCGCACTTCTAAGTTTTTCCGGATTATCTTTCCATGAACCTCCCCTAACGACTCTCGGATACGTTTTGGTTGGTTTCTTAAAAGGGTCTGCGGTTTTCCTTCCAGCACGATTTCCATAAATATCCGAATCATATGCATCAAGCGTCCATTCAGCTACATTTCCGTGCATATCATGTAGTCCCCATGGATTGGGTTTCTTCTTACCCACTTTTTGATATTTGCCGTCGCTATTCTTTGAATACCAGGCATAGTCTTCAATTCCGTTGGCGCTTCCGCCAAAAGAAAATGGTGTTTTGCTTTCTGCTCTACAGGCATATTCCCATTCAGCTTCTGTGGGAAGTCGGTAGAAATTTCCTGTCATCGCTGACAGCCACTCACAAAATTTTGAAGCCGCATTTTGTGTCATACATATCGCAGGGTAACCTTCAGTTCCCATTCCGAAACTCATCTCCACATATGGTGTTGTCGCCCCCGAAACAGCGTCAACATCTAACGAAACCTCGTTCCCCTTGGAACCACTGTTTCCCAATTTGTCTATATCCCTTGACATAAATAATTGGTATAAATCCCAAGTGACTTCAAACTCAGCCATCCAAAAAGGGGCAATGTCTACCTGATGAACCGGTCCCTCATCAGCAGATCTACCTTTTTCAGTATTCGGACTTCCCATTCCGAAGCTTCCGCCTGGTATAGGTAACATAGAAACTGTTAAATCCGTCCCAGGAACCTTTTGTTTATATGCTCCGAAAGGTTTCTTTTGACCGTAGACGTTAACGGTCAAAACGCAAGCAAACAATATAATTAAAAAATGTATGGAATTATTTGTTTTGTTAGATGTACTCATTTTCTTTTCAATCATTCTATTTTAATATTTGTATTTGGGACATTTATAAAACCTAGTGTTCAAAACTATCTTTAGAGAGGGGGTTTAGCCACCAAATAACCCACTTCAATCTATACTTTTTTTGCATAAATAGCTCAAATTTTGACATCGATAGAAATTTAGTTGAAACTTTGAATATTGTTATCCGACAATCTTCTTTTAGTCCTTTAAACAGAAAAGGCAAATCCTTTGTGATAATGGAGTCTTTTTATTTCAGTTTCATTATAATCTTACGATTATCTTTTTTCTCAAAATAAGTACACACCAGTCACCAAAAACCCTATAAAACCTTATTGATTTCTGTAAAACATATACGTTGTTAAGTAAAATATATACTTTCAGCCTACATACTGAAGCTAATTTTGTTCCAGAAATCAGTTAAAGTTTCAAAAAATGGAAAAAACAGCCTTAATTACTGGAGCAAGCAGCGGAATCGGAAAAGAGTTGGCAAGAATTCACGCCGAAAGAAATGGTGACTTAATCATTGTTGCCCGAAGACAAGAAAAACTGAATGAGCTCAAATCGGAGCTGGAACAAAAGTTTGCTGTCAAGGTATTGACTATTGTCAAGGATTTAAGCAACCCTGATGCTCCGAAGGAGATTTTTGAAGAAATCCAACAAAAGGGAATTCAAATCCATTATCTGATCAACAATGCAGGTTTTGGACTACGCGGAAAATTTCATGAGCTTTCTTGGGAACGTCAACAGCAAATGATAAACCTTAACATGGTAGCCCTAACAGAGCTTATGTATCTTTTTCTTCCAGAAATGATTGCAAGAAATAGTGGTAAAATCTTAAATACCTCTTCCACTGCATCATTTTTACCTGGACCACTTCAGGCCATTTATTATGCCTCCAAGGCTTACGTTACCTATTTAGGAAATGCTATTGCAGAGGAATTGTACGATACCAATATTACGGTGACTACGCTTATGCCCGGGGCTACGGAAACTGAATTCGCATCTACTTCTGGAATGGATAAAACAGGCCTATTCGAAAAGACGGTGAGTGCACGCTCCGTTGCAGAAGATGGATACAATGGCATGTTGGAGGGAAAACTGGATGTTATTTCTGGATTGACCTTTTCACAAAGTTTGATGATGAAGACCATTCCATTTACACCCAAAAAGGTAATTCTTAAGCAAGTTCGAAAAATGCAGGAGGTTGACTAAAGTCAATATTATTGTTTAGCTTAGAAATACCAGGTTTTAGTATTATGAAAGATATCATTCACATAAAATCCATTACGGAAGCCAACAACATGTTTGGTATGCCACCTCCCAAGCATCCTTTGGTTTCGGTCATGTGGGCAAAAGACTTTCCACATTTCCACGAGTTCGAAGGGGTTCGAATCAATACAAACCTTTTCGCAGTATCGCTAAAGGATGGAATTAGCGGTTCGATGGGTTATGGACGTAATTCATATGATTTTACTGAGGGAATGATGGTATTTTCTAAACCCAATCAAGTGATGACATTTGAAGAGAAGAATGTGGAAGAAGATGCAAAAGGTTGGATTCTTGTATTTCACCCTGATCTCATTAGAAAATCAGAATTGACCAAAACCATTGACAACTATTCCTTTTTCGACTACGAAGTGCATGAGGCATTGCATTTATCTGATGAAGAAAAGGCAACCCTTACCGATTTAGTTCTCAAAATTGAAATGGAGATCAATCAAAATATCGATAAGCACAGCCAAAAGCTCATTATCTCCAATATAGAACTCATCTTAGATTATTGCAATCGTTATTATGACCGCCAATTTTATGTCCGTACCAATTTGCACCAAGACCATGTAACCGAATTTGAAAAGCTTTTAAAGGACTATTTTACCTCAGAAAAACCTTCTGAACTAGGTTTACCAACGGTTCGCTATTGTGGTGAAAAACTTCATATGTCTCCTAATTACCTTGGTGATCTTTTGAAGAAAGAAACCGGAAAGTCGGCAAAAGAACATATCAATACATTTATCGTAAATCGGGCTAAAAACAAACTGTTGGGTTCAACAGATGCTGTAAGTGAAATAGCCTATTCCTTGGGATTTGAATACCCACAACACTTCAGCAAATTGTTTAAATCAAAAACAGGTATGAGTCCCTTAAAATATAGAGAGTTGAATTAGGATGAAAAAAGTAATCATAATAGGCGCTTCCGGGATGGTGGGAAAGGGTGTTCTTTTAGAATGTCTAGATGACCCTTTAGTTAAAGAAACTCTTGTAATAGGTAGGTCTCCCATTGGATTAAATGGCCTTAAACTAAAGGAGATTGTTTTAAAAGATTTTACTGGCCTGAAATCTGTTCAGAATCAACTGATTGGATATGATGCCTGT
Source organism: Flagellimonas onchidii (assembly GCF_004804315.1). Lineage (GTDB taxonomy): Bacteria > Bacteroidota > Bacteroidia > Flavobacteriales > Flavobacteriaceae > Flagellimonas > Flagellimonas onchidii. Next base: position 18,189 of record NZ_SRXX01000026.1, read on the forward strand.
TTCTATTGTATGGGTGTTTCGGTACTTGGTTTAAACGAAAAAAGTTATACTCATATAACTTATGGAATCACTAAAATTTTTGCGGATGTGCTCTACGAATTAAATCCTAATATGGTTTTCAATTATGTTTCCGGTGCTGGAACGGATAGCTCGGAAAGGGGAAAATCGATGTGGGCAAGAGTTAAAGGTAAAACCGAGAATTATATTCTGAACAAGGGATTCAAAGATGCATATTGCTTTAGACCTGGAATGATCATTCCCGAAAGGGGCATAAAATCAAGAACCGGTTGGTATAATGCAATCTATGTTTTGATGAAACCATTTTTCCCTTTGTTTAAAAAAGCCAAGAATGTCACCACAACAAGTCGTATTGGGCGAGCAATGATAAACTCTTTGGAGACTGAACAGCGTCTTAAGCATTTAGAAAACTTGGATATAAACACCTTGGCATCCAAATAATATTTCACTGAACCTTGAAAACACTTATAAAATACGCAAAACGAATGTTACTGACAGTTACCGCACTAATAGGGTTGCTAATTATTGCCTATCTAATATTTGTGAACTTCTATCCAAGTTTTGGAGGGGATGTACCGAAAGAGCGCAAAATACTGTATCAATCTTCAAAGCAATTTAAAGACGGAATTTTCAAGAACATTAAAGATGTCCCAAAAGATTTGAGTCTTTCAGAAACATTGAAGATTTCGAAGAAGTTTTTCTTTGAAAAAGTAGAGAACGGAAGGCCCAAAAACGAAATTGCGATTGAAGAAATCGATTCCCTTGAACTTGCAAATTATGATGGTCCTACACGATTGATTTGGTTCGGACATTCCGCTTTTTTACTGCAGATGAACAACAAAAACATATTGCTCGACCCCATGTTGGGTAAAGTTCCTGCCCCGCATCCACTGTTAGGTGGTAGCCGCTTTAATGATTCACTACCTATTGAAATAGAGAAATTGCCCCCAATTGATGTGGTATTAATTTCCCACGACCATTATGATCATTTGGATTATGATTCTATTATGTTACTAAAGGATAAAATAGAGCAGTTCTACGTACCGCTTGGGGTTGGCGTACATCTAGAAGCGTGGGGCATCTCAAAAGATGTTATTAAAGAATTGGATTGGTGGCAAGAGGTTTATTATAAAAATCTTCAACTTGTATGCACTCCCGCGCAACATTTTTCAGGAAGAAAATTAAACAATGGGCAAAGTACATTATGGAGTTCATGGGTTATCAAATCACAGGCGGAAAGCATCTTCTTTAGTGGGGACAGTGGATACTCAGGGCATTTTAAGGAAATTGGAGATGCTTACGGCCCATTTGATTTTGCGATGTTAGAATGCGGGCAGTACAACAAAATGTGGCCAGATATTCATATGTTCCCAGAAGAAACGGTTCAAGCAAGCATCGATTTAAAATCGAAGGTCTTTATGCCAATACATTGGGGTTCCTTTAAACTGGCATACATCCTTGGACAGACCCAATTGAGCGCGCAACACGTAAAGCTGAAGCCTTAAAAGCCCCTATTATCACTCCAAAAATTGGTGAGCCTATTCAGCTTGAATCTTTGCAATATAAAAAAGGGGATTGGTGGTTGGATTTATAGATAATCAAAAACCACCAATCTTTTAAAAAAGTTAAAAATTACGTCATGCGGCTGATAGCTAGGCTTCACAACTGGCACATTCTTTCTTTTGCTTGAATTTTTGAGCAGCGTTCATACTATGCTGATAGTAAAGAGATTTTAATCCAAGTTTCCATGCGGTCACATGAATTTTATTAATGTCTTTTGTGGGCATATCTGGGTGCACAATAATATTTACGGATTGACCTTGATCTATATGATTTTGTCGAGCCGCAGCCTGATAAACAACATCCAACTGGTCGAGTTCTGAATAGGTTTTAAAAACTGCCTTTTCTTCATCATTCAAAAAGTCGAGATGTTGCACCGAACCATCCCTATCCCTAATGCTCCGCCAGACTTCATCTGTATTTTGTCCTTTTTCCTCCAGCATGTCCAATAAATATGGGTTTTTTATAGTAACCTTAATTTTGGCAATATCTTTCACATAAATATTGGACCAAATAGGCTCAATGCCTTGAGATACTTGCCCGAGTATAAAAGCAGAAGAGGTAGTCGGTGCTATTGCATTAAGCGTAGCATTTCGCCTTCCATAACCTTCAAGTACTTTTGGTTCTCCATAACGTTGAGCCAATTCTTCAGAGGCCTTGTAAGACCGTTCTTTAATGGATTTAAATATTTCGTTGTTCAAATTATATGCTTCTTGACTGTCAAAGGCAATTCTTTTGGATTGTAGCAATGAATGCCAACCTAATGCGCCCAAGCCCAACGCCCTGTTTTCCTTGGCAAAGTTATAAGCACGTTCCATGAACAAAAAGGTCTGCCTATCATCCCTATTGGGAGAATCTCTGAAAGCTTCTAGTTTTTCGATAAATTCCGTTATTACGGCATCCAAGAAAAATACCATTGTCTCTACAGCGTCCGTATCTTTCCATTTGTCATAATGCAATAGATTGATACTGGAAAGCACGCAAACAAACGACCAATTATCGTTTGAGGGTAGCATAATCTCAGTGCATAGGTTACTTGCGTAAATTTTATGGTTTTTATCTTGGTAAACATCCGCACCACTATTATTGGCATTATCCGTGAAGAAGACATAAGGATATCCCATTTCACCCCTACATTGAAGTACCTTGGCCCAAGCCGTACGTTTGTCCACATCACCATCAATCATTTCCTGCATCCATTCATTGGTGACGGTGACACCGTGGGTAAGTTGTTGAATAGGATTTCCCTCCGTCCCTATCTCTAAAAATTCCATGATATCAGGATGCTCTATGGGCAAATAAGGGGAAAATCGCCCCCTTCTAACAGAACCTTGACTTACTACATCTACCATGGATTCGAACAATTGCATGATATGTACTGCGCCTGAAGCTTCTCCATTGTTTTTTACCGCTGCTCCGCGGTGTCTTATCTTTCCAAAATAACCCGAGGTCCCACCTCCTAATTTGGACATCATTCCAACCTCCGATTGGGTATATAAGATGTTCCCCATATCGTCGTCAATGTGCGAACCAAAACAACTTATGGGCAACCCACGTTCCTTTCCAAAGTTGGACCAAACAGGAGACGCCAAGGAAAAATAACCTTCTGACATATAGTTATAGAACTTATCGGCATAGCCTGGAATCTGTAAAATATATTCCGCTCGATCGGCAATCTCCCTAATTCTACTTTCTGGAGTCGCTCCATGGGTTAAATATCCAGAATCTAAAAACTTTCGGCTATGTTCATTAAGCCATTTAAAACCTTCTTGGCTTTTTGAAGATTTGAGGTTTGTAAGCCCTTCTTTTCTGGCATCCACCAATTTTTGAGAAGTTGTTGTTTCTGTTTGGTCATTTAGTTTTTCGAAGGTTTTGTTTTCCATATTTTAAAAAAGGTCGTCACTGGTTATACTTTGTGTTCTTTTGCTATAATTGATAGATCGTTTCACGAAGAAGTCCCCGTGTTTGGTGCCGATAATCTCATCATCGAACCATTCTGTTTGCTTTAGTAATTCTTGATTTATTTCAAACATTTTTTGGATTCCGATGCTCTCCAATGAGTTGTTGAAACGGTTTTTGATAAATTCATTCACAACATTCTTGGGTAAAAAGTCAAGCTCTCCTTCTTCAAAAATCCAGTCCACTATTTTACTCTCTGCGACATAAGCTTTTTCGCATAGTTGCTGTATCATGGTGTGATACTCTTCATCAAACCATTTAGGGTTTTCTTTTTTGATGATATTAATCACATCAATACCAAAATCTCCATGGATTTGCTCTTCCTTCGAAGTCGCTTCCACAACATTGGAGATACCCTTAAGCATGTTTTTGTGTTTATTAAATGCCATGATGATCAAAAACTGCGAGAACAATGAAACATGCTCAATAAAAAGTGAAAAGAGCAAAATGGATTCCGCATATTCCTTATTATCCTCACTCTTGGCATTCTTGAGCGCAGTCTCTAAATACTGCACCCTTTTCATAATTACAGGTTTTTTCTTAAGTGTTTCAAATTCTTTGTTCAGTCCAAGTATTTCCAATAAATGGGAATAGGCATCATGATGTCTTACTTCACTTTCCGCAAAGGTTGCCCCAACCGAACCGATTTCAGGTTTTGGCATTCTATGATAGATATCTCCCCAAAAAGTCTTTACCGCCACTTCTATCTGTGAAATAGCCAACATGGTGTTTTTTATCGCACCACGTTCCACTTCGGTCAATCGTGATTTAAAATCCTGAATATCGCTGGTAAAATTGAACTCCGTATGAATCCAGTAAGAGTGGCGTATGGCCGGCACATATTCGTACAGCTGTGGGTACTCATATGGCTTAAGGTTAATGCGCTTTTCAAAGATATTCGATTGTCTGCTCAGGGTTTGTTTGTTCCTATAAAGGATATAGGCTTTGGCTACATCTTGAAACTCACTGGCCATTAATTTGCTCTCTACAATATCCTGTACCTCTTCCACCGTAGGAACATAATTAATCTCATGTCCCTTACGTTCTAGAAGGGTTTCATAGACACTTTGGGCAATACTCTGGGCATCAGATGTTTCACCATGCTCTACCGCTGTCATCGCCTTTAAAACTGCATCTGTAATCTTGTATAATTCAAAGGGTTTTGTACTAAAATCCCTTTTAGTGATATGCGAAATCTCCATAAAGAAATTGAATTAGGTTGGAACTGTTTTAAATAACCTAGTGTAAAATTCACATTTTCTTTACTTTGATTTCATGATAATTGTACTAGGTTCTTCACGATCTTATCAACAAGAATGAAATCCTTTTTTTCTATAGTAAAAAAAGGCATCTAACAATGCTAGATGCTGCCCCTGAAACATATACCACCGCAACATCTCGACCCATGTTTTGGGAAACTTAATCGGTTTTACAACACCGATAATCGACAGAAACTGTAATTACATGAATACCAATAACCTATGAAATTCTCCCTTTATCGATAAAAAAACATTATATCGATATATAGCCCACCTATGTCGTGTAACTTTTTAGTTGCTGTCGCTCTATTTTTTCTTTGATGCTGAATTGTAAAACCCAAATCTTTTATGGTTCAAATCTAAACAATGAAAAGCCTTAGCCTACTGTTATCACCATACAATTCAAACCTTTCTTTAGGCAAAAGCAATTCATAACGTTTAGATCAACCCGGCCAACGGCCGTCCCAAACTTAAGCATATGAAGAGCAAAACTACCTTCACGTTCCACTTGATTTTAACGAGTATTACATTGCTGTTTTCAATAACCGCAACTGCTCAGGTAAAAAAGGCATTTACCCCACGATATTCCGAAACCATCAAAGGAGATGTCACAATTATCGCCAATAATGTTCTATCAAGGCATTCAACCAATGCATACAATGGCAGCAACGGCAATCACGATTTCTCAAACAATGTATTTGTCGATATCGATTCTGATAATTCTACATTCAACTCAAGTAGCGCAAATTTTTCCAATCCAGAACCTGGTCTAAGTTGTTTGAACTTTAAAAAGGTATTGTTGTATTGGGCCGCAGCGGACAAGGAATATGATACAAATAGTAGTACTGGTAATGGAGGCTTTGAACCTATTTGGAATTATAATCAGGTAAAATTGATGCTGCCTGGAGAATCTTCCTATAATACAATAACAGCGGATGAAGTAATTTATAGAGGTAGGGACGAACACTTTGTAAACGATCCATATATATGTGTAAAAGATATAACATCAGATGTAGTCGGTCTAGCAGACCCCTTTGGAAAATTCCAAATTGCCAACGTTAAGGCCACAGAAGGTGATCTATACTCTCATTCCGGCTCTCATACAGGTACCTCTGGAGGATGGCAGATTGTTTTTGTTTATGAAAACCCTAGCCTTATTGGTAAGAATGTTACACTTTTTGATGGGTACGTACATATTACGCAGACTGAAGGTGAAGTAGAGTTTGATTTCAACGGTTTTCAAACAGTACCAACTGGAAACGTTAATGCCGATATTATTTTGGGTTCGCTTGAAGGAGACCGAGATATTGATGGTGATCAGTTGCAAATCTTTGATACTAATAGCACCTGGTCCAACCTTTCAACAACCTTACGGGATTCCAATAATTTCTTCAACAGTAGAATCACTTCAAACAATTCGGATTATACAGATAGAAATCCCGCAAGTACGAACACCCTAGGTTTTGATGCCGGGGTTTTTGATCTTCAGAATACAGGAAACAAGTTTATAGATAACAATCAAACTTCCGCTCGTTTTAAAATCACTTCTGACAGGGAAAGTTATGGTCTTTATTTATTAGGATTAAGTGTAGAAGTCTATGAACCAAGCTTAGGGGCCTTAAATTTCACATCTTCAACATCAGGAACTGGATTTAATCCAGGCGATAATGTCCAAATGACACTAAGCGTTGAAAATTCAGGAAATGACGATATCCAAAATTTGGAAATTTTCACAACCCTTCCCCAAGAGGTGGATTTTATTGATACGGAAACTTTGCCTGCTGGGGTAACATACAATTTTAATACAGCCACAAGAGAACTACGCTTTTATGTGCCTGATGGTAATACAGATGTAGGTGATCCATTGTACACTCTGGATTTTAATGTTCAAATAAAAGATCAATGTTTCTTTCTTGAGTCAGCCTGCTCGGCCAATTTCGCCATGCAGGCCACGGCTACCTTTAGTGGGGTTACGAATACAAATCCTGTGGTAGCACAAAGTTCTGGAACCATGGACAGTTGTGGGATTGGCAACTTTGACCCAACAACAGTTGATATCAATCAACCTAATCAAGTTAACTGGTCAACCGCCTCAAATGCATTGGACACTACAGTTTCCTGTGACGATTCTGATGCACTAAATGCCGCCCAATTATTAGCTCCAACAACCGAATTCTGCAGTTTCACCTTGAATAAGGTTTCTGGTAGTTTTGTGGTAGATCCAAGTTGCCCAAGTGAAGGAACATATACCAATACATGGACTTTTACAGATGCATGTGGAAGAACCAGTGATGTTTTCACTCAAATCATTACCGTTGAAGACACAACTGCTCCCAACTTTGTTGAATCATTACCCACAGATATAACGGTTGAATGTGATAATGTGCCTGTTGCAGCTGTGCTAACGGCAACTGACAATTGCGATACAAACCTATCAGTGACTTTTAACGAACAAATTACGGACAACGATTCTTGTCCTTCTGACTATGTGATTACACGAACATGGTCAGTTGAAGATTGCGCAGGTCATGTTACTGAGCATATCCAAACCATTACGGTTCAGGATAACACGGCTCCTAACTTTGTGGAGTCACTTCCTACTGATACAGTAGCGGCATACAATGCCATTCCAAATGCTGAAGTTTTGACTGCCAACGATAATTGCGACACTTCGGCTTCTGTGAATTTATCAGAGACCTATATTGGCGACAACACAGGTACAACTTATACCATTGTTAGAACTTGGACAGCTTCAGATTGCTCAGGTAATGCTATAAATCATGTTCAAAATATTTTTGTAACAGAAAATGGGGATTCTTTAGGGCTATACATCAATGATATCACTGTTAATGAAGATTCTGGTAATGCCGTATTGGAAGTTTTCCATGTTGGGCAGGTAACAGGTGGCTTTATTGTGGGTTACAACACTAATGATGGTTCCGCAATTGAGACGCAAGATTATGGTCAGCAATCTAGCAATCTAAATTTTAATGGCACCCATGGAGAAATTCTTACTATTTCTATTAGCATCAACGATGATAATGTGATCGAAGCTACTGAAACTTTTAATGTTCAGTTATCTCCTGACACAAATACACCAACTATAAACGATAACTCTGGTGAAATAACCATAAACGACAACGACGGGGGCGCCGCCAACGGGGTCTCCGTGGCCGACTTCAACGTCGACGAGGACGCGGGCACCGCACAGTTCACCGTCAGCCTGAACGCAAACGTACAGGGAGGGTTCTCCGTGGACTACGACATCACGGAGGGGACCGCAACCGAGGGCGACGACTACAGCGTGGCAGCCGCCACGGGGAGCATCGCCTTCACGGGCAACGCAGGGGAGCAGCACAGCATAACCGTCAACATCACCGACGATGCACTGATCGAGGACACCGAACAGCTGTCCATCGCCCTGTCCGGGCTTTCGACCGCACTGATAAACATCATCGACGCCAACGCCACAGGGACCATAAACGACAACGACGGGGGCGCCGCCAACGGGGTCTCCGTGGCCGACTTCAACGTCGACGAGGACGCGGGCACCGCACAGTTCACCGTCAGCCTGAACGCAAACGTACAGGGAGGGTTCTCCGTGGACTACGACATCACGGAGGGGACCGCAACCGAGGGCGACGACTACAGCGTGGCAGCCGCCACGGGGAGCATCGCCTTCACGGGCAACGCAGGGGAGCAGCACAGCATAACCGTCAACATCACCGACGATGCACTGATCGAGGACACCGAACAGCTGTCCATCGCCCTGTCCGGGCTTTCGACCGCACTGATAAACATCATCGACGCCAACGCCACAGGGACCATAAACGACAACGACGGGGGCGCCGCCAACGGGGTTCAATTTGATATAACCAATATCGATATAGACGAAGATACAGGTACTGTTTCCTTACCAGTAAGCCTTAATGCAAACGTGCAAGAAGCATTTACAGTTGAATTCCATACTGCCAATGGTACTGCTCAAGATGCATTCGATTATACAGGGGTACCTCAAAATACTCAAGTATTGACTTTCGGTGGAGCAAATAGTAACAATCAGACAATAACGTTTCCTATCATTGATGATATTATTATAGAAGCCACGGAGGATTTCCAAGTATTGCTTTCAAACATCTCTACTTCCTTGGTTAACATTCTTAGCAATGATACGGCCACTGTTAACATCATTGATAATGATGGCAATGAAGGCTATCCTTTGGACGTAACAATAGAAGCTTGTGACGTAATTCCAACGGCAGAAATCATAACGGTAAATAGCACTTGTGCAACAACTGTTGACTTCAACGAATCTATTACAGGACAAGATGATGGTTGTGCCATGGATTACACCATAACACGGACATGGACGTTTACCGATTGTGTTGGTAATGTAAGGGAGCATGTTCAAGTGATTACAGTGATAGATACTCAAGCGCCAACCTTCGTGGAGACTTTACCAATAGATATTACCGTTTCCTGTGATAACGTTCCTGTAGCTGCTGTTTTGACCGCTCAAGATAGCTGTGACCCGAACATCATGGTGTTATTCGATGAGCAAATTACAGATACCGATAGTTGTGGTTCCAATTATATCATTACAAGAACATGGAGCGCTTCCGATTGTGCTGGTAATCCTATAAGTCATACACAGATAATCACAGTTGAAGATACCACCGCGCCGACCTTCGTGGAGGCTTTACCAACAGATATTACCGTTTCTTGTGATAACGTTCCTGTAGCGGCTGTTTTGACCGCACAAGATAACTGTGACCCGAACATCACGGTGTTCTTTGATGAGCAGATTACGGATACCGACAGCTGTGGTTCCAACTACACTATTACCAGGACCTGGAGTACCGCTGATTGCGCCGGAAACCCAGTAAGCCATACGCAGATAATTACTGTTGAAGATACCGAAGTTCCTCAATTTGTTGAAGCTCTACCACAAAATATGACAGTTATGTGCAATGAGGTGCCGGATACGGCTGTATTGACCGCCATCGACAATTGCAGTACAGATGTAACTGTAAGCTTTGATGAAGTTATTACGAACGATTCAAACTGTGCTGATGGTTATACCATTACAAGAACGTGGTCTACCATTGATTGTGCTGGTAATCCAAACACTCATACGCAGGTAATCACAATTAATCCAACTGGGCCCATTATGGCAAATAGTTATGACGAGGAAATTACCTTGATTTGTGGTGATGAAATTCCGGAAGTATCACAACTGACCTTTACAGGGGGGTGTGGAAACTATCAGGTTGAATTTTCTGAGGAAACTACTACGTTATCAGACACTGAAGATTTCATGATTACCCGAATTTGGGATGTTACCGATTCCTGTGGAAATATAGCTTCGTTCGAGCAAGTGATTTTTGTGATGCAACCTCAACCAGAAGAAATCGAAATTACAATTTGTGTAGAGGATGACGCTATCAATCTTATCAACTACTTGCCAGCTTCTTTTGACACCAACGGGGTATTTGAAGTAGTAAGTGGAAATGTCACCTTGGATGGCAGTCTATTTGACCCTGCTAATTTGGAAGTCGGTGATTATTTAATCAGCTACAACTCACTGGAAGGAACTTGCAAGTACTACGTAGATTTCACTATCTCTGTGAACAGCGATTGTGTACCATGCGGCAGAGATGAAATTGTAGTATCCAATACAGTAACCGCCAATGGCGATAACATCAACGATTTGTTTACTATCACAGGAGTTGAGTATTGTAACTATTCATTCGAGTTGATGATCTTCAACCGTTGGGGGGATAAGGTATATGAATCCAAAGATTATCAAAACGATTGGGGTGGTTTTGCGCCGAACAACGCTTTTGGAAATTCAGGAATGCTACCCTCTGGTACATACTATTACATCATCAATGTAAGCAATACCGACATTGAGCCTTTGAACGGATATATCTATCTCGGTACTGGAGCAAACTAATTAAACATAACCTCATAAAAAAGGCCAGCGATTGTTGGCTTTTTTTATATCGATTAGGTGCTAATTTAATAGACCAAAATCATTTTTACATTGTTAGTTAGACTAGCATTTATCCAAACAATACGGCACTTCATCGACGAATGGGCCTCAGACCGATAATAAATGTGCATTGGACGGCTATATTACTGTTTCACATGGTTTTGCGCTTGTTTTGATATTGAATTCGAACCCAAATTCAAGTCTGAGCAATCAGGCAAAACTTAACCTTTACAACATGAAAGCTCTTAAAAAGTTTACCCTGTTCTTTTTGGTTCTTTTTGGTTTTACCTCAATGGCCCAACAATTGCCACAATTTACACAGTACATGTTCAATACCATTTCTGTAAATCCAGCCTATGCTGGAAGTAGGGAAAGTATCAACATGACCGCCTTGCACCGTAATCAATGGGCAGGACTGGATGGGAACCCTACCACAAGTACCTTTTCATTCCACACCCCTTTAAATAATGAGCGGGTCGGTTTGGGTATTTCCTACATCACTGACCAATTGGGTTATGAAAACACCAATTATGTTTATGGAGATTTTTCTTATACCGTTCCCGTAACAGACCAAGCAAAATTATCTTTTGGTCTGAAAGCTGGATTCACTAATTATAGACTACAAAACCCGGATTTAAACGATCCATTCTTTAATTCCAACTTTAATAGTTGGAAACCAAATTTTGGTGCAGGAGTTTATCTTAGCACCAATAGATGGTATGCAGGAATCTCCTCTCCCAGAATATTGAATACAGATTTAAACGATGGTGAATTTGAGGCGCTTGAAAGAAATAGTTACTATGCGATTGGAGGACTTGTTTTTGACTTGTCATTAGACATAAAGTTCCGTCCTGCTTTTATTACCAAGTTTACCAACGGAGCTCCCTCTACTTACGACATTACTTCGAGCTTTTTGTTTTATGAAAAGCTATGGGTTGGGGCATCTTACCGCTTTAACGATGCTTCCAATTTTGGTGCTTTTGTGGATTTTCAATTATCCAACAATATCAGAATTGGATATGCCTATGACCTTCCAACTTCAACTATTAGACCTTATACGGGTGGTACTCACGAAGCCATCCTAATCTTTGAACCAAGATTATCAAAGAAGACTAATCTTTATAAATCACCTAGATACTTCTAAAATCCATCCAAATGAAGCATTATAAAATCAAAGCCTTTCTATTACTTGCTTTTTTTGGGATAGTATCCCTTACGGCACAATCCACATTACAAAAGCGAGCCGATCAGCTGTTTTACAAATTCGCCTATGCCAAGGCCATTCCGGAATATGAAAAAATGGTTACAGGAAGAAACGCAACACATGCTTTTCAACGTTTGGCTGAGTGCTATTTGATGTTAAGGGATTTTGAGAAAGCCCTACCCTACTTTAAACGTTTTATCAATGAGCCGGAAACGCCAACCAACTATTACTTTAAATATGCGATGGCGCTAAAAAGTTCCGGTCAGGAAAAAGAGGCGCTTAAATGGTTGAAACGTTATAAAAAATTTCACAAAAATGATGCAAGGGTCAAACAATTTTTGAAAGATGGAAATTTGGCTTCCGTAGTATTCAACAGTAAAGAACGCTATGAAGTCGAGCCCGTTCATTTTAACACTAGATACAGCGAGTTTGGGTCATTTGTTCATGACGGACAACTTTATTTCAGCTCAAGTCGCAAAGAAATAGCTTCTGAAAACACCTATGACTGGAATAATGAATCCTGGTTAGATATTTTTTATGTCAAGGAAGGGAGTACTATGGATGTTCCTCGTAAGCTTAATGCAGAAATCAACTCCAAATTCCACGAAAGCTCCATTGTTTTTTCAACGGATTATAAGAACGATACAATCGCTTATTTTACTCGAAACAGCTATTTTGACAATAAAGAGAGCTTTTATGTCCAAAAAACAGAGGATAAAAACATTGAAAAATTAAACAACCTAAAGATCTATAGAGCCGATAAGGTTGATGGCGAATGGAAAGTAACCCGAAGCTTCAAAACTAATGCGGACCACTACTCCAACGGGCATCCATCGGTAAACTCAAACAGAACGCTGCTTTACTTTGCTTCCGATAGGCCAGGTGGTTATGGAGGAACTGACATTTACTATTGTAAGATCCATCCTAGAGGTGGTGTGGGACAACCCATAAATGCTGGCCCAATTGTTAATACTCTTGGTAATGAAATGTTTCCATATGTTAACAATGAAGGACAACTTTTCTTTTCTTCGGACGGACATGTCGGTTTTGGGCAATTGGATGTTTTCGCCGCAATCTCTGATGAGAGTGGGGAAATAAAAGATGTCGTAAATCTTGGTAAACCTTTGAATAGTGAGAAGGATGATTTCGGGTATTACGCTTTGGAAAATGGTATTGATGGGTATGTTAGCTCCAACAGAAAAGGAGGAAAAGGAAGTGATGATATCTACAAATTCAAATTTATTCCCTCTTTGACCTTGGAAGGAATGGTAACGGACGCTATCAATCTGCAACCATTGGACAGTGTGCAAATTTCTCTATATGATCAAAGCACAGGTGCACTGGTCGAGCGAACGACCACCAACGAAAATGGTGAATATCAAATGTTCGTTGACCGAAAGCAAAGCTATATGATAGAAGCAGTCCGCAAAACACACCCCCACAAGCACATATATTTTAGTACTTCTGAAACACCACGTGCCACAAAAATAATTTCAAAGGATATCCAGATGGAGCCTGTACAAAACTTGAAAGTTCTTGCAGACCTAAATAAAATCTACTTTGATTTTAATAAAAGTGATATCCGTCCAGATGCCGCAAGAGAACTAGATAAAGTTGTTAAACTTATGACGGTAACCTATCCAGACATGGTTATTCAATTGGAAGCGCATACAGACCCGGTAGGAAGCCACAATTACAATGATAAATTATCAAAGGCCAGGGCAAAATCAACGTATGACTATTTGATTGCCAATGGCGTACCCAAAAAAAGAATTTTATCCTATCAAGGTTTTGGAAAACGAAGATTGATAAATGATTGTACTGGAACCAATGATTGTTCACAGGAAGAATTGGAACTAAACAGAAGGACAGAGTTCCCCATAGTACAATTTAAAAAGAAACAAAACACTTCTTTGGCAAAATCAAAGTAGAAAGTTGATAAAACAATTGAAGGAAATTTTCCCTTCTCCTCAATGATAAAAGGCTCCAATAATGTTGGAGCTTTTTTGCGTCAATGATTATTCTTATTTATGATATTTTATTTGACAAACCGCATTTTTTAGTTCAATGCATTTTGTTTTAATGAGTTGAAATTTGATAACAACAATAATCGACACAATTGACTTTATCAAGCAATTATTCTATTGTCAAAACTCAAAATTTGGTATTCTTTAGATATGTGTATATTGCTTTTTTGCCATATACCCTTTTTAAGATTCTATTTGGTGCCAGTAATAATTTTAGCTCTTGAAGGCATAGTCGTAGGTGAGCTTCCGCCTCCGTCTCCGTAGCAGCTCCTTACATAATCAACAATTTGTCCAGGAACAGGGCTTAAATATCCTGCAAAAAAAACCTCCAGCTGTTGCGATTGGATTAACTACGCCCTTTGTAAATCCTTGCCAAATAGATGACACCGTTGAACCATAAGCTGAACTGTAAGGCTCCCTATAAATAGGAGCGTTGAAAATTAGAGTTCAACGTTTTAAATTTGAGGGAATGAAAAAGAGCAGATTCACCGAGACACAGATCATCAAGGTACTATCGGGACAGGAACATGGCAAGACCGTAGCGGAGATATGCCGTGAGCATGGTATCAGCCAACCCACTTTTTACAACTGGAAGGCAAAATATGGGGCATGAGGGTCAACCAACTCAAGAAGATGAAGGAGATGGAGTCGGAACTGGCGGAGTTCAAGCGCATGTACGCCGATCTGGCCTTTGAGAACAATGCGCTGAAGAACCTTATCGAAAAAAAGCTCTAAGGCCCGCCGAAAAGCGAGAAGCTGTCGGATACTTGGCCAAAGAGGAAGGACTGAGTATCAGGCGGGCCTGTGTGGCGGTGAGCCTTAGCCTAT
>NZ_SRXX01000027.1 GCF_004804315.1 Flagellimonas onchidii
AAGATCTAGGTGGCCATGGCGACGGGGCCCACCCCTTTCCATTCCGAACAGGGAAGTTAAGCCCGTTTGCGCCGATGGTACTGCCACACCAGGTGGGAGAGTAGGTCGCCGCCTTCCTCAAGCCCTCGCTTTTTAAGTGGGGGCTTTTTTGTTTTTGCTATCTTTAGAAAAAACAGACCCATGCTCAGATTCCGGTTAATCTCATTTCTTTTTTTTATCCCACTCATTATATTTTCCCAAGAAAACCAACTTAAAGCCCTTGTTGGGGGAACATTGATTGATGGTTTCGGTTCCGACCCTATAAAAAATAGCGTAATCATTATTGAAGGGGAACGTATCAAAGCTGTTGGAACGATTGAAACACTCTCTATACCAAAAAATGCTGAAATTATATCAACAGAAGGCAAGAGTGTGTTACCAGGACTATGGGATATGCATGTACACACCATGATTAATGGTCATGCTGATTATACTTATTGGGACAAAACTTATCCACCGTTGTTTGAGGATGTAATCATGCCATCTTCTGCTCTTCAACTTTTAATGGCTGGAGTAACCAGCGCAAGGGATTTGGGGGCGCCTTTAAAGGAAAGTATTTCCGTTCGTGACAGAATCAACAAAGGTGAGATTCCTGGAGCTACACTTTATGTTTCAGGACCATTCATCCAACATAAACCATATCCAGGGACTGAAGCTTTTCGATGGGGGGTCAACAGCCCGGAGGATGGAAAACGAAAGATTAAAAAATTGGCTGATGCGGGAGTAGATGTCATTAAACTGATAGATCAAGACCAAATGACTATGGAAGAACTTAAAGCCGTGGTTGATGAAGCTCATAAGTATAATCTAAAGGTAGTGGCACATGGACATCGACCCGAAGAAATTAGAAGAGGACTAAAGGTAGGTGTGGATTGTTTTGAACATACGGGATTGTCTTCAGCACCAAAATACCCTGAAGATGTGATGGAAATGATTCGTGAACGCACAGCTCAAATGAATAAAGGGCCTTTGTTTTGGTGTCCAACCGTGGAAGGGCTTTATAATTACGAATATGTGCGGGATAATCATGAAAAATTGGATAATGATTCGTGGCATTTAGGTTTACCAGATAGTATTATAGCTGATATTAAAAGAAGTATAAAACATCTTGACAGATTACCTTATTTTCAATTGACGCCTTCGAGAAAACCTACTTTAAAAACCAAGATTCAACAACTTTTGGATGCGGGTGTGGTTTTATTGGTGGGTACGGATAGTGGTATTCCCATGAAATTCCATAGTCAGTCCACTTGGAACGAACTTGATGTTTGGGTCAATGAGTTTGGTATCGACCCTATGTACGCCATTCGTTCCGCTACTTATTGGCCAGCATTGTGGATGGGTGTTGCGAATGAGGTTGGGACCGTTACTCCAGGTAAATATGCTGACATTATAGCTGTAGATGGAGATGTTTTAAGGTATATTAGTTTATTGCAAGATGTTGATATGGTAATTAAACACGGTAAACGTTATAAATAGTACTTTTTGACTATTAACCCCAAATCTGTTTTAATCGAGGAGAGATGGAATACATATTCCCATGCTTTGGGTATTGTCCTTTCAGTTGTAGGGCTTATTGTATTCCTTCAGCGTGATTTATTTGATACGCCATATTTATATGTATCCATTGTTATCTACAGTACATCTTTAATATTGCTGTTTTCAGCGTCAACTTTTTATCATGCGGTCCAAAATCCAAAACTTAAAAAGAAGCTACGGATTTTGGATCATATCAGCATTTATTATTTGATTGCAGGTACATATACACCAGTTTGTCTTACGGTCTTAATTGATTCAAAAGGATGGTTGTTGTTTTATGCTGTTTGGGGAATTGCATTATTTGGAACTTTATTGAAACTTTTTTTTACAGGAAAGTTTGAAGTGTTTTCGCTGGTACTTTATGGAGTAATGGGATGGTTGGTAGTAATTGATTATCCTTTTCTTTCAGAAAATCTATCTTCAACAGGAATGTTTTATCTAGCATTGGGAGGTGCCTTTTATACGATTGGAATAATATTCTATGCAATCAAGAAAATTCCTTATAATCATTTCATATGGCACATTTTTGTATTGGGTGGTGCCATTAGTCATTGGTTTTTGATTTTGACAGAAACTCTTAGCTAGCTTTTAATTTTACATAAAATAAGCAATGCCTACTCCTAAAATAATCACCAATAGCTTACGTAGGTTAAAGGAATGTTCTTGGGAACTCTCAAACAGAATAACTGTGGAAATATGTAGAAAAACACCTATGACCAAGGCATTCAGAATGAAAGCATAACTTTCCATAAAATTGGTTTGGGCCAAGTAGGTTCCGATAGGAGTCATCAATGAAAAGACGGTTATGAAAAAGATTGTCCTGCTTTTGCTCAACTTTGAGTTGACCAAGAAAATACTCAGGATGATTGCTACAGGTATCTTGTGAATAATGATTCCATATATTATCGAATTATTTTCGTGAATCGGTACTCCTTCAATCAGTGCATGGATTGACAAACTTAAAAAGAGCAGCAAAGGAAATTTGTCTTTTTTTAAATCTAAATGGACATGTCCATGTTCTGCTCCTTTGGAAAAAAATTCCAAAAACACCTGCAACAAGATTCCTGCTAAGATAAAAACAGCAACAGTTTTTGGTTTTTGGACTTCATAGATCTCTGGGAGTAATTCAAAAAAGGTAAGGGCGAGCAAAAAGGCCCCGCTAAAGGCCAATAGCAGCTTAATACTTTTCTTATCCTTGGGTTTAGCTATTTGTACGAAAACAAAACTTATCCAAACCGCTAAAATGGGAATTGTAAAAATCATTAAAAAGGAAAATCCTAAGACCAGGTTGAAGGGGCAAAAATAGCCTATTTTTACCGAAAGATTTTTTAAAATATGGGTGGGAACTTTAAAATGCTTGCGAAGACCTTTTATGGGTTTGAACCTATGCTGGCAAAAGAACTACGTAACTTAGGTGCGGGTAACGTTAAAGAAGGGGTTAGAAATGTAACATTTGAAGGTGATACCGGATTTATGTACAAGGCCAACCTCTCTCTAAGGACCGCCCTTAAAATTTATAAACCCATTGCCTCCTTCAAAGTATTCAACGAGAAGCAGCTTTATCAAAATGTGTATCGATTGGACTGGCCAAGCTTTTTTCATCACGAAAAAACTTTTGCCATTGATACTACCATGAGTTCAGATGTTTTCAAAAACTCCATGTTTGTTTCCCAAAGAGTAAAAGATGCTTTGGTTGATAAATTTAGGGCTGTAGAACACAAACGTCCGAGTGTAAATACTCAGGACCCGAATGTCCGAATCAATGTCCACCTATATAAAAACTTATGCACTGTTTCTTTAGATAGCTCGGGTAGTTCTTTGCACCAAAGAGGTTATAGGATAGCAACCAATATAGCACCGATTAATGAGGTTTTAGCCGCAGGTTTGTTACTGGCAAGTGGTTGGGATGGGCAAACAGATTTTTTGGACCCCATGTGTGGTAGTGGAACTTTTTTAATTGAGGCTGGGATGATTGCTTGTAAAATTCCACCAAATATTAATCGTAAGGCATATTCATTTATGCACTGGAAGGATTACAATGCAGAACTGCACAATAAAATTGTGGATGCCAGTTTAAACAAGACAAGGGAGTTTCATCATAAAATTATTGGTTATGACAAGGCTCCATCTGCAGTTAGAAAGTCACAGGAGAATGTTGAGAATGCGAACTTGGATGAGTATGTAACGATTGAGCGGAAAGATTTTTTTAGAACTGAAAAACCTGTGGATTCAAAGTTACATATGGTTTTTAATCCACCATATGGGGAACGACTTCAGATTGATGTCGAAGATTTTTATGGAAAAATTGGAGATACCTTCAAGAAGCATTATCCTGGAACCGATGCTTGGTTGATAACCTCAAACTTAGATGCATTGAAACACGTTGGGCTTCGTCCCTCTAGGAAGATTAAGACCTACAATGGCAAGTTGGAGTCTAGATTGGTAAAGTATGAAATATATGAAGGGAGTAAAAAAACTAAAAACAACCCTTAGCTTTTAGTTGTTACATCCTTTTGGTTATTTATCCGACCAAACGGCCAATTCATTCCCAGAAGGGTCGGCAAAATGAAACCGGCGTCCTCCAGGAAAAGAAAAGATTTCCCTAATAATTTTCCACCGGCATTAACGATTATTTCCTGTATCTGATGCAAATCATGATGATATAGGACAATAAGAGCTCCTTTGGTAATGTTTTCATCGCTTAGTTCAAAACCACCTTCAAGTCCACTTTCCGCAAATGCGGTATAAGTGGGACCATAGTCGATAAACACCCAGCCAAAACACTGGCTATAGAACGTTTTTGTTTCTTCAAGGTCATGAGCCTTGAATTCAACATAATTGATTAAAGTGTTTTTGGAAGTCATGATATTGGGGTGTAGCTACGTTTAATTTTGTTCTTCAACTGGAGTTTCTTCCTTTTTCTTTTTTTTCTTTTTGTAAAATGGAATTAAGTAGGAGATGGAATAGTTATAGCTTACTCCAAAATTACTTCCATCTGTTACTTTATTGAATCCGGGAATCCAGAGGTGTTGAAAGCGATCATCTTCCTTGGTGACCAAAAAGCCAAGCCTAGCACTCATGCCCACATAAATATTTGCAAACAATTCTGCCTTGATTCCCACCACAAATTCCAGCCATGAAGCGGTGAGTCCGCTAAACTCTTGATTTGGTTGGGCTCCGGCCAAAAAACCATCAGGATTAAAAAATCGATTACCTTCAAAGATGTTATAATCATTTAGTGTTTGCTTATAAGTCGATGCAGCAAATCGCCCTCCCAGAGTTATGGAATTACTCATGCCAAACCAGTTTTCGTAAGTGTTGATCTCTACACCAAGTTTTAGATAACTCCCTGACACGGTATAGTTGTATAAAAGAGTATTTCCCAATTGTTCGCCTTGGGTTTTCTTCTCGTTTCCTATTTCTCCAGCGACATACAGTTTTTCTGTTAACCTATAATCTCCCACCAGTTCCAAACCGGTGTAGTCTTCGTCTAAAAAGGATAAGACCAATCGACTGATGTCCGCACCGACACGCAACCCATACTCTTGTTTGTACTCTACAGTATCCTTTGGTTGGAGGTCAACCGGTTTATCTTGACCTATTCCAAAAAAAGAAATGGAAAGGCAAAAAAGGCTAATAAAATATCTTGACATGGATATTGTTAGAGTTTTCTACAGTTTGTTGAACAATGGTAATATCTTGAATCCAATTTGAGTCGTCTGAGGTCAGGGAAGCATTTACATCATCATAATTGATCACAAAACCACATGCTCGTGAGATAAAAGCTTCTCGAGTACTGTAATTGATGGTAAGAGTGTCAATATTTCCAGTTTCCTCTCCCGTATCAGCATCTTCTGCCGAATCTGTTATAAGCTCGAATCGAGTACTGTTTGCATTTATTTGTAGTGGGACAGACAATGAATCAGGAGAATTGGAACGATCAGTAAATTTGAAAGCTTCCAAATCTGATAAAACTTGATTATTATCAATAACTTTTATTCGTATCGAAGGCACACGCTTGTGTTCATCGGGATCATCAATATCAAAAAAACCTATGACCAGTAGAGGTGTATCGCCATCAACGCAGATATCATCTTTTTCGCAGGAAGCCACATTAAAAATTAGCAGTGCTATAAGTAAGATGGGAAGTATTTTTTTCATTCTAAAATAATAAACAGATGGTATCAAAGACTAAACCCGTTTCTCCAAAAGTACAACATTTTCCACGTGGTGGGTTTGCGGAAACATATCTACTGACTGCACCTTGGTAACTTTATATTTTTCATCCAATAGAGCCAAATCTCTGGCTTGGGTTGCGCTGTTACAGCTTACATATACTATCTTTTTAGGATTGGCCGATAAAAGCTGCTCCACAACCAACTTGTGCATACCATCCCGAGGTGGGTCGGTAATCACGACATCTGGATGGCCATGTTCTTCGATAAACGACGTATTGAATACAGTTTTCATATCCCCAACATAAAATTCAGCGTTTTCAATACCATTATTTAAGGCATTCACTTTGGCATCCTCTATGGCTTCGGGAACCGATTCCACTCCAATGACTTTTTTCGCATTTTTAGACACAAACTGGGCTATGGTCCCTGTTCCCGTATAGAGATCATAAACTAGCTCGTTACCTGTCAAGCCCGCAAAGTCCCTGGTTATTTTATAAAGTTCGTAGGCTTGCGCGGAATTGGTTTGATAAAAAGATTTGGCATTTATTTTAAATCGAAGCCCTTCCATTTCCTCAAAAATATGATCTCTACCTGCGAAACAAATCACCTCCTGGTCATAGATGGTATCGTTTTGTTTTCGATTGATGACATACAAAAGGGAAGTGATTTCAGGGAATTTTTGCACCAAATGATTCAATAATAGCTCCCTTTTTACCTGATTATCGTCACAGAATTGAATCAGAAGCATGATTTCTCCGGTTGAAGCGGTCCTTAACATCATAGTTCTAAGCAACCCTGTTTGCTCTCTTGGGTTAAAGAATGAAAGTGCATTTTCAACCGCGAATTTCCGAACCTCCAAACGGATTGCATTCGAAGGGTCTTTTTGAAGGTGGCACTTTTTAATATCCAGAATTTTATCCCACATTCCCGGGATATGGAATCCCAAAGCACTCCTATCTTCAATGGCCGTTGCCGAATCAATTTCCTCTTGGGTCAACCATCTACTGCTTGAAAAGGAAAATTCCATCTTGTTCCGGTAGAAGTATTGCTTTTCCGAACCAAGAATGGGTGTTATTTCGGGCAATTCAATATTACCAATACGCTTCAGATTGTTTTCAACTTCTTTCTGTTTAAAATAAAGTTGGTATTCATAATCCATATGTTGCCATTTGCATCCGCCGCATACCCCAAAATGCTCACATTTAGGAGTGGTTCTTTTATCGGAAAGCGTATGGAAATGGGTGGCAATACCTTCAAAATAAGCTTTTCTTTTCTTAGTGGTAAGCACATCCACAACATCGCCAGGAACGGCGTTGGATAGGAAAATCACTCTGCCATCAGGAGCTTTACCAACGGACTTTCCTTTAGCTCCGGCGTCAACCACTTCAACATGTTCAAACGTTATTCGCTTGTTTTTTCTGCGCATGGCGCAAAAGTAAGCATAGGTTTTCATAAAGAACAACTAACTTGAGAGTTGAACTAGTTAAAATCTTCTTTTTTTGAACCTTTCCAAAGATTTAACGTCTTTAAAATAAAAGCAGGCTTATTCAATGAATAAAAATGAACGTTCGGTTGACGGTCAATTGGTGACAAGTTTTCAATCTGGTGACAAGCAAGCATTGGTTGCTTTGGTAAAACGTTGGCATAAAACCTTTTGCGACAGGGCGTATTGGTTGCTTAAAGACCCCGATATGGCAAAAGATGTGGCTCAAGACTGTTGGCAGATTATTATCGATAAGATGGATACGCTTCAGGAGCCCAAAAACTTTGGAGCTTGGGCAATGCGCATTGTTTACACCAAATCTATTGATGCGGTTAAGGCAAAGAATAGGATGACAACGATTCAGAACCAACTAGAAAATGAAAAACACGACACAGAAGCCGATGAGCCATCAGCAAGGGATAACTTAAAGCGAGACCTTTTACAAATGGTGAACAAATTGCCTGAACGTCAACAAATGGTAATTCGCTTGTTTTACGTTCAGGAATATTCGTTAAGGGAAATCAGTGGAATGTTGGGCATCTCTACTGGAACGGCAAAATCAAGATTATTTCATGCCAGAGAAAAATTAAAAACAATATTAAAAAACAGAATTTATGAAAACTAAGATGGAAGACATAGACAAGTTGATCAAAGACACGTTAACCGAAGAAGAAGCAAAGTTTTATGATGAGCTGGATGAACAGAACCTTTTTCAAATGTTGGGCGGATTGTTCAAAGGAAAAAACTCCTGGTTGGCGTTTATTATGAATATTATGATAGCCTTGGTCTTTGGCTTACTTATTTACAGCATAATACAAACATTTGATGTTGAAAATACTAATGACCTTGTTCTTTGGGTCGGGAGTGTTTTATTGTGCTTTTTTACCATAAGCATGTTGAAAATCTACATGTGGATGCAGATGCACAGAAACGCTTTGATGAGGGAATTGAAAAGGATGGAATTGCAGATATCATCCCTATCAAGTAAAATGCCCGAGTGAGTTTTTATTAAAAACCGGTAAATATTTAATAATTTAGCGGCTCTTCAGGGATGATTTCTCTCCCACGCTGCTTTTTCGAGTCCTCGAAAGAATAAAGGTGATGTAGGAATAGTTGTTTTAGTAATTTAAACTGAATTAAAATGGCTGTTTTAGAGCATTTAACATCGCAGCATGCGATAGATTTAGAAAACAAGTACGGAGCTCACAATTATCATCCACTTCCTGTTGTCTTAAGCAGGGGTGAAGGTGTTTTTGTTTGGGATGTGGAAGGAAAAAAATACTATGATTTCCTTTCAGCTTATTCCGCAGTGAACCAAGGACATTGCCACCCAAAAATTGTGGGCGCAATGACAGAACAGGCTAAGACCTTGACCTTGACCTCTAGGGCGTTTTACAATGACATGTTGGGCAAGTTTGAGGAATATGTGACCTCTACTTTTGGGTTTGATAAGCTTTTGCCCATGAACACGGGTGCAGAAGCCGTGGAAACCGCATTGAAAATCTGTAGAAGATGGGCGTATCAAAAGAAAGGGATAGCTGAAAATCAAGCAAAAATTGTAGTGTGTGAGAACAATTTTCACGGACGTACCACTACGATTGTTTCCTTTTCAAATGACCCCGTAGCCAGAAAAAACTATGGTCCTTATACAGAAGGATTTGTTAAGATAGCGTACGATGACCTGACTGCTTTGGAAGGAGCATTAAAAACCGATTCCAGCATAGCTGGATTTTTAGTGGAACCCATTCAGGGTGAAGCTGGAGTTTATGTTCCTTCTGAAGGATACCTAAAGCAGGCTAAGGCACTTTGTGAAAAATACAATGTACTTTTTATCGCCGATGAGGTACAGACTGGGATAGCACGTACCGGTAAAATGTTAGCTGTTGACCATGAAGAAGTAAAACCGGATGTTTTGATTTTAGGGAAAGCCCTTTCTGGTGGAGCATATCCGGTATCCGCAGTTTTGGCAAATGACGGAGTTATGGAGGTGATTACACCTGGAAGCCATGGCAGTACATTTGGAGGAAACCCAGTGGCTGCTGCTGTTGGAATCGCAGCTCTTGAAGTAGTGAAAGAAGAAGGTCTAGCAGAAAATGCTATGGAACTTGGTGAGCTTTTTCGTGAAGAACTCAGCAAGTTTATTCCTACATGTGATTTGGTGATCAAGGTTCGAGGCAAGGGATTGCTGAACGCCATTCTTATTAATGATACGGAAGAAAGCTCTACGGCATGGGACATCTGTATGGCATTAAAGGAAAATGGACTTTTGGCAAAACCTACACATGGCAACATCATCAGGTTTGCACCACCTTTGGTAATGAACAGGGAACAATTACTTGATTGTGTTTCTATCATCATAAAAACACTTCGAGAGTTTAAAAAATAATGAAGCCCCTTTATGGGGCTTTTTTTATGGTGTAAACTTAGTTGCCAGATTGATTATAAAACGGCAGGTTCAAGAAGCTTTAGGGTCATTTTGTTAGCATCAAAAGATGCCTTTACCCCAACCGGAATGGTAAAGTTATTGGGTACATGTCCAAAACTCATTCCATAGGCTGCAGGGATACCCAAGGAACTTATACGATCCATAATTACCTCCCTCAAGGTAAAATTACCTTTTTCCTTTTGTCGGTCGCAACCTTTGCAAACACCGAACATGATTCCTTTAGCCTTGGTAAAGGTATCTCCCTCCAGAAGCTGGGTAAGCATTCGGTCTATACGGTATGGAGCTTCTTCCACATCTTCCAAGAACACAATTTTGTTGGTAAAATCAATTTCATGAGGTGTGCCAATAAGTGCATTTATCAAAGTGAGGCTACCACCTGCAAGTTCTCCCTCAGCGATTCCATCGGTAATGGTATACCTGTCGTAAACCGGGTCGTTTAAGAATTCCTTTTCCTTTAAAACAGCATTTTTTATGGTAAGCGTGTTCTTTTTTCGTGCAACAACCTTTTCTAGATATTTTTGACTATAGGTATCATCCAAGGTACTACCTACGGGACCATGATATGCTACTAAACCCGTTTCTTTATAAATGGCACTGATAAGCGCGGTTACATCGCTAAAACCTACTAAAACCTTTGGGTTGTTCTTGATGTTTTCATAATCCAAGAGGTGAAGGATGCGAGTACATCCATATCCGCCACGTATGCAAAGAACCCCATCTATTTTTGGATTTGTGAACATCTCGTTTACATCTTTGGCACGTTCGATATCGGTATTACTAAAGTAGCCATGATTGCCAAGAACACGATTTGTATGGTATGTCTTAAACCCCAAACTTTTCAAAATCTGTATGGTTTTTTGCAGTACTTCGAGTTTTGCAGCATATCCAGGAGCAATCAATCCGATGGTATCACCTTTTTTCAAGCGCTTTGGTAAAATGCGTATTTCAGACTTGTTGGATGGTATTTGGTATGGTTGAAAATGCGAGAGAACCGAAGTAGCTGAAAATAGTGCAGCCAAATTGACGAAAGACCTTCTGTTGAGCATAAATTGGATTTAGGTCCCTTAATTTAGAACCTTTACTTGAACAACCAAAACTATTGGGTTATCATTTAAATGATACTCTTCTTAAAAGAAAAACTTAAAAGCGCCTTCCAATAATTCATTTAAGGAGTGGAAGCTGAACCGTTTTTGGATTTTGCCCTTCGTAATTGACGTTGGATTTTACGTATAGCAGATTCAATGGATTTCTCAGGTTCAATGATATTATATTCACCCCAAAAATCAGGGTCAGAAAATCCTATGGCTTCGTCACTTAAGATAATCGACCTTTTAATTCGGTCCCTATTTTTTGGAAGTTCGCCATTGAGATTTTTCTCCCAATCGGTTACTGCCATTTCCGCGGTCATGCTATAGACTGAATTAAACCATTTATCTTCCCAATCCACTTTGAATTCCAGAAGGACGTTGCTATAGCCATAATACCATTTACCACCTTTTTCGCGATAGTCTACCCGATAAGCAATTTCAGTGGGCCAAACATCAACTTTAGCGGGTTTTTTTCTAACAAAAAGTTTTGCCGCTTTTACCTTATCGGTAATATTCAGCGTATAAATGGCGCTTGTCAATGTTTTCTGCTCTACATTGATAAATAATTCACCTTTGTACAGGGGTTCATTAACGGTTTCGAGCTGATCAAACTTGATTACAAAAATCAATTGATCGTTAATTCGAGTAGACCTACTAAAAGTAAAATTGTAAAAATCTAGGGTTTCAGATGAAAAGATGTATTCGGGATATTTCATAATATCCACGTATAGCGTGTTAAAAGGACCACCTTGCAATTTTAAAGCCACAGTATCCAATTTGTTGTAATCTGTACTTTTTCTGGCCTTGTACAACTCCACGGCATCTCTTCTAAGAGAGCCATATGGTGATTTGTAAATGTTTACAACGGCTTCTGAAAGAGATACATTTCTCTTTCTCTTCTTGATGGTTTCCCTATAAAAGGCTGTCATTAAAGTTGGATCGTCAAAATAATTGTCACCTTTTCTGGCCAATGTTTCCCTAACCAGCGCTGATGCATCTTTGGGAGCATTAATATCCACCTCTCCTAATTCCGTGACCGAAATGGCCAATTCTATTTTGTTCTTGTTCGGTTTTAACTGGGAAATAGGAATATTTTTGGATTTGTACCCTAAAAAAGAAACCACTAAGGTCCCATTGGTCATGGAGTTTGGTATTTTAAGCAAAAAGCCACCTTCTGTATTGGTAATGGTACTGATGTTGGTACCTTCCACAGAAAGTGTGGCAAATACCAAGGGTTTATGGGACGAAGCATCCTGAACTTCTCCCTTATATTGTGCAAAATCTTCTTGCTCTTGTAATGCAAATGCCTTGTCGGTTCCTATCACCGTAAAAAAGCAAAGTGCCAATACCCATGCAAGGGTTCTGTATCTTATATCCAACAATGATTCTTTCATAACAATTGCATTTTTTGATTAAAAAACTACTATTCTAAATTAATGATTTTTAGTGACATATGGAATCTTTCCACAACCTATAGTAGATAATGCCAACCCTCTGGAAAAACTTTGTAAACCAATACAATTGGCAAAGATTCCATTTTTATAGAGTAAAGTCGTCAGATAGAAAGAAACCTTAATCCACCATAAACAATGCATTGGCAAAAAACAATTTTCCATTTTCCCAAAAACCTCGAAAAAGTGGGTTGTCTATCATGTAGATCACTTGTCCTTGTCCGTATTGTTCAACACCAAATATCAATGAACTGCCTACTTTTTTTTGCGCCTCACTACCTGCGAACCCAGAAACAGGCTTAGTGTTGCCCTCAAGATATACGGCATTTCCATTTTTAAGATAATCATAGCTGTCACTGCCTAATTTAAGGGTAAAATAGTCTGTTCCATAGCCATAGGCAAGAGGATGGGAGTTGTCAACCTTGGTCTTAAAAATGGCACCGGTAATGGCTTTTTTAATAAACTCTCTTTGAGAGTTCTTATGAGGTTTAGGTTGATTTTTTGACGAATCTTTTTCTACCTCTTTCTTTTTGATACCAAATCCATTTTCACCATCTATAGCATTGATGGCGCCTCCCATTGCAAGTAGTTTTCCTCCATTTTTGACCCATTCCTTCAATTTGGTCAATTGGCTTTCTGTAAAATAATTGCCGTAACCACCTCCCGGAAGAATCAAAATATGGTAGTCTTTAAGGTCGACTTTGTCCCAATAGTCGCTATCCAAAATTGTGACGGGGTAGTGCAACTGTTGCTCAAAAAAGTGCCAAATCTCACCAAAACGGAGAGTGGAGGTTGGCTTTCCTGATAGCATTGCTATCTTTGGTTTGGTAATCATTTGCACGGATGACGAACCAAAGTCTTTTCCTGAATCCACATAGCCAGTGTTGACAGAAGTAAGCTGAACTAAATGTTTCTGACTGATTCGTTGTAATGATTCAATAAAATCACTTTTGTTTTGATTATCCGCTCTGGTGATGATCAAACTTCCTCTTTTAAAAGTACTGCCCTTAATGGTAAATGGGTGGTCCGCTTTTCTGACTCTAATACCATTTTTGAACAATTCAGCTAAAAACCGGGTATCTTCCATACTGTTCCAATCCGTTACATAAGCATATGCGCCTTCATCAATAGTAGGTTTGCCAACATATATATGTACAACTTTATCTTCATCTGAACTGTTATCGGTAAATGTTCCGTCAACGGAAGATGTGGTAGCAATGGCGTTCAGGCCATAAGCATATGGTAGTGACCAAGCAGTAATATCATAAGTCAAAGAATCGCTCAATTTTGCATTGGGCTCAAACAACACCTTGACCAAAGTTGCCTTGGGTTGATTTGTTGAAACTACCAAGCTTTTTTCTGATATGGGCATACTACCACTGGTTCCGGTAGAATAGTTAAATCCTTTCACGGAGCCTTTTGACGGGGAGCCATATGCTATCTCATGTTTTGATAGCAGTTTTTTTAAAGCAATGATTTTGTCTTCATCTCCATTAAGCACATAATTTTTATACTTGAAATTCCGGTTTTTGTAAAACTTTTTAAACTCAGAATTTAGCTTGTCGGCATTTTTTGACGCTACCTCAACGGTTGATAGACCTGTTGTATGGTGATGGGCAATCCTATCTTTTAAGGTCAGGGTATCACCAATTTTGGTAATTACTCCAAGGCCTCCTCGACCGCTCCCCCCTTGTTCATAGGTCATGCCAATGGCGCCGTTATATGTTGGGTAGGTATCACCATAGCTAGGATAGAATAGATCAAAGATTTCTTTGGTGAAGTAGAACCATCCATTTGCATCAAAATATTTAGCATGGTTTTTACCTAAGGTGACTTGAAAATCACGTTGGAAATCTGTAATTACCTCATGATAAGGTTCCGCTGCCGGTGCAAAATAGTATGGATTGTCTACACCCTGTTCATGAAAATCCACATGAACATGAGGCAACCATTTGTTGTAATATTTTAAGCGCTGTTGACTCTCTACCTGAGTAAGCCAAGCCCAATCTCGATTTAGGTCAAACATGTAGTGATTGCTTCGGCCACTCCACCAGCCTTCGTTGTGCTCTTTACTATTGGGATCAACCTGATGCGGACTATTTTTATATTGATTATACCAATTGCTGTATCGGTCACGCCCGTCAGGATTAATACAAGGATCCATAATTACTACGGTGTCTTCCAAATAAGAACTTTTGGTGGTCAATAGTTCATAAATGGTTTGCATAGAGGCTTCCGTGCCAACACTTTCATTACCGTGTACGTTGTAACTAAGCCAAACAATGGCTTTCGAAGTATTGCCAGAGCCTTCAATATCTTTTAAGTGTTCTTGTCTAATGTTTTCAAGGTTTGAAATATTCTCAGCAGATGATACAAAAGCAAGCAATAAGGGCCTACGTTCATTGGTTTGCCCATATTCTATGAGCTTGACCCTGTCTGAAGCTTCCTTTGCGAGATACTCATAATAGTCTACCACCTCATAGTGTCTGGTAAATTCGGAACCAAGTTCGTATCCCAAAAACTCTGAAGGAGATTTGAGCTGGGCAGTGATGATAAAGGAAAATAAGAAGAACGATAAGTGTAGAAATCTTGTCATGTAGTTTTGAATTAGTCTAACCCAAATCTAACAATAAATTCAAGAACTGTTAGCTTCTTCTTGCCACCTTTAAAACGCCCCTTTTAGCAATTAACGTATTTTTAGGAGAAGAAAAAAAGAAGAGGATTATCTTTAGCCGATATTTCAACTTTGAATGGAAGTAGATTGTATACCTTTTAAAGAAACGGGCTATTTTTCCAAGATTATTTGCGACTATCTGGACCAAAAAAAAGAACTAAAGCCTTTTTACGGTCGTTTTCCGGGTGTAGAGAACTTTAAAGAGCAGATTGCTGAAAAAGAAGCTAATTTCCCCGAAGCTCATAGACCCATTCTTTCAAACGCCATAACTTGGCAATACAATGGTTTCGATGTTTCGGAATCGACGGCGAAAAATATATCCTTATTAAATAATAGAAAGACGTTCACTGTTGTTACAGGGCATCAACTGAATCTATTTACAGGTCCTTTGTATTTTTTGTACAAGATTGTATCCACCATAAATCTTACCAAGCAGTTGAAGGAATCGTATCCCAAATACGATTTTGTTCCGGTATATTGGATGGCTACAGAGGACCATGATTTTGATGAAATCAATTTTTTCAATTTTCGGGGAAAGAAGGTGCAATGGAACAAAAAAGCATCCGGAGCAGTTGGAAAATTAAGTACAGATGGGTTAGATGCTGTTTTGAATATGTTTTCTTCCGAAATGGGGAATTCCGAAAAGGCTAACCAACTGAAGGGGCTTTTTGAAAAAGCATATTTGCAATACAACAATTTGACGGATGCTACTCGCTTTTTAACCAATGAATTGTTTAGCGAGCATGGATTGGTAATCATTGATGGTGATGATACCGATTTAAAAAAGTTATTGATTCCATATGCCAAAAAAGACATTTTTGAACATATTCCGTTCCAAAAGGTTTCAACCACTATTGAATCACTAAAGGAAGTTTCTAATGATTACCCAATTCAAGTGAATCCAAGGGAAATCAATTATTTCTACTTATCAGACAATGTACGCGAACGGATTATAGAAGTTGATGGCAATTACCATGTGAACAACACTGAAATCCACTTTTCTGAAATTGAGTTGAAAGAAGAGCTGCAAAACCATCCAGAACGGTTTTCACCCAATGTAATCGCCAGACCTTTGTACCAAGAAGTGATTTTACCCAATCTCTGTTATATTGGAGGAGGAGGGGAATTGGCCTATTGGTTAGAGCTAAAATCCTATTTTGAGACCATGGAAATCCCTTTCCCGGTACTACTGCTTAGAAATTCAGCACTTATACTTACCGAAAAACAGGCTCTAAAGGTGGAAAAGCTCGATTTGAAGGTTTCTGATTTGTTTTTAAAACAAAACAGTTTTATCAATAAAAAGATTCGGGAAATCTCGAACGTCGATATCGATTTTTCTCCTCAAAAGAGACTTTTGGAAGAACAGTTCCAGTCAATGTACCAATTAGCGGAAGAAACCGATAAGACTTTTTTGGGGGCAGTCAAAGCGCAAGAAGTAAAGCAGAAGAAAGGATTGGATGCTCTTGAAAAACGACTGCTAAAAGCCCAAAAACGAAAATTAAAGGATCATGTCATTCGAATGACAGATATCCAAAATGAACTTTTTCCAAACAAATCTTTACAAGAAAGGCAACTGAATTTCTCAGAATTGTTTTTGGAGTATGGCGATGACCTTATCCAAATGCTTCTTGACCAATTGAACCCCTTGTCTGGCAGTTTTACAATATTGAAAATCACATAGTGTCAGGGCTGACCAAAACAAATAGGTTGACTTGCCTAATTGCCCTATTTTCAATCTTGGCTGCTGTTATTATCAGCTATTTGAAAAATTCCTTGGAGCTAGAGGATGCCGAGCAAGCATATTATTCGCAATGGTGGCGATTTGGATATGATGACCAGCCTCCGTTATATACGTGGCTTCAAAAAATACTTGTTTATCTTTTTGGAGTCACCAAGTTCTCTTTCTCATTTTTACGTGGACTACTGTTCGCTTCTGTTTTGCTTTTGTTGGCAAAATTGGGAAGAATCATCTTAAAAGATGATAAGAAAGCTTATTTGGTCTTGCTGGTCTCCGTTTTGGTGCCCGTTTTTATTGATTTTGCTTTCAGAAGACTTTCTCACACCTTATTGGCATGTGCGATAGTGTTGGCTACCTATGTGGTGGTTGTTAGATTAATTCATAGAAAATCCGAATTTAACTATGCTTTGTTAGGATTGTGTATGGGAATAGGGATGCTTGCCAAGTACAACTATGCGTTATTGCCAATTTCGCTTTTGTTGACTTCCTTTTTTGATGGGGAAATAAGGAAGTTGGTGTGGAATAAAAGAATATTGTTGTCTTGCGTTGTTGCGGTACTTCTTTTTTTGCCCCATTTATACTGGTTGCTTGGTGAGGGATATTTATTTGAAATCAGGGAAAGTCTTGGGATAAAATTTGGTGAGGATAAGACAAGCATTATAATATTGGGACCTATCTTAAAAATAGGTAAGGCTCTTTTTGAAGGTTTTCTGCCCGTATTGTTGTTTGTGGGTGTGCTGTTTTTCTTTAGGAAAAGACAATGTAAAATTGCACATGAATTAAAATGGTTGTTTCATTTGATGATTTCCCAGACATTGGTTTTGGTAGTACTCTTTGTTTTAACAGATGCGCAGGAAGTACACGGGAGGTGGCTTTTACCACTTTTATTGCCCTATTTGGTGTTATTTGTTGCTTTTTTGGGAGAAATGAAAAGCAATTACATCAAGTGGGGGGGCATAGTGTATGTTTTGGTTTTGTGCTTTCAATTAATACGAACACCATTTGAAAAATTATTGGGAATACAGTCAGATATTCATTTTGAATTCACAGAATTGCACAAAAAACTGGATAGAGAATTTCCAAAACAGATTTGGGTGCTTCCAAATGTGACATATGGTGGACAAATCCGAATACTAGATTCCAACAAAGAAATCTATACTTTAGACGACTTCTCGGCTGATCTCCCACAAAATTATGGAGATGGATTTTGTGTTGTAAACACTCAAAAAGAAGATGGAGTGTCTATTCCACGAGATAGCTTGGCTAAGTACGGCCCGGATTCGGATGATCTTTATTTTTTTAAGGTGCAAACCCCTTTGAGCATTCCTTTTCAGAAAGATTTTCAAAAAAAATAAAAAAACAGGTAGGGTTTTTTCTTTTGTGGTTGTTCTATAAAAGAAAATTGCTATGAAATTTTCATAAACTTGAGTGGTACACTCATATGTTTAGGTTGGTTTTGATTTTATTTAAAAGCCCCGGAGTGGTTCCCGGGGCTTTTTACTTTCATAAATAACTAGCGAGGAAAATCAGCCTATTTCTTGACTTTGGTCTGCAGCTCCTTAAGTGCTTGGTCTGGATTACAGTTATCAGTCTCAACACGTGCTTTCGCAATTAATTCATCAGTACTGAAGACATCGAAACCACCCACCTCTATTTCTTCCCCATTAATAACGATAAATGGTCTAAACTCCTTGGTTTCGTGCACGTAGATGAAACCAGACTTCTCGAGCCCGTCAGTAAGTTCCGAAATGCAAGCTTCAACACCATCCTTAAGGTTCTCCAATTCTTCTGTTGTAGGCAACTGATCAACGATTACTTGGGCATCGAATTTTATCCCCTCTGCTTCCTCAATATATTGCACATTGTCGGCAGCTTCCAACAATTGGGCTTTCTGTGTAGCCGTCAAAATAGTTTCATTGATGGTTACGGTTCTAGTGTTTGACAGTCTCCATAAGTTACCACAGCCGAAGGTTTTATGGCCATGATTTATGGTCACCGTAGCACTTTTGTTGATTCTGTCCAATCCTGCAAGTTGTCTTAAAGCAGCTTCCAATTCGTTTCTGGTTTGGGTATTGTCATTTGAATTATTGACTGCGTTTTTGAGTCTGTTCAGTGCATCTCTATAGGGTTTCACCATGGAATTTACCACTGAGGAAATGTTATCGCTGCAGAGTACCCTATTATTATCATTTAGAATTTTATTCGCTTGACTTCTTCCACTGGCGACTCCTGCTGCCACGGCATCATCAATTTCGTCATTTGCTCTGTCAATGATTCCGGGCAATGCTGCTCTTAATCCTCTTAAACTCAATTCAAGCTCATATTGTTCATTTGCAGCTTCAAGATCTGCTATGGCTTGTTCAGTAGTTTCAATGGCTTCATCAATTTGAGCGGTCACTGTTTCCGAAATCCCATCAGTGAAGTTAGAAGGTGGAGTAGCTATGGCCTTCGTTTGCTCTTTGCTCATGGTAATATTGGCTTCCCATATTTCATCGTCAATGGTGACCTTTCCGTCCATAGTAAATGCATCTTGGGTGAGTCTTAAAGCTCCATCAACACTTTTTGGACCTGTGGGTGTTTCCAAACCAAGATTTCCTGAAAGGCCCATATCGAATGCACCAGTTTGTTCCACATAGCCATAAACATTTAACTGTCCATCTGGACTGATGGGAATAAATTCTGGCCACCAAGAAAGATCAGGATCTACAAGTCCATTGACAAAAGCTCTGGCATTTATGCCATTATTGGTGCTCGCTTCTGCAACGATTGCAGCGCTACCTTGCCCAATAGGAAACCCAAAGGACACAATATTTTTGATGTCGGCAGAGAATGACATACTTCCATTGATACCGGCTCGATAACCCACCCCAATGTCTGAATTCATAGGTTCCTTTAAATTGAAATCAACGTCAAAACCACTATTTTTATAGTACATACCGCTAGCTTCTAAGACGGTCCAAAAGGAAAAAGTACCTCCAGTAACAGTTTTAGCATCAAAGGCCACCACGTTTTCAACGGGCAAAGTGGGCTCGTACCGAAGATATGCGTTAAGGGAACTACCGAAACTAACTCCTGAGACTTCACCATCATCATCTCCATCGCCGTTGTTTCCGTCACCTCCGTTATTATTTCCGTCACCGTTACCATTGCCATCGCCAAGTCCACCGTTAATACCTATAGAATAGAAAAACATAGGGTCGTCATAATCTGCAATCAAAGTAATATGGCCTCCACTAAGTGGGGGTGAAACGGTTATGGGTTTTGTAGCATCTGGATCGTCATTGGCACCTACCGTCATTTCAATTGCTACAGCTATTGCAAAGACAAAATATTTTCTTTCATCCTTTAACCTTATTTCAAAATCTCGATTATCGTTGAGGAATTTTCCGGTGAAAAAGCCAACATCTGCTTGGATGGGATCTTCAAACTCAAAATAATTGGAGGGAGTTGGTATTTCCACCGTGCCCGAGAAATTCTTTAAAGAACCATCCTCGTTAAATTCTACATCCAAATCGGCCTCTTCGAATACAACAGCTTCGCCGGATTCTGTTTCCATGGTAACTTTACCCTCAACTGTGTATCCGTCCCCTGTGTTTACAACATTACCTTCAGGAGTTATATCATCCCGGGTGATTCCTTCCACTGATTGACCTCCATTGTCATCATCGCATTGATCAGGACTTCCACATGGGTTTTCAACACAAGGATCAATGGCTATGGGTTCAATGCCGCCGTCCTTGCTACAGGAGTTTGTTAGTATACCAAAGATGATGGCTACAACTAAACCTGGTAACTTGACTTTCGTTTTCATGATACTTTCGTTTTGTGGTTAAACTTTTTTTGCTGTTTTGTGTGACTCGCCCGGTAAACGGTCTGCAGCCCTTAGCCGAGCAAGACCACAAAACTTGTTATGTTCAAATTGCATAACAACACAAACCTAAAGTATTGATTTTGAGCTATGAAATAATGAAGGTGGACAACAGGTGGACACTTTGAAATTAATAAGGGGACAACGGGTGGACGACTTTTTGAAGACCTGTTTTAAAGGGATAGCACTAGGTCTTGTAGAGAATCTTCCGTGGTGATATCCAATTTTTTACGGAGTCGATACCTCGCTTTTTTTATCCCTTCGGGAGAAATATTGAGAATGTTGGCAATCTCTTTGGAAGATAAATTCATCTTTAAAAGAGCCAAAAGACGAAGCTCGTTTGAGGTTACTTGAGGATATTTTGATTTTACATTACTGTTGAAATCTTTATGTACTTCTTCAAAATAACGTGAGAAGTTTTGCCAATTGTTATCATCCTGAAGATCAAAATTGATGGTGCGAATCAGTTGCTGATACCCCTTTTTGGATTCCTCTTTTTCTTTTAGTTCTTGGGCCTTTTGTTTTAACCCTTCCAAAACCTCATTTTTTTTGGCCAGATGCAAAGCATGAGTAGTGAGCTCTTTCTTTTTAAAGGCCAGTTCTATATCCACCTTCTGTTTTTCAAGCTTGTTGCGCTTTAGTTTTTGTCGAATACCATAAAACCCGAAGAGTGAAAGCACTAAAAGTCCGCCCAACAATACTTTTTGAAGCGTGCTGATCTCGGCTTTCTGCTCCAAAACGGTAATCTCTTTCTCTTGAAGAGCAATCTGTTGTTCTTTTTTTTCAGTGTCATATTGAGTTTTAAGTTCTTCAATCTGTTGGGATTTGGTTAGGTTGAAGACAGAATCATTCAATTTTTGAAAAGCCTTTAAATCCTCTAAAGCCATATGGTGATTTCCCATTGCTTCGTAGACTTCTGCCCTTTCCAAATATGCATCCGAAAGGTTGTCCAATGAATTTATGGAATCGGCAAGCTGAATGGCATTTGAAAAATTTACAAGGGAATTGGTATAATCCTTCTTTAAAAAATAAGCAGAACCAATATCGTTGTACGCTATTATTTGGTTGTTGATAGACCCTCTTTTAATAGCCAGATTATTTGATTTGAAATGATATTCCAATGCTTTGTCATAATCTCCCTGCTCCATATAAACAGCACCTATATTACCGAAGTTGGCCGCTACAAAATCATCACGTTTCATTTTATAGCTTTCCTGTAGACTGGCACTGTAATTTTCGTAAGCCTTGCGATAATCCTTGAGATGGTAATGGGCAGAGCCCAATTCCATATAGGTAATGGCTAACCAATAGGTGTCATCAAGGTTTTGAAATGTTTTAAGTCCTTTGTTGAGATAATTGAGAAAAGCCTCACTGTTATTTCTAAGCATCTCGGTTCTTCCGATACCTACATCAACAATAGCTTGTTTTATAGGATTTGGAGGATTTAAGGTGTCTAGTATCCTTGATGCGTTCAAAAGTTGTTCAATGGCTAATTTGAACTCCCCTTTGTCAAGATGAATGGTTGACTTTCGTTGCAGGGCATCTATCAGCATTTTTCCATTTTCCATTTTTTCAGCTAATACTATGATGCTATCGGCCAGCTTTTTCGCTTTTGAAAAATTACCTTCAAGGTTTTCAAATCGGGTCCATTCGAGAAGGGAAGCGAACACCTCTTTTTCATTATGGAGCGTTTTGAAGGTTTTTGCAGCTTTTTCGAGATAAAAAGGGACGGAGTCGGGTGTGTAATGAAAATGGTGATAAAACCCAAGATTTTTATATGCTTTGGCTTCACCTTCCCGAAAACCTATATTTTTAGCGATTTCCAATGCCTTGTGGGCATAATCCAATGCTACTTGAGGGTCCGATTTTTTGGTTAATTCGAATATATCGTCGGCGGCACCTAGTTTTTCCGCATTTTCGGGATACGAATTATAAAGCTTGATTAAGTTATCGAGTTGCGTGGACTCTTGGCCATATAATGCTGAGCAACAAATAAATAGAAAAAACGGTAGTAGGTTCTGGGTTTTCATGGAGGTTGACTTTCCTTAAAAATAAGGATTTATGTCAACTGTATGAAAAAGAATGGATTAGCTGAACAAATCCTTAAAATGGGCCTTAACCTCAAAAAGAGTGGCTTCGGCCATAGTATCAAAACGGAGGTCTGCATGGCCAACCCTATCCTTTGGGCCAATACCCACACTGTAGAACCCTCCAGCCTTTGCTGCATTAATGCCACTTTCGGCATCTTCAAAAACAATGCATTCTTCAGGTTGAAGCTTCAATTTTTCGGCGCCAAACAAGAAAATATCCGGGGCGGGTTTGCTTTTGGAAACACTATGACCATCGCCAATAATGTCAAAATACTTGTTGGCATTCAACTGCAGAAGTACTTTTTCCGCATTTTTACTGGCACTGCCCAAAGCCACCAAAAAGCCTTCGGTCCTTAAATGGGTGAGTAATTCCTCGGCACCCGGTAAATAATTGTCTGAGGTCATTTTGTCAAGACTCTTTACATAGATGTCGTTCTTTTTGGCCGCCAAGGCATCCAAGGTTTTATCATCCAAAGAAGTGTTGTTATGGTCCAAAATCACTTTAATGGAATCCGTGCGGGATATTCCCCTTAGCTTGTCGTTGACCTCATGGTCAAAAGCCCATCCCATCTCATCACTGAGCGCTTTCCAAGCCTCAAAATGCAATTCTGCAGTGTCGGTAATTACCCCGTCCAAATCGAAAATAAACCCCTTTATCATGGTTTGGTGTTTTTGGTCAGGCAAAGAAAGAAGGAAAATTGTTAAGAAAAAAACTACAACACATTATATTATTCGAAGATGAATACAAAATAACTGGCCTCCGAGCTGATTTAGACACCTGAAAATCCCATAAAATACTTGGCCCGAAAGCAGCTTGCAAGTCATTTTAAAAAGTTGTGATAAATATCCTGAAAAGTTACTTTTCCAACTGTTTCAAATTGCTATTTTTGCCCATGCAAAACAACGTACTTATCCTAGATTTTGGTTCCCAGTACACCCAGTTGATTGCAAGGCGCGTTAGGGAACTTAACATTTACTCTGAAATTAAACCATACAACAACCCTCCCAAGGATTTATCGTCATACAAAGCGGTGATATTATCGGGTTCCCCTTTTTCAGTAAGGAGCGATGATGCACCACATCCCGATTTATCCGAAATAAAGGGAAAAAAACCATTGCTGGGTATTTGCTATGGAGCACAATACCTTTCCCATTTTAATGGAGGTAATGTAGCTCCTTCTGCGACAAGGGAATATGGAAGAGCAAACCTTTCTTACATCAAACCAAGTGAGGACTTTCTGAGTGGATTGGAAGAAGGAAGTCAAGTTTGGATGAGCCACAGCGATACTATTAAACAACTACCCGAAGGTGCGGTTCATTTGGCGAGCACACAGGATGTTGAAAATGCTGCATTTCGAATTGAAGGTGAGGAAACCTATGGAATCCAATTTCATCCAGAAGTATATCACACAACCGATGGGACGAAGCTTTTGGAAAACTTTTTGGTGAAAATAGCCGGACTTAGCCAAGACTGGACTCCCGATGCATTTATTGAAACTACTATTGCTGAGTTAAAAGAGAAGATTGGCGATGAAAAAGTGATTTTGGGATTGTCAGGTGGTGTTGACTCCAGTGTTGCGGCCATGTTGTTGCACAAGGCGATAGGGTCACACTTGCATTGCATTTTTGTTAATAACGGCTTGCTTCGAAAGAATGAGTTTGAAAGTGTTTTGGACCAGTACAAGCATATGGGGCTGAATGTGAAGGGAGTAGATGCTTCGGCACGCTTTTTGGAAGCCTTGAAAGGTGAATCTGACCCTGAAACAAAAAGAAAGATTATTGGTCGGGTTTTTATTGAGGTATTTGATGATGAGGCCCATAAGGTCGAGAATGCAAAGTGGCTTGCGCAAGGCACCATTTATCCGGACCGTATTGAATCGGTGTCTGCAAGTGGAGGCCCTTCGGCAGTGATAAAAAGTCATCATAATGTTGGTGGATTGCCCGATTATATGAAGCTGAAAATAGTTGAACCTTTGCACCTTCTTTTTAAGGATGAGGTTCGAAGAGTGGGTAAGAACTTGGATATGGACGAATCCATTTTAGGACGTCACCCATTTCCAGGGCCAGGGCTTGGAATTCGAATTTTAGGTGACATTACAGCCGAAAAAGTGTCTATTTTACAAGAAGTTGATGCCATTTTTATTGATGGATTGAAAAAATGGGGACTTTATGACAAGGTTTGGCAGGCCGGAGCCATGCTTTTACCCGTAAATAGTGTAGGGGTTATGGGAGATGAGCGTACCTATGAAAAATGTGTGGCATTAAGAGCTGTGGAAAGCACAGATGGAATGACCGCAGATTGGGTGAATTTGCCATACGAATTTTTACAAAAAACCTCTAATGATATAATAAATAAGGTCAAAGGCGTTAATAGAGTAGTGTATGACATTAGTTCTAAGCCACCTGCAACTATAGAATGGGAATGAAAAAATATGTTTTAGTACTCGGTTTGGTTGTCTTTTTGTTGGCAACAATTCAGGTTTCTGCGCAAAGCAAGACCACTCATGTGGTTAAGGAAGGTGAAACATTACAGAGTATTTCCCAAAAGTATCGCATTACTCCTTATACCATCTTACAGTCCAACAAGGAAATCAAGACGGCAGCAGATATCAAAGCGAATGTCATATTGATTATCCCTGTGGATGGTGCGGTTGTGCAAGAAGAAAAACCTAAGGAAGAGGTAACCCAAGAAGAAGATAGACCCATTGGTTTTAGCAGACACAGGGTTAGAAAAAGAGAAACACTCTTTGGTCTTACCCAGAAATACCAAATAACCGAAGAGCAACTAAAACGACATAATAGACAACTATACGCTGAACCCCTAAAAAAGGGAATGGTATTACAAATTCCAAGATACCCGGAACGTACGGAGGAGGAAGAGCGTGAATTGGATTTTGAGACTTATATCGTTCAACCTAAGGAAACCAGATGGAGTATTGCCCATAAATACGGTATTACCATTGATAGTATGGTCGTTTTAAATCCAGATTTGGAAAAAAACTCCAATTACTTAGCAGTCGGACAAGAATTGAAATTACCGCGACCCAAAGGAGATAGCTTGAAAGATCAAGAGGTGGCGCTTTTCACCTCATATACTGTCCCCCCAAAACAAACACTATACAGTTTGGGCAAAGAATATGGTATACCTTCCGACTCTATTGTAAAGCTTAACCCTGAAATAATAGAGCAAGGCGGTCTAAAAGAAGGTATGGTTATTAGAGTTCCCGAAAAAAGGGATACTTCAGGTGATGTCAATACCGAAAACTTCATTTTTTATGAGGTGAAACCCAAGCAGAATATTTTCAGGTTAACACAAAACTTGAAGATTTCAAGTGAGGATTTGTATAGGTTGAATCCCGATTTGAAAAATGGACTCAAGGCTGGAATGGTCTTGAAGCTTCCCAAAGAAAGTACACAGTATCTTGAGGTTAAGAACGCATTGGTTTTGGATAAAATCAATCTAATAGACAGTGTGGATGTTTCAAATAGACCAAAGCTTGTTTTTATGCTACCTTTCCGATTGGACCGAATAGATATGTCAAATAGGGAAAAAACAGAGAAACAAATCAAGACACGAAGAGATTTGGCTCTTAGTTTTGGATTCTATTCTGGAGCAGTAGTCGCCCTTGATTCTATTAAAAAGCTTGGATTATCCGTCGATGTTAAAACATTCGACACAGAGAGAAATCAGAATAAGGTAAAACAGATTCTTTCCAATCAAAGTTTGATAGGAGTCAATGCGATTATTGGACCACTTTCATCAAATGTTTTGGACGAGGTTGCAGTACAGGCCAGTTCAGCAGGTGTTCCTGTTATTGCTCCAATTGCATCGGACAGTCATTTGAGTCATAGCAATGTTTTTTATTCGGTTCCAAAAAATGAGGTACTGAGAGACAAAATGTTGTCTTATATGCAAAAAATTCACATGGATCAGAATGTAGTGATTATTGCAGATTCTACGCATCAGGTAGCCCATGACTCAATTTTGGCAAAATTTCCTTCGGCTCAGATAGCTAAGGTAATCAACAACAAATCGCTTCACTTGGATGAATTTTTGATTCAATTGTCAGAAGAGAAAGAAAATTGGGTGTTTTTAGAAACTGATCAGGCCAATATGGTATCCAGTGTAAGTTCTATTTTGAATTCGGCCATCACGGAAGATATGGCAGTGCGTATGTTTACCACAAGTTATAACAATGCTTTTGAAGACGATGCCGTACAGGTCACCCATTTATCAAAATTGAGATTTACCTTTCCATCTTTTTATCGCACATCGGCGAATGATGGGTTTATAAAAGCTTATAAAAAAAGGTTTAAAGGCCTCAATCCGGACCGTTATGCCGTAAGAGGGTTTGATGTGACCTTTGACGTTCTGCTCAAATTAGCACATAAAAATAATTTGTTCGAGACTTCAAAAATTATTGGGCTTACCGAGTACAATGGGAATAGCTTTAATTATTTTAACGATTGGACCTCTGGATACTACAATAGGGCTTCTTATTTAATGGAGTACGATAATCTAACCATCAAAGAAATAAAATTGAATGACCTCTAAAGTTACCTATACCGGAGAACTACGCACAAAATGCCTCCACCTTAGATCTGGGGATGAATTTATTACAGATGCCCCCGTGGACAACAATGGATTGGGGCAGGCTTTTTCACCTACTGATACCGTTGCTACAGGTTTGGCCAGTTGTATGATGACCATGATGGGGATAAAAGCACGGGATTTAGAAGTAGATCTATCGGGCTCCACAGCTGAGGTAACCAAACATATGGCGGCAAATCCTCGTCGGATTGCGAAAATCGAGGTCAGAATGGAGCTTCCTTCTAGCATTTCGGAAAAACATC
This sequence comes from Flagellimonas onchidii, assembly GCF_004804315.1. Classification (GTDB taxonomy): domain Bacteria; phylum Bacteroidota; class Bacteroidia; order Flavobacteriales; family Flavobacteriaceae; genus Flagellimonas; species Flagellimonas onchidii. The sequence goes on from NZ_SRXX01000027.1 coordinate 27,449, forward strand.
GGAAAATCTTGGAGAATACAGCAAATACTTGTCCCGTACATTATAGTTTGCATCCAGATATTGAAAAAGAGATTGAATTTTATTGGATAAAGTAACCTTCATAATATGTCTTTTACTATTTAATTTCAACGGATATACCCAAGAAATTGAAGAAGGTGTTTTATGGAATTCGAAACTCAAGCTTAACTGGTCTGATTTTAAGGGGAAAATACCTCCAGCTGCCGTTCCGGCTGCTACGACCGCAAGTGGTATAAGTTATAAGTATTCTGCTAATTTAATTCATCACGAAGTTGAATTGGATTTTGAAGTAAATGCTTATTTCTACCCCAATGAATCTTGGTATAAACCCACCATTTGTGATGATCTTATTTTGAGCCATGAGAGGTTGCATTTTGACATCACTGAGCTTTTCGCACGTAAAATGAGGAATAAACTTAGACGCACCTCATTTTCTGAAAATGTAAAAGCTGAGATTCGTAAGATTTATAAGGAAACCTTGCGAGATCTCCAAAAATTTCAAGAACGTTACGATTGGGAAACCAACTTTTCCCGCAACGCCGAAAAGCAAATGGAATGGAACAATAAAATTGCCAAGGAACTATCGGAAACCAAAGAATAGTATTTATCCTATAGCGGTCATTTCATGTAATGTGACATTTTCTATAGCACCTTCAGTAGCCTTTGCAAAATCATCTAAATGCGAACTTTTCATATGCTTTTGCCATAGATCATAACTTTCCCAATTTTCGTAAAAAAGAAAGAGATTTGGGTTATGGTTGTCTTGATGTAGATCATAATCGATACATCCTTCTTCTGCCCTAGTTTTGTCAATGATGTTAAGTAATTCAATTTTGACCAGTTCTCTTTTCCCTTCTTTTGCTAAGTATTCTATGGACTTACCAAATTAAATTTGAACTTTTTTGTCATTATTTTCCCGTTCAACCCGCCCCGTCTTTTTGTGGGGGGCGATATTGAAGGAAAAATAATGTGTTAGGAGGCATGTTTGT
>NZ_SRXX01000028.1:0-3978 GCF_004804315.1 Flagellimonas onchidii
GGATTCTATTTTTTGGTCCATTTCCCTGAATACCATAGCATCCAATTTTGATAAGGTGTCATCAAGCTCATCAAACTCAAAAAAACCTTCTTCGATAAATTTTACCAGCCCCCAGCCTATTCCCAAGCTTCCTTGATAAAAATCGGTGGGGGGATTCCCTTCTTGTGAGAATTCATTTATCAATATTTCTCCAAATTTTTCCAATGCAAAATTTGTATAAAACTCTTTACCATATATCTTTCCATATTTGAACAGAAAATAGAGCAATGGTAGTTTTCCGTTCAGAGAATTGTTTAGGGGCACCCCGATATTTATCATAAGGTACTGGGCAATGTTGTTAATCGTCTTGCTCCCTTTAAGTATTGAGGATGCATCTTGAAAATACTGTTGCTTCTTTTCTAAGGGAATCGCATAATTATTTTTAGAGGGTACATGGCCATCATCAATGGTGTATGGCCATCTCTTTTTTTCCTTGAAGGCCAATACTTCTGAATGTTCGGTCAAGAGATTGGAATATATCCATTTTTCCATGCCAGAGAGATAACCCCTCTGTTCACCGTTTTCAATTTCATCAATGTACATATCCCTGGGATAGGGTCTACTCTCGGCGCTCCTTATTTTTATCCCGTTGAATTGGAGTATATGCCCCTCGTAAAAAAGGGAGGCTAAATGCCAAAGGAGGCAATTTGAATACCTCCATGCTATGGAATCGAACACGCTGCACAGCGGAAAAATAGTATTGTCAAAAAGTACGCTATGGTGGAAAGCGTTCATACAGGCATCAAAGAAGAACACCTTATGAGCAGGAAGATGGGACTCTACATTAAAATGAAAGTCGAATAGATAGGGTGTTGCTATGGCCGGATTATATTGTAACAATAACTTTTCGAATTCTTTGAAACTTCCATTTTCAAAAACGATATCATCATCCAAAAAAATATAATAATCGTATCTCTCCTTGAGTTTTCCTGCTATTTCAAACAAATGGTTCCTTCCATCGGTCCATGTTGAATTTGGAAAAAAGACCATTTGATCATGTTCTTTTTTCCATGACAAATAAATAATGTCGGCATTTTCTTGTAGTTCAGGATAGGGAATCTCGGTTCCCTCACATTGAACGAGGTATAAAAACGGTTTTTCTTTCATTTTGAATATAGCTTCTTAAAGAAATTAGGCATGCTCTTTCAGATATGATGCGATTATTCTACGTAATCCTTTTTGAAGGTTTGTTGAGGGTTTCCAGCCTAGTTTTTTCAATTTTGTTGAATCCAATAGTTTTCTTGGGGTGCCATCTGGGTTGGAGTCATCGAACACAATTTTTCCATTATAGCCTACAATATCTTTAACAATCATGGCCAGTTCTTTAATGGACACCTCTTCGCCACTACCGATATTTAGATGGGTGTTCCTAATCTCGTTATCTTCAATACCGTACAGATCTTTAAAATCCATGTGTTCCATGATATGGATACAGGCATCCGCCAAATCCTCTGACCAAAGGAACTCGCGCAAAGGTCTTCCACTGCCCCATAACTCCAATCGGTCAGGATGTACCCCTTTATCTTCCATGTATCTTCCTGCCTTTTCTTTGGAATCGATTTCCAGGTTTTTTTGAATGGACTCAAAATCTCCTTCCCAATACCATTTGGCCAATATCATTTTTCGGATGATGGCCGGGATTACATGGGATCTGTCCAGATTGAAGTTGTCGTTTGGACCATATAGGTTAGTGGGCATCACGGAAACAAAATTGGATCCGTGTTGAAGGATGTAGCCCTCGCACAATTTGATTCCGGCAATCTTTGCGATGGCATAGGGTTCATTCGTGTATTCCAAGGGACCGGTCAACAGGGCATCTTCGCTAATGGGCTGTGGCGCTTCTTTTGGGTAAATACAGGAACTCCCCAAAAAAAGCAGTTTTTTGACCCCGAATTTGTAACTGTTATGGATCACATTGTTCTGTATAGTCAGGTTTTCATAGATAAAATCTGCCCTATAGGTATCATTGGCACGGATGCCCCCTACCTTGGCCGCAGCAAGAAGGACATATTCCGGTTTTTCATCCTCAAAGAAAGTGGTTACGGCCCTTTGGTCCAATAGATTCAGTTCCTCTCGATTCCTGACCAATATATTGGTGTATCCTTTTTGTTTTAATGCCTTTGCCAGGGCACCTCCTACCAACCCTTTATGTCCTGCCACATATATTTTGGAGTGCTTTTCCATTTTACCCATAATGGTTCTTGATGGCATGCCCTCCTTCTTTGAGGTATAGTTCCCTTTCCGTAAGTTTCAGATCATTTTCCATCATATCCGTTATCAGGGAATCCAAATCATAGTCTTGTATCCAACCAAGTTCTTCCTCTGCCTTTGATGCATCCCCTATCAGCAAATCAACCTCTGTAGGCCGATAATATCGGGAATCTATGGACAATACTTCCTTCCCCACTGGCAATTGGTACCTTGCATCGTTGCATTGGGCGATATGGGCCGTTTCATCTTTTCCCTTTCCATTAAAATCAAGCTCAATGCCCAGATAGCTGAAGGCCTTGATCACGAAATCCCTGATACTGGTCGCAATCCCTGTGGCCACGACCCAATCCCGTGGCACATCATGTTGGAGTATCAACCACATCATTCTAACATAGTCCTTGGCATGGCCCCAGTCCCTTTGTGCATCCAGATTGCCAAGATAGAGTTTCTCTTGCAATCCAAGTGCAATCCGGCACACAGCTCGGGTAATCTTACGGGTTACAAATGTCTCGCCCCGAATGGGCGACTCATGGTTGAACAGGATGCCGTTGCAGGCAAACATGCCAAAGGCTTCCCGATAGTTCACCGTGATCCAATGGGCATAGAGCTTGGCCACACCATAGGGACTCCTTGGGTAAAATGGGGTGTTCTCGTTTTGGGGAACTTCCTGGACCTTTCCAAAGAGTTCTGAGGTGGAGGCTTGGTAGAACTTTACCTTTTTCTCCATTTTGAGTATCCTGATTGCCTCCAATAACCGTAAAGTACCCAGACCGTCCACATTGGCTGTGTATTCGGGGTTCTCGAAGGAGACCCGTACATGACTCATCGCCCCGAGGTTATAGATTTCGTCTGGTTGTGTTTCCTGAACAATTCGTATCAGATTTGTACTATCTGAAAGATCTCCATAATGGAGAAAAAAATTAGGGTCTTCTTCATGGGGATCTTGGTAGAGATGATCCACCCTTTCGGTATTGAACATGGAGGAACGTCTTTTGATGCCATGAACTTTGTATCCCTTCTTAAGAAGTAATTCTGACAAGTAAGCTCCGTCTTGTCCGGTAATGCCCGTTATAAGTGCAGTTTTTTGCTTTACCATAGATGCAAGATAATCCATTAAAATATGATTATCTATATTTTTCTTACAATAAACACCGGTAATTGCTTACATCGGCAGAGTGACTGCCTCATCTAAAACTGTGGTATCCAATTCCTTTAAGTAGGCTTGCGTTATCGCAAGATTCTTATGTCCCATGGATTCGCTTATAATATCTGTTGCCACACCCTTCTGTTTTAGACAATTGGCAAAACTATGTCTTGCTACATAGCTACTGATGTTTTTTTTAATATTACATAATCGAGCAAGCTCTTTTAGTTGTTTGTTGTATATGCATATTCCTGTGAAAGTGAACCAGTGATTCCTGTTTAAAGTGAGCATAGCAAACCATGTTCAGGAACATATCCGAAGAGAGTATCGCAAAGTATTAAAATTTGGCGTTTTCATCATTTAATTTTTTCTTTCTTTTTTTCCTCATCGACTCCCCTTTGAGCCCGATCCTGCGTGCCGAGTGGACGATACGGTCCAAAATGGCATCGGCAATGGTCTGTTCTCCTATGACATGGTGCCACCTGCCCACCCTAGGAACTTCTCCGGGTTCCAATCCGCCACATAGCGATGGGTGCTGGGCATATGGGCAGGGTCGGTGGTATAGCCGTAGCGTTTCCTGTCCC
>NZ_SRXX01000028.1:3988-24445 GCF_004804315.1 Flagellimonas onchidii
CGGTTGTGTTTCCTGAACAATTCGTATCAGATTTGTACTATCTGAAAGATCTCCATAATGGAGAAAAAAATTAGGGTCTTCTTCATGGGGATCTTGGTAGAGATGATCCACCCTTTCGGTATTGAACATGGAGGAACGTCTTTTGATGCCATGAACTTTGTATCCCTTCTTAAGAAGTAATTCTGACAAGTAAGCTCCGTCTTGTCCGGTAATGCCCGTTATAAGTGCAGTTCTTTGTTTATGCATTCTATTGATTGAGTCTCTGTAGTACGAAAAATATTGTTTTGAGTATCAAATATCAATAATTTGAAGTGATTAGACTATATAATATAGAATAATTTACTTACAAAGTTGAAAAGAATGGATTTTATGGTTTTCCCAGGTGGCCATGGCCTATCATTCCAAGAGGGACACTTTCAAATGATAGTAAAGCCTTTCCTTTTTAAGTTATGTATTTAATTAAATATTTATACACGTATATGACTAAATAAATGATTGTGCATATAGATTTATATAATTCGTTTTCCATAATAGTTCATAATTATATGGCTGTTTTTCCATGGTGGAGAAAAAGTATTGAACGACTAGGCATAGGCTTTGTGCCGCAATTGGACGAATTTGGTTTTACTCGATTTGACATGTTTTTTCCAAGCAAAAAGTGAATCCGGATGCCTTATCATAACTTCCCACTTTTAATTTATGTCATCTTATGGATACATAATCCATGGATTTGGCGGGGCAGATACTTTTTAAGGGATTTCTGTGGCAAGGGGAAGGAAGATGACTGCCCAAAAGAGTGACTCCCTGTGAAGGTATATGGTGCCTGCCCATGTTTTTTCCTTCCCTACCCATTGGAGTGTTTCGGTGGGAAGGATTGCCAAAAACCGGTTTTTGGCAATCTCCTTGGAACAATATAAAAAGACAATCGATTTAGAAAGGTAGGGTGTATGTTAGCCCTATCCCTTTTGGAACAATGTTCCGAATCCTATCTTGAAATCCAAACCATTGTATTCCTTGAAATGCCTATACGAAAATATTATTTTGTCAACCCCATTTGCCATACATAAATCCATGTATGCCAACTCCCTTTCCATTTTTCAAATGCCATTAGGTTTGCGGTAAGTTAACCGGAGGTCACGGAGCAAGTTGTGTTTTTGCTAACAAAAACCTTACGCACTTCGTTTGTGGACTGATTTGTGACCTGTACAAAATCCAATGAAATGGGAAGACCAAAAAAAGAACTGAGCGAACTGAGGATAGTTCAGATCAATGTTAGGGTAACGGCAGAGGAATTCTGTAAGGTTGCTGCAAATGCTGAAAGTCTTGGGCTGTCAATTACGGAATACATCCGAAGAAAGAGCACGAAAAAATCCTTGCCAACCAAAAAAATAAGTCCATTGGACCGAAAACTCTTTATAGCGTTGAGCCGTATGGGGAACAACCTAAACCAACTTGCCAAAGTTGCGAATTCAGGTATCCAAGACCCACTGGGAATTGCCAAGGAACTCACAGCGGTAAAAAGGTTGATCAATGATATAAAAGCCCATATAACAAACAATGATAGGTAAGATAACCATAGGGAGGGATTTTTATGGTGTCCTTGCTTACAATGAAAAAAAGGTAAGTGAGCAGGCAGGATATGTCATTGATTCCAATATTGACCATTCCAGTACCGTAGAAATGACAACTGAATTCAACTTGATCAGACAATTGCGGCCGAACTTGGGCAATGCGGTCTTTCATGTTTCCTTGAACCTGCCGTACTCAGATTCTTTAAATGATAAAGAGTTTGCCTCCTTGGGAAATGATTATCTGATGAAGATGGGCTTTGATGACAATCAATATGTCATGTATCGGCATATCGACACCCGACACGAACATATCCATATCATAGCGAACAGGGTCAGGTATTCGGGTAGGATCACAAGTGACAGTAACATTAAAAGAAGAAGTCGGGAAGTTATCAACTACTTGGAAAACAAATATGGATTGACCCAAATTCCGGCAAAGGCCAACAACAAAAGATCATTGACCCAGAAAGAGATCGAGAAAACTTTGAGAACAGGTCAAGTCCCTATTAAAATGGCACTTCAGAAGAACATTGATACAATACTGTCCAAAGCCAAAAATACTTCAGGGTTTATGACAATGTTGGAACAGCAAGGGATATCACCAAAATTCAATGTAAGCAAGACCACGGGAAGGGTTTCGGGCATATCCTTTGATTACCAAGGTGTGATATATAAAGGAAGTACCCTTGGCAAAAAATATTCATGGAACAGTATTGTAAAATATATCGATTATGAGCAAGACAGAGACCGTCAGGTTATTCTATCAGCTAATGGAAAAGAACGGGCAACTGATGCGGCTGGTAAAAGAAACAACAGAGCAACAGTCAAAGCCCGATCAAGAAATCACGGCCATCAAGAAGGCACTGAAGATTCTTCTCGGCAACCAAGAGGTTATCTGGAAAAGATTAAGGGATATGGAATAGTCGGGCCTTTGATGGAAGAAACGGAGTGGAACGCCTTTAAACTTGAAGTTACGGATTTTGATGCCAGGAAAAAATCTAGAAGAAAGAAGAAGAAACGAGGGTTAGGCCATTAACAGTAAAGCATATGAAAAAGTATAATCAAACAATAGTATCGGAATTGTCGCCCTCAGAAATCCAGGTGTTGGAAATGATACGCAGCAAAAGGTTCGTGTCCATCAAACTGATTATCAAGAATGGGGAAATCGATGTAATCGAAGGTTTGGAACGATTAGATACGGGAGGGCGCATCATCGATATGTTGAAACAACATGATTTTCAAAATTTGGAGATCAAACAAAGCCACGGGAAAATCGTCTGTATCAATAGGGTCTTTAGGAAAAAAGTGAGCCCTGTCAAAATCTAAGGGTTGTTAACCGAGCATTGATAGCCAAGGGATAAAATAGTCATCTAAAAATGGATCTGATCAGTTAAAAAAGGTAAATTAAAGCCTGCTTTTTCAAATACGGTAGTCACCTAAAACACATAGGAACTGCTGCTATTTACAGCAAATGTCCAACACAATAATTGAGCTAAGGCAGAAAAACAGAACATTCAACAGTACATGGCTCAGAACATACGAAGGTTTTGAAGATTGTTCGGAAGAAGATGCGGAAAGAATCGTAGCACAACTTCAAGAACTCGCCAATATCGTTTGTGAGCATGTCCAAAAAGGGCATAAATGAAAATACCGTGTTAAAGAACAAAATGTAACTAGAAAATAGTTGCATTTTTATTATCTTTGATAATGGGGAAAAGAGAAAAGTTTTTTGCAAATTTTTTGGGCAATCCGAAAGATTTTACTTGGGAGGAACTGATCAAAACATTGGTCCATCACGGTTTCATGAAATTACCAAGAAGGACAGTGCAGGTGTTAGGGTCAAGTTAGTGAAAGACCAAAACAATGTTATGAACATGCACGGACCACACCTCAATAATTTTGTAAAAATATATGTAATCAAGGAAAAATTGAAGCTATGACAGATAATTTAGAATACAAGGGTTACTTCGGTTCGGTGGAGTATAGTTCGGCGGACGGTGTGCTGCACGGAAAGATTATCGGAACAAACGATCTGGTGACCTATCAAGGCAGTTCTGTCAAAGAGCTGAAAGGGGCTTTTGAGGAATCTGTCGATGGTTACCTTGAAACCTGTAGGGAACTGGGCAAAGAGCCCAATAAGTTTTTCAAGGGCGTGTTCAACGTACGCACATCCACTGAGACCCATAGGGAACTTTCGATAATGGCCGAAAAGAAAAAAATGAAATTGAACGAACTGGTCAACAGGGCCTTTGACTTTTTGGTAAAGAACGAGGACAAAGTTTTAAATTAAACCACTATCGAACAATGGGAACAGGAATAAAAAGAATGTTGACCAAAAGCGGTGAGCGGGCCAAACATTTAAGACCATTTCGGAAAAGGATATTTTGGAAGAGAGAAAGGCGGATCCAAAAGAAAATAGAAATTGATTCAAAGTACAAATAACCGATGGGCACAATACAGGAAACATTTCGGAAATACAAAAAATTGAACCTTACCATGTCTTTTGAGGAAGAAAGGGAGATGCTTTTCAGTTATGTCCATTTGACCAATAAACTGGAAGGCAACAGACTCACCTTGGCACAGACCACCCAGTTGTTGTCCACCGATACCATTTCGGGAAACAACATCAGGACAAGGGACATTTTGGAACAAAAGGGAATGTACAAGGCCTTGGTGCGAATGCTCAATGCCGTTAGAAACAAGGAGGAACTCTCCATATCCCTTATGATCGAATTGAACTGGTTGGTGGTGGGCAACCTTTGGAAATTGGACGATTTCTATATCGATGCCAAACAAAAGGGCCAGGAACCGGGCAATTTCAAGGTAAGCAACAACCTTATCCAGATAAGCCGGGGCGGCAAGGTATTGGAACGTCTGGAACCGTTGAGCTCTCCTGATAACGTTTCCGAAAATATGGCCAAACTGGTGGCACAGGTCAGGAAAAGTACTGCACCTGAAATCAAGAAGGCTGCTTTTTTGGCACAGGAACTTTGGCTTCATCAACCCTTTGTTGACGGCAACAAAAGGACTGGAAGGCTCCTTATAAATTTTATGACGATGAAGAAGGGTTTTCCTTTGTTCGCGTTCGACGACAAGAGCATCAATTATAATTCAACTTTGGTGGAACAGTATTTGGAAAACAGACCGGGACTTGTTGAAGATTACATCGAAAACGCATTGTTGGAAAGAATGAACAAGGCCATCGGTCTCAAACAGGATAAAGGTAAAAACAGAGGATTTAGAATGGTTCTTTAAAATATGGTTTAACAGGTCCAAAAAAGATAGATATGAACTTAGAGGTATTTGGTCAATTTGCGAAAAAGGAAAAGGGAAGGGTCATAGGAAAAAACAATACGGCCGTAATCTATACCCGTGTTTCGAGTAAAGAGCAATTTGACAACAATGCCAGTCTGACCACCCAGCTCAAGTATTGCCAAGAGTATGCCCTTCGGAAAGAATTGGATGTAATCGAATATTTTGGGGGAACCTATGAATCGGCAAAGAGCGATGAACGTAGGGAATTCCAAAGGATGCTGAACTATGTAAAGAGGAGGAAGAACATCGGCTACATCATTGTCTATTCCTACGATAGATTTTCGAGAACAGGTGCGAATGGAGCATACATCAGTGAGCAATTGAAAAAACAAGGAGTCGCCGTTATTTCGGCAACCCAAGAAATCGATGTGACCACAAGTGCCGGTACATTTCAGGAAAATCTGTACCACATGTTCTCCCATTTCGACAACCAGGTCCGCAGGGACAAATCCATTACGGGAATGCAGGAAAAGCTACGGAGGGGATATTGGACAGGTGCCTATCCGTTTGGATACACCAATGCAAATCCCGGTAAAGGGAAGATTCCGAATTTCGTTATTACCGAAGAAGGCAGATTGCTGAAGCGGGCTTTTTTATGGAAGGCCAATTCCAATATGTCACATGTCGAGATTGCTGAACGTCTTAAAGATAAGGGGCTTCGGATAAATGCAAAAAGACTGACCGACATTTTCAGGAACCCTTTTTATTGTGGATTGATCGTCAACAGTCTTATTCCCGGAGAGGTAGTCCAAGGGAAGCATGAATCCCTGATATCGAAAGAGGTCTTTCTCAAGATCCACAATTTACTTCAAGTGGGCGAAACGCCAAGGAAGTATTCCTTCGATGATGAAAACCTACCGTTAAAAATGTTTGTGAGATCTTCGGTCTGCGGTACACCTTACACAGGATTTATCGTGAGAAAGAAGGGTCTGTATTATTATAAGAACAGGCGTAAGGGCAGCAAGGAAAACAGGAGTGCCAAAAAGCTCCATGAAGAGTTTTTGAACCTCTTGGAGAAGTTTACCATCGCCGATAAAAAGTATATCGAACCTTTGGCCGAGATAATTCACGATACCTTAATTGATAGGAACCAAGAAGCACTTCAGGATCGAAAACGGTTGACCAGTGAACTCATCAAGCTCAAAGAACAAATAAATACCTTGGAAAGAAGGTATGTCGTACTGAACGAAATTACAAGGTCGCAGTACGACCTTTTTATGCCTGAACTTAAGACCAAGCAAAGGGAATTGGAAGAAAGATTGGGCAATGAGGGAATAAATAGTTCAAACCTTAAAAAGTCAGTAAAAATGGCACTTGACTATGCCTGTAACTTACCGTCATTGTGGAAGTTGGGGGATTTAGAAACCAAACGGGCCATCCAATATATGGTCTTCCCAGATGGGATTCGGTATGACTTCAAAAACAAGTTAGTTCAAACTTTTCGGGTCAATGAAATTTTTGGTGCAATCCGTTCGTTTTCAGGCAATTTGAAGGAAATAAAAAACGGGAATTTCCACTCAAATTGTGAAAAATCCCGTTTAGTGATCGCGGAAGGATTCGAACCTTCGACCGTCTGCTTAGAAGGCAGATGCTCTATCCAGCTGAGCTACGCGACCTTTTTGCGAGTGCAAATATAGACACTTTATTTATAAGTAATAATCCAAAAAAAGAATTTATCGACAGATTTCTAACGAATCCTAGCCAATCCTATCAAGTCTAGGGTATTAATTCTTAAATCTATTTTTGACAAATTAAATCTCGAATCTTAATCTCCTTAACAGCTTGATTCATATGCTATGGTAAAAGGCCTGAACAAAAACTGCCCAGGCCAAGTCAACTAACTGATGTATAAAACTCTAAATCAAAGCCATTTAAAATTCTCTTTTGCCAAACTCACTATCAATGAATTTGGATTTGTTCTTTCCATTTTTAAAGGTATAGGATAGGTTCAGCAATACCATGTCCACTTCGTATATGTAATTGGTTGTGGTAAAAAACTTGCCTTGCCTAAATGTGGTTATACGTTGTTCGTTGGTATCAAAATCTTCCGTTCTTTTTTTTGCCCCCATAAAAAGTAATTGTGACCTATCAGGTGCTTGGCTTACAAAAGTTCCCATAAGTGTTTGCGATAACTGGGAAAGATCGGCACCATCGGGGCTAATACTGTAAATTCCACCATCATTTAAGGTGGAATCAAAATAAATCTTGGAACCGTCAGCTGACCAAGTAGGATAGCCCTGATAGGATTCCATATGGGTAACTGGGTGATGGTCAGTGCCATCGGCATTCATCACATAGATTTGCCTTCTGTCTCGTTCCTTGCCAGATTCTGTGGCTATATATTTTCCGTCCGGAGAAAAATGTGGAGCTTCATCATCAAAATCATTATGGGTCAATCTTTTTTGATTTGAACCATCTGCATCCATTTCATAGATTTCCGAGGTTTCCCCATCCCTAAAAGAAACAAAAACAATTTTTGAGCCATCTGGTGACCAAGAAGACGAAACTTCATCTTCAGGAGTATCTGTCAACCTTTTTTGATTGCTCCCATCAGCATCCATCACATAAATCTCGAAGTTCCCCGTTCTGTTTGATTCGAACACAATTTTAGTCCCATCTGGTGAGAATACTGGATAGAAATCCTCTGCCTTTTCATTATGGGTCAAACGGGTAAGATTGGAACCATCAATTCTCATAGAATAGATTTCTGGATTCCCGTCTTTTTCTGACCAAAAGGCTATCATTGGACTCTCGCTGTCCTCGGAAACGGAAAGCTAATCCGTATTTTCAACCTCCCTTGATGTTTTTTTACACCCTATTAGTAAACAAATGGGCGTGACCAGTAAAAAGACCCAAAAGTGTTTAAACATGTGTTCTCGCTCCATAATAGTTTATATTAAAAATAGTTCTAAAACAAAATCTCCGTATACCACAAAACCAACTATAAATGGTTAAGGTATACGGAGATTTTCCCGTAAGTAAATCACTTATTTTTTCGATGTCTTCCTTACGCTAAAAAATAAGCTATAGCATTACTTCTAATTATAATTGATTTGTTGGTTATTTACATTTATAGTTGGTGTTTTATGGTATTCGTTACTGATTATTTCTTTAAATATTCTGGCAGCATTTCTTTGGGCCACCCCTGATAGGTAAATGGTCTTACCCATCTTTTAATGGCCTCCAGCCCTACCGAGGTAAACCTGGAATCTGAAGATGCCGGGTATGGGCCTCCATGGGTCATTGCACCGCTCACCTCTACTCCGGTAGGCACACCATTAAAAATAATTCTTCCTACCCTGCTTTGCAAAGCATCCACAACATCTCCCAACGACTCATGATCGCTTCCTTCTGCCATAATGGTTCCGGTCAACTGTCCTTCCAAGTGATTAATTGCCGAAACCAGTTCCTGTTCATCTTTACAAGTTACAACCATTGAAAAGGGTCCGAAAACTTCTGTATGCATTTTAGGATTGGCTATAAAATCAGTGCCAGAAACCGCATTTACTTGACTAGCCGCGTAGTTTTCCCCTATTTCTGAATCAATTTTGCCTACAACGGTAACTCCTTCTTGTTGTGAAACCAGATTCCCATTTTCGACATATCCGTCCTTAATGTTGGGATGCAACATACATTGAGCTTGAATGGCAATAGTTTTTTGCGCCAAATCTTCTATGAAAGATTGTGTTTTACCACTTTCAATGGTTAATATTAGTCCAGGATTGGTACAAAATTGACCTGTCCCCAAAGTGATAGATCCTGCATATTGACTTGCTATTTCTTCTGCTCTTGATTCTAAGGCGTTGGAGGTTATTATTACTGGATTAATGCTACCCATCTCCGTAAATACCGGTATCGGTTCATCTCTCTCAGCCGCCAAATTAAATAAGACTGTACCACCAGCAATACTACCTGTAAATCCGACAGCTTTAACTTTTGGATGTTTTACCAATGCTTGTCCTACAGTTCTACCACGACCCGTAATATTAGAAAACACCCCATTTGGCATTCCTGTTTTCTCCGCTGCCTTAATTATCGCCGAGGCGACCAACTCTCCAGTACCTGAATGCATTGCATGTGATTTGACAATCACAGGACAACCGGCTGCCAATGCACTAGCCGTATCTCCACCGGCGGTTGAAAAGGCCAATGGAAAATTACTGGCTGCAAAAACCACCACAGGCCCCAAAGGGACGGAAGTTTTTCTTAAATCGGGTTTAGGTAAAGGTTCTCTATCGGGTTGGCCGGCATCAATTACATTTTGCCTCCAATCATCCTTACTCACCATTTTAGCAAACGCTTGAAGCTGGAACACCGTTCTACCTCGTTCTCCTGCTGCTCTTCCTTCAGGCAATCCTGACTCGGTACAATACATTTGCACGAGCTCATCTCCAAGCTCCATAATCTCATCGGCAATGGTATTCAAAAATGCCGCACGTTTGCTTCCAGAGGTGTTTTTATATGTTTTAAAGGCTGTATCCGCCAATGTAACCGCTTCTTCCAGTTCCTCAGCAGTAGCTTCTAAAAACTCGGTTGGATTTTGTATGTTCAATTTAGGGTTAACCGTCTTGTGGGTTTTAGTTCCCTCACCAGAAAGTTTATTCCCGATATAATTTTTCCCTGTGATCATTTTAATAGTGTTCGCGAATTACACAATTCCTCTTCATTTAAATTAAATCTGACCTTTGAATCTTTATTTACTGCATCAACTCTGTCATTTCAAAGGTCAGCCTTTTTTAGTTTTTATACCACCGCCGTTAAACTCTTATAGTCTGGTAGTGTGGGTCGAGATTTTAATCCCTCATCAATTATCTTTTGTACCCTTGCTCTCTCGGCACCTGAAAGTGGAAGTCTTGGCTTACGCACATTTTCTGTTCCAACTCCTGTAGCTACCTCAACCATTTTGATATTTTGTACCAACTGTGGGTTTATATCTAATTCAAGCAATGGAAGGAACCAACGGTTAATCTCAATCGCTTCTTTTATTTTTCCCGCTTTTTGTAACTCATAAATGGCTACCGTTTCCTTTGGAAAAGCACATACCAAACCAGCTACCCAACCTTCGGCACCCAATAACATGCTCTCAAGAGCTACGGTATCCACACCTGTTAGTACTTTTAACCTATCACCAAATCGGTTTTTGATTCTTGTCACGTTGGTGGTATCCCTTGTAGATTCCTTTACCGCTTGGATGTTATCACATTTAAGCAACTCTTCGAACATATCCAAAGTCACCTCAATCTTGTAATCCACAGGGTTGTTGTACACCATTATCGGTAAAGAGGAATTGTTCGCTACCTCTTTATAATATTGTACAGTTTCATCATCCGTTGCTTTATAACGCATTGGAGGAAGCATCATAAGGCCTCTTGCCCCAAGCTCCTCAGCTTTTTGTGCAGCTTCTATGGCACCTCTGGTTGACTGTTCAGCTATATTCATCACAATTGGTACTCGGCCATTCACGACATTAACCGTATGCTCCACCAATGCGTTTTTTTCATGGCCCAACAAGGTACTGGCTTCCCCTAAGGTACCACCCAATACTATACCATGGACCCCAGCATCTAACTGTGCCTCAATATTTAGTTCAAAAGTTTCTAAATCAAGTTTGTCATCATTTGTAAACTTGGTTGTCACCGCAGGCATTACCCCTTCCCACTTTATGTTCATAATATTATTAGATTTAATGTAGGGTAAAATTACCAAGATACATTCTGGGTGAATTACATGTTTTTATCCTGTTTTGATACGATATTACCCTTATTATACCATTTCAATGAAAAATTAAGCAATAATCGATTATTTTAGTGGTATGAAGGTACTTCCTTTTAAAATACCCAAACCTGAAAACAAAGCCATTGTTTACCAAGAATACCAGGAGGCTTTTCTTTATGGTAGACTTCACCAACATGAAGAAATCCAGTTAAGCTTAATCGTATCTGGTGGGGGAACTTTGATTATCGGAGATGCAGTAACTGCATTTCAAACAGGCGATATTCTGGTCATAGGAAGTAAGCTTCCACATGTGTTCAAAAGTGATGTTTCCGATACTGAAAAATCGCATATGATTTCCTTGTTTTTTGGAAAGGATTCTTTTGGAAAGGATTTTTTTAACCTCAACGAATTTATAGAGCTTCAGTCTTTTTTTGATAGAAGTTCTTACGGATTAAAGGTCTTGTCCCATAAAACCGAATTGCAAAAACTGTTCTTGGAATTTAAAAATGCGAGCAATTTAAAAAAGTTCATTTCCCTTTTTTCCATTCTCCAATTAATCAGTGAATCCAGAACCACAAGACTCTCTTCTTTTATTTATCAGAAAAACTATAGCAACCATGAAGGGAAGCATATAAGTGATGTTTTTGAGCATACTATGGACAATTTTCAAAACCAAATCAGCCTTTCTGAAATTGCAGGGGTGGCCAATATGACCGTAAATTCGTTCTGTAGGTATTTCAAGCAACGAACCAATAAAACCTACATTCAATTTTTGACCGACGTGCGCATCGAGCATGCCTGTAAGCTTCTAAGGAAAAATCCAGATATGCCCATTGCCGATGTAGCCATGTTTTCTGGGTTTAACAATATTGCCGGTTTTAATAGAAAATTTAAAAACATAAAAAAGACTACCCCTCTTAAGTTCAAAGCAAGGTTTAGTTATTGAAGTATCAAAATCTCTTTCAACAAACAATTATTTAACTAAGAACACCTAAACTGTTTCGATTAGCACCCCATATTTTTCATCCTACAAATTCATGCCCAGAAAAGAGTTTTACCTTAACTAGATGCAAAATGACTCAAGTCTATTGATATGATGATTCTTCCACTTTATCTATACCAAGGTCAAAATAAGATCATCCTGCACTACCATAGCCCCTTCTTTTAAGGAAATAGAATCCACTCTTCCTACTTTAGGAGCAACAACGGTAGTTTCCATCTTCATAGCCTCAATAACAAACAACGAATCATTTTCTTGCACCTCCTGCCCTTTCTTTACCAATAGCTTGTATAGCAATCCTTGTAATGGAGCTCCTATTTCATCATCACTTTCAGGATCTGCTTTTATATTTTCCTCTTTGCTAACATTTAGGGACTGGTCTTTTACATCTACATATTTGTTCTCTCCGTTTACCTTAAAGAAAACCGTTCGGTAACCGTCCTCATTTGCACTGCTAACCGCAAGACACTTGATTAGGATTTGCTTTCCGGGTTCAATTTCCACCATGATTTCTTCCCTGGGTTCCATTCCAAAGAAAAAGTTCTTAGTGGGGAGGCTACATAGACTACCATATTTCTTATACTTTTCATGCGCTTCTTCAAATACCTTTGGATATAAACTGTAAGACATGAAATTCTCAAACTCAATTGGTCTGGTAAATCCTTTTTGAAACTTTTCGTGAAAGCTCTTATAAGTAGCTTCAGAAATCCCCGCAAATGAAACACCAGTTTTGGTAATATTGGACTTTTTGTAAGTGTAAGGCTCCCTATAAATAGGAGCCTTACAATTGTTTTAAAAAGTTGTGCGATAGCTTATGGTAAAACAATCCGATTATGGGTTTCTATGTATTACAATTCCGATTAAAATTAGAAATCCTCGGTGCAGAGCACCGAGGATTTCTTTCTTAACCTAAAAAAATACGACTTCACAGTTATTATTGAGGCTGAATCTCAATTTTAATCACATTGTATCCTCCTCGAGGGTCTTGAAGGTAAACAACACCAGGACCATTATCATAAACACCTTTGCCAAACTGAACATCTTCTAAATCACTAACTCTTCTAACAGTGGTATTGGCATCTGCAGGGCCTTCATTAGGACCAGATTGTCTTGGAGCTTGATAAATTCCAAAACCTACAGCTTCATCTGCTTCGGTACCGGCATCGTACAGATATGACTTCTCACTTGCTCCATAGCCAGAAGCCGGAACGCCATTTTCATCAAACAACGGATAACCTTCATTGTTATAGGCCAAAAACCAGTCGTTGGTATCGACAAACATAGTCGCAAAGCCAAAGCGGTATCCTTGATCTTGTGGTACTTCAATGGTAAAAGTCAAACTCTGACCTGGCCCAACTGGGGCTGTTTGATCGCTTGCTGCAGCTGGGAAGCCTAATCCAGCTAAATGATCCACAGCAATACTGTTCACACCATCTTCTGCCAATTCTT
Organism: Flagellimonas onchidii; assembly: GCF_004804315.1. Taxonomy (GTDB): domain Bacteria; phylum Bacteroidota; class Bacteroidia; order Flavobacteriales; family Flavobacteriaceae; genus Flagellimonas; species Flagellimonas onchidii. The sequence continues at coordinate 17,039 of NZ_SRXX01000028.1, forward strand.
CCAATCCGTTACCTGCTGGGTTAGCCATACCCTGCAATACCAGAGGATCTCTTTCTCCATTAAAGGCATACACCAATCCCGGAGAGAACACGGTTCTCGTGGATGACAATCTCAAGAAAGAACCATTACTACCTGTTTCCTTGTAATAGTCATACAATTCACCGGGCATTCCATCTTCTGCAATTCTTTCCAAACCAACACCTCTATCTGGCTCGCCAACATTAAATAGTGGATAATCGTTGGCATGCAATACAGCAATACCTGGAGTAACAACAAAATTAGCGGTATTGATAGCAGTAATTCTTAGGGTGAACCAACCTGCAGATTGTCCATCACCAGCTTCGTAAGTCAAAACAGCGGTCAAATAGTCGCTACCTCTCATGCCATTTCTGTCAACCAAACGGACCAAGTTGTTTGGGTCCGCAGGACCAACATTAGTACCGGCAGGAGGGAAATAAGAAGGCTCATCGTCTACTTCCGTGCCTAAATCGTATAGTACCAGTTTATCGGCAATATCAACATTGTTCAAGGCTTCGCCATTTTCCCAAAGGTAGATTCCGGACAAATCTTCTGGTGCCAAGAACCAATCGTTACTGTTGCCCATCATAGTTACCGGTGTGATTTTTGTACCTGGTACTGCTTGGAAAGAAATCTCGTAGAAGTCGTTATTTTGGTTCAAGGGTCCAGCGGTTACGTCTTCTCCTTCTCTATATCTTTGATTGAAAACATGCACGTTGAATACTTCAGCGGCATTGGTAATGGTAACATTAAAAGTTGTGCTCGCTATTTCAGTGTCATTGGAAACGCCAAAAGAAGGTATAGTCTCCTCATTCCAATCAGTAGAGGCATCTCCTTCGCCATCGTACTCGATGCTACTGGTCAAGTTCACCCATGGTACATAATCTCCATCAGTCCAGATACCAGCTTCAACAGCTACATTTTCACGTGCACTTCCTGAAGCACCCCATTGTACGAAATCCATTATGGCTTCGGCGTTGGTAAATTCATTAGTGGAGTATAGTCCCAATCCACCTTGATCATTTGGTAAATCATAATTTACCACTACAAATTCACCTGCTTCAAGATTTGTGTCTCCACTTTCAATAGTTGCAGCGCTCAACTGAACATATTGCCCAGGGCCAAGGCACAACCAATAAGAACTGATATCCGCGGCCACATTACCGTTGTTATAAAGCTCAATCAAGTTTCTGTTACCGAACTGTACTTCGTTGATTACAATAGATCTAAGCTCCGAAGGAACAGTCAATACGTTTTTATCTCCTAGTGTAACTGTAGTTGTTTCTGCCCAGTTTGAGGCACCTTGTCCATCACCATCATAAATGATGCTGTAATCAGCATTGCCCATTACGGGAACATATTCACCTACTGTCCAAAGATCAGCATCCACAGCCACATTTTCACGTGCGCTGCCCGAAGCACCCCACTGTACAAAGTCAACAATAGCATCCGAGCTGGTAAACTGATTTGAGGAATACAATCCCAATCCCCCATCGGCTTCTGGCATATTATAAGAAATACTTAGGTATTCCCCTGCACCAAGGTTTACATTACCTTCAGTTTCAAGATCACTGATTTTTGAATATTGACCTGGGCCAAGGCACAACCAATAGGAGCCCAGATCAACACTTGCGTCACTGTTGTTGTAAATTTCGACACGGTTTCCGAGGTATTCCACTTCATTAAGCACAACGGTCCCCATGGCAGGAGGTGTACCTCCTCCAGGTTCATCTGGATTGTCCGGTAGATTCGCTACCGTATCGTCTTCGGAACATGCAGCGACCAAAAGACAGGCTGCCATAATTTTAAAGAAGTTCTTTTTCATGATAAATTTAATTTAAATCAATATTTGATGATTATATTTTCGATGGGACAAATGAACGACCAAGACCACGTTCTTTTATAAAAAAGTAGGGTGAAACGGAAAATAGCTCCTTAAAAGTGAAAAAACATACTTTCCATGACCTCCCATTTTTATTGACATTCGGGCGTTTTATATTAATTTGACCTTATATTCTGTATATTTCCCTTGACATTGCCGACAAAACAAAAGACCTCTCTTTCATTTGGTTCTTAAATCCTATATTGTGATGTCTTTGTAATAAGATTTCTTCCTTTTTAATGTTATGCGAAAAGACCGACTTTACTTTTTAACCTTTATGGCCATTGCCATCATTTTTGCAATTATCGGTGGGATATCGGGACAGTATTTTGTACGTATCAGTACCGACCAATTGTTGAGCACCCAATTGGAATCGAGTAAACGGGAAGCAAAAGAGGTAGCCGCTTTTATTGCAAATGATTTGGAAAATGATATTTCCAAGGAAAATATTATCGATAACATTCAGAAAGCCATTGAAAATTCAAATTCAGAATCTAGTTTTATCAGCATCATGGACTGGGGAGGTAAAACGGTATGCCACCCAGATCGTACACAGAACGGACTCCAAATAGAGGCAAGTCAATCCCTAGCCATGGAGATGGATGCTGAAATCAGTTCGGAGGATTTTTATACACTACTGATCAATAGCGACCAAAACCCCAATGGCAATGGAAGACAATCGGGAATTCTATACATATATCCTATAAAAAATTCGGATTGGATTGTAGCTGCCCATGCCAATTTCAATAAAATATCATTACAGCTTAAAAATCTTCGTAATCGATTTTACACCTTATTCAGCATTATGGGTTTCATTGTCATTTTGACTTCGGTGATCACTGTGCGGCTAATTGGAAGTCTTTATGAGAAAAAATTGGAAACCAAAAATGAGGAGCTTGAAAGCGAAGTGATCAGCTTAGCCAAATTGAACAGTGATTTGGGCAAATATCAGAAACGGGTTATTGAAGAAGGTACCAAAGCCAAGGTTAAAGTTGAAACCGAAGAAAACCAGGATATAAAGCAAAGTAAAAAACAGCAAACCGATAGTGGGAAAAAGCGTATCCTCACCTATTTGCGAAATGAGTTACTTCCCATTACCATTGATGATATTGCTTACATCTATACCGAAAATACCATAACCTATGTTGTGGATATCCGCGGAAAAAAATCAACCACCAACAGTAGTCTTGAAGAATTGTATTCGGGATTGGACAGCAACTTTTTTTATCGAGCCAACCGACAATTTATCATTGCCATATCGGCCATTGAAAAAATAATCCGATACAGTAATAGCCAATTGAAGATACTGGTCAACCCGAATTCAGAAATTGATATTATTATTGGGAAAAACAAGGCTGCTGAATTCAAGCAATGGCTTAATTTATAACGTATTTCCTGCAAAGGCTAACGCTCATTTTTGTCCAACGCTTTTGAGCGCTCTCTTTTTTTGGTTAAAATGTAATACGTAGGTTGCATTGACCCCGATATGCAGGCGACCCGCGTTAAAATTAAAATTATTGGGGGCCAAGATATAGTTGGAAACATCATCAAACCCTTTTGCATTTGTCATTGAAAATTGGAATATAAGGTCGCTGATCTCCCAATTTACGCCAAGCGAAAATAGGTTGAAACCTTCAGGCCCTTCTTCTCTTCCAAACCGATAATAGTATTCGGAAACCAAGGAAACATGACTGCCCAGTTTATAACGCCCGCCAAAACCTACGAGAAAAAAATTGGTATCCTGGAAAGGCAAATTATCATTGGGCATATATATATATGTCGGTGCAATTTGCAGGGAAAGGTTACGGTCAAACTTTCGGGCAAAAATAGCCTGTGTCACATGCGAAAGACGATCTGCACCATCGGTCGGCAATTGATACCCTATAAAATCACGCGAAAAATAAGAAGCTCCCTGCACCAAGGTAATACCCAAAGGTGTTGAATCATCTTCTTTTTGTCTGACCAAACGGTATTTTGCGAAGCTATTGAAAATACCATCAAAAGTTGTGGCACCCAAACCAAAGGTAAATCGATTACTAAATGAGTACTGTACGCCAAAATGTGCAGAAAAACGGTCGGCGCCAAAACTTTGACTGGTCATATTGTTTGGAATATTCCAATAACGGGTACCAAAAGTAAATTCCATCACTCCTTTTTTTCTGGTTTCCACAGATTGGCCCAACAAAACCCGATTGGCCTTGAATGTGGCCTGAGTATTGTATTTTTTTACTGTAAGTTCTTTGTCCAAAAGGTCCAAAAGGTCTTGCCCATTCATCGAGGTCAGTCCGACAAAAAGAACAAATATCCATGCTGTATGTCTTTTTTTATTCTTCATAGGGTTCGTATTCAAATCTGAACATTACCTGTATTATTTTGGCTATGTTGGGTGTCAACAGAGGGGGCACTTTAATATCGAAATCAGCCACTGGCACCTCAAAATCTCCCGTCATAACCAATTTATTGCCTTCATTCTCAATTTTTACTTTGACTTCAATTTCTTTGGTCGCGCCGTGCATCTCCATATTCCCTTTTATAAAGGCCACACCATTGTTTAGTGATTCGCTATCGAAATCGACTATTTTTCCCGAAAAATTGGTCTTGGGATAAATATCCGACTCCACATAGCTTTCATTAAAATGCTCTTCCATCAAAGATTTCTTGAAAACAAAGGCCCGCATCAACATGCTCACCCCTATGGTGCCCTCTTTTTTATCAATAATACTGAGAACCTGGTTGTTGGTGGCTTCAATATTCTCGACCGAAGTGTATGAAAAAAATGAAAGCTTGCCCTGCCTAGCGATCATTCGCTGGTTTTGCTGACCATACGTTGCTGTTGCATGCAGTATGGCAAAGAACACTAAAAATCTATTCACTAGTGGTATCAATTGATATGCAATTTAACATAACTACATCGGAAAGGAATCCTTTGCAAATTCCCTTAACCACAATGCTATCGCCAATAGCAAGGGATTCCATCTTTTTGTTTTTGGTCGGCAACATATCACAGATTACAAAGCTTTCGGCAAATTGCTGACTACTTAATAAAATAGTTTGTCGTTTATTCAGGTAATTAATTTCTTTGATTATCCCTTTTACTTCGATTGTTTTTTCAACATAAGCGGAATTTGCTAGTCTTTTGTCCTTTATAAACATGGAAATTAATTCATCTACGGTTACCTTATCTTCTGTATGGTAATTGGCAATATCCATTACGGAAGGCTCTTGAAATTTAAGATAGACATAACCGGAAACGGCAAGTACCATCAGGGCCATAATAAAAATGGTTACGTACGCTTTGTTTCTCATTATTGCTTTGAATACCGTTCTATTAAAAATTTCCATATTCAAGAAAAAGGAAGAACCATCCAAAATAACTCAACCCTTTTTCTCATAACAATCTCTATTTGTCTTATTAAGACGGATACAAAGTAACATACTAACAAGGGGTATGTAGTCATGAATCTTATTGAAACGGAAAATTTGGAATTAAAAGTGAATATTATACCAACTTAAAGAAAATCTTTAATGTAAAGACAGAATTTTGAACAAATAATGGTTCTGTCCATCAAAACATTTTAGGTGAAAAATTCATACCAATGATATTCTGCAGTAGGTGTTAGAAAAATAACTAAGATTTTCTTTTGCTGGTTCAAGCAATACTTTCGCAAGTGAAGAAAAGCCTATTAGTTATGTGTAAAATGGATCATTTTATTCCACTTGTACGGTTTTGTAAAAGGATTCTCCCAAATAAAAGTCACTCAAATACATTCCTTATCATAAAAAATTCTCTATATAAAGTGTGTTTTCAGAACTAAGGGAAAAGCAAGTAAAGCCAGCGAAGAAAGAGCTAGGCAGATAGTAAAAAAAACAGAGAAATTAGAAACCTTAGATAAAATTAAGAAGTTCACCTATAATCCAAATGGAGACAACTTTAGTAGACAATCTTTGAATCATAGTCAGGTTATTGGAATTGGTGCTGATTTTTTAAAAACCAAGCCATTGATGCAAAAAATCATGGTTGGTAGTTATCCAATACTTTTGATTGATGAGAGTCAAGATACCATTAAAGAACTCATAGAATCTTTTTTCATGGTACAAGAGCAAAACAAGGAAAATTTTTCTCTTGGCTTAATTGGTGATACTATGCAACGTATATATAGTTCTGGGAAAGAAGGTTTAGAAAGAAGTTTGCCAGACAATTGGCTTACTCCTTCAAAAAAAATGAACCATCGCTCTTCCAAGAGAATTATCAGACTGATAAATGAAATAAGGAAAGAAGTTGATTCCCATCAACAAATTCCCAGAACCGATAAGGAAGAAAGTTTTGCAAATCTTTTTTTGATTTCTAATAATTCAACTGATAAGTTGGAAATAGAATCTCAGGTGGCTCAAAAAATGTCTGAAATCACTGGTGATAACTCTTGGTTTGGAGAAAACGCAGATATTGAAACTTTAGCTATTGAGCACCATATGATTGCAAGAAGGAATGACTTTCTTGAATTATTTGAACCACTTTATAAGGTGGAAAGATTAAAGACAGGGTTACTAGATGGCACCTTATCTCAATTAAGGTTGTTTACTGAATATGTTCTTCCTTTAATTGAAGCTAAAGAGAAAGGTGATGAGTTCAAAGTATCACAGATTATCAGAAGAAACTCTCCTTTGCTAAAATCGGAAACGCTAAAAAAGACAAAGAATCAAAGAGAAGCATTAAAGAAGGTAAGTGTTGCTGTCAAAGATTTATACGCATTATGGGATGAAGATAATGACCCTTCTCTATTTGAAGTTTTACTCAAAATCAAAGATTTAAAACTATTTCTGATTCCCGATTCTTTACAATTACTTATCCAAGAAATACGGTTAGAAGAGGATAATGAAGACAATAAAATTTTAGAGGCATTAAAGCTATCATTTTCCAGTCCTTTTAGCCAAATAAAAGCTTACAAAGAATATATCGAAGGGGCATCAAAATTTGAAACACATCAAGGGGTAAAAGGATTGGAATATCAGAGGGTAATGGTTATTATTGATGATTCTGAGGCTAGAGGATTTATGTTTAGTTATGATAAATTATTCGGAGCTAAGGAATTAACCCAGACGGATATTAGTAATATCAATTCGGGAAAAGAAACTAGTATAGACCGAACACGAAGACTTTTTTATGTAGCTTGTAGTAGGGCTAAAGAAAGTTTGGCAGTGATTGTGTACACAGGTTCTCCTGAAATCATTAAGGCTGGTGTTTTAAAAAAGGGATGGTTTAATGATTCCGAGATACTTGTCATTTAAAAGATAATTTGTGTCAATTGCAATGACGAATAGCAAATAACGGGAGATACTACTATTTATTCTAGTTTTGGTCTTAAGGGCTTATAAACTACACTGTACTAGCCACTACTTAACCTGACAGTTGTGGTTAATCTGACACTTGAAAAGAACCTTTAAGCTCATTGTATTCGATGAGCTTTTCTTTTGCTAAAAGTATGGAATCCTCAAAAGTCTGCAAAGGG
>NZ_SRXX01000029.1 GCF_004804315.1 Flagellimonas onchidii
GGCAAGTTCTAATAATCCTAACTTTGGTTTGATGATCTTTTCTTCTGTACTCATCTGACAAATCTAATTTAAGGGTTAAACTAATTTATTAAGATTGTCAGATTAAGTCTTAACTATTACACTTAATCTAATTCTGTTCTTTATTATTTGCATTTCCTTTTGTTCATGCAAAGCTTTTTTATTTACAGCTAGGCTTTTAGATTCTAGGATATTTTAATGTCAATAAGTGAAAGCAAAAATGTTGCCGAATCTTTAATAATTGTAACCGACATACAATCGCATATATACCATTGGGACTTAGTTTCAGCACTTCTATTTTTAGGATACCTCAAAACACGGATTAATCTAAGAGAGCTAAGGTTAAAAAAATTTTAAAAAAAACCACACATTTAATTCTTTATACTTACTTTTAAGTATACGTATTTTCTTTCATTTCTTATCACTCAATTCTTAATGATTATGAAGTTAAAATTAAACAAAGAGAAAATTGCCAAATTGACAAAGGAGCAAGCCAGTTCCGTAAATGGAGGAGGAACCAACCACAGTACGCAACACAATTTTACGTGTTGCTGGTGCACTAATACCGGTGGAGTTACAAATTTAGATACTTGTGGAAGTCCATGTATCCCACCAGGATATTAAATTTTGCTTACAGAGAATTTTATTGTTTAACCCATTAATATTTAATCATGAAGTTAAAATTGAACAAAGAGAAAATTGCCAAATTGACAAAGGAGCAAGCTAGCTCCATAAATGGTGGAGGAACCAACCACAGTACGCAGCACAACTTTACGTGTTGTTGGTGCTCTTCAGGATCTGATAGTTACCATTGTCCACAATCTGTTCCAGTTGATGGCACCCTATGTCCTCCGGGTTATTAATAAGATTTGTTTAAATTTATGAAGGTTGTCAGATTTATGAACTGACAACCTTTTTTAGTGGATTTTAGATTTTTAAATAGACGATAGAAAGTGTCATTTGTTTTCCGAATAAGGAATATATATTAACTGAATATGCATAAATCGCTTGCCTCCGCAAAAGTATTTGAAATAGAACGGGTATTGGCTGAACTTCCTGTTAAAGAAAATAGCTTTTCTTTATTTTCGGGGATTGGTGGATTACCAATATTTTATTATTTGTTAAATCAGTATACCAGAGATATTAAATACATTGAAAAAGCCAATCTGGCTATTTCGGAAATTTTTGAAATGCTCAACTCGGCCCACTATGGAGTTACATATTGTAATGGCCTTGCAGGCGTTGGCTTTATGATAAATTATATTAAAAAAACAGGTTGTTTTAACACACTAGAAGTAGATGAAAGTTTATGTGAAATAGATGATTACATTTTTACCTATACAGAAGATAGAATCAAGTCTTCCGAAGATTTGGATTTCCTTCATGGAGCCTTTGGCGCTACATACTATTTACTTACTAGAGTTGAAAAAAATTCTTTGTTAACTGAAAGGACCAAGCATTTATTTTACATGCTGTGCAATGTATTAAATAGTGAAATAGATAAATCTAATGAAGTTCACGAGGTTCGACATATTGACAATAGTCTTCATAAGACGAACTGTGGTTTAGCCCATGGGCATGGTTCTTATATCGCAATATTGGCAAAAGCATTGATGAAATTTGAAAAAGAAGATATTATAAGAGATACGTTGCGAAATTGTATTAATTGTTTATTGAGTTTTCAATCAAAGGATGAGAATTCTATTTCTTGTTTTCCAGCAATTGCAATAAGTCCTTATACTGCGAATTATGAAATCCCGATGGGGTGGTGTTATGGAGACCAAACTGCTTCCTTGAGTTTATATAGGGGAGGGATTGCACTTGGAGATAAAAACATAATAAATAAAGCTATACAAATAGCATTAAAAACCTTAAACAGAGATACTTTCATAAAAGCTCAACTATCACCATTAACAGATGCTTGTTTTTGTCATGGTTCGGCTAGTGTTGCATATTTAAACAAGAAATGGGGGCAAATAACTAAGAATAGTGCATTTAATGAATTGTATCAACATTTTGTAAAGGTTACACTTAAAAAGGGAGATAATGATATTGGTTTAGCGGGGTACCAAAAGTATTTAGGTGACAACAAGCACGAAAATGCCATTGGCCTATTGGATGGAGTAATTGGTGTCGGCGTTATGCTCCTAGATTATTTACTAGAAGACAATCAATTGAATTGGGATTCTTTTTTCCTTTTGGATTAAACTTAACAGTGGCCCGGACATAATTTGTAAATTAACATTAGTGAAGACTTACCCCTTTTGAAGGCTTCCCTATTTTTGGGGAATTATAGGGTTTGGAAATTTGATATTGCTAATGTCCAACGTTTTTTTTGGTCATCGCAAAATAATATGAATAAAGTAAATCATAAAGAACCAATTCGTACAATCGGTTTCTTGATTTAAAAAGCCTATTGATAAGCATATGTAGTAGGCTTAAATTTAGCTCATTTAAACTCATTTCAAGGTCATTTCTGTTTTTTAAATGGACAATATCAGATATTGGTTTCTGGGCCTGTTTTTTTTTGATTTCTAGGAAATTCGCGGCAAAACTTGAATTAATAACCTGTTGGACTTTTTCTTTATGGATTCTTGACTTTGTGCCTAGTTGTTTTCCAATATTAAAAATGGAGCCTTTGAATTCATTTTTATATGACTCCTTAAGGAAATACAACAAATTAGTTTTATCTTGATTAGAATATCCAAACAAATCTAAATGATGGTCTATTGCCTTAATGCCAAACAGCCATCGGGACTCATAATTTTTAAGTGTTTCTTTTTTTTCATATGATAAATACGCTAAAATCATATTGCTTTCAGCTCCAAATACAGACTCGACGTATTTCATTGTAATTCCCCCATATCTTTTATACTCGGGTTTGTAAGTATCCAAAATAATATTATCGACGATTCCATTTAAATATAATTCTTTTACACTATCGTGGACTTCCTTTATAACTGAATTAAAATCATCAAGGGAATTTAAAAGAAATCTTATTCTTATATGATAGTCAGGGTCCGAATACCTAATGAAAAACCATTTAAGAATTACCTTTCTTTTATAAAGAGACTCTATTAATGGATAAATAGTGTTGATCAAAATATTATCTGCACTTTTAGGCCCGGTATATATTTTATAATAAATCCATTCAGAGCCAATTATAAAATCAGTTAAGGGAGTTTTTAACTCTTTTATCATGGTGTGCTTATTTGTAAAATGAGATTATAAACTCGTTTGTATATTTTTTATTGGCATTACTATGGACCATGGTTCTTTCGTTAAATAAAAATTCTGATATTTTAACTTTAGATTTATTTTTTGTAATCCTAAAAAACATCTGCCTGGATTTTCCATTATTAAAACATATCAGAATTTTGTTGTCGCCATCGCTTAGGACAACATGTTCAGGTATTTTGTATTTTCTTCTGAAAGAGCTTGTATCTTTTTTTAATTCATTTAGATGTCGAAAAGTAAGATTCCAGGTAGCATAGTGGAGAATTGTACTTTTATAGGTAACCCTAGGGATAAATATATAATCATCGGAAAAGGGGCCAAAATTAAATCCGATACCATTTCTCATGCCCTGAGTTTGAAAATCTCCTAAAAAATGGTACACTGGTAATGAGCTATTTGGAAAATTATGGGCATTGGATAATCTTGTTTTAATTTGATTTCCACTTTTTTTTGATTTCAATTTCAATTCGTTTTTCTCTACTGAGATCATTATATCCTCAGGAGTAATCTTATTTGATGCCGACTTTCCAGACGATGAAAGATAAGGGATTTCGTATTCTCTAAAATCAGGCCTCATCAATACGTTTCCTGCTCTTGCTTCTGGTAAATGAACAATTTCAGCTATAATCTCATTCTTATTCAATTCTTTTTCTTTTTCAACAATCTCTTTTGTGAACTCCAAAACATCATTATGGAGATAGCAAAACCTACCTAGTAAATTTGCAGCTGAAGAACCACCCACTCCTCCAAATTTGACCATCTCTTTTCCATCGATATTTATAACTTCAACAATTGCTGAAATTGTATTGGGTAAATCGTCCCATTCCGATTCTAAATCCGAAACATCAAAATTATCAAGAGATATACAGTAATCATTGTTGATATAACATTCAATCAACAGGTCTCTTAGCTTAGAATTTACATGTGACCATTTTATTTCAATATAATTTTTATTATTAATGTTATTGGTAACTAAATCATCTACTAACGGGTTAATGTCTCCATGGTTATTGGATTTACCATAGCCTATTCCTGTATCAATATCCAAAACTTGCAACAAGGGAACTTCCTTTTCTTCATACTTCTTTATGAATTCATCTTTAAAAGTATCTAATACGCTTTTAGGATTGGGTAGGGCCAATTTGTTTAACAGAATAAGAGAATCTAAAATGTCCGACTTGATTTTTTGGGATAAAGTGTTCGATTCAGTTTCAATATAAGAATCAACCTGAAACAAATGTTTTAAATCAATAGGAACTCCCAATTGCTCAACTTTTTTAGAAATCTTAGTATAACTATCTGGGGTATTTGGCATTTTTGAATCCAAAAGCCTTAAATCTTTAATTATTTCATTAAATTTTTTTTGTATAAATTCAATATTATGGATTTTTTCTAATTTTTTTTGTAATTGTTCTTCAAACTCAAGACCTGATACTGACGGTTCAAGCTCACTAACTAGAAGTTGTGCCTCAATCAAATTATCGACAAATTCAATACAGTTCTTTATATCATCATCGAATTCTAGCAATGAGTTAGAAATGGTGGAAATAGTTGCTCCATTTTTAGAAACCGTTAAGACCTTGTTTATGTAATCTGAAAACTCTACAGAAACTATATCATGGTTTCGTTTTCCATTATTATAGTAGTATTCGACGAATCTAACTTCTTTTCCAAGTTTGTATATACTAGAATTTGGGTAAAAGAGAATTTGATTTTTAATCGTACTTTTCTTTGCTAGGTCTTTGCTCAATGCATCTAAGTAATCCATATCCAATCTCGTCCTCCTTTTAATATCTTTTTGTCTTGTAACGATTTTGGTCTCCTTACCAAATCGGCCTATTGAAATTCCTGCAAATAATCCAAAAGGAGTACATCTAGAGCTAATCCTGCTAAAATACTTTAATAGGGAATATTGGATTTGTTCCTTTTTTTTATCACTAAAACTACAAGGAGATTTAAGCAATTTTTCTATTTCTCGTAAAAAAGATGGAGAGGCTAAGAAAATTGCTTCCTTAAAAAAAGGGTCTTGCATCAATTCTTTAAAGGTTTCTTCGGAAAGTTCAATTTTTGAAAGTGTAAGAAAATAATCTGATATCGAGAATGTAGGTGTTCTCAGAATAGTTTTATCAAAAATTTTATACGGGCATTTTTTCATATACTTTTAAAGACATATTTTTATGTAGTAAATCTAAAAAAAATCCTACACAGTATTGTAAAGAGTAACCAATATTGAAAAGGTGATTGAAAGTGTAACGATATTCTACTATAGATGAAGATTAGAATTATTTTTTCCCTGATATGTGCGATAGTTCATGTGAACTTATTTTCTCAATCTTTCGAAAGTTTTAATCATGAAAGATTATTTTATGTAAGTAAAGTTTGGGGATTGGTAAAGTATTATCACCCTAATGTTTCAAAAGGAAATTTTGATATTGACGAAAAACTATTTGATTTTCTAGCTGAAACCGAAAAAACGGCCAACCACGATGAGTTTATAGAAGCCTTAGAAAATTGGATTGATTCATTCGGGAAATATGGAGGACAAATTAAATGCAATAAAGGTAGTGACCTTTATAGCATGGATTTAGATTGGGTTGAGAATCCAAATTGGAAATCAGCTAACGGATTAAAAAAGAAATTATATGGTTTGGCAAAAAATTGTAATAAAGAACATTTTTATTATTCAATAGACAAAAGAGGAGTAGTAGAATTTAAGAATGAAAAGAATCATATAGATAGTGTTTTTCCCAATACTAACCATAGGCTATTGAGTTTATTCCGTTATTGGAATAGCATAGAATATTTTAATCCGCACAAAAAACTTTTAGAAATTGATTGGGATCAAGTACTTGCAGAAATGATCATTCCCTTTCAGAAATGTAAAAATGATAAAGAATATGAAATACTCCTTAAGAAGTTAATTGCCAAAATATCTGATTCTCATGCCTCTCTAATTGTGCCTAAAAGGGAATATAAATTTTTACCTGCAAAAGTTGAGATTGTCGACGGATTGCCCGTGGTAACTCAGCTTTACAATGATTCAATTTCCAAGATATATGATTTGTCAAAAGGAGACATTATATATGAAATTAACGGAAATGATATTTTAAATTTAATAGAAGCTAGAAAAGACTTTTATTCGGCATCCAATGAAAAAAGGGTTGTAAGTAAAGCGTTATTAGAAATTCTATGTGAAAATCAAAATTTCGCTAATCTAACAATTGATAGAGAAGGTAAGAAGTTAAATTTGAAAGTACCAAAATATTCTAGAATTGAATTCAATAAACTATATAAACGAAATAAAACTAAAGGCTGGTATTTTGTTAATGACGATATCGGATATATTGATCTATCAACAATAAATCCTGATGAACTAGACAAGGCAATGCGGAAGTTGATTAAAACCAAATCAATAATCATTGATTTGAGAAAATATCCCAGTGCAATTTTTTATAACCTTCAAACTTATTTAATTACTGATCAGCTTTATTTTGCGGTTAAATCCTACGTTGATTCCACTAAGCCCGGTAAGTTTGTTAGTGAGAGTTTAAAGACTAGTCCGAAGGAAAAGAAAACTAAATTCAATGGAAAGATTGTTGTTCTTGTTAATGGGAACACACAAAGTAGAGGAGAATTTATAGCAATGAGATTGCAAGCAAAAAAAAATGTATTGACCATAGGGAATCAAACTTCTGGGGCAAATGGAGAAGTCAGCAAAATAAAGTTCATTGGAGGATATGAAACATGGTTTACCTGCGTTAGATATGATTATCCTGGAAACATTCCGCTGTATGGTGATGGAGTGAAAGTTAACATTGAATTGTCACCTAATAATGATGACGTCTTATCTGGAAATGATATCATTTTAGAAGAAGCTATAAATATAGCCAACAAAGTAAATTAAACTCACTCTGTGCTTTAAACCAAATGGAATGCTTAGTAAGTATAATTATACCTGTTTTTAATGAGTCTGCACATATAGGTAGATGTCTTTCTTCAATTGTTAAGCAAGATTGCAAAAATGTTGAGATAATCGTTGTTGATGATTATTCAACAGATAATTCCTTGGAAATTATCAAAGAATTTCAAAAAAGAAATGCGAACATTAAGGTTTTAAGGAATATTAGAAATATGGGGCCTGGAGCCACGAGAAATAAAGGTATCAATATAGCCGCCGGAACTTTTATTTGGTTTGTTGATTCAGATGATTGGATTGAATCGAATGCTCTTTCAATTCTCAAAAAATGCTTAAATGGACCAAATAACGCTGAACGTTTATTTCTTTTTGGATTTACAGAGCATTTTCAAGACTTGCAGAATAATGCAATAACAAGAAATAGAATCCCATGCCATAAGGGAATTTTACAAAATGCTTTTTATCATTTTTTAGTAATGACAAATGGAGTATTGAATTTACCTTGGATTTATATTTTTCCTAAAAAATTGATAGTTGGAAATGGAATTTTGTTTCAGGAAGGGACTTTTTACGAGGATATCTTTTTTTCCGCTAAAGCAATTTACTATTCAAAAAAAATAATGATTGTACCAAAAACACTTTATAACTATAAT
This sequence comes from Flagellimonas onchidii, assembly GCF_004804315.1. Classification (GTDB taxonomy): domain Bacteria; phylum Bacteroidota; class Bacteroidia; order Flavobacteriales; family Flavobacteriaceae; genus Flagellimonas; species Flagellimonas onchidii. The sequence goes on from NZ_SRXX01000029.1 coordinate 7,825, forward strand.
TTTTTTGTTCATAATTCAATAACGCAAACATATTCGAAGAAAAAAATTTTAGACATGCTAGGTGCATATGAGGACTTATATGATTTCATGAAAACTAATGGCTTACACGAAAAATACCTAAACGAATTTTCAATACGTTTTTTGTTATTTGGGCTGGCTAGTTGTTTAGAAATATATTCGAAATTACCCCTTAATGTCAAAGAAGATAAAGGACTAAAAGAAAAACTGGGTATTTATTTAAAGTCTGACAATTTGAATAGTGAAAGTTTATTTATAATATCAGAATTTACTAGTACTATCAATACTTGTGATGAGATTATACGGGATTATTATTTAAAAAAGTTACTCGTTCTTGAAGCCCAACTAAAACACCAAAAATTTGTTAAGTTGAATGTATAATATGAGAATTATTCATAATTGTTAATTAAATTGAAGAAACCCTTTCCTTTCTATAGGCAACCTGATGCTAAAGATTGTGGTCCTACCTGCCTACGAATCATTGCGAAACACTATGGCAAGCTAATCTCACTACAGGAAATACGGGGACTTTCCGAGACCACACGTGAAGGCAGCAATCTTCTCAAGTTGAGCGATGCCGCCGAGGCCATTGGATTCAAGTCCCTGGGGGTAAAGTTGAATTATGGACAATTGGAGGATGCTCCCCTGCCCTGTATTGTCCATTGGAACAAAAGCCACTTTGTTGTGGTCTACAAGATAAAAAAGGGTATTGTACATGTCTCCGACCCTTCCTATGGACTGATCACCTATACCAAAGAAGAATTTTTGGCCCGCTGGATCGGCAACAATGCCACCGAGCATACCAAGGAGGGCATCGTCCTGCTCTTGGAAGTGACCCCAAAATTCAAGAAATTGCACTGGGAAGATACCGACAAAAAATCGCTCCGCTTCCTTTTCCAGTATGTTTTTAAGTATAAGGGATTACTGGTACAGTTGTGCATTGGGCTGCTGGTCGGCAGTCTGTTACAGCTCATTTTTCCCTTTCTCACCCAGAGTATTGTGGATGTGGGCATACAGAACCAGGACATCAACTTCATCTATGTGGTGCTGGCCGCCCAAGTGATGCTATTTTTTGGAAGGACAAGTGTGGAGGTCTTCAGGAGCTGGATATTGTTGCATCTGAGTACCCGGATCAACATTTCCTTGGTCTCCGATTTTTTTATCAAGCTCATGGCGCTTCCCATTGCCTATTTTGATACCCGGATGACAGGGGACATCATGCAACGGATCAATGATCATAGCCGTATAGAAAATCTATTGACAGGTTCCACCTTGAGCACTTTGTTTTCCATGTTCAACTTGGTTGTGTTCGGTGCAGTGCTCATTTATTACAGCCCTGCCATTTTTGGGATTTTTGCCTCAGGGAGCATCCTTTATATCCTTTGGATATTATATTTCCTTAAAAGGCGGAAAGAACTGGACTATAAACGTTTTTCCCAATTGAGCCAGGAACAGAGCACGGTCATTGAACTTATCAACGGTATGCAGGAGATAAAGATGCACAATGCCGAAAAACAGAAGCGTTGGAAGTGGGAGTTTGTTCAGGCAAGGCTGTTCAAGGTATCCATTCAGAGTCTTACCTTGGAGCAGACGCAAGGCGTGGGTTCATCGGTCATCAACGAGCTCAAGAACATCATCATCACTTTTACCTCGGCTGTATTGGTCATCGATGGCAATATTACCTTGGGAATGATGCTCTCCATCCAGTACATCATCGGGCAATTGAACGCCCCTATAGGACAGATGGTCACTTTTATCCGTTCCTATCAAGATGCCAAGATCAGTATGGAGCGTTTGGCAGAGATCCATGATAAGGATGATGAAGAAAACAAAGAGAAACAGCTCGTCAACAAAATAAGACCTGACCAAAATCTGGTTCTCAAGAATGTTTTCTTCAGGTACCTGGGCAGTGATGAGAACGTTATAAAAAGCCTTGATATGAAAATCCCGGCCAATAAGATTACGGCCATCGTTGGGGCCAGTGGTAGTGGTAAGACTACCTTGATGAAGCTGCTATTAAAATTTTATGACCCCAACAAAGGCAATATCCTCTATGGAGGCCAATATCTGGACAGTATTTCACATAGGGCATGGAGAGACCACTGTGGAGTGGTCATGCAAGAGGGGTATGTGTTCAACGATACGATTGCCTATAACATTGCCGTGGGACAGGACACCATTGACCAAGAACGCTTGGTCAAGGCCACCAAAATTGCAAATATCTATGATTTTATACAATCACTTCCCCTCGGTTTCAACACCAAGATCGGGAACGAGGGCATCGGAGTGAGCACAGGCCAAAAACAGCGGTTGTTCATCGCTAGGGCAGTCTATAAAAATCCCCAACTATTGTGTTTCGATGAGGCCACTTCCGCTCTGGATGCCAAGAACGAACGGGTCATCATGGAAAATTTGAACCGGTTCTTTAAGGATAGGACGGTCATCATCATTGCCCATCGGTTGAGCACGGTCAAAAATGCCGACCAGATTGTGGTGATGCACGAAGGAGGGATAACCGAATCGGGCACCCATGAAGAATTATTGGCCCAAAAAGGGGCTTACTATAATTTGGTGAAGAACCAATTGGAGCTTGAAAAACTAAATGCCTAAAGAAGATGCCAGAGAACAGCAGTACGAAAGAGTTGAACCTAAGGTCGGAGGAGGTACAGGAAATCCTGACCAATCCCCCGGCATGGATAGTGAGATGGGGCATTACCTTGATCTTTATGTTCACCATTATCATTCTGGCCCTTTCTTTCATGATCAAGTACCCCGATTTTGTAACGGCCAAGGTCATTGTCACCACTGAGCGGCCAACTGAAAGGATAGTGGCCAGATATTCCGGAGCGTTGGATGACATCTATATTGAGAATGGCGATACCGTTAAGATTGGGCAACGCATGGCCATTATCCGAAATACGGCGCGAACCCGTGATGTATATTTTTTAAAGTCCATTTTGGACACACTTCCCTTAAAGTCCAGTGACCTTATATTTCCCATAAGCTTAACTTCCAATCTCATACTGGGTGATATTGAGACGGCCTATATCAGTTTTGAAAAGAGCTATGTGGACTATTCCCTTTTGAGGGATTTGGATCCTTACACCAATCAATTGTCGGGAAACCGCCAATCCCTAGCGGAGATAAAGCTAAGGCTCAAGGACCAGATCAAGCAAAAACAGGTCTTGGAGCAGGAATACGGGCTTAAAAAAAAGGACTTTGAACGGCATCAAAAACTCTATGAAAAGGGGGTCATCTCCGAACAGGAGTTCGAGACCAAGAAATTGGAATTCCTCCAGATGGAAAAGAACATCAGCACCATGGCCATTTCCATTTCGCAAATGCGTGAAGCCATTTCATCTGCCGGTCAAACTTTAAAAACGACCCAGATCAACCAACAAGAAGATGTTACCCGCTTTTTGGCCAATCTCTCACAATCATACAACACCCTTAAAAAGGCCATTCGGGATTGGGAACACACCTATATGCTCTCCTCCTCGATAGAGGGAGTGGCAAGCTTTCAAGAGTTCTGGGGCACCAATCAGTTCATTAACTCGGGTGAGGTAGTTTTTTCGATATTGCCGACCGATAGATCTACATTAGTGGGCAAGTTGACCATCCCTTCGCAAAATGCGGGCAAGGTCACCCTGAACCAAAAAGTACTCGTAAAATTGGACAACTTCCCATACCAACAATACGGTACATTGTCCGGTAAGGTAAAGAACATATCCATATCCCCTGATAAAGAGGGAAACTATTTTGTCTATATCTCCCTTCCCAGAGGAACAATGACTTCCTATAACCGGGAACTTCCCTTTGACCAAGAGCTTTTGGGAAACGCAGAGATCATTACAGAAGATTTGAGTGTGGCCGAACGAATCTTTTACAAGTTCAAAGATATTTTCAAATATTAACAAGGAAATTCATGCGGATGAATAATTGAATAATCAAAACAAATATAAAATTTCGTTCTATATCGTATACATGAATCGTTTGGACCATTTAAAACAGACACTACCCAAAAATATTGAAGACAATATTTTTTTAGGGAAGGCTACACAGTCAATGGATATTTTTAAGTATCACAGTAGGTGTAGGCGAGGGAGACATTGACTTTGTGTTTTGTCCGTTTTTGGCATAGCTTCTCTATTTACAAGTACAGGTGAAAGTCTATGTAGCCTTACCCTTTTTCTGGGAGGTCTTACAAAATACAAATCTTGCTTAAAAAAGAATTACACGAAAACCATAGAAAAACTGATGTTTTTCTGCAATTTGAGACTTGATTATTTAAATATCATTGATTGTTTCCCGACCAATTGTCATACTCTTTTTTGGATGTAGGACTGGTTTCAAAAAAAATCGTTCGTATGTGCTTGATAGGCTGAAATTCCATTTTGAAAGCTTTGCTCTTTTGCTGCATCTAATTGAGTTGTTTGATAGTACCCAAAAAAGAATGCTCCAAATGCCAGCAACAATGAAATTATAAATGTTATCACCGCCCATTTAGGATAAATTTTGGCTTGTTTGAGATTGTACTGAAATAGCTCCAAGAATCGATTTCGTTTTTCAGTTTCTTGTCTGCCAAACTCTTCCAGCTGAGATATTAAACCTTTGATGGGTGACACATCAAATTTCACCCGTAAGGATTCTACCTTATCAATTTGACTGCTCAGTTGATTCACGTTTTTTTCAAAATCGGTCAACTCATTGACCAATAATTCCGTAATGGTTTCTAATTTGTTCATATAGTTGATTTTAAATTCGCATTCCTATTTGTATTGTTTTTTTAATGGCTTTTTTGACTATGGTCAGTACCAACTTTTGCGGAACGGGTACTTTCCTGTCCATTAATGCTATGGTGTTGTTTTCAGAAATCACTTTTTGCGGGCTACTGTTTTGAACGATACCTCTCCCAATACCCGCCATACTCATGTTTCTATTTATTTCGCTGCCTTTAAAGCCGTGTCCCTGAAAATGAAATCGAAACCCTTGGAGTTGCCCCTGTTTATTAATACTAGGCTTAACTTCAACTCCATTGGCTTTCATCCCATCCAAATACTGTTGGTAGTTTTCGGGTTTTTGGTGCTTTAAAGTCAGTTCATGTCGACGTTTGATTTCATTACGCAGCTCTTTGGTCTGGAAGTCTCTTTCAAATTGTACTTGTTTTACAGTAGTCAATCGCAATTGTTCCGCAACTTTTTCAGCTGCCTGTTGACTCCTTTTTCCAATAAAGCTGTCATTGTAGGCAACTCCTTTAAAGTCGATACGGTTCACATATAAATGGATATGGGTATGTTCTTTATCCCGATGTACAAATGCGATGGCTTGCCTTTCGGTCAGCTTCATTTTTTCAATGAATTCTTTTGTCACTCTTTCGAGCTCTTTAGCTTTTAGTTTTTTTCCATCCTTTATCGTTGGACTGATAACAAATGATAGAGTGTTGCGTTTACAGTCATTGTTCATTTGTTGGATACGCTGAAATTCCTGGGTAATTTCATTTGGATTATCTCCGACCAGATGTTGCCTGAGTACCACTTCAGCATTTTTTTCCTGGTTCCATCCGTAACCTATGGATGCCCTTGTATGTGATATGTATTTTCCTTTACCAATCACTTACTAAATTTTTTGAGATGTTCCTTGATTTCTTTGGCAGTGTCATATACCATTTTGGTCAGGTTGTCATTTTTACCCCTGAACATATTCCCAATGGATTTGAAATTGTTGTGATATTTCGCCAACATCTTATACAGCTCAATTTCTTCATCGGTCAAGCATTCGATGGTAGCTTGCTCCATTGCTGTCCTTCTCAAAAACTCACTTAAGGATAGACCACATAGCTTTGCTTTAGCGGTCAACAACTTTTTCTCATAGGTGCTACAGCGAAATTTCACCAATTGGCTTTTCCCCTTAAATCGCTCCTTTTTTTCCTGCGACCTTCGGGAGCGGGCGAGATTGTGTCCACAGACACACATCTCGAATTCCTTTCGGAATTACGTTTTGGGTTGCCTGTCTCATTATGGGCAATCAATTCTGACAAAGTTGTAGTAGGAATGGCTTCTTCTTGGGTAATTGGCACGTTATTCTTTTCCACCCAACCATGTATTGCAGCTTCAAGTGCTTCAAATTCTTTTTCCAAATTACTCCTGCCCATGATGTATTAATTTTTCGTTTATATCCTTGAATCTGGCGTAACAATTTCTTCGGTCGGTAGCTCTTGGATACAATCCGATTAAATTTTGGGTTGCTGTATCTCCCGCGTTGTCATTGTCCAACGCTAAATTGAGCTCGGAATATTTTTCCAAGATGGGATTGACTTTTGTAGCAAAGGCCAGGGAGTTCAGAATAAGCACATCGGATTCATCGAACCATTTGGGTTGAATGACCAAAAGGGACAGAAAATCGAACATCCCCTCAACAACGGTAAGGTTTGGATTATGGTTTTCAATTATGGTGATTGCCTTAGGAGATGCACAATGTTTCTGGAAACAATTGCGTAATTCCCAACCTCCATTTTTGTTTTGTAGCCCCAGAGCAAAAAAGGATTTTTTACCTATTCCGAAGTGTACTTGCTTGATATATCCAGAGGCCAGGTTCAACGGGATTTTACGCTTTTGTATGTAGTCAATTAATGCCACATGACTTATTGGCCTTATATAGTGAATACTGATTTTATTATCCCTCACGACTGGTAGGGGCTGATGAAAAGAAAAAGAACCTGTTTGGTCCTGGAGGAGTTCCAAGACCTCCCGAACATCATAGTTTTTTATTCGACATATCAGGTCGATCAAATTCCCCCCGATTCCCTCTCCATGGTCGTACGATCTGTTTTAGGGTGCGGGAGACTTTAAAAGAGGCTTGCGTTTCTGACCGGAACGGACTCAGGAACCAAGCTTCTTTTTCTGTTTGTCTGACTGGAAAGTGCCCTAGCCTTGCCATCCTGCTAACGATGCAAAGGGTGCGGGCTCTATCACAGTTCAATATTTTTTCTTTCATACGCTTATGTTTTTTTAAAATTTTGATGATTTGATGAAGAACCGTTCAAAAGGCCTCTCATTGTTGGGCCTATCGGGTTCATCATTTTTTCATCGTTTCATCATTTCTGTTTTTCATCGTTTCATTTCTGTCTTTTTTGGTTTTTGGCTTTGTCATCATTCTTTGTTTTGATGACGGAATGATGACAAAGTGATGACGGATTCAGAGCCGATAAACAGTGGGGTTATCTTAAGGTGTCATCGTTTCATCAAAATTTTTGAGCAGAAAATCCTTGGTAATAGAAAAATACCTGCCCTTTGCGTCCTCTAGGTTGATCTCGCCATTGTTCCAAATGGTTATCCGGCTATAACTGTTTAAAGTACATAATGTAAATAGCTATGGAGTTCCTCAGAGTAGAAAACGATTCACATTAATTGCTTCCCGTGTTTCAAAAGAGGAAATAGAACCTCTAAAATCGGAGAGTAAAAAAACTGTCGTTAAAGACGTATTGGGTGTCGACAACGGATTTCCCTGCATCGAACCCGGACACAAGGATAGTACGGATTTTTATCATACAGTGCCTAGTATAAGCGACAAGAACAAAGAACGTCTTAAGAAAGTAGAAAAGGATGGTGGAAATAGATTAGGGTTTGCCAATGACCCCGAATTACAGTTAAAGTGCTTTATAGGAAGAGATGAATCTTTTAAAGATACTTTTGGCCGTTTGTGGTGGAACAGGCCATCTCCTACAATCACAACAAAATTTTTCAGTGTCTCTAATGGAAGATTTGTACACCCAGAAGAAGATAGAGCCTTGTCTATTAGGGAAGGAGCTACATTACAGTCCTTCCCAAAAGATTATGTTTTCAAGACTAAAAGCATTGCAAAAACAGCTAGAATGATTGGAAATGCTGTGCCACCAAAGTATGCGGAGGCAATTGGCAAAGCAATTTTAAACTCTGCAACCTAGAATCGAATACAGGAATTAAAAATATAAATCCGTAGTGTCAATTATAGATTTTGTTTAGGGCCACCATATTTCAGGTGACCCATCATCAACTCAAAAATCAATGGTCAGAACCATTGAAACTCTTTGAGACATCCCGTATACCATTTACCGACCCGTTCACACTTCCATTATCAAGTACCTTTAGTATTTCTAGCCCACTCTGATGTTTACTATTGGACACTTTATCGGCTAAAGGTTCCATACTAGCCCATTTCAGAATCTTTGTACCCGCAATCGAAGAAATCATGAACTTTTGTTGATCTTTAAATAGACGAGTACGGTCTTTTAATGCCTTTGCTTGATGTGTACTATCAACATCAAAAACGAGGTCAAATTCAAAGTCGATACCATCACGCATAATGGCTTTCAATCCTACTTTCTCCGGCACATATTTTCCGTTCTTAAGATTCAAGACATAGGCCTGTTTGGTTCTCATCGTAGCGATGATATGACAAGGGCTTTCAAACACCTTATTGATAAAGGCATCTAATCTAGGATTGACCTTGCCCCAATTGACAAACGAGTTCCCCGATAGTTTGCTGTGAAAATCGAGCAGCTCTTTCCAGATGTTGGAAATACCGTCCAATATGATGACATCCATATTGGCCTTTTCACAGATTTCAATGGCCTTGATATATGTTTCTGGCATGTATGGAGGTGGTATGGTCAACACTTTGTAGTTGCCCAACCCTGAATATAAATTACTACTCCCCCGTTCACTGTCGATTACAGCAACTTTGGAGAAATCTCCATTGGCTAGACCTTTGGCTAATAATAAACTACTAAAGGTCTGTCTTACCAGACCCCGAACAGCCCTGTAGGGCCATCTTGATTTTACAATGTTTCCGTTGTGATTGTATTAATTCCATCTTAATATGTTTAGAGGTTAATAATCTTTTGTTGCGAAAACAAAAAAGGCCAACCCGTTCTTGGGTTGACCTTTATGCATTCTAGATAAATTTTAGTTATTATATGAAAATGTCCATTTTATATAGTAATCGTATATATGACTTTACAGTAAATATTGGACAAAAATCAGAGCAACTCATTAATATCGATTGTCTCGTTTTCTTGAACTAGAACACTACTAAAAGAATTGTTTTGAGAGACATTGTTGTATATCAAATTAATACGATCCTGAATATCTGGCATCTGATTTAGTCCATTAATGCGATAACACTTGCCTTGTCCTTTTATAGTATCGGAAGTTCTAGTAAAATCAAAGAATAAATCTCTAAGAAATGAATATATAGTTCTATAGTTTTTATCCAGTCCTCTCATACTAAAGCATTTTAGAGTAACATCTAAGTCCATTAAAAGACTAAATGATGCCGTCAGTTCAAGTAGGTGCCCCTCATTGATTTTTAAATTTTTTGCCAGTGGTAAAAATCTATTTCCTTTTTGGTCTTCAAAAGAATATTCGTTCAATAAAATATCTCGGTATTTATATATACTGAGATAAGCATTTACCACCATTGACTCATCTTTACTAAAACCAGTCCTGTATTTTTCCATTTCAAGACTGTGAGCAATGCACATTTTAAAATACGCCTCTTTTTCTGGAACTGAATCTTGTGGATCTTTATAAATTTTCATCCCATCTAAAATGAAAAAAATCTCTCCGTCGGGAGGGTAAATGGCATTTTGAATTTCTGAATCAGTTTTTCGTATTCTTTGGACAAATGTAATCAACTGCTTTTCAAAATTTGAATTTCGATATGACTCCAATAGGCTATACTCCTTTGATTTAAAGGACTTGTAAAGAGGAACATTGGAAAAAATCTTTCCTCTTATTTTCCTGTAAATATGTAAATCTGATTCAGTCTCAGAAAAAATCTCATTACTCTCAAAGTATTGCGAAAGTCGTTTTTGTATAAATCCTTCCTCAAATAAAAATACAGTCGGCTCAATAATACTTTGAAGTTTGCAATTTGTAAATTGATTATTCCATGCTGCCCAATACATGTAATTCGAAAGGTTTTTTCCATATGCCTGATATTGAGAATATAGCAATTGATCTCCCTCACTGATTTTGAACCAATCATATGTAGGAAACTGGGCTTTTATGTCATTTGGTAAGTTCTCTGTTTGTTCAATCTCAATCTCGATATTTCTTCGTTTACTTTCATAAATACTCAGTAATATGCTGTCCTGTTGTTTTAAATATCTAAAAGGTATTTCTGATAATTCAGTTCTCCCATGTGAAAGTCTTTTGAAGTATTCGCCACTAGCATTTGGAGTCATTATTATACCCAATGGGGATGGCATAATTACGCATATACGAGATTTTTTCCGTGGTCTTGCCAATGCTTGTATCAATGAGTTTATTCTATCAGTAAAAATCCCAAAAGCATCGTTTCGTCCCTCTGAATAAGCAAACTTCAGTGGCAGTATCACAATATATAGGCTATCCTCTTTTTCAATACTAATACCTGTTTTGAACTTAGTGCCAATATTGCAGCTATCCGAATCGAAAATTGAATCTTCGTCTCCTATACATAAGTTTGTACTATCAAAATGCTGTCTGAGCAACCTACCAAGTCGAGAAGAATTTATCTCTTTAGCTACATTTCTGGAGTAGCAAAGTATGTTTGCCGTCGAACATCCCTCTATAAGGGATTCTACAACATCGATTATATATTGGTCATCCTCTTTGAATTTATACTGATCGTAAATACACAAATGAAGTTCACTTAGATTTTGTACATTTTGGGGTCTCTGGCTTTCTATTATTTTAATGTTTTTTTCTGTCAACTCAGCGAAAAACTTAACTGCAACTTTTGAAGCCTCACTAAAAGTTGCACTTGCTACAATAACCTTGTGGGTTACAAGTTTCCATTTAAATAGATTTGGTAAAAATTTTGGCTTAAAGGTATCTAGGGACTCATGGATTTCATCAAAAATCAGAATCACTTTCTCTCCGTTAATTCCGCATTGTCTTATTAAGTATTCATAATAATCCCTTTTCTTTTTGCTTTGTGCAGGATACTTTCCAGAATCACCCAAAATACTTTTGATAGATATCAGTTGAACAGATTTTGAATAAAAAGCATGAAAATGATCCGATGTGACATATTGTTTTTCTAGCTCCAAATAATTAAAACAAACATCTTCATTTATTCTTGAATCAATTTTCAATTGATAGGAATCGTTCAATGCCTTAAATGGAGTTACCACAATAATTTTGTAGTTATCAGCACTGATTTGGCTCTGCTGATAGTACGATGCTATCAACTCAATAATTGCAGTCGTTTTTCCCTGTCCAACAGCAGCATTGATTACCGTAGTATCTTTCTTGGTTAAATCTATTGTCTCTCTTAATCTTTCGGATATATATCCTTGTTCATTCGGCTCTATGACCGTTTTGTCTGTGTCTTCAAAGTTATAATCGAGAAAATCAGAATGGTTAAGTTCTTTATATTGAATTAGAAAGTTGAATGGGGTTACTAAAGTTTGTTTCATAGGAATTGGCTGTATTGCAGAGTTATACAACACAGCCAATCAATTTTTATTTTAAATCAGTTACGGTTTTAGTTTATCTGCAAGGACTTGCATTTGACTACTCACTTTCTTCTGTACTACTTTGGCGTAATGTTCTTGTGTAATGCTAATCTTGGAATGACCCAAGAGTTCAGACACTATTTCCATGGGAACATCATTGTAAAGTAATACCGTGGTTGCAAAAGTCTTTCTAGCAATATGGTGGGTCAGTCGTTTCTCAATACCAACAACATCAGCAATCTCCTTCAAATACGAATTGAACTTTTGATTTGAGATTACGGGTAATTCATAGTCGTACTGTTGTAGGATTTCTTTGGCTAGAGGTAACAACGGAATGGATAAGACCCCATGGGTTTTCTTTCGGGTCATCTTAATCCATTTATTGCCATCGAAACCGATTACGATATGTTTCTTTTCCAAAGCAGCCATCTCTTGATAAGCCAATCCCGTATAACAACAGAAGATGAACATATCCTTGACTTGCTGTAGTCTTAGTTGACCAAAGGTATGTTGCTCAAGTGTTTTCAGTTCCTCCACAGTCAAGAAAACAAGTTCTTTTTTGACCCGTTTTGGCTTGTGTTGGGCAAATGGATAATGGTTCAATAGTTTCTGCTCCACAGCACTATTTACAACACTTTTAAAACGCTGTAAATTCTTGTTGACTGTTATTTGCTGTTTCCGCTTTTCTGTCTTCAAATAGTACTCGAAATCATTTATGAACTGTATATCCAATTGTACCAGCATAATATCTCGTTGGTTGAGATGGGTTTTGATATAATGGGTCAAATCGTTCTTTATGTACTCAAACTTGTTCCATGTGGCTTGGGTCAATTCGATACCAATTAGCTTCTTCCGTTTTTGCTGATATTCTTTGTAATACTCCAACACACCGTATTTCTCTTTGGGTTTCTTGCCCAAGTATGAAAAGTAAATGTCATCCACTGTAAAAGTCCGTTCTTGTACTTTGAGCATTAAAAAAGCCCGATCAATTTTTTGTTTGATCAGGCTTAGTTCAGAGTTGATGTATTCGGCTTGTTTATCGGGTGGTTTTATTAACTGTCGTTTACTGTTCCATGACTCCGGAAAAGTGAACAAACCCGTCGAAAATTCTTTTCGCTTATGTTGATATGTAATCCTGCACCGAATTGGGCATTTTCCTTGCTTATTTATTCGTGCTTTTTGCAATATAAAGATTGCATATAGTATGTTGTTATTCATTGTATTACGTATTAAAAAATGGTACACTTGAAATATATGTATGTACTCCTTTTTGTACTCCTCGCTTTGAAGTGAAATGGGAAGAAATTATACTATCGGAATAGAAAACGACTAGAGGTACAATTCAGACAACTTGCTGAACTTCAATATAGTCCATAAAAAAAGCCCAAACTACATTTGTAATTTGGACTGTATCTGCTCCCCCTCTTGGGCTCGAACCAAGGACCCTCTGATTAACAGCGTCATCGAATAGGGTACAAGCAAATTTTAAAAATCATATATTTTATTGAATATCAGTATTTTAATAAATTTTATCATCAATTAAAATCAATTGAAACCGACTTTTTGCGTGCAAATTGCGTGCAAATTTTTTTATAACTTATGTTCATGAACACAAGTATAAAGCTAAGTTTGGACACCCGCAGAATGACCCAAAATGGATGTTTCCCCATCATTTTGAGGTTAACCCATTTTAGAAAAACGACTTCGATAAAAACAGGCCATTATGTGCCAGAGGAATACTGGGATCATCACAGATGTAAAGTAAAAAGAAATTTTCCAGATGTTGACTCAGTTCACCTGGTGAATACCCTTTTATTAAAAAAACAAGTCAAGGCCCAGGAGGTTATAAATAAACTGGCTGATAACGACAAATTGGATAGACTTACTGCCAAAGATATTGCTGATAAAATAGTCAATAGGAAACGATTAAACTCCTTTTATGAATTTGGCCTCCAAAAAGCGGAAGAGCTTATAAAGGAAAAACGGATTGGCACAGCTAGAAACTATTCCGGAATAATCGGACGACTAAAAGTATTTACAAACGATAGGGATTTAAAATTCAATGAACTTAATCTTGAATTCTTAAAACGATTTGAAAGGAATCATTTATCTAAACCAGGCAATACCATCAACGGAATTGCATCTTATATGAGAACGATAAAGGCCATATACAACAAAGGAATCAAGGAAGGCATGGTGGATGAATCCTTATACCCTTTTAAATATTATACTATCAAAACAAAACCTACCGAGAAAAGAGCCATTCAGATAGAAAGTATCAAGAAAATACTTGAAATGGAAACCGAGATTGGTTCCAATCATTTTCACTATCGTAATTATTTTATTCTTTCTTATCTGATGTTGGGAATGTCCTTCATCGACATGGCATTTCTTAAGAGAGAAAATATCATTGATGGCCGTGTTAAATTCCAAAGGCGTAAAACAGGAAAACGCTACGATATAGTTATTACTAATCAAATTAAACCCATTATTGATTACTATCTGGACAACCCGAATCCCTCAGGTTTCTTATTGCCCATAATCTATCGGGACACTTTGGAATTACAGTACAAAGATGCCCAATGGGAGCTTAGACGTTACAACATTGGTTTAAAAGAGATCGCAAAAGAATGTGAGATTGAAGAGCGTTTAACTTCCTATGTTTCAAGACATAGTTTTGCAACCCATGCCATGTTCAAAAAAGTTCCTTTAGAAGCAATTTCCGCCATGATGGGTCACAATAAACTCAGTACTACCCAAATCTACCTAAAATCGTTGCCGAGCAATGTACTTGACACTTATCAATTGGAGCTTAATTGTACTAGCCACTACTTAACCTGACAGTTGTGGTTAATCTGACACTTGAAAAGAACCTTTAAGCTCATTGTATTCGATGAGCTTTTCTTTTGCTAAAAGTATGGAATCCTCAAAAGTCTGC
>NZ_SRXX01000003.1 GCF_004804315.1 Flagellimonas onchidii
TTGTTTGGCAAGTTCTAATAATCCTAACTTTGGTTTGATGATCTTTTCTTCTGTACTCATCTGACAAATCTAATTTAAGGGTTAAACTAATTTATTAAGATTGTCAGATTAAGTCTTAACTATTACACATGAATATAGTTATCCTGACAAAACCTTTTACTATACCTATGATAATGATGGGAATTTATTCTCAACTGATATCAATGGAAAAATATTGATAAATCTTAAGTACAATGACAAAGGAGCTTTGATCTATGAAGAAAATAGATGGGGTGAAAACAAAAGTTATTTAAAATATTAACTACTACCAACATTGGATATAAATAATTTCCTTATTCTCTCGCCTATTTCTGAAAATACGCGAGGATTTTCAGTTTGGTGTGTACTTGCAAAATTAAGTGTTAAACCATGTAACTACTCATAGCCGGACCGATAAGTATAATCAAAAAACTTGGAAAAAATTATTTGAAATGTCTACCGCTACACCCCAGTATAATTTGCTGGGGTTATTTTTTTAAGCTCCCCTTTTATCGCATCCGTGACCTCAAGGGTGTCAATAAAATCAGCAATGGATTTTTGAGTGATTTTTTCATTGGTTCGGGTCAAGCCCTTTAGGGCTTCGTATGGATTGGGATAACCTTCACGTCGTAATATGGTCTGAATGGCTTCTGCCACTACGGCCCAATTATCTTCTAGATCTTGTTCAAACTTTTCCGCATTCAGTACCAATTTGTTCAATCCTTTAAGGGTAGATAAAAAGGCCACTTGCGTATGCGCAAAAGGAACACCAACATTTCTAAGGACAGTGCTGTCCGTTAGGTCGCGCTGCAACCTTGAAACCGGTAATTTTGCCGATAGATGTTCAAAAATGGCATTGGCCAAGCCTAAATTTCCTTCAGAATTCTCAAAATCGATGGGATTTACCTTGTGCGGCATGGCTGAAGAACCAACTTCCCCTTTTTTGATTTTCTGTTTGAAATAATCCATGGAAATATAGGTCCAGATATCCCGGTTCAAATCAATATAAATGGTATTGATACGCTTCAAGCAGTCGAACAAGGCGGCCATATGATCGTAATGTTCAATCTGTGTGGTAGGGAAGGAGTGGTATAGCCCCAATTTCTCTTGCACAAATTGCTGCCCAAAGGCTTTCCAATCGATATTAGGATAAGCTACCTTGTGTGCGTTGTAGTTTCCAGTAGCTCCTCCAAATTTGGCTGCACTAGGAATATCATTCAATAAATTGAACTGTTCTTTTAACCGTTCCACAAAAACATCGATTTCCTTACCCAATCGAGTAGGGGATGCGGGTTGACCATGAGTTCTCGCCAACATGGGAATTTCTGCCCATTCCGAAGCTAGAGCCTTGAGCTTTTCAAAAACTTCAAAATAAAGTGGAACATAAACATCGTTCATGGCCTCCTTAATCGACAAGGGAATAGCAGTATTGTTAATGTCTTGGGAGGTCAACCCAAAATGGATAAACTCCTTATATTTTTGTAAACCAAGTGCATCAAACTTTTGTTTGATGAAATATTCGACAGCCTTTACATCATGATTGGTTGTTTTTTCAATGTCTTTGATGGCAGTGGCATCTTCCGCTGAAAAATCCTGGTAGATTTTCTGAAGCTCTGAAAATAGGGTAGTGTCAAAATCGGTTAACTGTGGAAGCGGAATCTCGCAAAGGGCAATAAAATATTCGATTTCTACCTGTACACGATACTTTATCAGTGCTTCTTCTGAAAAGTAACCTCCTAAAGCTTCTGTTTTGTTTCGATATCTACCATCGATAGGAGAGATGGCATTAAGTTGGTTTAAAGACATTGCCCGGTTTTTAAGAAAGCGCAAAGATACTTATAAGTTAAGGAGTTTAAAAGCCCAGTTTCCTCAACTTTGATAAGGTTTTTGAAGCCCTTGACTTATAAGCGGCCGTTCCTTCATGTGCCTGTTGTTCCAAAATCATTTTGAGCTCAGGGTGTACCCAATCAAATTTGAATCCAAGATAATATAAGCTGCTCATGGAAAATACTTTAGGTGCTACCTTGTGTTCCCCAATAAACCAGTCGAAACATATGGTCAGTATGCGTTCTAACTGTTCTGGAGTTATGTTTTGGACAAAAACGGGGTCTTTTGTTTTAAAGTAGGCTTCCATAGACATTTCGCATACATGAGCCATGGGCCTTATGGTGGATTCGGATGTCAATCCTGCTAGACCTCGAGTAAAAGACTCGAAATGGGGCAATAGGTAAACTAATTTTTTCCGCATCAAGTGGTCAAACGTCCAACTGGCATTGAACGAATCTTTTTTGTCTTCATCAAATACTTCTTGTAGCAAGTTTTCTATCAATTCAGGATAATTGACCAACTCATCCACCAATTGATTGATTTGTGCTTTTGAAAGTCGATTTGAGTTTAAGGTAAAATGCAATTGATTTTCTGTCACAAATCAGGTATTATATTGTTTTAGCAACCGAGACACTAATTTCGGCACCCCTTCAGTGGCAGTGGTGGCTATAACTTCTAAATTTCTATGTTCTGAAGAGGCAATATTTGGCCTCGGGTCGATAAAATAAATTGGTGTTCCGTGAGCCGCAAAATTGATTAAACTGGCTGCAGGGTATACTTGCATTGATGTACCGATAATAATTAGGATATCAGCTTGCCGTGTAATGTCAATGGCAGCTTCGAGCATAGGCACCATTTCACCAAACCAAACTATATGGGGACGCATCTGGTTTCCTTCCTCATCCAAATCTCCCAAGACCAAATCTTTTTTCCATTCCAACACATAACTTTCATTGACTGTACTTCGAATTTTGAACAATTCCCCGTGCAAATGAACCACATGCGAGCTGCCTGCCTGTTCATGTAAATTGTCCA
This sequence comes from Flagellimonas onchidii, assembly GCF_004804315.1. Lineage (GTDB taxonomy): Bacteria > Bacteroidota > Bacteroidia > Flavobacteriales > Flavobacteriaceae > Flagellimonas > Flagellimonas onchidii. Next base: position 2,881 of record NZ_SRXX01000003.1, read on the forward strand.
CATTTTGGGTAACGATGCTTACATCAAAATGTTTTTCAAGATGCACCAAGGCTTTATGCCCCTCATTTGGAGCGACTTCCAGCAATTGTCTTCTACGCTGGTTATAAAATTCAAGTACCAACTCGGGATTCTTGGCGAAACCTTCAGGAGAAGCTACTTGCATAACATCATGGCCTTCCCACAGTCCATTGGCATCCCTAAAGGTTCTTAACCCACTTTCAGCGCTCATTCCCGCAGAGGGATCATTTGTGTGTAACAAAATTAAAAAATTTAATTAACTTTACCAAATATATCTCCTAATATTAAATGGTCTCATCCCTTTAGTATTGAAAGTAAAGTAATGATATGTTAGCAATTTACACAAGGAAATCACAGGAAAACAAGGATAGAAATACCTCATCTTTGGAGGAACAACAACTTTTTGGTATTGAAATGGCTGATAAGTTGGGAGTACCCTATGAAATCTATAACGAGGGAATTGGTTCAGGTGCATTGGAACTAAAGAAGCGACCAGAATTCGTAAGGATGCTTCAAGACATCAACGATAAGGACAGTAAGATTAAAGCAGTATATGCCTATGATTCATCTAGGTTATATAGAAACGATGATACCAAGTTCCAGTTTCTAACGGTTGTCAAAAAGAAGAACATCGAACTGTACTTTAAGTCAGGGAAATTTGACTGGAACAACCCACAGGACAAACTACTATTTAATATCATATCTGCCACGGATGAATTCTTTGTTGACCTAACTTCCTTGAAGATTCAGGACAAATTGAGGTTGAAGGTGTCGCAGGGAAAGGTAAACGGAGGGGTTCAGCCCTATGGCTACACCAAGGACAAAGAAAAGAACCTTGTTATACATGATGAAGAAGCCAAAATTGTCAGGTACATATTCAAAGCCATCAACGAGGGCAAAACATCGGTAGAAATCAGAAACTACCTTATTGATAACGAAGTTCCGACACGATACAACAAAATGGAGGGTACTAAAAAATACATTCACAATGGCAGGGACGAAACAAGGGTGTCGAACAAATCAGATTCAACTTGGACTAACGGGACAATCCTACAAATCCTAAGAAACCCAATCTACAAAGGTGAAAGAAAGTGGCACGATGAAATCTACCCCGCCCCGATAATCATACCGCCAGTTGAGTGGGAAAAAGCCAATAAGTCCTTCATCAATCGCAACAAAGGAAGTCTTAGGGGCAAGAATACCGAACATAAATACCTTCTGACCCCATTACTTCAATGTGGCTGCGGAAAGTCCTTAACGGGTCGCTCCCACAAACTTGAAAACTACTATGCCTGTGCCTCTAAACGCTACAAAGAAAACACCTGTGAACAGAAGTACATACCTATTAGGGTTCTTGATGGTTTCCTAACCCATCTTATCTACGGAAAGCTGTACGATACGGTCAAAGAATCCTTTTCAGGGGACTATGAAGAAAAGAGGGCTGAACTAAAGAAAAGCCTTGACACTATCGAAGCCGAAATTGGCAAAGTAGAATCCAACCAAGACAGGATTGACGATTTTTTGGCTGATGGCACATATACCAAGGAAAGACACCAAAGACAGTTCAAAAGGTTGAACGAACAACTGACCGATTTGGAAATCAAGAAAGGCAACATCAATGAAAGCCTTAATTCGTTGAGTGGGGACAAGCACATAATCGAAAACATCCAAAAGAACGTAGTAGAACCATTCTACGAGCATTATATAGAACCAGATGAACTACCTTACACGGTGATTGACGGAAAAGACCCCATAAAGGATAAGTTTCAACAAATCATTCGGGGGGAATATGCAAAGAAAATACCCTTTGAGGAAAGGCAGAAGAACATCCGTCAGTATATCAAGAACATCATCGTCACCATAAACAAGGAAGCTAGGGTAAACGAAATCGAAGTACATTACAGATTGCCCATAGAACCCGAATTGTACCTAATGGACGACAAGAACATCCAAATCGTCAACGCCAAGCATCGGGGTACTGAATACATGAACCTAAAGAGGGTCGAAAAAAGCAGGGACGTAACTTTAAAGGCAATTGAAAAAAGGTTGCAGGAATATACCTTGTAATTTCAGAGGGGGCGCAGGATTCCAAAAAAACATATACCCAATCAATAAAGAATCCTCTATACAAACATAACTAGGTACAACAAAGAAAAAAGTTGCGCTATTTGTCAAGAGACCCCAATAAAAGATAAAATAAGTATCCACTACCTATACCATAACTACATATAAGGGGACTATATCAATACGGGCTATATAAGTACAAGGAAAGACCTATTTATCCAAGCGATTCACAACCACAACAAAATCAATGGATTAAAAAACTTTCTTCATCGTTCTATATCGTTGGGGAAGGGGAAATTGATAAACCAAATAGCCCCATTCAACGTTCCACACATACACACGAGGAAACCGACCCCAAATGTTAACGTTTTAGACCCTGTATTATAAATATGTTTATGTAAAATAGAAACTTAACCAGTTGATTTTCAATACCAGTAGAATAGGGGCAATCGTTAAAACTTAAAGATGTTTGTTAAAAAGTGTTAACAGGCTTTCAGATTGATAGGCGGAAATCATCAAAATCAGGCTTTTTTATCGTCTTTGGATTGGGAAGTGTTAAAACATAAACGACTTGTTTTTCTTAATATCAATGAGTTTAAGATTTACCGTACGGGCTTCCACCTTATCAACCAATCCTGTTACAATAAATGCATCACCTTCCTTTGCACTTTTGATTATTGGGAATTTTTTCAAATCGACTTTGAATATGACATAGTTTAATAAACCGTGCTGACTCATGACTCTTACCAACCTACCCATTCGGTATGTCCTTGTTATGGTATGGAAGGTCACATGCCATTCGACTTTAACCCCTTTATAGCTGGATGTAAATTTCTTTTTTTGAAGAGGTGTCAAATCGTTATACTCTTCAAATAGGCTTTCATAGCTTACTCCGTCCAAAGGCATTTCTTTTAACTTCTTTTCTCTCCTGTCCTTTAAGAAGAGGGCAAATCGCCAAATTGCTATAATAAAAGCTACAATACCAGTTAGGGTAAGCCCCTCCCATAATTTTATCACAATCCAAAACATTTTCTATAGGCAAGATAGCCCAAAAATTAAAACGATAACGGATTCCTTACCAAGTAGTAGGGGGAAAGAAGTTTCAGGCTGTACAGGTTCAGAAGTTGGTCAGCTAGTCTTTTGTTAGTTATAGGTTTGCGGAATATTTCCCAGTCAGATTAAAACTTACGCTCTAAAACCAAGTAATTATTTGATAATCAAAATCCTACAAAAAATGTTATTTTTTACTTTTACATGAACGTCTTTTTTTACAATTTTACATAGTGAAATAAATAATTCTTAACCTTTAAATTTTATTAAATGCAAATCAAAAAACTCTTTGCGGGTACTCTTTTAACATCTATGTTGATTCTTTCAAGTTGCGATAAGCAAGATACTTTAGATGTTACCAACGAGGCTTCGAATCTTGATAATTTAGAAGTTCTTTCAATTGAGGGTTCGTTGACTACTCTCGACCCTGAAATTGAATCTGTGGATTTGGAGAACTCAATTAGCACCTTTAAGGAAATAAATCAAGATTATGAAAACCGCAGTGGAAAAGGTGGGCTTGACCTAGATATTGATATCTCATCCATTGAACAGGTTTTAATAGAGGATAGTAATGGAGCTATGATAACGGTTGCCAAAGTGGAAACAAATCTTCCTGGTGTTGCGAGTTCAGCTTACAATATTGAAATAAATGGAGAACCATTCACTTACTTTGTCCATGCCATAGAAGTGTCCCAGCATAATGGAAAGACAAAGGAAGGAAAATACTATTATATAACCGACAGAAATGGAGCAGTGTTTTTGGGACTTCGTGAACGGCACACCACAGAAAAAACTGGGAGGGCATCGACCACCACCACAAGTATATGTCCAGAGTTTACCTGCGGAGGAACAAATTTAACAGCATATTACAACAATCATACAGAAGAATCAGGTATTACTATTACAGTTATTGAGAATGGACATATACCTTATTTTTTGCTCAATAATCAAACAGTGTTTATGTTTCTTGTCGCACGGGAAAAAGCATTTCAAAGATTTGCCCAAGACTATAGAGGGCGAATGTCCGAAGCGGAATTGAGGATATTTGATACATTGACTGCTGTTCAGCAAGGACACTATCTTAAAGCAGCTTTTCAGGCACAGAACGTATCTAGGTCAATAGCGAAAGACCGATGTGATTTGTACAATGGGGTTGCGGATGCTTATCGACATGCACTTTGGAATGCTTACGCATCTCAAAAGCTAGGTTCATATCTTACTCAAAGGTTGACCACTGCCCATGAGGAAAAGGCATTTATCTATCCTCATCAGCGAAAGGAAAGAGATATGGATTTGTTCAACAACCACGTTGGGAGACAGATTTTTGAAGAAAACAGGAATAAAAGTGCTTCGGAAATAGGGATTGCTGTTAGAGATGCACGAAAGCAAGGAAGGTTACGTTTACTTAACAATTTAGATTCAAATTGCAGAGCTACACATTCTTCAAGTTTAGTCGCAACAAATAGATAGACCCATGAAGTATAATAAATTTATTCTGATATTTTTTTTAGGAATCTCAATACTATCATGTTCAAAGCAAGAAAGAAGTATTGATATAAAAGATGTTACTAAACAGGTTATAGATACCATCCATCCAAAATCCAATACAATTACTGGATACACCAACAAAGTTTTGGTTGTCAAGGGAAGTGTCAATGGGAAGGTCAAAGTTCTGTTTGATGGCTCTGAGTTGATTTTAGAAGGAGAAATTGACAAGAAATTCGATATGGATTATTATGGGCAAATTCCAGTTAGTTTTGGCTTTGTTCCTTTTGAAGCCACTAAAGGAGAGCTAACAATAACTTGTGATATATTCTGAGTAAAACCAATTAGGGCAAAAGGGCTGTTCTTCTGTATGCAGCCCTTTTTCATGCCTGTTTTTTCAAATAACTGGTCAATCCGTTTTGATTGGACTTCGTTCTGCCCACTTATTGAAAGGTTCTTGGTAGTGTCTTTCAATGGCTTTCTTTACGTTCTGGGCTTTGAAGTTTTCACCTTCTGCCAAATCCCTATAAACTTTTGACTTTACAATCTTACCATTGTTGTACCATTCTTCCTTTGGTTTTTGTTTTAGGGCAGCTTCAATGACCTGCTTTACTTTTGTACCGTTTCTTTTTATCGTGTTTTTCTTTTTTTTTGTGGGCTTCTTGACAACTTGCGCAACTTTTTCTTCTTTAACAGGTACTTCAACAACGGCTTCAACTGGCGTTTCTTCTGGTTCGACATGGACAGCTTCCTGAATCACCTTATCCTCTTTTAAATCACTCAATTTAGCTTTGTAGAGTATATTAATAAGTCCCTCTTTATCAGTATTGAAAAAATCCAGAAGATTAATTTCAAATTCCCATCCACTTTTGAAAACTTCTTCTAACTCGATTTTAAGGATTTGATTTACTCTTTCTTGGAGCAACTCGACAAGTTCGGCATCGTTTTCAGTTTTGGCAATTTCCAAAGCGGTTCTATAACTTTCTGCTTTTGATTCAAAACGCTTCTTTTCTTCACGTTCTTTTTCCTTCCGTGCTTCCACTTCAATTTCCTTTTCTTTTACGAATTGTGGAAGGATATTGGTCAGCTCCGCATCTTTGATATTGAACTTATCGTCCAATCTTGACCTTACCCAATGTTTATCCCTAGTGGTAAATGACGTTTCATCGTAAAGTTTATGTAGGCATTCAATGACATAATCCCTTTCTTTAAAATCCTTCGTAAGTTTTTTTGTGATGTACTCTTTGTCCAAAAAGGCTTTATAGATTGTACCACTGTATTCAGTTTTGAAGTTACGGTCAACTTTGAGGTACATCCCAACCAATGTTGGGGCATTATCAATTGTGTAACCTTCCACTTCGCCATCGTGCTTATCAAAGAACTTCTTTACGTGGTTGTAGATTCTTTCGGATTCTTTTTTGATATGTTCCTTTTCGGCTTTGCTAAGATTTCTTTCCATTGTTTTAAGATTTTGAGACCCCTCTAAAAAACGGTACTAGAGGGTTGTACCTTTTATTTCTGTTATTCTTTTTATTGTCAATCTGGGCATAGCCCCACCTTGCGCACCTGCCATACCCAAGTGCATATTATAGACGTTAAGGTCTTTTGTAAGGTTGATTTTCTTTGTTTTGGTATGTTCGTGTACCAAATCTTTCAAAGTCCCTTCATAGAACGTTATAACGTCTTTTGAAAGTATGTGGTAAATGGTACTTTCTTCTTTGCTGACCGCAACTGTTGCCAAAACGTGCTTTCCGTTCTCCACCAGAATTGCACAAGTAACACCCCCTGCTTTCAAGAAAGGAAGGTACTCAACAAGTGTATTTGATTTGTCAAGGTAATCGGTAAACGTACCTATGAAGTTTTCAGCCCCAATCAGTTCTATCAATCTCAACAAAGTAAGTACCGACCAATCGGATTTGCCCTTTAGGTTCCTGATAAGTGTGGATTCACTTACCCCAACCTGCACGGCAACTTCCTTCTGCTTCATCCCCTGCACCTTCATTTCTGACTTGATGACCGTTACCAATATTGCATGTAGTTCCTGTTCGCTCATTTTTGTTTGAATGTTACAGGGCAAATGTATAAATAAAACTTTTATATGTGAAAGTTTTTTAAAACATTTCGATGAACGACATATTTTGATGTGGTTTCATCGTTGAAAGGAACATGTCCCCCTAATATTCACACCAAAGGCATCAAAAAAGTTAGGTCTGATAATCAGGTACTTAACAAAAAAAAGGTCACCACTACACAAGAGATTAAATAGATTATTATTTGTTATTGATTGATATGGTAGAGTAGATAGATATAAGGTTAGAAGAGAGTATATAGGGTTTTTTTTTGTCGATTTTCCTACTGCCGTTCCGTTTTGGTCATTTCTGATGTGACCGAATTGCTTTGTATGCCAGTTTAGATTATATTTGTACTGTTAAAAAATACAAATAAACAAATATATTCGTTGAAATGCACTATATTTTAACATTCGATTAGCCGAAATAGACCTATAATACATAGGTTCAACCTCTGTGAAGTCAATGATAACAAGGGCTAATCGATGAAATAAACTATCAGTAGATATATTTTGAATTCTCGGATATTATTTGTAATTTTGTAATCGTTGAAATGCACTTCTTGTCCCAAGTCGAAGATTTCCCGAAACACATTTTATAGGATAAAAGAAACCCCACCGAAAAGGCAGGGATAAGAATAATTCTTTTTGTAAGTGAGACCACAAAGGTAATTATTTCTTTCCAAATGCCATCGGTATAAACTATGACCGTATGGCAAGTAATCCCGTTTATAGAAATATTCTATTGCCCAACAAGTTGGTGGACTACCTTAATGGCTGTCAACGTAAGGGGAAGAAACTCATCGACCCGACAAATGCCGTGCAACCCATTGACCGATGTAAGTTGCTCAAAGCCCTGTACATTATCCAAAGTAACCGTAAGGAGAAAGAGGACGGTTTTTACAGTTATAAAAAGCTTTCCAAGCAATACTTAGAAAAGTCATTGGGTAAAGAGCCGTACAAGGTCATAGATTGGTTGGGACATAACCACATTATTGATTGTGATGAAGATACGGGCAAGGGCGTTTCCTTGGGCTATCGTATCAGTTCAAAATGGTTACAGGGTGATTGGACTAAAGTACCGTTCCATTATAAGGTAAGGGGGGAGAAGCCCCAAGATGTTGCCGAACTTGAAACCTTTACAAATAACTTCCGCACCCTTACCATTCCATTCCCCAAGCTTTATAGGCGTATTGAAAAAGAGGTTGAATTTATTACGGTTCAACATTATAAAATAGATAATGAGGTAAAATTCCCGTACAAGGAAGTAACGGTCAGGGAATTGTGGGATGATGGTCAATATGATAAAATCGGGGTACTGACCAAAAAACAAGCTTTAGACGAAGCTAGGTCTAATGGAAAGACTTTGATAGATACAGGTTACGGTATAATCATTGCCGACCTAGACTTCTTTGTTGCAAGACAGAAGGACTATGTTGGGAAATCTTGGAAGCAAGCAGTCGATAATTTGACCGTAAAGACCCTTTATGCAAAGCGTAATGAGACCAACAACCGTTTGGATACAAACTTTACGAACCTAGCCAAACCCCTTTACGACATCATTCTTTTGACCAACGGTTACGGGGAGAGCGATTTAATGAACAGTCAGCCTACTTTGTTGGGTCATATCCTAAAGACCAAAGAAGTTGAAGGAGAGGGTGTAAGCAATTTTATAGAATTGACGGAAAGCGGAAAATTTTATGATGATTTTGGAGATGACAGGGCAGCCACAAAAAAACTGATGTTCAAGGTTCTTTTTGGCAAGTCCCCTGAAAAAGCACCGAAGAACAACACTATCCTAGCCGAGTTTATGGAACAGTTCCCTGCGGTCTATGATTACATCAGGGAACAGAAACAGGAAAAAGGTAAGGAAGCCGTAGCGGTGGAACTCCAAAAGTTGGAATCCAAACTGTTCATTGATGGTATTTACTATGACCTTATCGGACAGGACGTGATTTGCTTTACCAAGCATGATAGCATCAGTTACCACCATAAGTACCACGATGTGGTAGAAAAGACCATCAGGAAACACTTCGATAGAATGCGCTTTAATGGCAGAATCAAAACAGAGTATGTAATAAACACAGCAGCTTAATTAAATAACCCCAAATCTTAATAACATGGAAGAAGCAAAGATTTATTTATTGTGGAACACCGAAAAGGAAAAAGGATATATCGGATGTACCACAGATTTTGAAGAAAGAAAAAAGCACCATTTAACAAGTATTGCCAATGGAAACCACCGTAACAAACAAATCTTGGAAGATACCAAGACCACACCTATAGAGTGTTGGGAGTTCAGGATACTGGAAACTGTACGAGAAAATGAAATGTATGCCAGGGAAATTCATTGGATAGCAGAACTGGACACTTTTCACAATGGGTACAATTTACGATTGGGAGGTCTTGAATTTGTAGAGGGCAACGACCACCCAGCAGCCGACAAGACGATATACACTTTTTACAATATCGATGGCAGCACCTTTACAGGTACACAATGTGATTTTAGAAAAGCCCACAATTTAGATGTCAAGAAAGTGAACAAGTTGGTCAACGATAAATACAGCAGAAAGACCATTGGAAAGAAATGGGCAATGAGTATGGAGGATTTCCCAAAAACCTACACTTTCTATCATATTGACGGACGTATAGAAGAAAACAAATCGTGTGCCGAGATGCGAAAAAGGTACGGTAAGGAAATCAATTTCAATGTACTGGTAAATGAAACTAGCCGTAGTATGTTCGGATGGTACATTGACAAGAGCGCAATGCCAATTAAGCGTACATGGTATCATTGGAACGGTAAGGTTGTACAGAATGTTACCGATGGTGAATTTTCATTGCTTACTGGTATCAAGAGAGCCAATATATGTGAGTATCATAAGCAAAACCTAAAGACTACGGGAGGATGGACAACAGACCCCGACAACTTGCCAAAGACCTATACCTTTCGCCATACGGACGGTACTGTTGAGTATGACAAATCCACCAAGTATATGAGAAAAAAATATGGGTTGAGCTATTCCATAATGTGCTATATGACAAAGCACGGCAAGATGTGCAAGGGTTGGACAGCGACAGAAACAAAAAAAGTATTGGCATGAGTGACAAATGGTACAGTCTCTCACCTGATTTTCCCCTTTTTGAAATGAACGAAAATAAAGAGGTCAGGAGAAAGGGCAGTATTAGAAAAGCAATAATTAGGTACTATGATGAAGATGGTAACCTACTTGATGAAAATGTGGTGGTTTCCAAAAAAGAACCCCGTAACCTTGTCCAAGATGGAAAAAATGTGATACTAAGAAAAAATGGGCATATCGTGGCTAAATCGAGAAATAGGTTATACCAAAAATATGTCCTGAAAGAAGATACCACACCCAAGAACAAGAGACACCGAAGAAAACGTAAAATACAATTTTAAATGACCCAAATAAGACCCATTGACAAGCTAGAAAGCTTTGAGAACAACGAACAGGTGCTGAACTTACTTTCATTCCAACAGAACTTCAAACGCTTTCTGACAACCATTAAGAACATTATAGGATGTTCTATTGTCGTGCATCCAGACTGTACCACTTCCATTGCATTTAAAGGCAAGCCGATTGAAGGTACACGCAAAGAAAGATTCAGAACAAAAGACGAATTACATACCCTGCTGCAAATGGCAGGACTGAACTAAACCCAAATCAATACTCCATGACCAAATACGAATTAACCAAAATCCTTAATGCTTTCCAAGAACTCAAACAAGAACTACAAGAAATCAAAAAATGCTTTCGGACTACTGAAAACGGTACAACAATTATCAAAGCCGATAATTTCATTCTGAATTAAAATTCTTCTTCCATAACCATTCCCCAAGGTATCCTAACGGTGTAAATGCCTTGGGGTCTTATTCTTCCAAAATCAATCAAAAATTGTTATGCCAATGAAGCCTAACCTATCGGCTATTGCCAAAAAACACGACAAGTTTATCGAGATGGCAAATTTCCTGACCAATGACAACGAACAGAGGTCAAAGGATTTGGTTCAGGATATGTACCTGAAACTACATGATAGGCTGACCAACGAGAAGCTAAAGCCCTTGAAGTCGATTACCGTTGGTTATTGCTTCCGTCTCTTGAAATATATGGTCTATAACGACCACAAAAAGAAGCGTTACGAATTTCATTATGAAGATTTTGAGGACTGGCAAATGAGCCAGAAAGACGACTGGCAGCAAGATTATTTTGAAGAGGGTACAGACGATGAAAAATCCATAAAGACCCTGCAAAAACGCTTAAAAAAAGTCCCGTACCTAGAAAGGGAAGTTCTGTTACAGCACCAAGAAAAGACACAAAGGCAAATCCAAGAAGAGACGGGAGTTTGCAGGGACAGATTAAGAATGTACAAGAACAGGGCTTTGGACAAACTGAAAGCCCAATACCAAAACATAGCATAATGGCGAAACATCCGACCAATAACGAAAAGAACATCAAAGCAATTCTTGAAACCTTTGAATATGAAGAAGGAACAGAGGTACAAGTAATCGGTGACGGTCTGTACCAAATCGGAGACCAACAATTTACTACCCAAGGAAATTTGAACAACAATTACAAGCCTAAAAAGATTTCCAAAGGCTTGGGTGATGACATCGAAAAGATTACGGAGGCAACTGGAATCAAAAAAGTTGTCGAGTTCTTTACGGACGGACGGGATTGTGGATGCACCAAAAGAAAAGAGGTGCTAAACAAACTCTTTCCCCGTATGAAGCCCAATTGTTTTACAGAGGAACAGTACCGATTGTGGGGCGAGACTTCCGAAGCGATTAAAGAAACCAGAAAAGTTACACCAGACCAACAAAAAACTATTGTTAAGCTTTTACGAGACATTCTAAATATGGCAGTTGCTCCATGTTCACGCTGTAATTCAGGAGTATGGACGAAGTATATCTCGATGCTCGACAATGCATACAATACCTACCAAAACTAACCCAAACTTAACCTATCATGCTGAACGAACCTATAAGAGACCCAAAAACAGGTCAATGGAGGGGCAGTAAAAAAATACTTACCCCAAAGAAACTATACCAATATTTTGAAGAGTACAAAAAGTGGGTCAAGGAAAATCCTAAAATAGTTGAACACTATAATCCGAAATTGGATAAGGTAGTTGAACTGAAAAGGGAAATCCCATTGTCCATAATGGGGTTTAGGGGGTACTTATCCGAAAAGAATATTATTCGACACGTAAAGGATTATATCTATAATACGAAGGGTATGTACGAAGAATTTGACGACATCGCCCAAAAAATTGTTGCAGAATGCCAAGCCGACCAGTTTAATGGTGGGGCAACACATATTTTTGAAAAGAACATTATTACAAGAATCCTTGGATTGGCTGAAAAGCAGGAAGTCAAGACCGAAGAAAAGGTAAAAATCAGCATTAAATAATGCAGGTTGAAATTGAATCACCTGAACTTACCTACTACCAACAAGACATAATTGATTCCAAAGCCCAATTCCGTGTAGTAATTGCCAGTACCAAGATAGGAAAGACTTTTTTGGGTATGTGGTGGCTCTTTATGATGGCACATAGACCAGAAGCCAAAGCAGGTGATAACTATTTCTGGTTAGCCCCTGTTTACTCGACTGCTAAAAACGCTTTCGACAGGTATAAACACGAATACGGACTTGCAGGGTCGAAAGCCTACAAGTGCAATGAAACCCAATTGACCATTACTTGCCCTAACGGTGCGGTAATCAGGTTTCTTTCAGCAGATAACGAACAAAGTTTGTACGGTTTTGATACCCAAGCCTTGGTTTTTGATGAATTTTCAAGAGTTTCCAAGAAAAGTGCATGGAACGCTATACGTAGTACCCTTATCTATACACAAGCCCCTGCCATTCTGATAGGGAACTATGTACCGCACGGATGGGTAAATGAAATAATCGAAAGGGCTAAATCAGAAGATGAACCTAACTACGAGTACTTTAAAATTGATTGTTACGATGGCGTTAAGGCAGGTCTTTTGACAATGGAGACCATCGAACAGGCTAAAAAAGACTATTCCAAAGCAGAGTTCCAAGAACTATTCTTGGGTATCGCAGCAGATAATACAAGCCAACTTATTGCAGATGAAAGCATCCAAAAGCTTTTTACTAATTATGTTGAAGATGGTATAAAATATTTAACCATAGACGTGGCTAGGGCAGGTGCGGACAGAACAATTGCACTTGTTTGGAGTGGACTAAGGGTCATTGATTCCTTGGTGATTGAAAAAGGTACGCTACAAGAACAGGTGTCCAAAATTCAGACACTAAGAACAAAATATAACATCAACAGTACCAATACAATTGCAGATGAGAACGGTATTGGTGGCTTCTTTGTTGATGCCCTTAATTGTAGGGGATTCATCAATAATGCAAGACCAACAAAAAGAGGTGGTCAACATCAAAATTTTGCCAGTCTTAAAGATGAATGCCTATATAAAATGATGCAAATGGTTAATGAAAACCGTGTTGCAGCAGACTTACCACACGAATTACAAGAAAATCTTATCGAAGAACTTCAACAAGTCAAGTTTGACAGGATTCTGGACACCCAAAAGGTAAAATTTATGGGTAAATCTGAAATCAAAAAGTTAATTAACAGGTCTCCTGATATACTGGATAGTTTTATGTTAAGATTTTACTTTGAACTACAACCAAACTACGGGCAGTACCATATTTCCGTAGTCTAATTTTCTTCCAAATACTTCCCCATTTTGTTATTCGGTTATGAAACAGACCATAACCGTACCTACCGATTTAAAGGACATTACCCTTGAACAGTACCAAAAATTCCTTCGAGTTGTCGAGGGCAATGAAGATGAAACCTTCATCCGTCAAAAAATGGTACAAATCTTCTGTAATGTACCTCTTAAAGATATTGACCAGATTTCGTTGGGTGATTTCAATGAGATTACCAACACAATAGCCCAGACCCTTGAACAAGAACCAAAATTGGTGCAAAAGTTTGAGTTGAACGGTGTTCAGTATGGTTTTATACCCGATTTGGGCAAAATGAGCCTTGGGGAGTACATCGATTTGGACAATTCCCTTGGTGATTGGTCAAAAATGGTGGCTTCAATGTCTGTTTTGTACCGTCCAATCATTAAAGAAAAAGGAAGCAAGTACAAGATAAAACGCTATAGAGCAGAAGAAAACCCCGATTTGGCAGGTATGCCACTTGATGCGGTCATTTCTTCCATGCTTTTTTTTTGGATTTTAAGCAACGACTTACTGAACTATACGCTGAAATCTTCACTAAAAGCAGCGAAAACGAAGGAAATTCAGGAGAGATTAACGACAATTTCGCAGCAAAATGGGGTTGGTACACCTCCATTATCACACTCACTAACGGAGATTTTACCAGAATTAAGGAAATCACTAGGAAAAAACTTCATTCAGCCCTCCTTCACCTTTGTTTCCTAGCCGATAAAGCCAAGGCAGAAGCCCAATTATTCAAACAGTCCCAAAGAAGATGAAAAACTACTACCAAGTATTAGACCTACTTAAAACCAAACTGGAAGCTGACCCATTGGTACAGACGATTACCAACGTGGACGAGGAAAGTTTTGATTTGGACAAAAAGAACATATACCCAATCGTGGACATCCTATGTGAAAGTGCCGTGATAGGCTTACAAACTATAACGTTCACCTTTACGATAACCGCTTTGGACATCAGGGACATCAACCAAAACCCAAGGACTGACAAATTTGTCGGGAATGATAACAAACAGGACAATTTAAACACGACCCTAGCCATTTTGAACAGGTTGTACAAGTCGATTACAAAGTTTGGCGATGATGTTACCATAGTCAATGAACCCACACCAGAACCAAGGATATACCAACATGAAAACTTGTTGGATGGATGGCAAATGACACTTGAATTGGAGACACCTAATACCGAAATATCAGTATGCTAACGGTAGTCCCAGAAAGAACAAAAGAGGTACTTACCAGATTTGGTAAAGAGGTTGTCAGGGAATCCAAGAAGGAGTTAAAAAGACAAAAGAAAAGTACTTCTGGAAAACTTGCCAAGTCAATCGACTATGATTTGACGGTTTCAAAAAAATCATTTGGTCTTTCCTTTTTAGGTGAGGATTATTTGGAGTACCAAGACAAGGGGGTAAATGGCTTTCTGAAAAATCATGGTTCACCTTTCAGTTACAAGGACAAAAGACCACCATTAAAGGCACTCGATAAATGGATTGTTAGAAAAGGCATAGCCCCAAAAGATGCCAAAGGAAGATTCTTGTCCAGAAAGTCCATACAGTTCCTGATTAGCCGTAAAATTTTCTTTGAGGGAATTAAATCTAACCTGTTCTTCTCCAAACCCTTTGAAAAACACTTCAAGCAGCTTCCCGAAGAAGTAATTGCAGCATTTGCACTCGATACAGAACAGTTTTTAAAACAGACTTTAAAATGATTTTGACCCGTTCACCATACTATATTTCTGCCCCTGTAACCCTAGGGACTACAACAGCAGTAACCTTGAATCTAAAGGTACAGACTGGCACAGCAGATAACAGTCTATCAAATCTTGACTATACCATAACCAAGAATAGACCGCAAGCAGGTACAACTTATCTGGATTTTGAGATTTCCAATATGTTGAGGGATAAGTTTGAGTATGTACCACCGTTTTCGCCAACATTCGGCATATTAAATTCAGACCCTGCCAACATACTTAGTCTAAACTATTCCTTGGATTACATTGGCTCAGCAGGTGACACACAAGTATTTCAGCAACTGGTATTAGATGGTTACGGGTATTTCCAAGAAAGAATAAACCCAGACATACCAGATAATAAAATCCTATTGGCTAATGATTACTACTATGTAAATGCCAATGGGTTCTTTTGCATTCCGTTCATCAATGACGGGACTTATTCCAATGTTATTGTTGATGGCACACCATACAGCCAGACACCTAGCACCAATATTACAAGTAAACTAAAATATGTCTGGTTCAATCTTAACCAGTTTAATGACACGGTAATTGTTCAAATAGGAGGTAATACAATTACACTTCAAAAACAGGAAGAATGCAAGCATACCCCAGTAGATGTAATCTTTCATAACAAGTACGGGGCATGGGAAATATTCACTTTCTATAAGACCAAGAAAGAATCTGTGTCCATTACCAAGGAAAGCTTTAAAAACAACTTCGTTAAAAATGGGAATTATGACGAGTTCAAACATACTTATCAGGATTACAATAAGAATGGCAGGGAGAGCCTAAAACTAAGTTCTGGATTCTTGCCAGAAAGCTACAACGAGACAGTAAGACAGCTTCTATTATCAGAACATGTTTTCTTGGTCAATGGTGGCAATCCTATCCCTGTCAATGTCGAGACTTCCTCATATTCTTGGAAGAGCAGAATCATAGATAAATTAATAAATCACGAAATCGAATTCAAGTACAGCTTTGATTTAATCAACAACATCTAATGGCAAACAAAAGCATTGACATATACATTGAAGGGCAACGTCTTGATTTGTTTAAGGATGAAAACATTACGGTAAATTCTTCGGTGCAAAATCTTTCTAACATCAGCAAGGTATTTACAGATTTCTCCCAAAGCTTCACAGTACCTGCTACCCAGAACAACAACAGGATTTTCAAACATTTTTACAATGCTGACATTGATGGTGGATTCGATGCCAGAACCAAAAAGGCATCCCATATAGAGATTTCAAAACTACCTTTCAGGGAAGGTAAAATTAGATTGGAAAGTGTTTCCAAAAAGAACAACAGACCAGTCAACTACAAGATTACCTTTTTCGGAAACTTGGTAAACATATCTGATTTGTTCGGTGATGACCAATTAAGCGATTTGGACTTTTCGGAGTATGACCATACTTATGATTCTTTAAATGTTGTCAATGGGATGATTAATGGACTTAATAATCGTGACATAATTTATCCATTCATTTCAGCAACCAGACAATGGTATTTTACGGATAGCACAAGTGATAGTACCGATACTGAACATTTGTTGAACATTGCTTATCATTTTGACGATGGACAGCCACAGCATGGTATTGACTGGACGGAACTCAAACCAGCAATTAGAGCAAGGGCTATACTTGATAAGATACAAAGTACCTATGGCATAACATTTTCAAACGATTTCTTTGGTACAGCACCGTTGGATGATTTGTACTTATGGTTATCCAACAGTAAAGGCAAATTGGTAAAGGAATCTTCCGTTAACAAAATCAATTTTACTACCCATGTTTCGGGCGATAACATCTTTAACCTAACGGACGACTATTACGAAACCACTTTAGTGAGTTCATCGGCTTTTTCTGGAATACCCAATGGTACACAAAGGGTTACAGGACAGTTGATTGTTACGCCACAATCCAGTTACAACAATGTTGAGTACAGCACTTTCAGACAAGATACCGAAAATGGTACTTTGAATTTGATGAACGAGAACCTAACAGGTACTTCGACCTATTCAACATTTATCCCAAGAATCATAGAGGATGGGACATTCACCAGAAGGTACTCATTTTACCTTCAATCCAAAGATTTCATGGTCTATGATGTACAATTGACCATTAGAAAACAACAATGGTCTGGAACTTGGGTGACTATTGAGGAAGAAGTATTGTCCGCTTCTTCGGTTTCGTCTACAAGCGATATTTCAATTTCCAAGGTCTTTTCCCCTATGAAGGTCAAGGACTTTTTTACTGGTTTGATAAAAATGTACAATTTGGTGATTGTACCTACTTCAAGTACCTCATTTTATGTGAACACATTGGACAACTGGTACGATGAAGGAAGCATTGTTGATATTACAAGATATGTCGATATATCAAAATCAGATGTAGCCAAGGGAAATACCCTATCAGAAGTTAATTTCAAGTTCAAGGAAGATGATACAATATTGATAGATAAGTTCAGCCAAATCAACGGCTACCAGTACGGAAACCTTGAAACGGTTTTAAAAGATGCCAACGGGAACAAACTGGACGGAAAGCCCTTGAATGTTGAAGTAGGTTTCGGTAACATGGTCTTTGAGAGGCTACCAGATATATCTACTGGAAACCTTACCAATATCCAATATGGTACTGCAATCGGTTCAGACCAATCACCGAAGAATCCCAAGCCTTTATTGTTTTATGCAATAAGGACTACGCTTAGTAATTCGGTAGGCATACGGACAAGCAGTAATTCACTACAGGGAAGCACTACGGCATTTTTGCCATCCCATGTAAATGACTTTACTACAAAGGAGTATAGTACCGTCTTTAATACAGAACTGGACGAGTACGATAGTACCCTAATTGAAAACAGCCTGTACAAGCTTTATTATGAAGATTATGTTACGGACATATTTTCCCAAAAACGAAGAAAGTACAGTTATACCGCTAAGTTGCCCCAACACTTGATTTCGACATTGAAGCTGAACGATAGACTTTTGATTAAGGACACTAGGTACATCATCAATAATATGGAAATCAATTTGACCACAGGTACAGTACAATTGGATTTGTTGAACGACATATATCAGTTTGTATCTGATAATCCATTGTTGACCGATACCGTAATGCTTTCCTATGATGTAATAGATGCCCAAGATTGTTGTCTTGAATTTGGTTCGAGTGTTCCATTTAGTACCCGTCCTTATGCAATACCACAGGGAGAAAGCTTTGCATCTGCAACACAGCTTTATAAGGATTCGGACGGAGAACTGGCAACCCTTGGATGGTACTCCAATGGTGTTGTTGTAAGAAGATGGAATGGTACAAGTTTTATTGAAACCCAAAATTGTGCATAATGCTGAAACTTCTACTTGAAATACTACAATCCCAAGACTTCTACGGCATATCCGAGGAAATCGAGATAGCCAAGGGCAGAAATGCCATTCCCAAATCAATGACCCAAGCACTTAACCAAGCAAAAAGACACATATTTTGGCAATCAAGAAAACGATAAATATTGACGTAAAGACCCAACAGGCACAAAAGAACGTAAAAGACCTTTCCAAAGAGACCAATAAGGCTTCCAAGGACATAAAAGGTAATCTTGAAGGTTCTTTTGGGGTACTCGACAAGCTGACTGGTGGGGCTATATCAAAGTTCAAATCCTTCAAAGGTACTTTGGGCGGTGTTTCCAAAGGCTTCAAGGGTATTGGTGTTGCAATAGCTGCATCTGGGATAGGTCTTTTGGCTACCATTATTGGTAGTATAATTACAGCTTTTAAATCTTCGGAGGAAGGACAAAACAAGTTCGCTAAACTCATGGGTATCATTGGTAGTGTTTTAGGTAACGTTACCGACATTATCAGCGATTTTGGTGAGAAAGCTATTTCTGCAATAGAAAACCCTGGTAAAGCATGGGATAACTTCAAGAACAATCTTAACCAAGGTTACCAGTTCATCAAAAAGCAAATGATTGACCGATTTTCTTCTGCATGGACTATCCTATCTGGTGGTGTTGAGGCAGGTATCTTAAAGATGCGTGTCAAGTGGAACGAGTTTACGGGAGATGCCGAAGAAGCCGAGCAATTAAAGACCGAACTGAAAGAGGTACAGGAAGAAGTAATCAAAGCTACGGAGGTCATCAAAGCCCGTAACCAAGAAATTGTAAACGGTTTTAACGCAGCCATTGAAAAAGTAAAGGAATTTGGTAGGGAAGTTGCCGAAGATGCCAAGAAAGCCCAGAAAATAGCCGACCAAAGAGCAGCAGCCGAGAAACAGGAAAGGGCATTAATTGTAGCACGTGCCAAAGCTGATAGGGATGTGGCTAATTTCCGAGATAAAGCAGCCAACAGGGAGAAATTCAATACCCAAGAACGTATAAAGTTCCTAGAACAAGCAGCAGCAATTGAACAAGCTATAACAGCTAGGGAAATCCAGACAGCACAATTGTTGTACAATGCCAAAGTAGCCGAAAATGCTTTATCAAAATCCACAAAAGAGGATTTGAAGGAAGAAGCACAGTTAAAGGCAAATGTTATCCAATTGGAAACCAAGTCCCTTACACTTAAAAAAGCTCTTACTGCCCAGATTTCCGCATTGACGGCACAGCAGTTGGCAGCAGATGAAGCGGAAAGAAAACGTTTGGAAGATAAAGCAGCCAAGGAAAAGGAGATTGAACTTAAAAGATTGGAGGACATCCAAGCAATCAGGGATGAGTTCAAGCAAAAGATTGAGGATTTGGATGCTGAGGACGAGCAAGCCAAACTTGACTTGGAAGAACAACGTAAATTGGCTGAACTGGACGCACTCAATGCAACGGAGCAACAAAAATCAGAGGTTCGTCAGTACTATGACAAGTTACAAACCGAACTGGAAAAGGAACAATCCGAAGAAAGGATTGCCAATGCCTTGGCTGAAAAAGAAGCAAAGGCACAAATCCTAAATGCCCAAGCCAATCTTGCTATCCAATTTGGTCAATTCCTTCAACAATTGGGAGAAGAAAACAAAGCCCTTGCGATAACGGGTATTGTTGTCGAGCAAATCGCATCGGTAGCCAAAATAATATCAAATACAGGTATAGCAAATGCAAAAGCGTTGGCAGCTTCTCCACTTACAGGGGGACAACCTTGGATTGCAATAAATACAGCTTCGGCAGGTCTTTCCATTGCATCATCCGTACTATCAGCTTCAAAAGCCATATCAAAGTTAGGTGGTGGCGGTGGAGGTCTTGAAAGGGACAACCCTACTGGTGGAGGTGGTACAAATGCCCCAACAGCACCTTCATTCAACCTAATCGGACAAGGTGGGCTAAACCAAGTTGCCCAATCCCTGAACCAACAGAATGGTCAACCGATTAAAGCCTATGTTGTTTCAAAAGATGTATCCACAAATCAAGAACTGGACAGGAATATCGAAGCTACGGCAACCCTTGGATAAGGCAGTCCCCACTTTTAGGGGTTTTCTGTTCCTTATGTATGGAGTACCCTATTTATGAAGTAATATTTGACCCAAACAAAGACAAAGGCATTTACGCCCTTTCCGTTGTACAGGACCCTGCAATGGAATCCATGTTCGTTGCCTTGAAAAAGGATGAACAGGTACAGGTAAAATTAGCAGAGGTCAACGCAGAACAGCGCATATTGTTAGGGGTGGCACTCATCCCGAATAAACCCATTTACAGGAATCAAGACGGTAAAGAGTTCTATATAACCTTTCCAGAAGATACCATCAAGTTAGCTGCCCATTCTTTCATCAAAAACCACTACAACGGCAACAGTTCAATAGAACACGAGGTACAGTTATCAGGTGTTTCCGTAGTCGAATCATGGATTGTCGAAGATGTTAAAAATGACAAGTCCAATACCTACGGTCTGGAAGCCCCTAAAGGCTCATGGGTAGCCATGATGAAAGTTGACAATCAAGACTTATGGGATGATTATGTAAAAACTGGCAAAATCAAAGGCTTTTCCATTGATGGGCTATTCTCATTGAACAAACTAGAACTAAACAAAGAACAAATGAGCGAAAGCAAAACTACCCTAGAGGTAATCAAAGAAGGGTTTAAAGAAATCAAAGCCCTTTTTTCCTCACAAAAAGAAGAAACCCAAGAAACTGAAACCACTACTGTTGAATTGTCACAGGACAAATTGAAAGATGGTACAGTTGTCGAGTTTGAGGGTGAAAAAATCGAAGTAGGTACTGCACTTTTCATCGTAGGTGAAGAAGGTAGTACACCTGCACCAGATGGAGAACACGAATTGGAGGACGGTAGAAAAGTAACCGTTGCCGATGGTGTCGTTTCTGAAATCTCTGTTGAGGTTGACGAAGATGCTTCAATGGAAGAAATTGAGGAAGCACTTGCCAAACTTTCAAAAGAAGTAAAAGATGAAGTAGTGACCCTTAGAAACCAATTGCAAGAGAAAGACCAAGAAATTGAGCAGTTGAAAACCCAACTTTCTGAAACTCCTGCAACCAAGCCAATCAAACCAACAGAAACCAAACTTTCAAGTACTCCCAAATCCTTGAAGGAAGCAATCAAATCAAACAGAAAATAACAATACTTAACCTACTAAAACAATGCCAACTACAAACACAAACAACCAAACATACCAAGGTGAGGCAGGTACTATCGTAAGGGTTGCACTTCACGAAGCGGAAACCATCAGAAAAGGATTGGTTTCTTTCGCACCTAACGTAAGGTATAAATTCAACATCCCTTCTTTGAGCGATTCAGGGGAATTCTCAAACGCATCTTGCGGATGGAATCCAGAAGGTACAATTACCTTGGATGGTAATTCAGTTACCGTAAAAAGAATCATGGCGCAAAGGGAAGTCTGTAAAGAAACTTTCATTTCTGCCCATAATGAGTTTGACGACATTCTTGAAGCCATTATGGAAGAAAGAATGGAGAAAGCAGCCGAGAAATTCGACAAGGATATTTGGGTTGGGACTTCTGCAACAGCAGGTGAATTCGGTGGACTTGTTCCGTTGTTGGATGCTGATGCAAATGTAGTCAAGCCAACCGCTTTAGGTGCTGCTATCACAAAAACCAATGTTGTAGCTGAACTTGAAAAAGTGGTAGCTGCTATCCCAAGTACCGTTAGAAAGAAAAAAGACCTTAAAATCGTTGTTTCTTCCAATGTTGCCTTAGCCTACGAGCAACTTTTGATTAGCCAAGGTATTACGCAATTGGCGGACGGTGACGAAAAGTCAATGAAGTTCGGAAGGTACATGATTGAGGAAGTACCACACTTGGCGGACAACACCGTCATAGCTTACCAAGCTGCTAACGTATGGGCTGTATCCGATGCTCAGAACCCAGAAAACGAAGTAAGTGCTGTTGATACAGATGCTACTCTATTGGACGGTAACGTAAGAACCAAAATCGTATTCGGTGGTGGTACTGGTTACGGTCACAGTGAAGAAGTAGTTTACTACGTAGCTGCCTAAACCAAATCAATAAACTAACCAAACAAAGAGGGTGGAAGGGCTTGCCCTATCCACCTTTTCTTTTTAACACAAGACAATCAAATGGCATGTAGCATTACAAAAGGTAGGACTGAACCTTGCAAGGACACCTTGGGAGGGGTTAAAGCAGCCTACTTCATCAATTATATAGAAGATGCCTTTACCGTTGCAAGCGGTGAAGCTACTGCAATCAATGCAGGTATTACGGAGGCATTCAAATACGAACTTAGAGCAGATGGGAACAGTTTTGTACAGTCGCCCGTATCCGATAGGAACACAGGTACGACCGTCAACACCCAGACCACGACATTGGCACTTAAAAAGCTTGATAAGGACACTTCTTTGGAGGTTGATTTAATGGCTAAGGGTCGTCCAATCTTGGTAATCCGTGATAGAATGGACAACTATTTTGTTGCAGGTATTACGGAGGGTAATGACCTAACTGGAAGTGACATAAACACAGGTGGTGCAAAATCCGATTTCAACGGTTATAACTTGACCTTTGAGGCACAGGAGGGAAGCGCAGCCCCTTGGTTGGATGCAGCTACCATAACAGCATTGGAAGCACTTGTTTCTTCAAGCAATATTTCAGCATAAAACAACTCTTTCTTTCCATGTTTTAGCCCCGTAACGTCCTGTTATGGGGTTTTTATTTTCTTCCAAATAACCTTCCATTTTGTTATTCCAATATGAATGTCCTACAACCCATAGATACAGCCCAAGAACTGATTTTCATCCCAAGGTTTCAAGCCGATACGGTCAAGATTTCCTTGGTCAATGAATTCACGGAGGTACATACCGATTTGGAACTAGCTGCCACTTATAGCAATGGTTTTATGACGGTTCAATTGACCCATGATTTTTCAGAGGGCGACAACTACACCTTTGAGGTAACGGACACTTCCGATAACCTAATGTACCGTGGGAAAATCTTCATTACAGCCCAAGAGTCACAGAACTACAATCTTAATC
Source organism: Flagellimonas onchidii (assembly GCF_004804315.1). GTDB lineage: Bacteria > Bacteroidota > Bacteroidia > Flavobacteriales > Flavobacteriaceae > Flagellimonas > Flagellimonas onchidii. Next base: position 26,472 of record NZ_SRXX01000003.1, read on the forward strand.
AAGACCTACTTACTATATAATGGCAAATTCTACAATCAAAAACGCCAGAAAGCGTACACAGAACCAAGCACCAAAGGAACATTCAATAGCATTCATTGAATTGTCGAGTTATGAAATGCCAGAGGTCAAAGAGACAGTTGGCAAGGATTGGGTACTGTTTGGGAAAAACAACCAATTCTTTGATGACCTATTGGATAGGTACAAAACCAGTACCACCAACATGGCAATCATTGATAGGTATGCCAAACTTATCTACGGGAAGGGACTTGTTACCGAGAATCCAGAATTACAGGACACTATAAAAAGATTGTTCCCGAAAAAGGACGTTAGGAAAATCACCAAGGATTTAAAGCTTTTCGGGTCTGCCACAATACAGGTAATCTATTCCAAAGGGAAAGGTACACTTAGAAAGGTCACGGGTGCTTTTCATATACCAAGGCAATCCGTAGCACCAAATAAACTTAACGAAGATGGGGACATTACCCATTATTGGCATTGTCAGGATTGGAAACAGTCAAACAAAATCGAACCTATTGCGTACCCTGCATTCGGAACAAGCAGGGAAGAAATTGAAATCCTTGAAATAGAACTTGATAAGGTCGATAACCTATACTATGCCCTTCCAGATTATATAGCATCCTTGAACTATTCCAAAATGGAAGATGAAATTGGAAACTATTTTGTGAACCATATCCAAAATGGTCTTTCAGCAGGTTTCGTAATCAACTACAACAACGGAGTACCTACCAAGGAACTTAGGGATAAGGTGGAAAGAACCATCAAGAATAGCGTAACTGGTTCAGCAAATGCAGGTAAGGTAATCATAAGCTTTAACGATAATAAGGAAGCGCAGACCACGGTAGAAGCTTTCCCGACAAATACCAGTCATAAACAATGGGAGTTCTGTACCAATGAGGCAAGAACGCAGATAATGTTGGGTCATAGGGTAACAAGCCCTATGCTTTTTGGTATCAAGGACAATACAGGACTTGGGAACAATGCCGAAGAACTCGAAACAGCTACAAAGTTGTTGTATGCAATGGAAATCAACCCTATACAAGAAATTATCCTTGACGGTTTTCACGAAATCTTAAAAGTAAACGGAATCCAAACTGAACTTGAATTTGAGCAGAATATCAGCTTTGTAAAAGAAGATGGTACAAAACAAGATGAGGGGGAAGCCGTGGAAATGTCAAAGCATCAAGAGCAAGACAATTTTACTGCTAACGCCCTAATTGCTATGGGACAGGATGAATCGGATTTGGAGGGATACACCCTTATAGCTTCCCAACCAGTCAATGTTGAACCTAAATTGGAATTTGAGGCACATTTGGCAGATGCCGTGCAAAGCTCACCAAGTAATGCTTCTAATCAGGATAATGTTCTCTTTAAGGTCAGGTATGTATATGCACCGCAATCTGTTAGTGATAACAGTAGGGAATTTTGTAGAAAGATGGTACAGGCAGGTAAAGTGTACCGTAAGGAAGATATTGAGCAAGCAGGGCAATTGGTCATCAATGCAGGTCTTGGAGCAGGTGGGGCAGATACTTATTCAATATGGAGATACAAAGGCTGTTCCCATGATTTAAAACTTGGCGTGAACTGCAAACACTTCTGGGAAAGAAGGGTATATCTAAAGACCAACAACAAACAGATTTCGGTAAATGAAGCCCAGAGAATGATACTTGACCTAGACCCAGAAAAAAGGGACTTGGCAAGGCTACCACAGAATGAAAAAGAAGTAGCGCAATCTGCATCCCCATCAAATAACCATTGGAAATTAAACTAAGCTATGCCAACAGTATTATTGATAAAAGCAATTGACATAACAAAGAATACGCCACTAGGCGCAAACATAGACGTTAACAAGTACCTCCATGTAATTAGAGAAGCGCAAGTATTTGTTGTCGAGCCAATTTTAGGAACTAAGCTTTACGATAAGGTTCTTGCCGATTACGCAGCCAATACCCTGACTGGTGACTACAAGACCATTCACGAAGAATACATTAAACCAATCCTTTACCATTCAGTTGCAGCAGAATACATTTTGACAGCTTCGTACAATGTTGCAAATGGTGGAATCTTCAAGAACAATCCAGAAAATTCAGAACCAGTAAGCAAGACGGAAGTTGATTTTTTGGTTCAGAACCAGAGGGACAAAGCGGATACCTATATCAATAGGTTGGAAAGATTCCTTTGCGATAAAAATTTACCTGAATACAGACAGGCACAAGACAATAATTATGACCTACAACCAGATACAAGCGATTTGTACGGTGGTTGGAAACTAGATTAACGCCTAACGGCTAATGAGGTTGCATTTTTTGTAACCAAAAAACTTAACCTAAAATGGCAAGCAGTATATCAAGAGGTAGAAAGGATGGTTGTAAAGATTCGATTGGGGGCTTACAGAAGCTTTATCTAGCACAGTTCACCCCTTATAGGCGCAATGCCTTTGGATTTAACGGTAATGTAATTACATCTATTCCAACAACTTTTGTCCACCTTTTTGAACTGACTGGAAACAACACCTTTTCACAATCAAGAAATGGTGACGGTTACGACCAGACTTTAACTGTTGAGTTCAGGAAGCTTGATGTACAGACCACTTTACAGATGATGACCCTTAACTATATCGAGTTACGGGCGTTGGTTCAGGACAGGAACGGCAATTGGTTCATCCTTGGTCTGGAAAACGGATTGGAAAGCGAGGGACTTACCATTGAGACGGGAGATAGCAGGAGTTCATTTAATGGCTATCGTATGACCCTAAAGGGAAAGGAAACCTTATCCGTACCCTTTGTTTCAGACCCTTTCACAAACGGGTTTATTGACGTTTCAGACCCAACAACAGAATACTATCAATTTCAGGATTATCAAGCTGTCCAGTTTCAGGATGGCGAATTTTTCTTATTCAATTAACTATGCCAAGATTAACGGACAAATCAACCTTAACAGCAGTACAGGACACAGATTTACTTCATGTTGTGGACGTTTCAGATACTACCAGTTCACCACAAGGTACATCGAAGAAAGTAAGTAGGTACAATCTATTAAACTCATTTACTGGATTCGATTCTAGGTACTATACCAAAACTATTATTGATGACCTGTTGACCAATAAGAACAATTGGGAGACAGCTTTTGGATGGGGCGACCATTCAACAGAAGGGTACTTGACTTCCGAGACCGACCCAATATTTACAGCTTCACAGGCAGCGAACATAACTTCCCAACATATAACCGACCTGAACAATCTTAGCGGTGCGAACACGGGCGACCAAGATTTAAGCCCATATCAATTGTTGAGCGAAAAGGGACAGGCAAACGGATATGTACCTTTAAATGGAAGTGGTCAAATACCAACGCAATATCTTCCCGATGGTATTGATGACGTTCTGGAATTTGCAGATTTGGCTTCTTTCCCTGCAACTGGTGAATCTGGAAAGATTTACCTAGCTATTGATACCAACTTTACCTATCGTTGGTCAGGTTCAACTTACGTTCAAGTTGGAGGGGGTCAAGCTCCTGTTGATTCGGTCTTTGGAAGAACAGGAGTTATAACAGCATTATCAGGGGATTATTCAGCCTTTTACGCTCCTTTGAGCCATACACACGATTGGATAGAGATAACGGGAAAACCAACAACGTTTACACCTTCTGCCCATACTCATACAACATCCGACATAACCAACCTTTCAAGCTACACAGGGTTTGATTCTAGGTACTTGGGCATATCTGCAAAAGCAGCAGATTCAGACCTATTAGATGGTGTGGATGGTTCTAATTATGCAAGAAAAGATACATCTTCGGAGCAGTTTTTTAATAGTAGGATAGCTATTCAAACAACCACGCCTATACTATCATTAAGGGATACAAATAGTACGGGAAATGCCCACACAGGATATATTTCTTTAAAAGATAGTGGCAATTCGGAAAGGGGATGGATTGGTTTTGGGGATTCAACAAATAACTATCTAAGTCTTTCAAACACCTATGATACTGTCAACGGTGTAAGGATTAATAACCAATGGCGAGTTTGGCATGAAGGTAATGATGGTTCTGGAAGTGGGCTTGATGCAGATTTATTGGATGGTAGGCAAACAACAGTTTCTGGTAATAGGTGGGATGTAATTCCCATAGTAAGTACTATAGGTACGATGGATATTGGAAGATATATCGATTTCCACAGAAGCGATGCAGATGCTTCTGATTGGGAATTGAGATTAGATGCTGTTTCAACAAGTACATTAAGACTACTTTCAACTGCTTCCAATGCCATGTTTGAAGCCTATAAGTCATCTGAAAAATACGCTAGATTGGAATCTAACAATTCAGGTGGTGTTATCAATATGGCATCTTCTGGATTTAGTAATACTATAATTAGAAGTTATGGCACATCTGATTTCTACGGTGGTAATATACACGTCCATAACGGAGATATTAAAATCAACGGCAATTCTTCACCTGCAAAACTTATACTAAACGGTGACACGGGTAATATTGATGATGATGGTAGGGAAGATTGTCAAATAGATTTTCTTAACGATGCAGGTACTAATGGGTATCGAATCGGTGTGGAGAACGGTGCAGGTTCATCTAACATGGTATGGCATCATATCTTGAACGGTACACCAACGGAAAGAATGAGGTTGTCCAATTTAGGCAATTTGACCGTATCTGGGCTGATTACAGCAAACGGTGGGGTAACATTGGGTAGTGGAGATGACCTTTCATTACAAGGGTCAGGTTCTGTTATAAACCATAACACAACTTCCTCTCGTGATAAAATTAGAGTTTGGAACTCTAACCTTTATACAATCGGAATGCAATCGGGTGTCACATTCGGAAGCCTTAGCGATTATGCAATGACATTCCAAATGAACAATGACAGCGATAGGGGGTTTTGGTGGGGGGATGATGCCCACGGTGTGAATCAAGGGGCAATGGCTCTTTCTACCAATGGTTATCTAACAGTTGCCAACCATGCAAGATTTGGTTATAGTGAAACTGATACATCTTCCGTAAGCACCACATATACCATACAGGCAAACGGTACAGTACAGGCAACCAACTTTATACTTTCTTCTGACCAAAGATTAAAAGAAAACATTGAAGATTATTATCCAAAGCCAATATCAGTAAAATGGAAAACCTTTGATTGGATTGAGGGTGACAAAAAACAGATTGGGGTTATTGCCCAAGAACTTCAAGAAAAACATCCAGAGTTTGTTGTAGAAGATGACCACGGAATGTTATCCGTCAAATATACAGACCTGTTGATAGCTAAAATGGCTGAAAAGGACAATCAAATTGAAAATCTCGAAAATGAGGTACAACAATTAAAAACGAAATTGGATTTACTCATAAAGGAACTTTTATAATGGCAGTACCCAATACAACAAATTTCACCCTTCAAGATGTGATAGATGAACTTCCCAACAGTCAAGATGATTTGTTGGAATGCTTTGCTGAATCCAATGATGCAAGTTTTGATTCTGCCTATAAAGGGTCTAAGAACCAATTGCTTAATTTCAGGAACTATGACCATTTCAGGGGGTTTGGAACTAAACAACAAACCGTAGGTTATAGCACGTCCAGTGCTTCATCAGCATGTAACGCTACACAATTCGTATTCTTTATTGAGTACGGAAAAACATGGGCTAACACAACTAAAATCTGGTCAAACTTTGAAGCCACCGTTTTTGCCCCTTCCAGATGGTACAGCGATGGTACAAGGGCTAGGTACTGGAATGGTTCATCATTTACATCTACATCATTTTGTTAAAGAAATATCTACCATACGGAATTATAGCCATCCTATTGGCAATCCTAGTCTTTAGGAAACAGGAGACCGTTACCATAACCGTACCTGAAAAGAAAGGACAGTTTGAAGTTGTCGAGCCTGAGCCAGTAGTTAAGTATGATACCATTTACAAAGAAGGTACAACAAAGATTGTTGCAGTACCCAATCCAGTAAACGAACAACTTTTACAGGAGTATCAAAGCTTAAAAGATTCGGTTTCAAGGTTGGAAAAATACAAGGAAGCAATCACGGAGCGAACCTACAAGGAAACCTTCATGGATTCCACACAACAGATTGTTGTTGAATCAAATGTAATCGGTACTTTGAAATCACAAAAGGTCGATTATACCATCTTTCCACAGCAGATAGAAGTAAAGACCAAAAGACCTAAATACAGCCTTTACACGGGATTGGATGTACAATTGACACCATCAATCCAGACCACACCAAAACTAACCTTAAAAACGCCTAAAATGCTTTACAATGCAGGATACAACTTAAACGAAAAAGCCGTTGTTGTAGGGGCTTCCATAAAACTATTCTAATCCAATGAAATCTTTTGCCCATTTCTTCCAAAACTTAACCTTAGCCAAGAAAACCTTTTTGGCAATTACCCCTTTAATATCAATGCTTATATCAATCAAAGCTGCCTTGATAGGTCTTTTCATCCTTATCACCATTGATTTGTTGACAGGGATAAAGAAGAACCTACACAAGGATAAAGTACCATTCAACCCATTTAAAAAACTGTTCTGGAAAAGCATCAAAAGCTATGCGTTAAGGCAGACTTGGCGAAAGACCTATGAATATGGAATAGGTATTCTGGTTGTACTGGTCTTTGAAGCCTTGGTACTTGGTTCTACGCCAATAGCATTGTTGGGCAAGACATTTTCAATAACCGAACTGTCCGTACTGTTACCTGCTGCAATAGAAGTTTGGTCAATCTTTGAGAACATGGAAGCCGTTACTGGAATGAACTTGTTAAAGCGATTGAAGCCCCTTCTTCCCAAACCGTTACAAAACCTACTAAATGCAAACAAGTAAATCAGGATTGGAACATATCAAACAATGGGAGCAGTTAAGGCTAAAAGCTTATAGACCATTGCCAACAGACCGTTGGACTATCGGTTACGGCAATACGTTTTATAAAGACGGTTCGCCAGTTCAGAAAGGGGATTTGATAAAACCAATAGAAGCCGAGGAACTTTTAAAGGTAGTCGTATCAAAGTTTGAATATGCAGTAAACAGATATGTCAAGGTACAATTGAACCAGAACCAGTTCGATGCATTGGTATCGCTTTCGTATAATGTTGGCAGTCACAACTTCAAACGCTCCACATTATTAAAGGTAATCAACAACAACCCGAACAACTACGGGGAAATAGAAAAGCAGTTTATGCGGTGGGTGCGTCACAAGGGGAAAATTGTTCAGGGATTGATTAACAGAAGAAAATCAGAGGTACATTTATTTAAAGGAAACTGATTTTTTGTACCTTTATTATATGTTTGAATTGGCAGCTATATTGACTATTGTTACATGCCTCCTGACTATTTGGGATAGGTTAAGTAGATTCTTTCCAGAAGTTTCAAAGAAAATTATGCCTGTTTTTCAAATAATCACTAATGCAATATATTTTTTTTTGTATGACCATGTAACATAACAACTTTTTTTGCTACATATAATGATGGACTAAAGTATAAAGCCCCAATTAAGGGGCTTAATTTTTGTCTTTAAATCAGGTACTTATTGGTCAATAATCTGGAAGGTTGCGGACACTCCATTTGCAGCGACCACATATCTAAAGATACTTTCATTAAGGCATCCATCCTTTCCCCAGCGTTCAATCGAAGCTTCAAGGAACTTATAACCGTCTTTTTCAGAATCAATGTTATAGATAAAGACATTCTTTGCTTTATATCCAGAAGATAGTACCATCTCGCTTAGTAGCTCCAACTTCTCTTTCTTCAAGGTTTTATCTATCAATACGATTTCTATTAGCCTCTTTGCCGTCCTTGGGTCTGAACAGTTAATTACGGCATCTACATCAAACAAAGGCGAATCGGGGACAGGATTACCCTGTTCATCCAAAAAAGTAAACTGCTCATTTATAGTGACCTTATAATCATCCACGAACGAAACTTCCAAAAACTCCATGATGGTTTCCCTATCAATCATATTTCTCTCCTGTTTAATATGGGTACTCAATGACCAAGTAATAAATCCCAAAGAGTATCAATCCTATCATAATGACTATAAATAGCCAAAACAATATATCCTTGTATCTTTTTAGCATATAGGCAAATATCTAAATTTAACATTTAATTACTTACAGATTTCCGTTGAATAGAACTTTTTGCCGTCCCAACGCCTAACTACTGCTCCGTTAGAGTAATCGAAGGGCAAAGTATAGACCGTTCCATCATACTTGCTAAAGAGTTTTGTAGTAGTCTCGAATGTCTCTCCCTTCGGTATAAAGAATACGAATTTGGTGGAGCTGCAAGCGTTGTCCCCATAAGCCAATTCAACCTTATCCGTTTCGATTGCCCCTAATACAACTGGTATATCATCTTCCAAGGGCGTGACTTCCCCGTTGCACTCAATGTAATCCCTGTAAGTTTCCAGTTCACCGTCACCATCCAAATCACGGTAATGGAATACACCCTGCCCGTATTCTACACTTGCAGTACTTGAAGCGTTCCAATCTTTTCTTGATACTTCAATCCTTTGTCCATCCTGATACTGGTATCGTACCAGTTCGCAGTAATAATCTTCTTCTTTTTCGCAACCTACCGTACCAGAAAGTATTGCAGTTAAGATTAATACTTTGGAAGTTTTCTTTAATACGTTTAGCCAATAACTTCCTGAAAATTGTCCGACCTTGTTTGCATTTGTTTTCATACTATTTTTGTTTTAGTATGATTCCAACTGCTTATAAATCAGAGTGATTTTTTACTTTCACATAAACGGATTCACCGCTCCGGTAAGTACTACTATTTTTTGTTTTTTGCTCATAAGTGCTAAAAATAAGAAATTCAATTTTCGTTATTTTGGTGGTTATGTTTAATGTTGATTTGTTGACATATCTGGAGAGGTTTTTGACTGAGGAGAGAAAACAACGTTTTATACAAGTACTCCAAAGTCGCACAAAGTACCTTACCGTAGCGATTGAAGATGTTTTTCAACTACATAATACCAGCGCTGTGATTCGAAGTTGTGATGCCTTTGGCATTCAAGAAGTTCATGTGATAGAGGACCGGTTTGGCCAACGCTTGGATAAGAACATTGCAATGGGAGCAGAACAGTGGGTAGATGTTAACCGCTATCAAACCACAACGGAATGTATTGACACGTTACAGGATATGGGTTATCAAATAATAGCCACTACTCCCCATAACGATTCAACATTTCTGGCTGATTTTGAGATAGCATCCAAAACGGCACTTTTTTTTGGAACAGAAAAGGAGGGTCTGAGTGAAGAAGTGATGCAAAAAGCGGATGGTTTCTTAAAAATACCCATGGTAGGGTTTTCTGAAAGCCTTAATATTTCGGTTTCTGCCGCTATAATGATTCAGCAACTTACCCAAAAGCTGCGAGAATCAAATTTGGATTGGGGACTATCCTATAGTGAAATTTTGGAAAAACGTTTAGACTGGACCAAAAAGTCCATCAAAAATGTGGAAGGGATTATCGACAGATACCTTTTAAAATGAAGTTTTTCGTATTTTTAGAAGACAACCAATTTTTAAAAACAAATGACTGTACTACTTTACATTTTAGCAGGAATTATTTTATTGATTTTGGCCGTAATCGCGCCAAAAAGTTACAACGTGTCTCGTTCCATTGAAATTTCAAAACCTAAGAGTGAGGTTTTTGAAAATTTAAGGTTCTTGAAAAATCAGGATGCATGGTCGCCATGGGGCAAGAAAGACCCTAATATGGAAAAGAAGTTTACAGGAACCGATGGGGAGGTTGGTGCTACAAGTTATTGGAATGGAAATAAAGAAGTGGGAGAAGGAGAACAGGAAATCACAAAAATAGTAGATGGAGAGCGTATTGAATCTGAACTACGCTTTTTGAAACCATGGAAGTCTACCTCAGATGCTTATTTGGTTACTGAGGATGCCGGTTCGGGTAACACTAAGGTAACTTGGGGTTTCTCTGGAAAGAATAAATTTCCGACCAGTATTTTTATGTTGTTTATGAATATGGATAAAGCTGTTGGTGGCGATTTTGAAGAAGGATTGGCAAGCTTAAAATCACTGTTAGAGAAATAATTGTTTGATTGCCCTTGAGGGAACCTTAGGGGAGCAACAACTGGATTTCCGCCTTCGCGGGAATGACAAATACATGTATTATGGAACAGAACATGGTAGGCTGGTTTGAGATTCCAGTAATGGATATGGACCGTGCCAAAGCTTTTTACAATGAAGTTTTTCAAATTGAAATCCAGGTACAGGATTTTGCAGGTACTTTAATGGGTTGGTTTCCTTGGGCAGAAGAAAAACCCGGAGCCAATGGCCCTTATTCAACAGGAAAGCCAAAGCCCATATCGAACTGCTTTTGAAGCAGGGTCTGAGCTATCACAGGTAGCCCAACAATTGAACGATAACGGGTTCCTTACCAGTAGGGACAAAAAGTTTCAAGCTGTACAGGTACAGAGGTTGGTCAGCTTATCCAAAGTGATAACCAAAAAAACTCTACCCATTCATCTCCTTTCTTTTGGTATATTGTAAATCTCCCCGAACCGTCACCAGACACTCCAGAATATTCGGTATAAATAATTGCATACAGTATATTATTGATGCCATTAACAAATACTGGATTTGATATAGCTATATCAGCACTCCTTTTCAATAGGGATTTTGAGACAATTTTTCTCAATTTAACCTTTTCGCATGACTTAACTTCCCTTACTATGGATTTAAGATTCTCCTTTGAAAAAATGGTGTCAAAATCAACCGTACGTCCTATGGCAAAATTTGAAACGTCATTATTTCCATCATTCCAAGATTCCACATTCTCCAAATGGGACAGGTCGCCAAATTCCGAGCCTAAAGATATTGTCTTTGGATAGATAAAATGATTTTTACTCCGTTTGGCTATTTTTGTTATAATCGCAATTTCGTCCTCTTTTTGTTGGGAAAAGCAAGATAAATGACACAAAACAGCAATTAGGACAATTATACCGATTCTAAAATTCATGTATATCCTAAAATTTAATCAGAAGTCCATAGTGGAAAAGAAACAAAAGGAATCCATTTACCATTTTCTTTTTTCATGCAGAACAAATCACCATCTGACAGGCTTTCAGAATAAATAAATGCATAATTTTTATCTGGAACAATGACGGGTGTCGTAATCATTCTTGCTTCTCTATCGTCATCAATCTTTTTTATTGCCCTAACACCTTTCAACATCTTTTTCTTATCTAGTTTTCTTATTTCCAATTGTTCAAATCCTTTTTTTATTAGATTAAAATCCTGTTCTGAGAAAAGTTCTTTAAAATCGATATTTTTCCGATTTTCGGTTAGGTTGTAATGAAATAGATTTAAGCCATCCGATTCCACCAGTTTTAGCAACAAAGAGTCATTAGGCTTAAAAGTATCTTTTTTTAGAGCATTTATTTTTCTTAAAGAAGTAAATGCATTAATTACCTGATAATCAATCTCACTTTTCTCATGAGAAACATCAAACCCACTTTTACAGCCCAACAATGACAATACAAATAATGATATTAGAAAATTATATTTCATAACTGGATTTATTTACATTTTTTCCCTTTTGCTTTATTGGTAGCTGATTGAGCCGCACTCCCTTCAGCAATATTTGCATTTCTTATTGCAGTTTTCCTTGAGGTACTTAGTTTATTGAATTCCCTGGTTTGCAGCATATCGCCAGACCATCCCAAATCCTTATAATATTGCATGCTCAATTTATTATTGTCCCAAACACTTAATGAATGACCAATAGCATCCCCATATTCAGTCATCAACCTATGTTGGGCTGCATTGTTATTATATCCATTTTGACTTAAATAATGCCTTAATAGAGAAGAAAAAGATGAAGTTGACATGTTTTGATATTGATAGCTCAAATAAGCATGCAATGATTCATGGATTAATGTTCTGGCAATTACAAGCTTTGTTCCATTTTGGACAAACCTTTTATCTAATGTGATTTCAAATGTAATCTGTCCCTTGGATGGTGTATTACGTACAATTTTAGTGGAACCATTGGCATTGCTCAATGTACCAACTTTAATACTTAAATGGTATTTTGAGTTGTTTTGAAAAAGGTCAAGAATTGTCTTAGATAAATGTTTTCCTCCCTCTAGTTGCCCCAGTTTGTTCAATCTTAAGCGTTTAAAGTCGCCCCTTGCCAATTCCCCAACGATTCTTCCAACACAAGGATATTTTATCAGACTTGGATGTTTTATAACCCTATCTGGTGAAACAGAGGGCCTTGGAATATTTCTAATGGAGCCATCACTCCGTATACCTTGGTATTGTTGTCCCCTTTGTGGAACATGACCCGAACTGGTGTTGGAAACCCAGACCCATTTGTATCTGTCTGGCATAAATATAGTATGGCTATATTCATTGGGCTGTCCTTTTCCGTCATTATTATGGTCATTGTACCTATCTATTATGTCACCAGGTATCCTAACCCTTCGATAACCACCTTTGCCACCTCCGTTGCCACAACCAGAGCCACCAGTGCTCTGCAACAGGCCACAGTCACTTGTACCAGCACAGTTGCTTGATGTAACCTTGAAATCACAGCGTGAAGCACTTGGTGCGGGTAGAGCAACGGGATTTCCTACTTTTGTTATGCCGTGGAACCCATTCCCTTTCTGGTAGTACCTTACCATACTCATTTCACCTTTCAGGTTATATAAATATATCATACCTGTAAAACCACCTTTCTCCAAATCGAAGTAGGAACTGTAAGCCTCGCCATTTCTGGAGTCCATCCGCAACAACCAGTAGGCAGGATTATCGTCTATCATGGTCGCCAATAGGCTATAGGCAATATCGGTTATCTCCCCTTTTTCCAAATCAATTTTCACCGATTCCACAACCTTGTACTCGTGCCATTCCCTCTCTTCCAAGGTTACCTTTTTATGTTCATTCCAAAGGATTTTTAGGCTGTTCTTTGCAATGCCAGAGGATTCATCGAAACCGTCAAGACTAAACTTGCTGCTGATAATTTCTTGCTCAGTAGGCTGAACAACTTCAGTCTCTTGGGTGATTTCTAATTCCGCAGCTTCTTCTTTTTCACAGGAATAGAAGAACACCAGTAAAACAAAAAAGGATAAGGTAAATTTTAGAAAAGAATGTTTTTTCATAAGTAGTAAATTAAGATTTAGCAGTTAATAATTATCGAGGGACTAGCTGCTAAAATAACCACTTGCGTTCAAACGGGATTGCAGGAAAACCTTAAAAATTCTATGGATTTTCCATAAATTTTAATGAGAAATTTGGACTAGACAAGTTGCCAACCGTCCTTTGGTATCTGCTTGGATAGGTATAGCAAAGAAAAATACAGTGTTCGTTGGCTTCCAAGTAGAAGCCTATCAGATGTGCAAAATGAATTGGGCAGGGTTGAAGATGCTGGAGGAAAAATACTAAGACCTAAAACACAGATAAGTCCAGAAGTTGGATATATGGGAGTATTTTCAGACTCGGAAGGTAATCGAATCGCATTGCATTCAAGGGAATGATTGATTACTCGGCTAGTTCCAATAAAGCAATGTCGTAGTCATTTTCTAAAACAACCTTACCATTCTTAACCATTACCTCGGTTTCGGAATAGGTATCATATAATTTAGTGCCATCACCAAAGAACCCCTTTACCCAAAGGGACTTTTTACCTTTAGGTAAATCCAATCCTACCACAACTTTATCTTTGTAATCCCCATCCATATAGGTTCTTGAGAAAACATAAGGCGATTTGGCCAATCTTTTGTGACGACCTGCTCCAATGGCTGGATGATTTCTACGGAATTGACCTAGTTTTTGCCAATGTTCGTGTATTTTTTTGGTCTGCGGCAAACTATCCAACTCTTCCCAGTTCATAAAAGAACGCAGCGTGGCATCTCCCTCGGCACCTTCAATAATCAAACTCCTTGCGGTTTCATCACCATAATATACTTGTGAGGCTCCAGGGGTTAGTAATAGTACATTTGCTGAATAAAATGGTCTTTTACGCTCTTTATCAAAAGGGTTTCCGTCATCATGTGAGGTGAGGTAGTTCAATACGCTTTTGTCTTTGAGCTTTGAGCTCAGTAGTTTGCTATACTTTTTAAAAATGGTCTCATATTCTTTTTGCGCATCTGTTTTAAGGTCAAAGTTGATAAGGCTTTTGAAACCATGATCAAAGAAATCAACTTTCTTATCTCCAAAATCAAAGTTCCGCCCCCCTGAAATGCCATAGTTGTATACCTCACCGACCATATAAAATGGGTTGTCGTCCAAAATCTGTTCTGGATTCTTTTTCTTCCATGTCTCAAAGGCATAGGAAGCTTCTGCATACAAATCTGACCATGCATTTTCGTTTACATGCTTTACAGTATCTACCCTAAACCCATCTATACCAAAATCGTTGATGTAGTCGGTCAACCATTTGATAATATAATATCGAGGTGCTCTGGGATATCCAGTACGTTCAAAGAACAATTGCAATTCATCCAATTCTTGACTCAGTCTACCTTCTTCCTTCCATTTGGCCAATAGCATATCGGGTAACTCAACCGGTTCATCGGATTCGGTTAAAATATCCGGTAAATTTTCAACTAAAGTACAAGCCGTGGTATTTTCATAAGTGGTAAACTCACATTTTGGGCCTGTTCTGACCCAGCTTTCAGGCCAAACAGGGTCTTCGTCCGTTACAGGGCCTGTATGATTCAAAACCACATCCAACAAAATTCGAATTCCTTTGGAATGGGCAGTCTTTACCAACTTCTCCAAGTCTTTGCGAGTACCAAAATTTGGGTCGATAGCTGTCCAATCCTTGGCCCAATAGCCATGGTAACCATAAGTGTTTCCGGTTCCTTCGTCTGTAGCACCGTGTATTTGCTCCACCACTGGGGTAAGCCAAATGGCATTGATGCCCAAATCGGTAAAGTAGCCTTCTTCTATTTTTTGAGTAATTCCGACTAAATCACCTCCTTCAAAACCCCGTAGAACAGCAGTCTCTTCGTTCCTGTCAAAATGCGTTTTGGCCTCTTGTTTACTTCGATTAAAACGATCGGTCAATAGGAAGTAGATATTTGCTCCCTCCCAAACAAATGGAATTTCCTTTTTCTGAACTTCTTCTTCAACTACCTGTTTATCTTCTTGTGGTTTTTTGTTTATCTGTTTGCAACCCAAAAGAAAAGACAATAGGGACATGATAGCAAGTAGTTTTTTCATTTGTTGGGATTTTGCCTAAAACTATAAAATGAATAGCGAAATATAAAATTTATTTACGTGCGTAACACGTGGTTTGGATTAGGGCAAAACTCCTAGGGTTATCTTCTGTTAAGCACTTTATATTCTTCGTAGCAACTTGATATCGCATCGAGAATTTGAAGATCATTGGCAGTACTTATAAAAGATTTTGAGTAATTGCAGTTGTTTAGGATGTCCTCAATATCTACCTTTTCCAATTGTAGCAGTTCGGTAAGTGTCTCGCGGTCGAATTTAGAGGCCAATAAGTTTCGGATATCGTCATCTTCTTTCATTTGCCTCAATTTTCGCATCTGCCTCGGTTTTTTTCCAAAAAGATTCCTCAGAAGGTCTGCAGGATTTAAAATGGCGCCTAATACTTTGGTAACCGCACTGGGATTTTTGTTACCTGCCTCATAGCTTTTTGAAAGCCCAGAAATGCTATACTGATAAGCATTGTTGATGGGAAGATTTTTGACATCAATTTCAAGATAACCGGTTAGTTGATAAGGTCTTACAATAACTTCCTCGAGAGCATATGCTAATTCTGTAAGGGCTATCTCGGTGGGTTGAAATTTAAACATATCATTGGTGACCCGTACTTTTTGGGATTTAAAACCAAGGAAAGAAAGGTATAAGGTATCGTTTACTGCTGCGTTTATGGTAAACTCTCCCTTTTGGTTGGTAATCGTACCAACAACTTTGTTTAAGTTAATGATATGTACACTCTCTAAAGGAAAATCTGTTTGGGCATTGATGACCACGCCATTAAGTTCTCCTTCAGCTAGGGGCTCATTGGTGTTTTGGGCAAAACCAAGAGTTGTAACCAGTGAAAATAGTAAAAGTAGTTTTCCTCTCATGCAATCTTTGTAGGTATAAAAGTACTAAACAAACAAAAATAAACATGAGAGTCTTCCTATTTAATATAGAATTAACTAATAAAAACCTGACCTTCTTTTACCGCCCCTTTTGCCTGAGCCACCTTTTTTGCCTCCTTTAAAGGATTTGCTGTCGCCACCTTTTCGGTGGCCGCCATCCCTACCTTTTCGGTGACCTCTTTTTCTATCTCGTTTTCTACCTTTTCGTGCTCCGCCAGGATCTTTCGAAACTTCAACATTGATAAAACGCCCATTTACTTTAAAATCAGTAAAGGTCTGAAGAATGAACTCGGTAAGTTGCGCGTCTGTATTGAAGAATGAAAAACTATCCTTGGTATCAACATTAAAAACGTCCTCTTTTTCCAAATTAAGGGTTTCGCGAAGAAAATCTTTCAGTGACATCCAATCGTATCCATCTCGTTCTCCCACATTGATAAAATAGCGTACCGAGCCGTTGGATGGAGCGTCACCTTTTGAACTTCTTTCCCCTTTTTCCCGACCACCTTCGGATGAGTTAAGGTCACGGGTCTTGCTATAATAGTTGTAGAATCGGGTAAACTCAACAGAGACTATTTTTTTGATCAATTCCTCTCTGTCCAGCCCATCCAGAACGTCATTGATGACTGGAAGGTAGTTGTCTATTTCCGAATTGATCTCTGTTTCTTTGATTTTACTGGCTAGATGATAAAGTTGAATTTCACATATTTCAATTCCGGTAGGAATCTTTTTGGAAATAAAATCTTGCTGGATTTTCTTTTCAATGGCCTTAATTTTTCTGGCTTCAGACCTTGTGACAATGACCATTGAAATTCCAGATTTACCTGCTCTACCGGTACGTCCACTACGGTGGGTATAGGTTTCAATCTCATCAGGTAACTGGTAGTTGATTACATGGGTCACGTCATCCACATCAATTCCGCGGGCGGCCACATCTGTAGCTACCAACATCTGAACCTGCTTTTTTCGGAAAGCGTTCATTACCAGGTCACGTTGATTTTGGCTTAAATCACCATGTAAAGCGCCTGCATTATACCCGTCCTCTATCAATTTTTCAGCTACTCTCTGAGTATCTCTTTTGGTTCTACAAAAAACCACAGAGAAGATGCCAGGGTTGGCATCGGCCAATCGCTTTAGTGCAGGATAGCGGTCACGTCCACCCACCTGATAATACTCGTGTTGTACCGTAGAAGCTCCTGCATTTTTAGTGCCGACGGTAATCTCCTGAGGCTTGTGCATGAATTTCTTGGCAATGGATGCTACTTCCTTTGGCATAGTAGCAGAGAACAACCATGTGAATTTTTCTTCTGGAGTGTTGGACAGGATATCTTTGATATCCTCATAAAAGCCCATGTTCAGCATCTCGTCTGCTTCATCCAGTACGCAGTAGTCAATTTTAGAAATATCGACCATTCCTCTTCCGATCATATCCTTCATCCGACCGGGAGTGGCAACAACTATTTGAGCGCCACGCTTAATTTGCCTGGCTTGTTCCGTAATGCTTGCTCCTCCATAAATGGCTACCGTGCTCAATCCTTTTACATATTTGGAGTAAAGCTTCAATTCATTTGTGATTTGAAGACAAAGCTCTCGAGTAGGGGACAGGATTAATCCTTGAGTGGTCCTACTTTCCGCATGTATTTTTTGAATCATGGGAAAACCGAAAGCAGCGGTTTTTCCTGTACCGGTTTGGGCCAAAGCGACCAAATCGGTTTCTTCTTGTAATAAAATAGGAATGGATTTTTCCTGAACTTCGGATGGTGTTTCAAATCCAAGATCGGCAATAGCATCCAATAGGGGTTTGTCCAACCCCAGGGTTTCAAATTTTGTCATTGTGGTGTATACCTTAAATCGCAAATATGTTGTGTTGCATAGAGCGATTTTATACATCCCATTTGAGCCCCTCGCAACACCATGCCCATACCGGCGGCGTTAATAAAGCTGCAAAGGTACACTTATTTAAAGATTTGCAATCAGGTTGTTTGGTTTTTAAGAAATTCAACTAGCTTTTGTACAGCCTTTGCTCTATGACTAATAGTGTTTTTGGTCTCTAAAGGAAGCTCCCCAAAGGTTTGTTGGAAACCTTCAGGCTTAAAGATAGGGTCATAGCCAAAACCTCCTGAGCCCATTTTTGTTTCAGTTATAGTACCGTTTACAATGCCATCAAAGACATAGCTCTGACCTTGAAGATTCAGGTGAATTACTGTTTTAAAATGCGCATTTCTGTTACTACCGCTTTTAAGTTGAGCCAACACCAAATCCATATTATCCTCCGTATTCTTTTGATTGCCAGCGTATCGGGCAGAATAGACCCCGGGAGCTCCATCCAAAACATCTACAAGAAGTCCGGTGTCATCGGAAAAACAATTGTAACCATAGGTTTGGGTTACGTAATCTGCTTTGATTTTGGCATTTGCTTCTAATGTGCTTCCAGTTTCTGGAATATCTTCTGAACATCCTATGTTAGCAAGGGACAACAATTGTATTTCTTTGGGAAGCAATTTTCTGACTTCTTCCAGTTTATTGGTATTATGAGTGGCAAAAACAATTTCCAATACTGTAGTTTTTAGTGGAAGGGCTAAAAGTAGTAATTTCGATATTAAGCTAAATTGAATTCAAATGAAGATTTTACCACCCTTGGTGATGTTGGTTTTTGGTGTTTTCATGTACCTTTTGGCAACATTTCTTCCTGTTGGTGACTTTGATTTTTTTGGGAGAAAAGAGTTGGCCGTTTTTCTTTTTGGGCTGGCAATTTTGGTCATATTTTTAGGAATATTTCAATTTAGAAGGGCAAAAACCACCACGAATCCCCTCGATTTGTCAAAAACTACAAAATTGGTAACTACTGGAATATTCAAATATTCCCGAAACCCTATGTACTTGGGCATGCTTCTGATTTTACTTGCTCTAGGGTTAAAGTTGGGGAACGCATTCAATACGCTTTTGGCGGCAGGATTTGTGTACTATATGAACCATTTTCAGATTAGTAGAGAGGAAAAAGCGTTGACAAATATGTTTGGAAAGCAATATAGTGCCTATTGCAAAGCCACTAGACGCTGGTTTTGAGATGAAAAAAGGCCTGAAAAAATAATATTTGAAACTTTTTGCCCCTGATTTTTGATATATCCGCATTTATCGAGCCATTTTGATTGCTTCCGATTCTATGGATAGAATTAATTTTTAATTTTACGCCTTAATTTTTGAAGCAATTCATGATAGAGGTGGCACGCAAGTACGTTTTTGATTTTGATAGCACCCTTACAAGGGTAGAAGCGTTGGATGTTTTAGCTGAGATGACCCTTCAGGGCAAATCCAACAGGAAAGAAATCATTCAGGAAATACAGGACATTACCAATTTGGGTATTGATGGCGATATTTCATTTACGGAATCTTTGGAAAGAAGAATACGCCTTTTGAATGCACATAGGGATGATTTGGATGGATTGGTTAACGAATTGCGTCAAAAGATTTCTAAGTCAATTGCCTCTAACAAAGAGTTTTTTGAAAAATTTTCTGACGATATTTATGTAATTTCATGTGGCTTCAAGGAATTCATAGACCCTATAGTTGAAGAATATAACATTCCGTCTGATCGGGTATATGCCAACACCTTTAAATTTGATAATGATGGTAATATTATTGGATTTGATGAAGCAAATGTACTGGCTTCACACAATGGAAAGATAGAATGCCTTAAGAACCTTGATTTAGATGGCGAGGTACAGGTGATAGGCGATGGTTATAGCGATTATGTAATGCGTGAAGCTGGAATTGCCGACAAGTTTTTTGCCTATACAGAAAATGTACATCGCGAAAAGGCTGCAAACAATGCGGACCATGTAGCACCTAACTTGGATGAATTTTTATTTGTGAACGATTTGCCTAGAAACCTTTCATACCCGAAGAATAGAATCAAGATATTACTGTTGGAAAATGTACATCCGGCAGCGTTCGACAATTTGTCCGAAGACGGTTTTTCCGTTGAGCTGGTCAAACATAGTATCCCAGAAGAAGAGCTTATAGAGCGAATCAAGGGTGTTCATGTATTGGGAATACGATCTAAAACCCAAGTTACCAAGAAAGTACTGGAAGCTGCCAATAAGTTGTTGGTCGTAGGAGCTTTTTGTATTGGAACCACTCAGATTGACCTTGAAACTGCGAAGAAAAAAGGAGTTGTTGTATTTAATGCACCTTACAGCAATACCCGATCTGTTGTGGAACTGGCTATAGGTCAAACTATAATGTTGATGCGAAATGTTTTTACACGTAGCGCTGAAATCCACAAAGGTGAGTGGAACAAGACCGCAATAAATTCAAGAGAGGTACGTGGAAAAAACCTTGGAATAGTAGGTTATGGAAACATTGGCAAGCAGATGTCAGTATTGGCGGAAGCAATGGGTATGCGAGTATACTACTATGATGTGGCAGATCAATTGGCGTTGGGTAATGCTGTGAAATGCAGTTCCTTGGAAGACCTTCTATCGGTATCAGATGTGGTTACATTACATATCGACGATAACAAGGCCAATAGAAACTTTATAGGTGAGCGAGAAATCAATCAGATGAGGGACGGCGCTATCCTGATAAATCTATCTCGTGGATTCGTTGTAGACATTGATGCCCTTACAGTGGCATTAAAAAGCGGGAAGCTTGGTGGTGCTGCTGTTGATGTATATCCTTCGGAACCCAGAAGTAATGGTAACTTTGAGACCCCGTTGCAAGGTATTCCCAATGTGATTCTAACTCCTCATGTTGGAGGTAGTACCGAAGAGGCCCAACGAGATATTGCGGACTTTGTACCGAACAAGATTATGGATTACATCAATTCTGGAAATACAGTGGATGCGGTCAACTTCCCAAATATTCGTTTGCCAAAACAGAACAATGCCCATAGATTTTTGCATATCCATAAAAATGTTCCAGGCATTATGGCCAAAATCAACGAAGTTTTGGCCAAGTACGAGATGAACATAACGGGGCAATATCTTTCAACAGATAGTGAGGTCGGTTATGTGATTACGGATTTGGACAAAGAGTACAACAAAGAGGTGGTTAAGGCACTAAAGAACGTAGAAAATACCATCAAGTTTAGGGTACTGTATTAAGGTCTCACCCTCGTTTTGATTTAAATAGCGTTTTCACCTTTTTAAAAACTTGTTTCACAACATTTATACTTCTTCTAGCGGCTTTTTAAACTAAATTGTAAGCTAATTCTTACTATTTCTGTAGCATACAATGAAGATTATAAAGTTCAAACCATTTCAAAAAGGATTCAGGGCTTATTATTTGTTGGTCATCTCAATCGTTGCTCTTACGATTACTATCCAGTCCATGACCCAATATTCACTGAGAAAACAGCGAAACGCTGCTATGATGGTAAATTTAGCGGGGAAACAGCGTATGCTGAGCCAACGTGTTTTAAGCGAATTATATTCCTGTAGGTATCATAATTGTGATTATGCCGAGCTAAAACTAGCGTTGACCAAGTTGTACCAAATGAATGGATTTTTACAGCGTGGTAACGAGAGCCTAAAAATAGAGCCTCTAACAGATGACGAAATTTTAAAGGAATTTAATCGATTGGAACCGCATGTAGAATGGTTGTATAGCGAATTGAAAGATTATCAGAGCTATGCCAACATATCTTTTACCGATGTCAGATATAGAACAGATCGTTTTTTAGAAATCATGGATGGTATTGTGATGCAATTTCAGAAAAAAGCTGAAAAGGACATTAAGACCATGATGATCATAGAATTAGAACTGGCTATATTTTCAATTGTCATCATACTGTTCGAAATCTTTTTTATAGTCAACCCAATCATTGCAAGAATTATAGACCAAAAAAAGAAACTTACTGAAATTGCTTGGCATCAATCTCAGGTATTTAGTTCGCACATAAAGAATATTTCCGATCTGCAATATGTTTTAAAGGTTGAAAAGAGCCCTGAGAGGCAGCGTGAGATTTATGGGTTTATAATGGAGGAACTGGACCATCTTAAAAAAGTTTCCAACGATATGGAAAAATCATTGGAAAAGACGGCCGAAAACCCGAGACCCCATCACATTGTCATAAAGAAAGTAGAAGATTTTCTGGAAAAGTATAACTTAGTTTCCTATAAAAGTATTAAGAGTGATTCCGATAAAGTTATCGAAGCAAAGTAGTGTTAGCCTTAATGTTATTTTTCTATTTGTTTTCATAGCTGGCAGAGCTCAATTTGACAACTTCGAATCTGCGAAAATTTACCTTAAAAACGGAAAAATAATTGAGGGACAGGCAAAAATTCCGCTAGAAGGGAAAACATTCACTCCTAATTTTAAAGAAAAGATACGGTTTAAAAATGGGAAAGATATTGTTAGATATGATGAAATAGCCGTGGATTCCATCATTTTCGACACAGAATATTTTTTCAAAACCAAGATTAATGGCAAACGGATTAAAAAAGCAATAAAAACACGGGATAAATTTGTCTATAAATCCATTGGCGAAAAATTCCCCCAACTTGTCAAAGAAATCAAAGTGGGGAACATCGTTGTTTATGAAAAATTTAAAAGACTTAACCCCGGAGGGCCTGTTTCAGGGATTTATCGCTTCTATTCGCCGCATTTGAGAACTAATAAAGGACTTACGAGTTTTGGACATTATTTTTTTTGTGAAGGTTCTGATAAGGAGTTGCAGCCCTTACCCAGAACGAAAAGATTTATCGATTTTTTCTCATTTTGCCCCAGTTTGATAAAAACTTATAAGAATTTCAACAGGGAGTTGCATGCTTTTGAAATAATAGAATTGATCAAATCGTTTGATGATGCGAAGAAGTGTCATTAGTTATGGTGATAAGGTTCATTCCGTAAAATTGTAAAGCCACGATATAGCTGTTCCACCAAGAATAAACGCACCATTTGATGCGAAAAAGTCATTTTGGATAAACTAATTTTTCCGTTACTTCTTTGGTACACGGCATCACTAAAACCATATGGACCTCCAATTGTGAGCACAAGATTTTTAATGCCACTATTCATTTTTTTCTGAAGAAACTGTGAGAATTCCATAGATGAAAACTGTTTGCCGTTTTCGTCCATGAGTAACAGTATATCCGATGGTTGTACTTGGTTAAGAATCAATTCACCTTCTTTTTCCTTTTGCTGCTTTTCCGAAAGGTTTTTGCTGTTTTTAATGTCGGGAATTATGTCAAACCTAAATTTGACATAATGTGCAAGACGCTTCTCATATACGGAGATAAGCTTAGCAAGTTCGACACTATCTGTTTTGCCAATGGCGATTAGGGTAATCTGCATGCCCAAAAATAATTTTTTGGAAGAAACTATGGAAATTGAACATATTTTGAGAACAATGTTTTTAGTATTTTCGTCAAAACCCCAATTTGATGATTACCGAAGATCAATTCCAAAACGAAATCGATTTGATTATTGCCAACGCTATTCGGGAGGATGTAGGCGACGGCGACCATAGTTCATTGGCCTGTATTCCTGATTCGGCCAAGGGAAAGGCCAAACTTTTGGTCAAGGATGAGGGAATATTAGCAGGGATTGAACTTGCGAAACAAGTATTTGCCTATGTCGATGACAGAATGGAGGTTGAAGTCCTCATTCCAGATGGTTCAAAAGTCAAATATGGCGACATTGCATTTTATGTTGAAGGGAGCTCCCAAAGCATATTGAAAGCCGAACGTTTGGTGTTGAATGCCATGCAGCGCATGAGTGCCATAGCAACAAAGACGAAATATTTTGTAACATTATTAGAGGGAACAGGGACTAACATTTTGGATACCCGAAAGACCACCCCAGGTATCCGCGCCTTGGAAAAATGGGCAGTTAAGATTGGGGGAGGAGAAAACCATAGGTTTGCACTTTATGATATGATCATGCTCAAGGACAACCATATCGATTTTGCGGGAGGAATTACAAAAGCCATTCAAAAAACACAGCAATACCTTACAGAGACAAATCGTGATTTAAAAATTATTGTAGAAGCCAGGAATTTGCAAGAGGTAGAAGAAATTTTAAAAACCGATGGTGTTTACAGAATTCTGCTAGATAACTTTGACTACGCTGATACTAAAAAGGCTGTAAAAATAATAGGGAACAAATGCCTTACCGAATCCTCGGGTGGAATCAATGAAGATACCATTCGCCAATACGCGGAGTGCGGTGTTGATTATATTTCCTCCGGCGCTTTGACCCATTCTGTCCATAATATGGATTTAAGTTTAAAAGCGGTTTAATGTCTGTTGCGATAGAAGAACAATTGGAAAAAATACCAGTGGTTAACTGGCTTGTCCGATTGCTCAAGAATATCCAACTAAAAGCTTTTGAGGGTTTTTCTTTTTATGATCTATTGGAGATGTATGTCCTTGGAATAGTAAAAGGAACGCTTTCCACTAGGGCCAGTTCTATTGCTTTCAGCCTTTTTATGGCGCTTTTCCCGTTGATTATCTTTTTGGTCACACTTTTGCCCTTCGTGATTCCTTATATAAGTTTGGAAGGTGGGGATTTCGATAAACAGTTTCTGATTTTTCTAGAATCATTTTTACCAACGGCGACCAGCGATTATTTTGAAGTAATTTATACACAGATCAAAGACCAAAAAAGAGGAGGTCTATTGTCGTCCGCCTTTTTGGTTTCCATTTTTTTGGTAGCTAATGGGGTAAATGCCATTTTCAGTGGCTTTGAAAACTCTTACCATGTTGAATTGACACGGAATTTTTTCCGACAATATGCCTATGCCTTTATGGTAGGGCTGATTTTGTCGGTTTTGTTGATTCTTGGAGCCGTAGCTTTTGTCTATTTTGAATTCTATGTGGTGGAATATACCAGTGAATATTTTGGAAAAACACTGGGATATGACATTGAAAAAGGAGATACCATAGGTATTCAAGTAACCAAAATACTTTTCTTTACCGTATTATCCTATCTCACTACGGCAATCCTTTATTATTTTGGGACGGCCGAAGGAAGAAAAGCAAGATTCTTTTCAGCTGGAGCGTTAATGACCACACTGTTGTTCTTGTTGACGTCGTATCTTTTTGGGGTTTATGTGGAAAAATTTGCTCGATACAATGAATTCTACGGAGCTTTGGGGGGATTACTTATCTTAATGGTGTTTATTTGGTTGAATTCGAATATCCTTTTGCTTGGATTTGAATTGAATGCTACCTTGAATTCTTTAAAAAAGAAGCATGAAAGAAAGATGGAAGCTTAACTATTTAGGATTTATACTGGTTTTTAGTTGCACAAATATGTGTTTGGCACAGTCCGTTTTTGGCAAATGGCGTACGATTGATGATCAAACCGGAATGGAAAAGGGGATAGTGGAAGTATATCAAGAAAATGGTCACCTTCAAGCTAAAATCATAAAGATCCTTGAAAAAGGTAGGGAAGATGCAGTCTGTATAAAATGTAAGGGAGAACTAAAAGATAAGCCGGTTAAGGGAATGCAGATAATGCGCAATTTTAAATCCAATGATAAAGGAGAGTACAAAGGTAGTTACCTGTTGGACCCAGAAAATGGTTCAGTTTATCGCGGAAAGCTTTGGTTGGATTCCGATGATAAAAGCAAACTTAAAGTAAGGGGATATCTAGCGTTTTTCTACCGGACGCAAACCTGGCACAGGGTAAAAGAGGATTGATGATATGGGGTACTTTTTAGATGTGGTGCTTCCTATTCCATTGGAAAGACGCTTTACCTATAAGATTTCACAAAAAGAAGCCGGATTTATTCAAAAAGGTATGCGGGTGGCCATTCCCTTTGGGAAATCCAAAATCTACACGGCATTGGCATATGGCGTCCATCAAAATGCGCCGGAAGCATATGAAGCAAAAGAGATTTACCAGATTCTGGACGAAACCCCTCTTGTAAACCAATTTCAGTTTCAACATTGGGAATGGATAGCACAATATTATATGTGCACTTTAGGCGAAGTTGTGCGCAGTGCATTGCCCAGTTCTTTTTTGTTGGAAAGTGAAACCTTGATTTTGCCTAATAAAGAGACAGAAATCAATGACTTGGAACTCAAAGACGATGAGTTTTTAGTGTATGAAGCGTTACAGCATCAATCCATGTTAAAAGTGGGGGAAGTTAGCGATATCGTGGATAAGAAAAATGTACTTCCGCTGCTCAATAGACTTGTTCAAAAAGGAGTTGTCTGCCAAAAAGAAGAGCTCTACGAACAATACAAGCCCAAGTTGGTCCGGTATGTAAAACTTTCTGCCGAGTTTGATGACGAATCCAGATTGGAGGATTTGTTGAACAGTCTTTCCCGAGCGCCAAAGCAAAGTCAAGTGGTGTTGTCGTTGTTTCAGATTCAGGCGACCTCAAAAAAACCAATTCTGATAGCTGATTTGGAAAAGGAAAGTGGCAGTTCTAGGGCGGTCATCAAAGCATTGATAGATAAATCCGTTTTGGAAGAATATTTTATCCAAACGGATAGGGTTCAATATGATGCTGCGCAAGAAGAAAAGAAGATTGTGCTGAATTCGCATCAAAAGGAGGCATTTGAAGCTATAAAACAAAGTTTTGCAAACAAAAGAACAGCACTTTTGCATGGTGTAACCTCTTCTGGAAAAACCGAAGTGTATATCAAATTGATAGAGGAATGCCTCAATAGGGGAAAGCAAGCACTTTATCTATTGCCGGAAATAGCGCTTACCTCCCAACTCATTAATAGACTTCGACAATATTTCGGTGACAAAGTAGCGGTTTATCATTCAAAGTACAGTTTAAACGAACGCGTAGAAGCCTGGAAAAATGTCCTGAACAATGCTGAAAAAGCCCAAATCGTTATTGGAGCCAGGTCATCTTTGTTTTTACCTTTTTCCAATTTAGGATTGGTGGTTGTGGATGAGGAGCACGAAAGCTCTTTTAAACAATTTGACCCAGCTCCAAGATACCATGCCCGTGATGCTTCGGTCGTGTTAGCTTCGTACCATGGAGCGGATTGCCTTTTGGGCTCGGCCACCCCTAGTATAGAAAGTATGGATAATGTCCGAAAAGGGAAATACGGTTATGCCAGTATTAAAATTCGATATGGAAACGTACTGCTTCCTGACATCAACCTTGTGGACATTAAAGAGGCCACTCGGAAAAAACGAATGAAGGGTCATTTTTCAGAAACACTCTTCAATGCCATAACGGAAACCTTGGAAGAAGGGGAGCAGGTTATTCTGTTTCAAAACCGAAGGGGATTTTCACCTATTGTTGAGTGTACGACCTGTGGAAACGTTACCCAATGTCCTAACTGCGATGTAAGCCTCACTTATCATCAACATCGAAACCAACTAAGGTGTCATTACTGCGGATATCATATGGCTTTACAGAACAGTTGTACGGCTTGTGGAAGCTTTACTTTGGATAAAAAAGGATTTGGAACGGAGCAAATTCAGGAAGAACTGAAAGAGTTGTTCCCAGATGCAAGGGTAGGACGAATGGATTTGGATACTACACGTGGAAAATATGCCTATGAAAAAATAATAACGGCCTTTGAGCAACAAGAAATGGATATTTTGGTGGGAACGCAGATGGTAACCAAAGGATTGGATTTTAGAAATGTGAGCCTTGTGGGTATTATGAATGCGGATTCATTGTTAAATTTCCCGGATTATAGAGCCCATGAACGTAGTTTTCAAATGCTCACTCAAGTCGCCGGAAGGGCTGGTCGAACCCAGAAAAGGGGCAAGGTGTTGATTCAGACGTATAATCCCTACCATCAAATTTTACAGCAAGTAACCACGAACGATTATAATAAAATGTTCAGGGAACAGCTGTATGAGCGGGAGCAGTTTAAATATCCACCGATTAATAAAATTATTAAACTTACACTAAAGGATAGGGATTTTAACAAACTCAACGAAGCGGCGGAGTGGTTCGCAAGTTCTCTCAGAAATGTTTTGAAGCATCAAGTCTTAGGACCCGAATATCCGCCCGTAGCGAGAATTCGTCGTGAGTACTTGAAGAATATTGTGGTCAAAGTTCCGAGGACGCAATCGATGGCCCAAATAAAAAATAGCATTAAAAGAATTGAAAAATCTTTTAATGCTATTTCCAAGTATAAAAGTGTGAGACTGCTCTATAATGTAGACCACATATAATGGTTAAACATTGGCAAGCGCTTCTGCTAGTTCAGTCTTTTTATTTCTACTCAAAGGAATTTGTCTACCGCTTACCTCAACATTTTTACTGTTGAACTTTTCGATTTTCTCAAGATTCACAATGTAGGATTTATGGATTCTAAGAAACTTCTCTGCTGGAAGTTGCTTTTCAAAAGCTTTCATGGTGGAAAGAATCACAATATTAGCTTCGTCGGTCACCAATTTGATGTAATCTCCCAAAGCTTCAATCCATTTAATGTCGTTTAAGATAACCTTACGCTTTTTAAGGTTACTTTTTACAAAAATGTGCTCCTCATCTTCATCAACCCTGTTCATCTGCTCATATTTTGCAACCGCTCTTTTTACAGAGGCCTCAAAACGGGCCAAAGTAATAGGCTTGTGCAAGTAATCGGTTACATCATAATCAAAAGCCTTGAGCGCGTAATCAGGCTTTCCGGTAATCAAAATTACTTGTGGAGGGTTGTCAAGAGCCTCTAAAAGGTCAAAGCCGCTAATGATTGGCATTTCAACATCCAAGAAAATCAAATCGATTTCATGGTTCTTAAGTCCATTTTTGGCTTCAATAGCATTACTGTACTCGGCTACCAAGGCAAGATGAGGGTGATTGTTGACTAATTTTGCAACGGCCATGCGCTGCATTGAGGAGTCGTCTACAATTATACTTTTTAATTTCATAGAATGGGGTGATTTGTAGGGTTTTAAATCATCGGCAAATTACACAAAAATGACGTTTAACTACAACAAAAGATGTAAACATGGTCTATTTTGTTGTGTATATTACCATATACGATACGTAGGTTTAAAAGGTTCATTATTGTTAATAACTCTTAGCTTTAAACGAAGATTTTTACCTTTTCTTGCGAGGGTTCATATTTATTGCTAATTTTGCGCTCCTTTAAAAATAAACAATATATGAACCATTACGAAACTGTTTTCATTTTGAATCCCGTTCTGTCTGAAACCCAGATAGAGGAAACAGTCAAGAAATTTGAAGATTTCTTGATTAAGAATGGTGGCAAAATGGTCTCCAAAGAGAATTGGGGACTTAAAAAATTGGCCTATCCCATTCAGCACAAAAAAAGTGGATTTTACCACTTGTTTGAATTTACCGTTCCAGGTGAGGTTATTGAACCTTATGAGGTAGAATTCAGAAGAGATGAACGTATTATGCGTTTTTTGACCGTTAAGTTGGACAAGCATGCTATTGCTTGGGCAGAAAAGAGAAGAACAAAATTAAAAGCAAACGCATAGGGTTATGTCATCAATAGAACAACAAGCGAAATCAAAAAAAGATGGGGAAATCAGATATTTGACCCCGTTGAACATTGAGACCAACAAGCAAAAGAAATACTGCAGATTTAAAAAATCTGGAATCAAATATATTGATTACAAAGACCCAGATTTTTTGATGAAGTTGGTAAACGAGCAAGGTAAATTACTTCCAAGAAGACTTACCGGAACTTCATTAAAGTATCAGAGAAAAGTGGCTCAAGCTGTAAAGCGTGCACGTCACCTAGCGTTAATGCCGTATGTTGGCGATATGTTGAAATAAAAAATACTGAAGAATGGAACTTATTCTAAAAGAAGATATACAGGATTTGGGTTTTAAGGACGATATCGTAACAGTGAAGAACGGTTATGGAAGAAATTACCTTATCCCTAAAGGTTTGGCTAGTTTGGCTACCCCTTCTGCAAAAAAGGTGTTGGCCGAGAACTTGAAACAAAGAGCCCATAAAGAAAAGAAGGTAGTTGATGAAGCCAACAAGGTGGCAGAGGCATTAAAACAATTGGAAATCCGTATTCCTGCTAAAGCTGGAGCTGGAGATAAGTTGTTTGGTTCTGTCAGCAATATAGATTTGGCTGCTGCTTTGGATAAAGCAGGTCATCAGATCGAAAGAAAATTTATCAATATCAAAGGAGGAACAATCAAAAGAGTTGGGCCGTACAGCGCTTCAATCAGACTTCACAGAGAAGTAATTGTTGATTTCCCTTTTGAAGTAATAGCAGAGGCTAAATAAAAGCTGAAGTCTAAAATAAATACAGTTAAAGAGCTATGCCTTGCATGGCTCTTTTCTTTTTTTATAAGAATGTTTATGAAGTACGCACGGTTGACACAACAGCAATTGGAAGAACTGCATCCTGAGTTTATCAACTTTTTGGCCACACAGTCCATTACAGCGGATGAGTGGGTCGCCATAAAGGAAGAAAAGCCAGAGGTTGCTGAAGAGGAAATAGATGTTTTTAGTGATTTGGTTTGGGAAGGAGTATTGTCTAAGGTGGAATATCTGGAGAATATTTCAGAGTCGCACATGCACTTGTTCCATCTGACGGAAAAGGAAATGAAATTGTTTTCCGTTAAAGTAATGAATCCTGATATCGATTTAAGAACCGAAGAAGGTTTTGGTTGGTTCAAACGGAATTTCCAATCAGATTTCGTGGAGTATCTAACCGCTTCCAAAGCCTATTCCGAAGATAAGAACAAGGACAAGTTTGATTTGATTCAGCAAGGGGCTGTGATTACCAAAGGTGATCTCTACCAGTGGTTTGAACAGATTATGGAGTAGCTTTCAGAAGTTGGAAGTCAGATATCTGAAATCCAACATCTGATTGTAATTAGCTTGAATTCGTGAAATTCGTGTCAAACCATAAAATCACGAAACCGCCAAACCGTTTATATTTGCACCAGAATTCTAGTACATGTCACAAAAACCATCCATTCCTAAGGGAACACGCGATTTTTCACCAACCGAGGTTGCCAAACGCAACTACATCATTCAAACCATAAGAAAACACTTTGAAGTATATGGTTTTCAACCTATTGAGACACCGTCTTTTGAAAATTCAGAAACCTTGATGGGCAAATATGGAGATGAAGGCGATCGTTTAATTTTTAAGATTCTAAACTCCGGGGACTTTATTTCCAAAGTTGATGATGTCACCTATAGCTCAAAGAATTCTACTTCTTTGACGCCTAAGATTTCAGAAAAAGCCCTCCGTTATGATCTTACGGTGCCTTTTGCACGCTATGTGGTCATGCACCAAAATGAGATTGATTTTCCGTTCAAGCGCTACCAAATACAACCTGTTTGGCGGGCGGATAGACCCCAAAAAGGACGTTTCAGGGAGTTTTACCAATGCGATGCCGATGTGGTAGGAGCCAATGCCTTATTGCAGGAAGTTGAGTTTGTGCAGTTGTATGATGCCGTATTTACGGATTTAGGATTGAAGGGCGCGACTATTAAACTTAATAACAGAAAAATACTTTCCGGAATTGCTGAGGTAATCGGAGCAAAACACTTATTAGTGGACTTTACCGTTGCCTTGGACAAATTGGATAAAATAGGAGAGGAGAAGGTAAAGCAAGAAATGATGGACAAAGGCATTTCGGAACAAGCTATTGCCAAAGCTTCACCTTTATTTCAGATGGTTGGTTCTAGCCAAGAACAGCTGGATCAATTAAAATCCCTTTTGGTAGAATCTGAAATCGGGATGGAGGGAATTGCGGAAATGCAGGAAATCGTGAACACTATCGAAGAGATTGGATTGCAATCAGCAAAATTACAGTTAGATGTTACCTTAGCCCGTGGACTCAACTATTATACCGGTGCTATTTTTGAAGTAAGTGCTCCCGAAGGTGTAAAAATGGGATCCATTGGCGGTGGCGGTCGTTATGATGATCTTACTGGCATTTTTGGATTGAAAGGCGTGAGCGGTGTAGGTATTTCTTTTGGTTTGGATCGTATCTATTTGGTTCTTGAGGAACTGGGCTTGTTTCCAGAAACATTGGAAAAATCAATTGATGTTTTGTGCATCAATTTTGGAAAGGCCGAAAGTTTGGCTTCCTTAAAATTGGTTGGGAAACTAAGGGCTAATGGTGTTAAGGCAGAAGTATACCCTTCAGCGGCCAAAATGCAGAAGCAAATGAAATATGCCAATAACCGTCAGGTGCCCTTTGTGGTGATGATTGGTGACCAAGAACTTTCTAAGGGAGAGTTTGTAGTAAAAAACATGACTACAGGCAAGCAGCAAGTTTATTCGTTGGATAATGCTAAGGAGTTCTTATCCGAGCTAGTTACTGAATAATACTTCCAAAAGCTCCTTTTCCCGATATCATTCTATACAAATGTCACACTGAGCCTGTCGAAGGAAGGGAAAGGTGTCCACTTTAGTGGACGAAAAGGGTAAAACGATGTAGTATGTCATTCCGTACTTGATACGGAATCCATCCCGTCCTTCGTCCATCTTCCCTTGAACTCTTCGAAGTTTTAGTAAAGAAGAGAGAAGGAGCCCAGACTAATTTTCCTCTCATTCGTCAATTCAAAACAGGCATCTATCAATTAGCCTAAGATTTTTTGTGAAAATTTCCAGAACTTCACTTATCGTAGGATATAAATCATTAAAACGAATTCATATCCTTTAGATAAGTGCAATTGATTTCCTTTACCGTATAGGGTGTATCCTTTTTTCTATTTTGGCGATAACATTCTCATAATAGAAAATTGCATGCGGAACAAATCCTTCAAGCTTGTCTTGCTTCACTTTTTCCTTAAAAACGTCTATTGCAAACAATTGAAGGTCATCAACTTCGCTTTCCTGTCTTTTAAGTTTTACCAAGGGAACCTCTAACTTGCAGAGAAAATTGTGATGGAACTCATTATCAATAAGGGTTTCAGAATGTTTGTGCATGGATTTAAATGTTCCAATCCTTTCCAAATCGGATTGGTTTATTTCAAGCCCAATTTCTTCCTCAATCTCACGAATTGCCGCTTGGATGATATCTTCACCAGCTCCAATATGACCTGCTACGGAAACATCCCATAACGAGGGAAAAGTGTCTTTGTCATGCGCACGCTTCTGAAATAAAATTTGCCCGTCAGATGTATAGAACCAGACATGAATGGTAGGATGGAAGAGCCCTTTTAGATGTGCTTCCGATTTTAGACATGTCCGCCCTGTTGCGTTTCCGTCTTCGTCCAGGATGTCTATCAACTCATCCATAGTTATCTTATCACAGCATTGTCATTCCCACAAAAGTGGGAATCTTTAAAATATTAATGGATTCCTGCCTACGCAGGAATGACATAATCAATCAAAATAATTGAACGTCTCCCCCTCCTTAATGTTGAGGAGTGTTTCATAGATTAATCGAATTACATTTTCCACATCATCTTTATGTACCATTTCCACAGTGGTGTGCATATAACGAAGGGGCAATGAAATAAGAGCGGAAGCAACACCTCCGTTACTGTAGGCAAATGCATCAGTATCAGTTCCGGTGTATCGCGACGAAGCCAACCTTTGGAAAGGTATCTTTTTGGCCTCAGCAGTTTCGATAATACGCTCCCTAAGCTTGTTTTGAACCGCTGGAGCATAAGAAATCACTGGTCCGGAACCAATGGCCGTTTCGCCTTCTTTCTTTTTATCGATCATCGGAGTGGTGGTGTCGTGACATACATCCGTAACAATGGCTACGTTGGGTTTAATGGTTTGGGTGATCATCTCAGCACCACGCAACCCAATTTCCTCTTGAACCGAATTGGTAATGTAAAGCCCAAAGGGAAGTTTCTTTTTGTTCTCATGAAGCAATCTTGCTACTTCTGCAATCATAAAACCTCCTGCCCGATTATCAATGGCACGGCATACGAATTTATTTTTGTTCATGACCTGGAATTCATCGGGATAGGTAATCACACATCCCACATGAACTCCCATTTTTTCAACTTCTTCCTTGTCTTTGGCGCCAATATCAATAAAAATATTATCTAGCTTTGGAGGCTCTTCTTTAGCTCTATTTCGGGTATGAATCGCAGGCCATCCGAAAACACCTTTTACAATGCCATTTTTGGTATGGATATTCACCCATTTTGATGGTGCAATTTGATGGTCGCTACCCCCATTTCTAATCACATAGAGTAATCCATTGTCCGTAATATAATTCACATACCACGAAATCTCATCGGAATGCCCTTCAATAACTACTTTATAGGGTGCATCAGGATTTATAACTGCTACGGCAGTACCGTAAGTGTCGGTGATGAAATCATCCACATAAGGCTTTAGATAATCCATCCAAATTTTTTGCCCTTCCCACTCGTAGCCTGTAGGAGAAGCATTGTTCAAATATTTTTCAAAGAATTTTAGCGACTTAGCGGTAATTATTTTTGATGCTGCCATGTAGTAATTTTAGTCCACAAACATACTAATATTCACTTTTATTTAATAGCTGAATTATGTGTTTATCCTTAATTTTGGTTAAATTTTAGAGTGTCCCGAATGTTAAGATATTGTACCATTTCATTGTTTCTGCTAATGGTTTTCGATGGTTTTTCCCAAGAAATTGGAAAAGATTCCATTGCGGATTATTATGTTCGATTTGAAGGAGACTCCATTTTAAGGAGCTCTATTGAATTAGATGAGGTATATATCTTTGGCAAGCTGAAATTTGCAAATAGAAATGAAAAGCTACGATACTATATACTTCGGCGCAAGACTTTAAAAGTGTACCCCTATGCCAAATTGGCGGCAGAGCGGTTGGAAGAAATGAACGATAGTCTTGTGAAAATCAAAAAGCGTCGTCATCGAAAAAAATACACTAAAACTGTTCAAAAATATGTGGAGGGTGAATTTTCAGACGAACTTAAAAAGTTGACCCGTACCGAAGGTCAAATCCTTATAAAACTGATTTATAGACAAACCGGGAAAACCGCATTCAATTTGGTAAAGGAGCTTAGGAATGGGTGGCGTGCCTTTTGGTATAATACAACGGCAAAAGCCTTTAAAATAAGTATCAAAGAAGAATTTCATCCTGAAAGTATTCACGAAGATTATCTGATTGAAGATATTCTGCAGCGTGCGTTTGCCTCTAACAAGTTACAACGCCAAAAATCGGTTTTGGACTACGATTATGCACAGTTGAGCAATAAGTGGAAGAAGGTTTCCGATGAAAAGAACTAGCTTTTGTTTTTCTTTCCGAAAAGGGCATCCATCATAATATTTACGGATTTAAAGCCCTTATAAATTGCAAATGCAGCCAAAAACAAACCTATAACGAGAACCGGCCAAAACAAGGGTTTTTCTTGATTTTTAAAAGCTTGATATAGGACAATAGGGCTTAGAAACATAAAAAATGCTGTATAGCCGAATGATTTGATGCCCTTTACCAAAAGTTGCTTATCTGTTCCCATGAACCTCAAAAGTAGCAAGAATACTTTATATTTAGTGGAAGTCATAAAATCACTATGGAATTATTCACTCTCGTTTTAGCCATATTGTTCATTATTGTTGCGACAGTCAGGTTTAAAATGAACCCGGTGCTATCACTTACGTTAGCTGTCATTGTCTCAGGATTGCTATTGGGAATGGACTCGACTAAGATTGTGTCAACACTTGGGGAAGGTTTTGGTAAGACCCTTTCAGGGATTGGCTTGGTGATTGCTTTTGGAACTATCATCGGGATTTTTCTTGAAAAGACGGGAAGCACTAAAGTGTTGGCCAATTCCATTTTATCGTTTGTCGGATTAAAACGTTCTCCTTTGGCGCTGAATCTTGCTGGTTTTGTGATATCTATTCCGGTGTTTTGCGATTCTGGGTTTGTAATTCTTTCTTCCTTGAATAAAGCCTTAAGCAAAAAGTCAGGAGTTCCAGTTATGGTCTTTGCCATCGCTTTGGCCACAGGTTTGTACTCCGCCCATGTTTTTGTGCCGCCTACACCAGGACCACTTGCAGCGGCTGCAGTATTGGAAGCGGATTTAGGGATGGTCATGGTCTTAGGATTGGTCACGGCAATTCCCGTTTCTTTGATGGGGTATTTTTGGGCCAAGTTTATTGGTAAATCTCTTAGAGAAAAAGAAGAAGGAAACACAATGAAGGAAAACCAAATTACCCCCATATCAAATATTAAACCTATCATGGCATTTTTACCATTGTTGGTACCGGTTGTGTTGATTGCATTAAAATCTATAGGAGATTATCCGTCGCATCCATTTGGGGAAGGTTTAGTCTTTAAAATACTTGGATTTATTGGTAGTCTGATAGTTGCTTTGCTTGTTGGAGTGTTTTTTGCGTTTCCACTGGCAAAGGGAGTGGAACCGAAAGTGCGAAACGAATGGGTGGCAGATGCACTTAAACAGGCAGGTGCAATCGTTTTGATAACCGGTGCGGGAGGAGCTTTTGGAGCTATTTTAAGAACCATGGATATAGCATCTATTATTAACATCAATGCAGCATCGGGCATCACAGGTTTATTGATTTGCTTCGGCATTGCCGCAGTACTAAAAACAGCTCAAGGTTCATCTACGGTCGCCATTATCACTACGGCTGCGATTGTAGCACCCTTATTGGTGACTTTTGGTCTAGAATCTGTAACGGATAAAGCTCTTGGGGTTTTAGCCGTAGGAGCAGGGGCCATGACGGTAAGTCATATTAACGACAGCTATTTTTGGGTGGTTTCCCAATTTTCGAATATGGATGTAAAAACTGCATTGAAAGGACATACGATAGCAACCTTTTTTCAAGGTTTGACTGGTTTGATGGTAATTATTCTTTTACATTTTTTGTTCTAACCATTATTCGATTACCAACGTCTGTGAAAACTCTTCGACCACAGCGAAGTATCCCAATGGGAAATCTTCTGGACGGTTAACATTGTCAAAGAGTAGGTTGTTGTCCAAACCAGTGACATCGAATACGTTACCCCTTACTGTAGCAGCTGGGGTTTCAAATACCCCTCCATCGTTTTGGGTCTGTTCAATCAATAAATCTACATAGTTGAAAAACCTTTGGTCAGCTCCTAAGATATTAACTTCAATTTCCTGACCAGGTTCTAAATCCTTTTGATAGAAATAGGAAAATTCAAATTGTTGACCATCTATGAATTGGTCATCCAAAGCTAAAAATTCGCCAAAACCGAAATCGAAAACATAATAGTTTTCAATATCGGTCATATCAGAAATAGTAATTTTTACTTCAGTATCGTCTTCATCGAAAAGGGTTTCATTTCCCTGAACCAAATTATCTATTGGAACGGTTTTGGAATATGGGGTTCTTGCGGCGTACCTACGACCTTTATGTTCTAGAATGAGAATGAAAACTGTATTGGGCAATAGTGAAGAAGTTTGAATTCTTTGATCACTATCAAACGTTGGGTCAGGAATGTAAATTCCGGAGCCAGGTGCAGATTCAGCCAAAGAGGAAGTGGCCAAATTGTTCAAAAGTTCGGGTGCATCTGGATTAGGTTGTCCAAAGATAATTATGGCATTTTCCAATGATGTCACTGGTGATTCCTCAAAGAAATTATTGGTCTCTGTTACTTTGATTTCAATGGGAACAAACTCTTCATTCTCATCCACTCTCAGGATTCCGTTGATTATCAACCGGGGGGAGGTAGTGGGCACTTCAACATCCACCACATCTTCGCATCCGAACAGCATAATCAGCAATCCTATGAGTGTCAATTTGTTTTTCATATCAAAATTTGAAATTATAGGTTATAGCTGGAATAATTCCAAATATTGAGGTTCTTATGGCCTCGTTCCTTCCCGTATCTTGGTTTTGCCTAAAATTAATGGAGGCAGCATTTCTTCGATTATAGGCGTTGTAGATACTAAAGACCCATTCAGACTGAAAGTTTTGCTCTCTTTTTCGCTTGCTTTTAAAGGTGGCCGATAAATCTAGCCGGTGATAATCTGGCAAATGGGTTTGATTGCGGAGCCCAAAGAAAGGAACTACCAAACCTTGAAATTCAAATTGACCGATGGGATAGTTTGTGGGTTGACCGGTTTGGAAGACAAAATTAGCGTTGAAATTCCATCTTTCATTCAGGTCATAACTACCATATAGGGCTATATCATGAGTTTTATCAAAAGGAGTGCTATACCATTCCCCAAAATTTATTCCGGTCTCCATATTGGATCTACCATTATCGAGTGTCGCTGTTCTGCCCGGAGTTCTTTGTTCAGAGCGGGATAGAGTATAGGCTAGCCAACCTTGAAAACGGCCTTCATTTTTCCGAAACAACAGTTCCAAGCCATAGGCACGAGCCTCTCCGTTTAA
The DNA here is from genome assembly GCF_004804315.1 of Flagellimonas onchidii. GTDB lineage: Bacteria > Bacteroidota > Bacteroidia > Flavobacteriales > Flavobacteriaceae > Flagellimonas > Flagellimonas onchidii. The sequence continues at coordinate 64,758 of NZ_SRXX01000003.1, forward strand.
AATAACCTGTTCGATGGCATCGTTTGCAATCAAGTCTGCACCATCGATATAGTCTATTCGATTTTCAATGTCTTTATAAAACCCTTCAAGCTCTAAGGTGTATTTTCCATTTTTAATATTCCTAAAATATCCAAGGGCATATTGGTTGAGCAATTGAGGTTCCACAAATGGACCACTGGGTGTCCATACATCCAATGGGGTAGGAGAACTGGTATTGGATAGCAAGTGGAGATACTGGGCCAGTCGGGTATAGCTGACCTTGAAGGAATTGTCATTGTTCATGGCATAGGCAACTGAAATCCTAGGCTCTAGGTTAGCGAATGTGGATAGGTTTTGTCCCCTTCCCGGACTTATGGTATCAATGGGGGTAGCTTCTTGATAGACCAGTTGAAATGGATCAAACACCACTGGTTGGTCGTTTTGATATACAAATAATTCATCTTGTCCAAGACGGTTAAAAAGACTTACTCTTAAACCGTAGTTGACGCTTAATTTCTCGGTCAATTTTTGTTCAACATCAACGTAAGCAGCTGTTTCATTGGCATACTTTTTTGTAAGTTGCTCCTCCACAATTCCAGAATCTTCACGGTTTGGTTTTATTTTTCCAGGGTTAAAGACATAATAGATATTGTTTAGACCATAGTTTACTTGAAACTTGTCGTTGATATAGTGTTTTAAGTCATATTTTAGGTTGAAATTTTGAATACCGGAATCCCATTCAAAGCCTACAAAATCCAACTCTAGACCATAGAAATAATCAGAATAAATGAGGGATAGGTTGGAGAAAAGCTTATCGGAAAACAAGTGGTTCCATCTAAAATTTCCGACGGCATTCCCATAGGTGTTTACAAAGCTCTCGTTAATGCTGAACAGGTCTCTTCCGAAATAACCAGACAGATAAATATTGTTTCTATCATTAACTTTATGGTTAAACTTGGTATTAAGGTCAAAAAAATAGGCCTTGTTATCAATGTCGAACAACGGTAGAAACAAATGCGCATAGGAAGCACGTCCACCTACTAAGAATGCGGTTCTGTCTTTGGTAATGGGGCCTTCAATGAGTAACCTGCTGGCTACGGCACCAATACCTCCATTTACTTTTAAATCTTTACTGTTGCCTTCTTTTTGAAATATTTCGAGGACCGATGATACCCGTCCGCCATAACGTGCAGGAATTCCTCCTTTGAACAATTTTACATCTTTGATTGCATCTGGGTTAAAGACGGAAAAAAAACCGAAAAGGTGAGAAGAGTTAAATATGGTGGCCTCGTCCAATAAAATAAGGTTTTGATCAGCAGCCCCTCCGCGAACGTTAAAGCCCGATGATGCCTCACCTGCACTGGTTACCCCAGGTAAGAGTAGCAGTGATTTAATGACATCGGCTTCCCCTAGAACCACCGGTATCTGCTTTATGGTTTGGATGGCCATGGTATTCACACTCATTTGGGGTTTTTTAATATCCAATTGGCGGGACTCATCTGTCACTACAACTTCTTCTAACAGCTCCATTTTTTCACTTAAACTGAAATCTCTTTTGACATCCTTGTTCAAGTTAATGGTCTCTTTGATATCTTGATACCCCAAATAACTTACTATGATTTCGTAAGTGCCCTTGGGGAGTGTAATGGAATAAAATCCATATTCGTTTGTGGCCACCCCAGTCTGTATATCAGGAAAAGCCACAGTTACCCCAATTAGGGTTTCATTACTTTTGGCTTCTGATATGGTGCCGCTTAATGTAAATTTTTGCTGTGCTTGAAGAAATGCCATACTGAAAAGAAGTATGGTGAGGATGGTAACTTGTCTTTTAGACATAGCAACGGTTTCTTTAAAGTTACATATTGATAGTGGAAAATAAAAATGATACACCAAGGTTATTCTAAAGTCAAAAGTTCTGTATCGAATTCGCTGATAGCAAAATATCCAAAGGGTGGATTATTGGGGTTTGAAGTGTTGATGATATTGCCCCTTACGTTGCCTGGAGGTACCGAAAAAGGGCCGTCACCACCATCTTCTCCAGATTGAATCAAGGCAAGACTGGCATAATTTGCGAATTCTTTGTCAATCCCGAAAAGGGTAATGACCAGCAAATCGCCAGGGTCTACATCTTCATAAAAATAGGAGAAAGTAAGGGAGCTGTCTTGAAAAAACTCATCATCTATCACTAAAAAATTACCAAACCCGAAAGAAATAAGGTAATAACTTCTTGTTCCAGGGATATCCATAAAGGTGACCTCCACTTCCGTTTCTTCCTCATCAAAAAGAAAACCGTCTTTTTGTTCCACTTTATCGATTATGGATGAATGCTGCATCTGTTGGGTTGCGGTATATACTTGGTTGTTATGTGTGACAACCAAAGTATAGTCACGATTAAACTTGAGTTCAGGAAAATTGACTCCAAATACTCCAGGTTGACTCTCCAATAGTTGAAAGGATTCACCTGATTGTTCGTCAAGGATGGATACACTTGCGTTGAGCACCGGAGGGATTTCTTCAGAGAGAAAAGGAGCGGTATACGTCAACCTGACCTCACCTGCTACAATTGGATTGCCATTGTTCTCGTTATACCCAATAAGGGCATCGATGACCAATTTGGATTCTGAAGTTGGTAAATCCACGTTGATAACATCCTCGCAACTCACAAATAGCCCAAGGGTAATAATAGAAAGCAAACAGTATCTCAAACCTGCAATATTGAACTATGATAGTCTAAAATAGACAATCAACATTTCAAAAAGCCTAAGATTTAACAGTTTATTAAGCCTCTACTGCAGATTGATTTATGGTATCAAGAATAGTGTTCAAGGTTTTGCTTGGACGCATTGCCTGGGAAGCTTTGGAAACTTCGGGAAGATAGTACCCTCCAATATCGACTGAATTTCCTTGTGCATCAATCAATTCTTTGGCAATTTGCTCCTCCTTGGCACTAAGTTGGTTGAATGCTTTCTCAAAAATGGACTTTAATCCTGAATCTTCTTCTTGAAGTGCCAATTGTTCAGCCCAATATAGGGACAAGTAAAAGTGACTTCCTCTAGTATCGAGCTCATTTACTTTTCTAGAGGGAGATTTATCGTTATCCAAGAATTTTTCGGTTGCTTTATCAAGTGCATCGGCAAGGACAATGGCTTTGGCATTCTGGTTTTTTTCTCCATAATGTTCCAAAGAAACACCTAAGGCAAGGAACTCACCTAATGAATCCCATCTCAAGTGGCCTTCTTCTAAAAACTGCTCTACGTGCTTGGGTGCAGAACCTCCTGCTCCTGTTTCAAAAAGCCCTCCTCCGTTCATCAAAGGAACAATGGATAACATTTTGGCACTGGTACCTACCTCAAGAATTGGGAATAAATCTGTCAAATAGTCTCTTAAAACATTTCCTGAAACCGAAATGGTGTCTTTACCTTGTTTAATACGCTCCAAAGTAAATTTGGTGGCTTCGATTGGCGAAAGGATGCGAATGTCCAGACCTTCAGTATTGTGATCTTTTAAATATTCGTTTACCTTTTTGATCAATTCCCTATCATGACCTCTTTCCTCATTTAGCCAAAAAACAGCAGGAGTATTGGTTGCACGAGCTCTGGAAACAGCCAATTTGACCCAATCTTGAATGGGAGCGTCCTTTACCTGACACATTCTCCAAATATCCCCTTCTTCAACATTGTGCTCCAACAAGCTTTCACCTGTTGTGTTGCTCACTACTTTTACTGTTCCAGCATTGGGAATCTCGAAAGTTTTGTCATGGGAACCATATTCTTCAGCTTTTTGTGCCATAAGCCCCACATTGGGTACCGTACCCATGGTAGTTGGATCAAAGGCACCGTGCTCCTTACAAAAATCTATTGTAGCCTGGTAAACTCCAGCGTAGCTACTATCAGGTATTACTGCTTTGGTATCTTGTAATTTTCCTTCTTTGTCCCACATTTTACCAGAATTTCTAATCATAGCGGGCATTGAGGCATCAATGATTACATCACTGGGGACATGTAGATTGGTAATTCCTTTGTCGGAATTTACCATGGCTAAATCTGGTCCGTTTTCAATCCCCTCGGCAATGGCATTCTCAATCTCCTCTCTTTGGTCATTTGGAAGCTCTTGTAATTTGTCCAATAAGCTTTCCAAACCATCGTTTGCGTTGACACCCAATTTCTCAAAAGTATCGCTATAGGTTTCGAATAAATCTGAGAAGTAGGTTTTTAAGGCATGACCAAAAATAATAGGGTCAGAGACCTTCATCATTGTGGCCTTAAAATGCAGAGAAAGCAAAAGGCTATTCTTTTTTGCATCGGAAACTTCCTTTTGCAAAAAGCTTACCAAGGCTTTTTTGCTCATTACGGTTGCATCAATAATCTCATCTTTTTGTAACGAAATCTTATCTTTTAAAATTATTGCGTTCCCGTCAGCATTGACTAGTTCAATTCGAACATCATCAGCATTTGACAAAGTAGTCGATAATTCATTGCTCCTAAAATCACCTTCTGACATGGTAGCCACATGTGTTTTTGAATCCGATGACCATGCTCCCATGGTATGCGGGTTCTTTTTGGCGTAATTCTTAATGGCCTTTGGTGCTCTTCTATCCGAATTACCCTCACGAAGTACAGGGTTTACAGCACTCCCCTTGATTTTGTCGTATTTGGATTTGATGGCCTTTTCTTCATCGTTCTTAGGCTCATCAGGATAGTTGGGAAGGTTAAACCCTTTTTGTTGCAATTCTTCAATTGCTTCTTTTAACTGGGGAATAGAAGCACTGATGTTTGGAAGTTTTATGATATTGGCTTCTGGCGTTTTGGCCAATTCACCAAGAAGGGCCAAATCATCTGGAATCTGCTGTTCTTTTTCCAAGAACTCCGGAAAAACAGCCATAATTCTTCCAGCAAGCGAAATATCCTTTGTTTCAATTTCAATATTGGCTGTGTTGGTAAATGCTTTTACAATGGGCAAAAAGGAAAGTGTTGCCAAGGCAGGAGCCTCATCGGTTTTGGTATAAAAAATCTTAGCCATTAAGGTGTTTTGTTAGAGCGGTGCAAATATACAATATATGGCTATTGTTATACTAGATGATTTTTTAAAAAAAGTGGTGGTTTTTTGAGGAAATAATAAAAAACAAAAGCCATATCTATGTTTGTACATTGATATGGCTTTCTGAAAAGGGCTAAAAGACATCATTTTGCGTTGCCACAAAATCGCAACCATTGATTGCGTCCGTTGCCCCTTTGACGTTTACTCAACACTATGTCCTTAATTTTTCAACTAAACAACATTTTGCAAAGCGTCTAATGGATTCCTGAACTCTATCAAAACGGAAAATTGCTCTCCCGTCCGCACATAGGGTCCATTATTTCTTCCTTGGTTCTGCCGAAACTTCCCCAGATTCGAAATTCCTTTTGTGATTAGTAGTGCTACCAATTTAAAAGGGAGTCACTAGTTTAAAGAACGTCAACTTTAAATTGAAAACATAAATTTGATATAATCTCCTTTATATTTCTGTTACTAAATTAGGATAAAGTCTGAGATATCCAAATTTTGTAAGCAATTAAAAATCAACACAATATAAACTGTGGTTATTAACAATTGTTCATAAAAAAAGCACCTTGAAAAAGGTGCTTTTTATACAAAAGGAATTTATACCTATCCTCTAATCTCTTTAATACGGGCTTTTTTACCGGTAAGTCCTCTAAAATAGAAGATACGTGACCTACGTACTTTACCTTTTTTGTTTACTTCGACACGTTGAAGTGCGGGCATGTTGATAGGGAAAATTCTTTCCACTCCTACAGTACCAGACATTTTTCTAATGGTAAAGGTTTCGGTTGCCCCAGTTCCTCTGCGTTGGATTACAACACCTTTGAAGTACTGTGTTCTTGTTTTTTCACCCTCTTTAATTTCATAATAAACAGTGATAGTGTCACCAGATGAAAATTGAGGAAAGTCTTTTTTAGGAACAAATTCGTCTTCGACAAATTTTATTAAGGATTCCATTGTATTGTTTTTTAAAGTTTTACAAGATTAACTTTCACGGATTTCGTCAGAGGTTAATTTTGCGATTGCAAAAGTAATGCAATATTTAGAATTGACAAGACCTTTTTTGTTTTTTGATTCAATTTACGCTACTGTCTTTTTTAACATACTTAATTCCGAACAACAACAATCCTATGGCAGAGATAATAAAAGGAAGCTGACCAACTATGTTTTGGATGGCACTGGTTTTTGCCAAAAATTCAGAACCTTCTCGTGCGGCAATCAATGACCAAAGAAGGTTTCCAAAATAAAGAAGAATTGAAAGAATTGCTCCGACCAGCATTAAAATGGAGCCCGTATTTTTTTGCTTCACGACCAATACAATACACCCAATAACAAATAACAGTGTTCCAAGTCCGCCTAAAATTCCACCAAATACGAAGTAAGTTTGTAGATTTTTCATATTACTTTAATAAATCAGGCCTTTTTTCTTGTGTTCGCTCTAGCGCTTTCTCTTCTCGCCACTTTTCAATTTTTGGAAAATCTCCACTTAACAAGATGTCGGGGACTTTAGTTCCTTTGTAATTGGAAGGTCTTGTATAGACAGGAGGGGCCAATAAATTATCTTGGAAAGTATCGGTAAGTGCGGAGGTCTCATCATTCAACACGCCTGGTAACAACCGGATAATAGCGTCGCATAAGACGGCTGCGGCCAATTCCCCGCCAGAAAGCACGTAGTCTCCAATAGAAATTTCACGGGTCACGAACAAATCTCGGACCCTTTGATCTACTCCTTTATAATGGCCACATAAAATAATGAGGTTTTTTTTGAGGGAGATTTCATTGGACGTGCCTTGATTTAGCGTATCACCATCTGGGGTCATGTAAATAACCTCGTCGTAATCCCTTTCACTTTTAAGTTGGGAAATACATTTATCGATAGGTTCTACCATCAAAACCATACCGGCACCTCCTCCAAATTGGTAATCATCAACTTGTTTATAGTTTCCGGAGGAATAGTCCCTCAGGTTGTGCAAATGAACTTCTACCAAGTTCTTTTCGATGGCACGTTTAAGGATGGATGCTTCAAAAGGACTCTTCAAGAGCTCTGGTAAAACTGTTATGATGTCTATCCGCATGGATGATTTTGTTTGTGGAACAGCACTACAAATTTGACCAAAAATAATGAAGATAGTCTTCATCTTTTTTCCAGTCCATCCGTTCGTACAACTTTTGGGCAGGATTGTCTACTGCTGTCTCCAAAGCCAATCCTTTGTAATTTAATCTTTCGCAATGTGTCTTGGCTGCATTCAGCAAAGCCTCACCCACACCTTTTTTTCGTGAATCGGGAGACACAAACAAATCATTTAACACGAAAAAAGGCTGTAATGATACGGATGAAAAAGTGGTGTAAAGCTGGGTGAAACCAATTGGATTTCCATTCTCCAAGGCCAAAAACACCACGGTTTCGTTCTTTAAAAAGCGTTCTTCTAGAAAACTTCTTGCTGTGTCCAAATCAGAATCTTTTTTATAAAAAACTCTGTATGCATCAAAAAGTGGGACAATTTGTTCTAAATTATCCAGTGAAGCTTTAATGATTTCCATATAAAATGGTGACTGATAACCTTCCGTAAAAAGATGATGATTTATCTGCGTTTTTTCAGGGAAACGGTTATTTGTTCTTTTGTTTGTTCAATTCGTCCTGTAATTGGCGGCTGATTTTTTGCTCTCTCTCTAAAGAACGTCTTCTGTGCTGTTCATATTCTTTTTCTAAATCTGCCAAAGCCGTTTTAGCTTGATAGGTCAAGAAGTTACTGTTCCTAAATTTGTAAATGAAAAACAAGAGGAACAGCAATAGGCCAAATATCATGGACCAGAGAATAAACTTATAAGTACCCTTGCTTATTAAAGCGCCGAAAAAGGAAATACTGTCTTTTTCTTCGGTCACATTTTTTAAATTATTGGTGGTCTCCTGTAATTTGGCATTAAGGTCTTCAATTTCGGCCTTATTGCTGGTTATTGTGGATGACAGATTTTTTATCGTGGCATTGGCCGAATTGATAGAGTCGAAAATATTTCCTTTTATTTGGTAGAGGTCTCCAAGTTTAATGACTTCATACCTTATACCATTTGCTCTATAATTACCTGACTTTCGTTCCAATTCTTGAAACTGTCCCACCAAAGTTTCATCTTTTTCGGATTGTTGGCTCTGTTGTTGGGCATTTACGCTATAAATAGAGGTAAGTAGGGTAAGGGTGAGAAGAATTCGCAAACATTTCATGGTGAACGTGTGTTTAATTTTGATTAAGGGTACGGCGAAATTACGCCAATAAACTAAAAATCAAAAGAAAATCGTCAATACTCAGCCTTACCCAAGCTCAATTATCCTATTAATAATAGGTATACCTTCTTACTTTGGCTATATATTTTGCCAATCTGATGACCTGATGGGAATATCCATATTCATTATCATACCATATATATAGTACAATACTTTTTCCATCAGCAGAGACCAAGGTTGCTTTACTGTCGTATATGGATGGAGCTGAGGCTCCTACAATATCCGAGGAAACGAGTTCATTACTCAAAGAGTATTTTATTTGCTCTACCAAGTCACCTTCCAAGGCATATTTTTTTAGAATGGTATTGATACCTTCTTTAGAAGTTTTGTTTTTTACTTCAAGATGCAAAATAGCCAAAGAGCCATTTGGTACAGGTACCCTGATTGCATTGGAGGTCAACTTCCCCTTTAGAGATGGCAATGCTTTGGCAACTGCAGCTCCGGCTCCTGTTTCGGTGATGACCATGTTGAGGGCAGCGGCTCGACCTCTTCTGTACTTTTTGTGCATATTGTCCACCAAATTTTGATCATTGGTATAGGCGTGGATGGTTTCCAGATGTCCTTTTTTAATTCCTAAAGAATCTTCAATAACTTTTAAAACTGGAGTGATTGCGTTTGTTGTACATGAAGCAGCGGAATAAATCTTGGTCTTGTCGGGGCTAGATTCTTTGTGGTTTACGCCATGAACGATATTAGGAACTTCTTTTCCAGGAGCGGTCAACAACACCTTACTGGCTCCTTTTGCCTCTAAGTGCCTGGATAAGGCTTCTTTGTCTCTAAATGCCCCAGTATTGTCAATAATTAAAGCATTATAAATGCCATATTTGGTATAATCAATGGTTTCGGGTTTGTCGGCGTTAATGAACCTGACCGTGGTCCCATTGATGATCAATGCTTGATTTTCCTCATCAATGTCCACAGTGCCCAAAAACTGTCCGTGAACAGAATCAGTCTTCAATAGAGCCGCCCTTTTCTCGAGAATTTCTCTGTTTATTTCTCCTCTGACCACAATGGCCCTTAATCGCAATTGACTGCCCCTGCCGGTTTTTGCCATTAATTCACGAGCCACCAATCTTCCGATTCGTCCAAAACCATATAAGACTACATCTTTTGGTTTAATTTCCTTTGAAGACTGGGCGTCCTTAAATTTCTCTAGCACAAAGGCCTTCACATTTAGATGGTTGTTGTCTTCCGAGTGGTATTCATAGGTCAATTTGCCAATATCTAATTTGGCCGGAGGTAGGTTAATGTCATTTATTGCCCTTAAAATCTCGACTGAATCGAAAATTGAGATAGGTTTTTGAACAAATTCACCTGCATATTCATGTAGGTTGATAATGTCGCTGACATTTTTGTCGATAATTTGATTTTTGAAAAGCACAACTTCTATGGCCTTATCGTACCAAAGATCACTTATAATTTTAATAAATTCTGTGGTTGCTTTTCTTCTGTCGGCTTGAAACGCCAGTTCTTTTTCGTAGGATTTAATATCTCCCATGAGATTAGATTGAGTTAGAGTTAGTTGTTGTTAGTTGGAGGCAAAATTATATATTTCAAACGTTTTCGTAAAAAAATACGTATAAAAAAAGCACCTACAATGAGGTGCCCTTTTTTAGTTGTTTATGCAGATCTTATTGAAGAATCAGACGTTCTTTTTCACCTTTTTCATTGATCATGGTGAAACTTGTTCGACCATATCTAGAGATTTCACCAAAATGTTCTTTGGCGTCATCAATATTATCTATTTCATTATCATCCAAGGCAATAATCACCTTGTTTTCAAGATCATATCTTTCATAGCCTTGTGGTACGTCAATAATTTTGACCCCTTTTTGGGTCCCATAAGTCCTTTTGTCTTTAGCTGATAGGTTTTTAACAGTGAACCCAGTAGCTGGAAGTATAGCGGTTTGATCCTTTTTTAAGGTAACCTCTCTTGTTAGCCTCTTGCCTGACCTCTCCACGGTAACCTCTATAATATCTCCTGGTCTTTTGGAGCGCAAATAGCCAGTCAACTCAGAAAACTTACGAACTTTTATATCGTCCACTTTTTTTATCACATCACCCTTTTCCAGTCCAGCAGCTTCTGCTCCTGAATCTTCAGTAATTTCTGATATGTAAACACCTTCGATTTCGTCGAGTCCTAGTTCAGTGGCACTTTGAGTGTTAAGGTCGCCACCTCTTATTCCTAACAAGCCACGTTGTACATTTCCAAACTCCATGATATCTTCAACCACTTTCTTGGCAATATTACTTGGTACCGCAAAAGAATATCCCACGTAGGATCCTGTCTGGGAGGTGATAGCTGTATTGATTCCTATAAGGTCTCCATTGGTGTTGACCAAGGCTCCACCGCTATTGCCAGGATTTACGGCGGCATCAGTTTGTATAAAAGATTGCTGCCCCAAAGTCAGGGATCTGGCTTTAGCACTAACTATTCCTGCTGTAACGGTTGAAGTAAGGCTAAAAGGATTACCAACAGCCAAGACCCATTCTCCAACTTTGGCATTGTCTGAGTCTCCAAAGGCCAAATAGGGAAGAGGTTTGTCCACATCAATTTTTAAAAGTGCTATATCTGAACCTGCATCAGTTCCTATCACTTCTGCTTTAAACGTTTTTTTATTGTTCAAGGTTACCTCCAACTGACTAGCATTGGCGATTACATGATTGTTGGTCACGATAAATCCGTCAGGTGAAATAATAACTCCAGAACCTGTTCCTATTTGAGGAGCTTGCTGGCGCTCAGACCCGTAAAAGAAATCAGCAAGACTATTACCACTTCTGCTTATGCTCATATTTTTAACATGAACTACTGCATTTACAGTTTTCTCCGCAGCAATGGTAAAATCTACTTCATTGATACCTGCTCCCCTAGCAGAAGTAGCCAAGGTACTTGTGCTCACAAATGGCGTTTCTTGTCCGGTTTGGACGATTTTATAGTTGTCTTTTTCAAAAAATAATTTATATGCTCCTAACGTAATTGCTCCTGCAAAAAGTGATACTAGGAACAAACTGGCTATTTTCTTCATAATTCAATAATAATTTAACAATTCAATTCAACAAAATTAAGTCAATTCATTTTTGGCTTTGTCGGTTTAACTCGCTTTTAACTACAAAAAAAACCTTAAAGAATACCCTATCTTTGTTCTTTTGTAAGCAATTATGATACTGCAATTTTTTAAATATCAAGGGACCGGTAACGATTTTGTAATTATTGACAATCGCCATAATGTGTTTCCCAAAAATGATACCAAGTTAATTGTAAGACTCTGTGATAGAAGGTTTGGTATAGGTGCAGATGGGCTTATTTTGATTGAAAATGATGAAAAGTCTGATTTCAACATGATCTATTACAATTCCGATGCTAGCCAAAGTCTTTGTGGTAATGGAGGTAGATGTGCAGTAGCCTTTGCACATTATTTGGAAATGATTGGGAATGAAACCACTTTCAATGCCATTGATGGACTTCACTACGCAACAATCGAAGGAAGTGAAGTGAACCTAAAGATGGGGAATGTAGATGAAATCAAAGAAAAACCGACCTACACATTTTTGAATACAGGATCTCCACATCATGTTCAGATGGTTGATAACTTGGAAGAGGTTGATGTAAAAATTGTCGGTGCCAAGCTTCGATACGGTATGTACGGTCAGTCTGGAAGCAACATCAATTTTGTGTCTCAGATTGATGATGACTCTTTCAATGCTCGGACATATGAACGCGGTGTTGAAGATGAAACCCTTTCGTGCGGTACCGGAGTAACAGCCGTGGCCATCGCAATGCACAAAATGGGGAAAACAAAATCTGATTTAGTGAAGATCAATATGCCTGGAGGAAACTTGTCGGTCAGTTTTGAGCAGCAAAACGGTTCATATACCAATATTTTTTTAAAAGGGCCTGCTAAGCAGGTCTATAAAGGAGAAATTGAATGTTAGATTTGAAAGGTAAAAAAGTTTATCTCAGGGCCTTGGAATCTAAAGATCTTGAGTTTTTATATCAACTTGAGAACGATACTTCTATTTGGGAGATTAGCGGAACCTTAAAGCCATATTCAAAAAAGGTTCTGAGACTGTATCTTGACAATGCCCACCGCGATATTTATGATGTGAAACAGCTTAGACTATGTATTTGCGATATAAAGGATAATTGTATCGGTCTTATCGATTTATTCGATTTTGATCCCAAAAACAAAAGAGCTGGAGTGGGAATCGTTATTGCAAAACCTAGTGATAGAAATAAAGGTTGGGGAGCAGAAGCACTTTCGTTGTTGTGCAATTATGCTTTTTCCATTTTAGATCTGCATCAACTGTATGCGAATATTTTAGAAGAAAATGAAAGAAGTATCCATTTGTTCGAGAAGTTAGGTTTTGAAAGAATCGGTCTTAAAAAAGAATGGATAAGAACCAGTAATGGGTTCAAGAATGAAATCATGTTTCAAAAAATAAATTCAAGTGTATCTTAAAAAAGTACTTTGGGCAGTAGCCATATTGGGTCTTTTAATTTGTGGGTTTGTTGCTTATCAGATTTATAGCGCCATTTTTAATCCAAATACCCAATTTAATAATGGCGAAGCCTTTGTTTATATAAGTTCTGATGCCACAATGGCCGATGTAAAGCAGAACCTTGAACCCCTATTGAAAGATATCTCTAGCTTTGAGGCCGTGGCCGACAGAAAAGGGTACACCCAAAACATTAAAGGGGGTAAATATGCCATTAAAAAGGGGATGAACAATAATGAAATCATTAATACCCTTAGAAGTAGAAACCTGCCCGTAAAAGTGTCTTTTAACAATCAGGAAAGACTGGAAACTTTGGCGGGAAGAATTTCAACACAAATTGAAGCGGATAGTCTTTCGTTACTGCAAGCCTTTAATGATGTTACATTTTTGAATACCTCTGGATTTGATGAGGATACCAAACTATGCATGTATTTGCCAAATACTTATGAATTTTTCTGGAATACCAATGCCGAGGATTTTAGGGATAGGATGCTCAAGGAATATAAAAGGTATTGGAATGCTGAAAGGCTGGAAAAAGCAAAAAAAATAAATTTGACTCCCTCTCAAGTAATGTCTTTGGCGGCAGTTGTTCAAAAGGAGACGGTAAAGGCAGATGAGAGGCCTAGAGTGGCCGGAGTATATGTGAATAGAATTAGAAAAGGTTGGCCTTTACAGGCAGACCCAACGGTTATTTATGCCATTAAAAAGGAAACTGGCAATTATGACACTATTATTAAACGTGTATTGTATAGGGATTTGGAAATGGATTCTCCTTACAACACCTATAAACATAAAGGTGTGCCACCTGGGCCAATTACAATGCCCGACATTTCTTCAATAGAAGCTGTTTTAAATCCTGAAAAGCACGATTACCTCTACTTTGTGGCCGATGTTTCCAATTTTGGGTACCATATGTTTGCCAAAACTGGTGCGCAACATAACCGAAATAAGGTGCAATACATCAATTGGCTCAACAAGAAAAAAGTATACCGATAGTGTAGTTTGACGTTAATTTTCAGCTATTTAACGTTATTTGAGACCTATTTAAGAAAAACTTAGGAGCTTTGAACTTGTAATTAAAATGTCTCCCCCTATATTTGCCGGCCAAATTTGATTTCATTGTTTTTCGGCAATGGGACATTTAAAATTTGAGTTATGAAAAGATGGATAAGTTTTATTTTGCATCTTGCCATGATTGTAATCTTGACGAGCTTTGGTTCCTACACCATGTCTAAGCAAGAGGACTTTAAGGTTCCTGACTCGTTAAAAAACTTGACTGATGAAGAGGCTTGTGTACTTGAAGGAGCTATTTCAGAAGAAACTTTGGTCAATCCTCCCTACTTAGGTGATTCGTACAATGGCTTTAAGGAAGCACTTGCATTCAAAGAATCGCAAGGAAGATACAATGTCGTCAATACGTTGGGCTATCTAGGAAAATATCAATTTGGATTAAGCACGCTGAATCTAATGGGCGTTAATGATGCCAATGTTTTTTTGAACGATGCCAAACTTCAAGAAAAGACATTTGAGACCAATATAGCACGAAACAAGTGGATTTTACGGAGGGACATTAAGCGTTTCAACGGAAAGAAAATAAGAGGAGTGATTGTGACAGAGTCAGGTATTTTGGCAGCTGCGCATTTAGCTGGCGCTGGAAACGTCAAAAAGTATCTGAGGTCTTATGGCAAGGTTGATGTTGCTGATGCCTATGGAAGTAACATTTCATATTACATGCGAAAATTTGCTGGGTTTGATATTTCAACAATCAAGCAAAAAAGAAATGCAAAAGTTTAAATAAGTTATATTTCACACGATTTGGATTAATGGCCCGGAATTTTTCTGGGCTTTTTTATGCTTGAATGATAAAAATGGCCGGGCGTTTGTTTAGGTCGAGCTCAATTTCCTTCCATTCATGTACGGTTTTGGTCTTAATAAATTCTGTCGGCAAAGTAATGTCGGCCGCGATACAAAGTCGGGTGTTTTTGTGAAGCGTTTTGGTCAATTCGGCAAGTAGTTTGTCATTTCGGTAAGGAGTTTCCATAAAAATCTGCGATTGCCCTTTTTCATCGGAAAGTCTCTCCAATGTTTTTATCATTGCCTTTCTTTCGACCTTATCAATGGGTAAATAGCCGTTAAAAGCAAAATTTTGACCATTCATACCGCTAGACATCATAGCCATCAGAATGGAGGAGGGGCCGATTAATGGAACAACTTGTATCCTTTTTTCATGGGCAACTCTGACTACAGCAGCACCCGGATCTGCAATACCAGGGCAACCAGCTTCAGAAAGAACACCAATATTGTGTCCACTTATACACGGGTCTAGATAGGACGGAATGATGGCTGGGTCCGTGAATTTGTTCAAAGTTTCAATATGAAGACTTGGTTGGGGTTTGCTAGGACTAATTCTTTTGATGAACCGTCGCGCGGTCTTCTCATTTTCTACAATATAATAGTCGATATTTTCAATTGCCCTTTTAATAGAAATGGGGAGCACTTCTAATGGAGCATTGTCCCCTAAGGCAGTTGGAATCAAGTAAACTTTTCCTGAAACTAAACTTGGTTTTGATTCTTCCATGGGGTTATATCAATTTTTTGGCAATGGCTTCACATGCAATATCAATCATTTGAAACACATTTTCAAATCCATCCTCTCCACCATAATATGGGTCTGGAACCTCGCTTACACCCAAATCTACTTCGTCTAACAAAAGTTTTACTTTTCTTTCTTCAACTTTGCTGCCTGCCAACTTTATAATATTGGCAAAATTGCTTTTATCCATTGCATAGATCAAATCAAATGCTTCAAAATCCTTTTCAGAGAACTTTCTACATTTTTGAAAACTGATATCAAGGCCGT
The DNA here is from genome assembly GCF_004804315.1 of Flagellimonas onchidii. Taxonomy (GTDB): domain Bacteria; phylum Bacteroidota; class Bacteroidia; order Flavobacteriales; family Flavobacteriaceae; genus Flagellimonas; species Flagellimonas onchidii. Next base: position 80,411 of record NZ_SRXX01000003.1, read on the forward strand.
GCTTTTTGGCAACTGCAATTGACCTTGGGTCAGGGGAGTTTCCCACATGGTAACCTGCAGTTCCCGCAGAATCCACTAAAACCGTTTCAGGATTAATCTTTGATTTCAGGATGCCTTCGGCCAAAGGTGATCTGCAAATGTTACCAAGGCAGACCATCAAAACTTTGGTTTTCATGAAATGGGATTAGGAGAATTTTTTGTTCAGGTCCTCTATATATTTTCGGAACTGTTTGTCGGTTTCGGCAAGATTGTCCACAGTTTTACAAGCGTGCAATACAGTGGCATGATCACGTTTTCCAATTTGGGAACCGATACTGGCTAAGGAAGCTTTGGTGAATTTTTTAGCAAAGAACATAGCCAACTGCCTCGCCTGTACAATATGCCTCTTTCTTGTTTTGGATTGCAGGGTGGCAACATCCATTTCAAAGTAATCGGAGACGACCTTTTGAATATAGTCAATAGAAACCTCTCTCTTGGTATTCTTTACGAACTTATCCACTACTTGCTGTGCCAATTCTAAGGTTACCTCACGTTTGTTAAAGGAAGATTGCGCAATCAACGAAATGATGGCACCTTCAAGTTCCCTAATATTGGTTTTGATATTTTTGGCAACGTGGTCTATTATGTCTTCGGGCATTTCAACTCCATCCCTGTACAATTTGTTCTTTAGAATAGAAACCCTTGTTTCGTAATCAGGACTTTGCAATTCTGCCGAAAGTCCCCATTTGAACCGGGATAACAATCGTTGCTCAATGTCTTGCATATCCACAGGTGCCTTATCTGATGTAAGGATTACCTGCTTTCCATTTTGGTGCAAGTGGTTGAATATATGGAAGAACACATCTTGGGTTCCCGATTTGCCCGAAAGGAACTGCACATCATCAATAATCAACACATCAATGAGTTGATAAAAGTGAATGAAATCGTTTCGAGTATTCTTTTTAACCGATTCAATATATTGTTGGGTAAATTTCTCAGCGGAAATATATAGAACTGTTTTTTCTGGATACTTGTCCTTTATTTCAACTCCAATGGCATGGGCCAAATGGGTTTTTCCCAATCCGACCCCTCCAAATACCAATAAAGGATTAAAGGAAGTGCCTCCTGGTTTGTTGGCCACTGCCATACCTGCTGAACGAGCTAAGCGGTTGGAATCGCCCTCCAAGAAATTTTCAAAATTATAATTTGGGTTGAGCTGGGACTCAATCTTAATATTTCTTATACCAGGAATTACAAATGGATTTTTAAGCTCGGGACTTTTAGAGGTGATGGGTACATCTAACTCCTGAGGGCCCACAGCAGTACGATTTGAACTTGGAATCTGTTCGGTGAACGGCTCCTTGTTCCCGTACTTGTTTTCCATTTTAATGATATAGATTAGTTTGGCATTATTGCCCAACTCCTTGGTCAAAGCTACTTTTAAAAGCTTCACATAGTGCTCTTCGAGCCACTCGTAAAAAAACTTACTGGGAACTTGAATGCTAAGTGCCTTATCGGTCAACTTGATGGGCTTGATAGGCTCAAACCAAGTTTTGAATGCCTGCGGTTGGATATTATCCTGGATAAAAGCCAAACAGTTTTTCCATACGGAATTTGCAGTAACACTCATAAAAGTCTTTCCTTAGTTTTTGTTGGTTAGCTTTACGCTTTTGATTAAGTCATCCGAGGGGGTATCAGATGTTTTTTGATAGCGACAAATATGTGAACAAATCTTTGAAAAAAAAAATGAATTCATCGTTGAATTTTCTGTTTTTTTTTCGCATGTTCCCTAGCGAATGACCAAGACTTTAAATATATAATTTTTCAATTAAAATATGTACCAAAATTTATTTTCTTTTCGGGTTAGATATGCAGAAACTGACCAAATGGGTATAGTGCACCATGGTAATTATGCTCAATATTTAGAAATGGGAAGAATCGAGTGGTTAAGAGACATAGGCACCTCTTATAGAGAGATGGAGGAAAATGGAATCATACTTCCTGTAATTTCCCTACAAATCAATTATAAAAAATCGGCATTGTTCGATGATCTACTTACGGTAGAGACCACAATTAAAAAACCTCCATTGGTCAAAATTGAGTTTGATTACAGGATATTCAATGAATCCGATCAACTATTGTCCACCGCAAACATAGTTTTGGCATTCATGGATAAAAAAAAGAACAAACCTATTAAATGTCCTGACTATATTTTGGAAAAATTAGATTTTTAAATGTCTGATAAAATTCAAAAGTTGAAGAATGAAAAGTAAGATGTGAAAAAAATAAAGTAGCACTCTGAGCTTAGTTGCACACTGATCATTGTTGATTGCTAATTGTTCAAGGAGATTTTCGAACACTTATATTTTGCATCTCTTCAAAAATCTGCTTGGTTAGCTCCGCTTCACTTTCACGTACGGAAATGACCAATTCGCATTTCAGTTCCATCTTTTGCAAAACAATTTTGATACCTCTTTGTTTGATTGTTCTCATTACTTTATCCATTTCAGGGTAATTGAAGAGAAGTACAAAATGGGTTGTCACGATTTTTTCAATGATTGAGGCGCTTTCGAGTGCCATTTGAGCGGCAGTACGGTATGCTTGAATCAGGCCCCCGACTCCTAGTTTGGTGCCACCAAAGATTCTGGCAACGGCCACAAGTACGTTGGTTACTTCAAAGGATTGAATTTGTCCATAAATGGGCATTCCTGCCGAATTGTTGGGTTCTCCATCGTCATTGGCTCTGTAGACCACATTTTTTTCTCCCAATTGCCATGCATAACAAACATGATTTGCGGTATGATGCTTTTTGCGTAAGGATTCAATGATTGGCTTTACCTCATTTTCGTTAGAAATGGGATACGCATATCCAAAAAACTTACTTTTTCTTTCTTTGAAAAGAATTTCTGGAGAAGGTTCTGAAAGTGTTTTGTACACATCGTCTTTCATTAAAACAAGGCTACCAATATTATACTTGCTACCGCGAGCATAATTCCTCCCCAATTTTTCGGACTCATTTTTTCTTTGAATAAAACTATGCCTAAAAGTGTGGTTAACATCACTATGGCTACATTGTTGAGGGTGAAAATGGCGGCGCTTTCCAAGCCACTGGCTTGTAAGGCTCTTAGCAAAAAGAAAATTGAAAAGTAATTGGGGATTCCCAAACAGATACCCCCTAATACATTCTTGAAGTTCAACTTCAGCGGTTTTTTAATTGCTTTTACACCAATAAAAACAAATCCAGAAATGGCAGCAAATCCAAAAAGCATTGCCGAAAAAATTGAAACCTCATCAGGTTCCAAGTGGTCAGTCTCAAAATATTTGATGCTAGCGTCAATAATTCCAGAACCTAAAAAAACAAGTAATGGCAGTATAAGTGTCTTTTTGGAAATTGCCATTCCTCCGTTTTTTATAGAAGCAAAATAAACAGCGGCCAGAGCAAGAAAGATTCCTGCTATTTGAGGGCCTGAGAGTTTTTCTTGATATAGGACAACCCCCAAAATTACCGGTATCACCAAAGACATTTTTGTGGCTACCGAAGCTACTGAAACACCTGCTACTTGAGATGTCTTTGCCATTAAATTAAACACTAGAATAAAAAACATTCCTAATGCAACAGCGCCCCAAAACCATGATTTTTCAGTCGTTTCTTCAAAATGGAAAGTGTTTTCAGAAAGTAATAGGCCAACGGTACAAGCCACAACATAGTTGACCACTATGGCATACAAAGTCTGAATTTTGAACACATCGAACAGTTTAAAGATGACAAACAAAAAACTGGTGCAGAGTACGCTTAATACAAGGTATATCATTTACAAACGGGACATTAATTGTGTGACATCTTCTTTACCCACCTGCAAATTCCATATATTGATCCCTAGACTTGAGGCGGCATCTGTGTTTTCCTTGGTATCATCAATAAATAGGGTTTCAGAAGCAACTAGATTATCGGTGTTTAACACAAACTCAAAAATTTCCAAATCAGGTTTGCGCATACCCATTTCATATGAAAGATGAAAGGTTTCAAAAGCGTTTTTAAACCTATCGAATTTTTCCATTCCCATTTGCTCTTTTACATATTCTATATGGATGTCGTTGGTGTTGCTCAAAAGAAATAAGCGATAGTTGTTTTCTTTCACCAAATTCTCAATGAACTCCAACCGTGCATCTGGGAAATCCTTCAAAATGGCGTTCCAAGCATCAACAAGTTCATTTTCTTTGGCAGTGGGAAAAAGTTTGGATACTGTCTCTAAAAAGACTGGTGAACTAATAAGTCCTTTTTCGTAATCCATAAACAAGGTGTCGAGCTCAGGGGTAAGGTTTTCAAATCCAAATTTCTGCATGGCCCTGGCTGTTGCAGGCTTGTCCAAGTCGATGAAAATATCCCCAAAATCAAAAATAATGTTCTTAATCATTGCGGTAAATGGATAAAGTGTCCGATACTATCTTGTTCCGTGATACTGGTATTCCTTGCATTCTCGGTGCTAAAACACCTTTTGAGAACGTTGAGCTTCCTGTAAAAACCCTAGCTTCGTCCCAAAGATTTTCATCGATAAAAGTTTGAAGTGTTTGGGCGCCACCTTCGACCAATATACTGGTAATATTTTGTTTGTGAAACGTTTTACAGATTTGTGAAGCCAAAGGTGCTGAGAAATCGATGATTTCATAATCAAGTCCATTCAGGTATTTTGATTTTTCTTTTGTTTCTGTCAGGATAATAGTTTTTACGCTTTTATCGAGCACATGGAACTCGGTTGGAATTCTTAGAGACTTATCCATAATCACCCGAACGGGATTTTTTCCTTTCCAATTTCTTGTAGTGAGTTTAGGGTTGTCTTCCAGAACCGTGTTCGTTCCGACCAAAATGGCTTGTTCTTGGCTGCGCCATTGGTGCACCAATTGTTTGGAATGAGGATTAGTGATCCAGAATGGCTCTGGGCTATTTTTTCTCAATGATTTGTCTGGAGCGATAAAACCATCTTGGGTTTCCGCCCACTTTAAAATAATATAAGGACGTTTTTTTTCTTGAAAACTTAGAAAGCGTTTATGGTGTAATTGACACTCAACTGCTAAAACTCCTACGATTACATTGCAACCTGATGTTTTCAATTTTTCGATTCCTTTTCCAGCTACCTTATTATGAGGGTCTTTTAGCCCGATGACCACTTCTGGAATCTTGTATTTTGCAATCAAATCTGCGCATGGAGGTGTTTTGCCAAAGTGGGAGCAAGGCTCCAAGGTCACATATAATGTGGACTTGGGCAGCAACGTTTTATTCTGTACGGAATTAATTGCATTTACCTCGGCATGAGCCTCGCCATATGGACTTGTGTAACCTTCTCCAATGATTTTATCTTGATACACGATAACACATCCGACCATGGGATTTGGTGCAGTGCTTCCAAGTCCTTTTTCACCTAATTGTATACACCGCAACATGTATTTTTCATGTATCTTCACCTAGCAAAAATAGGATAATAAAATGCAATATGGGTGATGTTGTCATTCGGGAAATAACCCGTGAGGATAATAAGCAGGTAGCTGTTTTGATTCGAGAGGTACTGTTGGAAATGGGAGTGCCAAAAGTAGGGTCTGCCTATGCCGATAAAGCGTTGGATGATATGTACTCGGCGTACAATAATTCAAAGGCTGCTTATTTTGTGATTGAGGATAAAGGGCAAATAATAGGATGTGCTGGATTAGCTCAGTTAGAAAATTACGAGGGCAATATTTGTGAACTTCAAAAAATGTATGTTTCACCTGAGGTTCGTGGAAAAGGTTTTGGTGCACAATTGATTTCCGTTTGTTTGGAAAAAGCTAAGGAGTTTGGGTTTGAGCAATGCTATTTGGAAACCATGCCCTATATGAAGGCTGCCCAAAAACTTTATAACAAATACGGTTTTGAATATTTGGAAGAGCGTATGGGAGATACGGGCCATTACGCCTGTCCAGTTTGGATGATTAAAAAACTTTAATGTGCTGTTACGGGAAATAAAGAACATTTTTCACAAAGAACTGGGTGAAACCTATCCCGAAGGAGAAATAGACACTTTTTTTTACTTGTCCATTGAGCACTATTTAAAACTCGAACGCTTTGCCTTGGTCCTTCAACCTAACCTTGTATTAACAAAAGAGGAAGAAACTCCCCTTTTTAGAGTGGTAACCGAACTCAAAAAGGAAAAACCTATACAATATATATTAGGTAGCACCCATTTTATGGATTTGGAATTTAAAGTGGATGAAAACGTGCTTATTCCAAGACCGGAAACGGAAGAACTGGTTCAATGGATTCTTGAGGAATGTCAGGCTGAGCGTAGTCGAAACCTTAGGATTTTAGATATAGGTACAGGAAGTGGTTGCATAGCCGTTTCATTGGCCCAAAACTTGCCAAATGCTAAAGTTTATGCCATGGACATATCTGAAAAGGTCTTGAAGGTTGCGCAACAAAACGCCATGTTAAACAATGTTGAGGTCACTTTTCTTCAAAAAGATATCCTTAATCCCGAACTTGAGTTTGAACTGTATTCTGAGTTTGAATCTGTACTTGAGCTTCAATTTGACATTATCGTTTCCAATCCACCCTATGTGCGCGAGTTGGAGAAAGAGGAAATGAAAAAAAATGTACTGGAACATGAACCCGATTTGGCCCTCTTCGTACCCGATAACAATCCCTTACTTTTTTACGATGCCATTACTCAATTTGCAAAAACCCGTTTAAAAGAAAATGGAAGTTTGTTTTTTGAAATCAACCAATATTTGGGAAAGGAGACTAAAGCACTTTTAGAAGCGCATAATTTTTTGGAAATTGAGCTGCGGAAAGACATTTTTGGAAATCACAGACTGCTTAAAGGAATTAGACCATGACCATCCAACAAAAAATAACATCTTTAAGAGATGAACTTCGCGAACACAATCATAATTATTATGTGTTGGACAATCCTACCATTTCCGATTATGAGTTTGATGTTAAGCTAAAGGAACTTCAAAAATTAGAGGAGGAAAATCCGGAGTTTTATGATGAGACCTCCCCAACGTTAAGGGTAGGAGGTGCAGTGACCAAAAATTTTGAGACCATTCAACATGAACACCGCATGTACTCTCTGGACAATTCGTATTCCAAAGATGACCTCGAGGATTGGGAAAAGCGCATCCAACGCATTTTAGGGGATGTGCCCGTTGAATACACGTGTGAATTAAAGTATGATGGCGCTTCCATCAGCCTTACCTATGAAGACGGAAAGTTGGTGAGGGCTGTCACTCGTGGTGATGGTTATCAAGGGGATGATGTTACCACAAACATAAAGACCATAAAATCGGTTCCTTTGCAGTTAAAAGGAGACTATCCGCCCAAATTTGATATCCGGGGGGAAATTATTTTGACCTTGGAAGGATTTGCCAAAATGAACCAAGAGCGTATTGCCAATGGCGAAGAACCCTACATGAATCCACGTAATACAGCTTCAGGAAGTTTAAAATTACAGGATAGTGCATTGGTTGCAGAACGACCCCTGGAGTGTTTGTTATATAGTATCGTGGGCAAGAACCTTGAGATTACCTCTCAGTTTGAAATGTTGGACAAAGCCCGTTCATGGGGTTTTAAGGTGCCGACTGTGGCCAAACATTGCAAAACCACCAATGAGGTTATGCAATTTGTGGAGCACTGGGATGTGCATCGACATGACTTACCTTATGAAACTGATGGTGTGGTCATCAAGGTAAATAGTCTACGCTATCAAGAAGAGTTGGGATATACGGCCAAGGCCCCCCGATGGGCCATGGCATATAAATTTAAGGCTGAACAGGTATCAACGGTGTTGAATGAGATTACCTATCAAGTGGGACGAACAGGTGCTATTACCCCTGTGGCAAATCTTGAGCCGGTTCTACTTGCTGGTACTACGGTCAAAAGAGCTTCCTTGCACAATGCCGACCAGATTGAAAAGTTGGACATTCGTGAAGGAGACACTGTTTTTGTAGAAAAAGGAGGGGAGATTATCCCCAAGATTATTGCGGTTGACCTTGGAAAACGCCCTGAAGGTTCGCACCCTACCCAGTACATTCAACATTGTCCAGAATGTGAGACCGAATTGATTCGAAAAGAAGGAGAGGCCCAGCATTTTTGTCCTAATGATACCGGTTGCCCTACCCAGATTACTGGGAGAATTCAGCATTTTATTTCAAGAAAAGCAATGGATATTGAGGGCATGGGCAGTGAAACGGTGGAACTTCTATTCAAAGAAGGGCTCATCGCCAATTATGCTGATTTATATGTGCTTACCAAGGAACAGGTAATGCCTTTAGAGCGGATGGCCGAAAAATCGGCCGAGAATTTGGTCAACGGGGTAGAAGCGTCAAAGACTATCCCTTTTGAAAGGGTGCTTTTTGCCTTAGGCATTCGATATGTAGGCGAAACGGTGGCCAAAAAGTTGGCCAAAGCCTATAAGAACATCGATGCATTAAAGGCTGCATCCGAGGAGGAGCTGGTGAGTGTGGACGAAATTGGAGGTAGAATTGCCGAAAGCGTGGTGCAATTCTTCGCTAACCCCACCAACGTAAAAATTGTAGAGCGATTAAAATCATATGGATTACAATTCTCACTTTCCGAAGAACAGTTGGAAAACCAATCCGATAAATTGAAAGGGCAAACTTTTGTGGTTTCGGGGGTGTTTGAGACCATAGGGCGTACCGAATTGAAAAAACTTATAGAGGATAATGGGGGCAAGGTATCTTCATCCATTTCATCCAAAACCAGTTTTTTGGTAGCTGGTGCCAATATGGGCCCCAGTAAAAAGACAAAAGCGGAAGGTTTGGGCGTGCCTATTATTTCGGAGCAAGAGTTTCTAAAAATGTTATAATTTTAGAACTATGGATTTTCTTGGAGAATATGATAAAATAGTAACCTACATCATGATTGGTTTTGCGATTCTCTATGTGATCATTGAGGTGGTACTCAATGTAAACGAAACAAAAGAAGATACTTCAAACATTATCCTTCTAAAAGCGGCCCAAAACAAACTCTTTTTCATTCCTTTTGCTTTAGGAGCGATAATGGGACATCTATTTTTGGGGACAAAGAACCCTGATTTTCGCATGTCCAATTCAATGTATCCCGTGCTTATACTTTTTGGAGGAGCGCTATTGAGTATTGGAATTGCTTATGCGTTGCGTCTAGAAAAGAAAATCCCAATATGGGCTTTGAGCATTTTGTTGGTGTTGGGACTTGTCTATGGTCACCTTTTTTGGTCAATGAACTATATATGAGCAATATGATAGACTTGATTGTAAAGAAAAACAAAAACACAATTAAAATCGCCAAGATTGTGATAGCTTCCATATTGGGTTTAATGATAATGGCTGATGTGGTTTTGGTAGTTTTGGGATTGTCAAACGATGAAATTCCTACTTTCAGCAAGGTGATTAAAGAAAATCGAACAAGTTTGATATGGTTGAATTTTTTGCTTGGCGGACTCTTTTCTAAAATATTTTATGGTAGAAAAGTCGAAGTAAAAAAGAACGAAATCTCTGGTGTTTTTGCTTTTACCGCAGTGATTTTGGTTTTGGCGGTACTTGGTCAATTTCTTCCCAAAGATTTGGATAACATGGTACATCTGGTTGTAATGATAGGTGGGGGATTGCTCGCTCATTTTGCATGGCCTCAATTTGTTTTAAGTGGGTCTTCCAAATAACTTTCCGACTTTTCTAGAATCAATTAGCAATCCGTCTCCAGATAGGAAATGGCCATTGGCATTGCAAGCCTTATGGTGGGATGCCAAAGGAGATTGGAATGCCTCACACAATATTGCTCAAGATTTGCACACCCCATTAGGAAGTTGGATACATGCTTATCTGCACAGGAAAGAAGGTGATGACAGGAATGCAGGGTATTGGTACAGACAAGCAAACAGACCTTTTCCGAAACATACTTTGCAGGAAGAACTCAAAGAGCTTGTGGAGTTCGTTATCAAATAAAAATGCCGAGCAATTTGCCCGGCATCGTCTACCAGTTCGGTTTATTTGAGTTAGGACATAAAAACAAGGTTCGCTAGAACCCAATTGTTTAAAAACCCGCGCAAAATACGGTTATTGTTATGAAATAAACAAATAGCTTTCAAATCTTTTCTTTTTTGTTCCACTGTAGTCACCTTTTAAGGCATATAGTTATTGGAATGACTTTTCCTAATCTCCCTTTCACTCATTTTTCCTTTATTCCTAGTTAGAAGCTTTAGCAAATTACTTACTTCTCACGTTTGACCTTTTTCATTCCAACTTTCTTTATCTATGGTCATTCATCTGATTTAAACTACCGTTCGTCTAAGTATTGTCTCAGGACGCTCATTTATCAATCCAAACTGGGCATTCGTCAATCCATGTGTTGACCAAAGCAGGTAAACTTGGAAATTGCGGCCTCAACCTTTTAAAAAAAAGATGAAAGCAAAGAAATTAGTTTACGCAGCTTTTGCTGCATTGATTGTCTTGTCTTGTAGCAAAGACGATGACCCTAAACCAACACCACCGACCCCAGAACCCGAAAATCAGGCACCTACCGTATCATTTGTAAGCCCAACCGCTGATACAGGAACGTTATGGAACACTATAACGGTTGAATTGAATGCAGCTGATAGTGACGGCGCCGTTGCAAAGGTGGAATTGTTTGTCAATGACGCTAAAGAAGCTGAGGTTGCAACTGCACCCTTTACTTTTAATTGGAATAGCAAAGGAGTGGAAGATGGAGTTGTAGAGCTAAAGGCTGTAGTGACGGATAATGAAGGAGAAACTGCTACATCCATGGTAAATGTAAATGTGAAGAATCTTTTGTTGGACTATTACCTTTATGATGGATACCTGAAGAGTGATACAAATGTGGCAAATTTCACCTATATCACCAGTCCTGCGCCCGAACGAGAAATTCTTTATGTGGCACAGATTACAAGTGATACATTTGACGAAGCAGTTCAGCGGCCAGATGATTTTGGGGGAGAAACTTTTGATGTTCATTTTTTGGAGTATATAAAAGATGATGTAAACCAAGGAGAGATAACCACTTATCATGGAGTAACCCCTGGTGATTTCCATCCTGTCCCATCTACACCGACTGACTTTGGTTCCGAATTGGGCGAAGCCAATGTAACTTTTACCGAAGTGCTTGATCATGATTATGCATTGATTTTCTCTGGAGGCAACACCAACCCAATTACCGATAATACACAACGTTCATTCACAGTTTACGAAGAATTTGATCTTGGTTATGTATATCTAAGAGTTGGAGATGTGGGCTATTATCATGCCATAAATTTTGGCGCTGGAGATCATGTTCTCCCGCTAAGTGCCATGGATTCTCCAATGGAAGGCTATACTTTTACAGATGATGGCTCTGCAAATACAGTTAGCTTATTGGTTCAGGGACATACTGCACCAGGTCGTTTTTCCCCAGCCGTGACAGTGTACCGCGAAAATGCAGCTGTTGGGGGAGATACGTTCGAAGCAAATTTTCATGTTCCCAAGGATGAAGATGAGGTATTTGACCATTACTATACCAATGTGAGAATACAAGAAAATGGCAAGCACTATGTACATGAAGACTATGATGGGGTGTTGACATCCATGAAAAAATTGAATGCGACCTTTTTAGCAGATAACAAAACATTATCCGAGCTTGATATTACGGCAACTTCCACAGATAATTTCGATTTTCTAAAGGCTACCTTTCAAGTTGCTGTGTCGGGTAGTTTTATGTTTAACTGGGAAAGTTATTCCAGCGATGATAATATCACCTTTCCGCCCATACCTACAGAAGTTTTCGAAACGACCAATGGGGTTTTCAACAGCACGGATATTGCCTTTAAAGATGTAGAAGCCATTACACTCTTATTGGAAGATAGGGACAACTATTCTGGCTACGACGAATATATTGATGTTAAGTTCGGAAGAAAAACAGAAGAAATAGAGCGAAAAACTCGCCTATTTGTTTTTGAACAATTGTAACAAAGACCTAAACACTGTCATTACGGGAGCTGTTCTTCGTTTATGGAGGGCAGCTTTTTTGCAACTATACTTTTATGCTCACCCCGTTGGCCTTGGCATTCTTGTTTTGATCAAAATAGAAATCAATTCTGCCCAAGTTTAACCCATAGGCACCTACTTGATTAACCAAAACCGGATTTCCCTGCTGATTGGTATATACTTCCGGATTTTCCAAAAACGTATGGGTGTGTCCACCAATAATCAAATTTGTATAATGGGTTCGTTGGGCCAATTGTGTATCCGAAGGTCTGTCAGGACTATCATAATCATACCCCAAATGTGAGAGACAGATAATAAGGTCGCAATGTTCTTCTTCCTTAAGCTTTCGCTCTGTGTCCAACGCAATTTCGAATGGATTAAGATAAACAGTTTCTTTATAAAGTCGTTTGGTGACCAGACCATCCAACTGAATCCCAATTCCGTAGACGCCAATTTTGATATTGTCCAATAAATAGATGTTATATGGTTTTACAAAACCATCCAACACCGTGTTGGAAAAATCATAGTTCGCCGATAACAAATCAAAGGTCGCATTGGGAATTTGAGCGAGCAATCCATCAACTCCGTTGTCAAAATCATGATTTCCAATGGTTGCAGCATCATACTTGAGTTTGCTCATCAGTTTAAACTCAAGCTCACCGCCATAAAAATTAAAGTATGGAGTGCCCTGGAAGATGTCTCCTGCATCCAAAAGTAAAGTATTGGGATTTTCATTTCGAATCCGTTCAACAAGACTGGCTCTTCGAGCTACACCACCTAGGTTCGGGTAGAGCGAATGTGATTTTGGAAATGGATCTATGTGACTGTGCACATCATTGGTATGCAAAATGGTAACTTGTTTAGAACCCAATCCTTGACAGGAGTTAAGGCTAAGCCCTCCTAATCCAACAAAAGTGGATGTTGCGGCTGTGTTTATAATAAAATCCCTTCGCTTCATTTACTTGAGTTGAATAAATCTATTGTCAACAGATGATTTTACGGTATCTATCTTTTTAAAATGGTCAATAATGGCATTTCGAAGTAAATAACCAGTATCTGTCACATTGACCATATCATTGAAAAAACCAATGCTTGGTCCACCCTGAACCAAATAATCAGAGGTGGCTACATAATAGTTGCGGGTTTCGTCAAAAGGGCTTCCTTGGATATCCACGGATTCCAATCCGCCATTTTTGTTCAATACAATCTGCATTCCAGCAATGGGGTGTACTCTAGAAGCCTCCATCAGAAATGTGATTAGTTTCCTTACCGCCGAACCATTCAATTCCACTACGGAGATGTAGTTTTCAAAAGGCATAATCTCAAAGGCATTTCGCGCCGATACATTTCCTTTGGAAATAATACTACGGATGCCACCTCGATTCAATACAACAAAATCCAAATCTTTGCCCGTTTGCGTCTTAAAGACGGGGGCGGTTTCGGCAAAAACGATATCTGCCATCAAATTCCCCATTGAAGTATTATGCTCAGCATCATCCAACGGAATGGATTCCGGGGCATAGGCCAAAGTGCTGTCCAAAACCTGATTGATTCTGTTTTTGAAGGGTGCAATATAGGCTGAAATCGAGTCGTTGCTTACCAGCGTATCGTCAATTTCTAATTGTTTTCCCTGAATCTCTGAAAGTTGTCCTTGCTTTTGTCCGCAAGAAACCAATAAACAAAAAGTTACGAATGCAACAAATTGTTTTAATTTTAAAATATACACGTTCTTATCTTTGTAAAGTAATCCTAATGGAATAATTACCTTTGTAAAAATGCATAAAAATTATGTTTTTAAAAGGGTTCCAGGATAAATTTAAGGTTAAATCGGGTCTTAAATGTTTAAAGGAGGAAATGGAAAAGCCTCCCAAAACAATAGAAAGGGACAAAGGGATTACTAGTATTGGCTGTATTGTGGACGTTGACAGTTTTCCGAATGCGGAAGTGTTTTATGAACTGATTGATGATTTTTCGTTAAGGCCAAATGCCATAAAAATTATTGGGTACAAAAGAGAGTATGATAAAAACTCCCCTTATGCCATACAAATGTTCTCAGATCGGGATTTAGGATGGAAGGGAGTTATAGAAAACGGGTATGTGCTCGAATTTTTAGGCAGGGAGTATGATATATTGATCAATTACTATACTGAGGACAACTTGATGATGAAGTTGTTGTCTGTAAAAACTCCCGCCAGATTAAAAGTAGGTTTTGGAGCCTTAGATCCCAAAATCAACGATTTAATTCTGAACACACCTTTGTCCGACTTTGAAATGTTTAAGAGCGAGCTAAAAAAGTATTTAAAGGTTTTAAAAGAATTGTAATGGAACAATTGGTGGGGACGGGTGTTGCTTTGGTAACACCATTTAATAAAGATTTCTCGGTGGACGTGCAGGCCCTTGAACGTGTTGTTGAACATTGTATTCAAGGGGGAATGGATTATTTGGTGGCATTGGGTACTACTGCAGAATCAGCAACATTGTCTAAAGCGGACAAACAATTGGTCATAGATGTAATTGTACGGGCCAATGCAGGTCGATTACCTTTGGTATTGGGCGTGGGAGGCAATAATACTGCAGCCATAGTTGAAGAACTTACGCAAACGGACCTATCCGATTTTGAGGCTATATTATCGGTATCTCCATATTATAATAGACCTACCCAAGAAGGAATTTACCAACATTTCAAAGTTATCGCTGAAGCATCACTGAAACCGATAGTACTATACAATGTTCCTGCAAGAACGGGGAGTAATATGCTCCCAGAAACCACCTTGAGATTGGCACATGAGATTCCTAACATTATAGCTATTAAAGAAGCTTGTGGTGATATGGTTCAGATTGATAAAATTTTAAAGGATAAACCAGAGGACTTCTTGGTACTTTCTGGAGATGATTTCACCGCATTACCAACGGTTTTAGCTGGTGGAGCAGGGGTGATTTCGGTTTTGGGACAGGGCATGCCCAAATCATTTTCACAAATGATACGATTAGGGCTAAATGGAGAGGCAGAAAAAGCTTACGAACTTCACCATGCATTGCAGCCTTTGATGCAATTGATTTTTGAAGAAGGAAACCCGGCAGGAATAAAAAGTGTGTTTGAATCATTGGGAACTTGCGGCTCAAGTGTCCGTTTACCATTGTTAGAAGCTTCTCCAAAGTTGAAATCTAAAATCACAGATTTCTTGAAATCCTTTAATAAGGTTTACGCCTAAGGTTGTTAAATCTTAGCCAAAACCTTGGTTGAAGCATAATCTTGACCTTAATTTCGATAATCATTCAATTTTTTAAATCGGGTGATATTCACTAATTTTGCAAAATATTTTTCGAAAATGAGGTCGGTTTTCCTATTACTTATAACAGCATTGGTGTTTGTATCATGTAGTGAGTACCAAAAAGTACTTAAAAACGAGGATATTAAGCCCAAGTATGATATGGCCCAGAAGTTCTATGATGAGGGGGATTACAAAAGAGCCAAGCGGCTTTTTGAGCAAATTGCCCCCAAATATGTGGGCAAACCCCAGGGAGAGCGGGTCATGTTCTTTTTCGCGGACACCTATTTTAAGACAAGGGACTATTATTTGGCAGGGTATCAGTTTGAGCGCTTTATAAAATCATATCCACGAAGCGATAAAATTCAAGAAGCTTCGTTTTTAGGTGCGAAAAGCTATTATAAGCTTTCACCTGCATATTCCTTGGACCAAACTGACACTGATAAAGCTTTGGCCAAGCTACAATCTTTCATCAATACTTACCCTGATTCTGAATTTTTTGATGAAGCAAATACCATGGCCAAGGAGCTTACAGCCAAAAAAGAGAAAAAACAACTGGAAATAGCCAAACAATTTAATAAGTTAGGAGAATTCAATTACCCGATTTTGGTTTCGGCAATTACGGCACTTGACAATTTTATTTCCGATAATCCGGGTTCTATTTACAGAGAGGAAGCACTGTACTACCGTATTGAGGCTACTACCAATTTGGCTTTGAACAGTATTGATAGCAAAAAGAAAGAACGTTTGGAAGAAGCTCAAGCATCTTACAACAATCTTTTGCGCTATTTCCCTGAAACAAAGTTCAAAAAGAAGGCGGATAACCTAGTAGAAAAAATTCAAAAAGAATTGGCGCAATTTGCCACTTCCAAATAAATAGTTTAAACACTCAGTCTATGCAAGATCTGAAAAACACAAAAGCACCCGTTTCCACAGTTACACACAACAGAAACGAGTTCGATGAAAAAACAAATAACATCTATGAGGCAATTTCAATTGCTTCAAAAAGGGCTATCCAAATCAATTCTGAAATAAAAAAGGAATTGCTGGAGAAGTTGGAAGAGTTTGCCACCTATAGCGATAGCCTGGAAGAAGTATTTGAAAACAAGGAACAAATTGAGGTTTCCAAGTTCTACGAAAAACTTCCAAAACCACATGCATTAGCTGTTTTGGAATGGTTAGAAGATAAAATCTATTACAGAAACACAGAGAAAGACGCCTAAGAAATGCTTCGCGGTAAAAACATTCTTTTGGGCATTACCGGAGGAATTGCTGCGTACAAAACCACTTTTCTTGTTAGGCTTTTGATAAAAGCTGGTGCCCAGGTCAAAGTTGTAATGACCCAGAGTGCCAGCTCTTTTGTTTCCCGGTTAACGCTTTCTACGCTCTCTAAAAATCCAGTTTTGATGGACTTTGTCAATCAAGAGGATGGGAGCCTATCATGGAACAATCATGTAGAGCTTGGTCTTTGGGCAGATTTGATGATAATTGCCCCGGCAACGGCCAATACACTCTCCAAAATGGCGAATGGCACCTGTGATAACTTGCTCATGGCCGTTTATTTATCTGCTAAATGTCCGGTTTATTTTGCTCCTGCAATGGATTTGGACATGTACCGTCACCCTTCTACAAAAGCGTCGTTTGATAAGTTGGAATCTTTTGGGAACACCATGATTCCTGCTGAAACAGGTGAATTGGCAAGCGGACTTCATGGGGAGGGACGTATGGCTGAACCCGAAACAATTGTTCAATTTCTCATCAAAGATTTGACAAAGGACCTTCCTTTAAGTGGAAAGAAGATATTGATTACGGCAGGCCCCACACATGAAGCAATTGACCCGGTACGATTTTTAGGAAACCGTTCCTCTGGAACTATGGGTTTTGAACTTGCAAAAAGGGCGGCCGATTTGGGGGGTAAGGTGGTTTTGGTTTCTGGCCCTACAAACCTTACGATAGATGAAGGGGTTACGATTGATTTGATTCGGATTACCTCTGCACAGGAAATGTACGATGCCTGTCATAAACATTTCAAAGATACAGATGTGGCCGTTCTGGCAGCGGCAGTAGCAGATTATCGCCCAAAACATGTGGCAGTTGAAAAATTAAAAAAGAAGGATGGAGATCTTCAAATTGAATTAGAGCGTAATCCAGATATCCTATTTTCCCTGGGTGAGCAAAAAGAGCACCAGTTTTTGGTAGGCTTTGCACTTGAGACCGAAAATGAACTTGAAAACGCAAAAGGAAAGCTGAAGCGTAAAAACTTGGATGCGATTGTGCTGAATTCTTTAAAAGACGCTGGAGCCGGTTTTGGAAAGAACACTAATAAAATCTCCTTTATTGATAAGAATTTAGAGATAAAAACGTTTGGTTTGAAGACGAAGCCTGAAGTTGCTTCGGACATTTGGGAAGAAATTATCGCCAGAATTCATGCGTAACTTTTTAATAACTGTTTTTTTATTATCCTTTTCAGTTTCTGCCTTGGCTCAAGAGCTGAATTGTACTATTACGGTCAATTCAGATCAGGTGAGTCAGACCAACCAACAGATTTTTAGAACGTTGGAACGTTCACTAAATGATTTTGTGAACAAAAACAAATGGACGAATCGGACCTATAAGGAGAATGAAAGGGTAAATGCCAGAATGTTCATTACGGTTACACAATACGAGTCGGATCGTTTTGAAGCCAACATTCAAATACAATCTTCCAGACCTGCATATAATACCTCCTATGAGAGCCCAATCTTTAACTATAAAGATGATGTGTTCAATTTTCAATACCAAGAATTTCAACCCTTGGCGTATAATGAAAATGCCTTTGAATCCAATTTGGTAGCGGTTATCTCCTATTATGTATACATTATTTTGGGATTAGATGCTGATACTTTTTCATTGGAAGGTGGAGATGATATGTATAGAAAAGCCCAAAATATTGTTACCCAAGCTCAAGGCTCTAGTTCCACTGGGTGGAGTCAAGAAACCGGAGAAAGAAGCCGATTCGAATTGGTGGATAATCTTTTGAGTAATTCTTTTAGGGAATATCGCATAGCCATGTACAACTACCACAGAAAGGGGCTAGATATTTTGGGGGACAATAACAGCACAGGTAAGCAGATAATCGCTGGAAGCCTACGTCTCTTTGAAACTTTGATTAAAAGAAGACCTAATGCTTTTTTAATCCAAACCTTCTTTGATGCAAAATCAGAAGAAATCCGAAACATCTTCTCAGATGGCCCAAAAGTGGATGTGGTCAAACTCAAGGAAACCCTTAATAAGGTAGCTCCGTTTTATTCCAGTACTTGGAATGAAATCAAATATTAAGGAGCATCTATAAATTATAAGTGAGAAGTTTCTAGATTTAATGGTATATTCTTCGTTCATGGCTAATGAAGCTTGAAACTGTTATTTATATATCAAATACTCCAATGAGGAAATTCTTTTTACTTCTTACAATAAGTACACTTGGGTGCATAGGTGAAAACCAAAGTAGCCTAACGGTAAGTGGAGAAATTTATATAAAGCTAATTGATGTTTATGGCAGTATGTATGGTATGCCGAGAGACGATATTGAAAACGCTTTGGATAAAATAAGGACTGGAGTGGGTAAGGATTCGCTGAGCAGTAGTGAGCTAGAAGTTAGGAACTATTATGAATATTTGGCTCAAGAAAACCTTATAGACCAGCCTCATTTTAAGATGAAAACCAAAAAGGGAAAAATAATCAATGTTTTTACCTCTGAGGAAGAATATTCCAAATTGAAGCCTAATCTTGAAAATCTAGATAGAGATAAAGAAAAAATAGTGGTAAAGGTTAAAGGCAAGAAAATGAAGAAGGGAATTTTCTACGCTCAAGATATAGTGAGCATTGAAAAGCTAAAAGGTAAAACGGATTGGACCAAATAATAAAATGGAAAAAGAGAGGGGTTTAAAGCCTCTCTCTTTTTTGATTGGTAGAGAAGAAGGCACGAGACTTTTATAAACCAACTAATTTGTCCTTATTGATAAAATAAAATACTAGTCCATTTCTCCAAAGAGATTTATATTTACGGGGAAAATCTTCGACATTGCTTACAAATCTTTCAATTCGGAATTATGCCTTAATTGACGATGTGAATGTTTCGTTTTCAGATGGTTTCACTACCATTACGGGCGAAACAGGAGCAGGGAAATCAATTTTGTTGGGTGGGCTTTCGTTGGTATTGGGTAAGCGAGCCGATTTATCCACGCTTAAAAACAAAGAACAGAAGTGTATCATTGAAGCCGAATTTGAAGTTTCAAAATACAAGCTGGATAAATTTTTTGCAGAACATGATTTGGACTACGAGGATTTGACCATACTTCGAAGGGAGATTTTGCCCAGTGGTAAATCGAGAGCTTTCGTAAATGATTCTCCGGTTGTTCTAGATGTATTGAAGAAACTTGGGGAACAATTGATTGATGTGCATTCGCAGCATCAAACACTTCAGTTAACCGAGAATGAATTTCAGCTCAAGGTGATAGATGCCTTGGCTAAGAATGAGGTGAACCTTGACAATTATGCAAAAAGATTGGAACGGTTCAAAAAAGCGGCTGATCAATTGCAAGAGTTATTGGATTTTCAATCAAACTCCACCAAGGAACAAGACTATAACAGCTTTCTGTTGCAAGAATTGGAAACTGTTTCCTTAAAGGAAGGAATGCAGGAAGAATTGGAAACAGAATATGGGCAATTGAACAATGTTGAACAAATTCTGGAACTGCTATCCCAAGGGCATCAGTTGATGAATGATGAACAATTGGGGTTGCTGGGTAGATTTTCTGATTTAAAACACATATTCCAAAACCTATCTGGGTATGGAGACAGTTTTGGTGAGTTGAACCAACGTATTCAATCGGTTTTCATTGAAATGGATGATATTTCTGGAGAATTGGAACGATTAAAAGATGGAGTAGAGGCCAACCCGGAGAAGTTGAATGAGGTAAACACAAAATTGCAACAACTGTATGACCTTCAGAAAAAACATCAGGTAGCATCAGTAAGTGAGTTGATAGCGATTAGAGATGAGTTGTCGGAAAAGGTAGGTCTGGTCGAAGATATTGAATCAAAAATCAAGGAAAAAGAATCGGAAGTCGCCCGAATGGAAGAGGAGACCGAGAAATGGGCCATAAAAATTAGCAAAGCTCGCAGTGCAGTACTCCCGAAGCTGAAGAAAATGCTACAAGAAAGTCTTTATGGATTGGGGATGCCTTCAGCTACATTTAAAATTGAGGTAAATCCATCTAATTCTTTTAAAATCAACGGTAAGGATAATCTAACGTTTTTGTTTTCGGCCAATACGGGTTCTGATTTTGGAGAACTTAAAAAAGTAGCTTCAGGGGGGGAACTTTCACGTATTATGTTGACTATAAAGTCGATTTTGGCCGAATACGAACACCTACCGACTATGATGTTCGATGAAATAGACACCGGTGTCTCGGGGGAAATATCAAATCGTATGGGAGAAATCATGCAACAAATGGGAAATACCATGCAAGTTTTTTCGATTACACATTTACCTCAGGTGGCATCCAAGGGCAAACAACAATTTAAGGTCTTTAAAGAAGAGGGGGCTAACGGAACTACGACTCAGATGAAAATACTTAACGCAGATGAGCGAATAAGTGAACTGGCAGAAATGTTGGGAGGCAAGGCACTTTCGGAATCTGCCTTGGCTCATGCGAGGCAACTGCTACAATAGTACTAACCGTTTCGAACATTAAAATCAAAAACACAAAACTCGACAAGAATAAATATCTTTGTCGGCAAAACCAACGATAAATAGAATATGGCATACAATCTTTTAAAAGGCAAAAGAGGAATTATTTTTGGAGCATTGGATGAGAATTCCATTGCTTGGAAAACTGCTGAACGTGTTCATGAAGAAGGCGGTACATTTGTTTTGACCAATGCGCCCATTGCAATGCGAATGGGTCAAATAAAGGAATTGGCGGCAAAAACCGGTTCAGAGATAATCCCAGCAGATGCTACCAATGAGGAAGATTTACAAAATTTGGTGACAAAATCTATGGAAATTCTTGGCGGGAAATTAGATTTTGTGCTTCACTCCATCGGTATGTCCGTAAATGTTCGTAAAGGAAGGGCCTATACGGATGAAAAATATGATTTCACGGCAAAAGGCTGGGATGTTTCCGCACTTTCCTTTCATAAGGTAATGCAGACTTTGTTCAAGGAAGATGCTATGAATGAATGGGGAAGTATTGTTGCCTTGACCTATATGGCCGCCCAAAGAACTTTTCCAGACTATAATGATATGGCCGATAACAAGGCGTATTTGGAATCTGTAGCACGAAGCTTCGGATATTTCTATGGAAAGGAGAGAAAAGTAAGAGTCAATACCATTTCCCAATCACCAACACCAACCACTGCGGGTCAAGGTGTCAAAGGATTTGATGGATTTATAAATTATGCTGAAAAAATGTCTCCACTGGGAAATGCATCTGCAGCGGACTGCGCGGATTATACAGTGAGTCTATTTTCTGATTTGACCAAGAAAGTTACTATGCAGAACTTGTTCCATGATGGTGGGTTCTCCAATACCGGCGTAAGTCAGGAAGTAATAGATGAATTTAGCAAATAAGCAAAAGAGATGATTAATAAAGCCATCCTATTTAGGGTGGCTTTTGTGTTTTATGATGCAATTAAAGTTTTCCATAATAGTTCCGGTATATAACAGACCCGAGGAGATTAGGGAGTTACTGGAGAGTCTTGATGAGCAAGACTTTCAGGAAGAATATGAAATTGTTGTTGTGGAAGACGGCTCATCCGATAGTTCAGAAGAAGTTGTAAAAAAGTTTGATGACAACCTGAGTATTTCCTATTATTTCAAACCCAATTCCGGTCCGGGAGATTCCAGAAACTATGGCATGCAAAAAGCCAAGGGAAACTACTTCATAATTCTGGACTCAGATTGCATTTTGCCCAAACAATACCTTTCTGAAGTACAAAAAGAGTTGAATCAGGAGTTTGTGCATTGTTTTGGCGGCCCAGATGCTGCAGATGCATCTTTTACTGATGTGCAAAAAGCCATCAACTATGCGATGACATCTCTTTTTACCACTGGAGGTATTCGCGGTGGAAAAAAGTCGGTGGGTAAATTCCAACCTCGAAGCTTTAATATGGGGATTTCCAAACAAGCATTTGAAAAGGCAGGAGGATTCGGCAGAATTCATCCAGGAGAAGACCCTGATCTCACATTCCGAATTTGGAAAGCTGGTTTCAATTCCAGATTGTTTCCCAAAGCATTCGTATATCATAAAAGACGGATTGATTGGAATAAATTCTATATCCAAGTGAATAAATTTGGACAAGTGCGACCCATTTTGAATAAGTGGCACCCTGGTACCGCCAAAATCACCTATTGGTTTCCAACGCTGTTCATGTTGAGTTTATGCTTTTCCATTATTGTATTGTTGGCGGGATGGGTAGTTCCAATAGCATTATTTGGAGTTTATTTTTTGCTTCTGTTTATCCATTCGTTGGTGAGTACGGGAAAAATAAAAGTGGCCTTTTTGGCAATTTTTGCAGTGTTGACTCAATTTACGGGATATGGCATGGGTTTTTTAAAATCAACGACGTTGCTTAACTTTAGTAACAGGGAGCCTGAGGAATTGTTTCCAAAGCTTTTCTTTAAAAGAAAATAAGAGTGGTTAAAAAACTATTGAAGGGAATCAGCAACAAAAAGGTAAAAGTATTTTTGCTTTTTTTACTATGTTCCTTTTTGGCTTGGTTCCTGAGCAACATGTCCGAATCGTATGAATCTAGGGCGAATTTTAACCTAAATTATAGAAATCTGCCAGACACTTTGTTTTTGGGGAATAATTCTTCTGATTTTTTGGAAGCGAAAATTGAAACCAGTGGTTTTCGGCATTTTTATTTCAATGTGATCAATAAAAAAATCAATATCGATTTATCTCAAGTTTCATATGTTGACGGGCGGTACAAATTACCTGAAGCCTCGCTGAAAAAACAGATTGAAGGGCAACTTTCCCAAAATGTTTCTCTTGTTGATTTATATAGGAACGAACTTTATGTTGATTTGTACAAGGTTAAATCCAAAGAAGTGCCCATTAAAGCCATTCTGGATATTCAATTTGAACCGAACTACATTTTAGATGGAGAGGTTACAGTAGACCCGCAAACCGTTTTGGTAAAGGGTCCGGCAAACGAAATTGATACACTTAGACAAATTTTAACCACAAAAATCGAGTTGACCAATATTGCAGCGGACTTTTCAAAAGAGGCCTCATTAGTGTTCCCTAAAAATATGACCAACAGTATTTTTTCAATAAGCCGAACCGAGGTGTCGGGCCAAGTGGTAAAATTTTCAGAAAAAGTTTATGAGGTTCCGATTCAGTCAATAAACGTTCCTGAGGGATATTCCATTAAGACCTTTCCAAATACGGTTTCTATCGTATGTAAAGCTACGATAGAACAGTTAAAGGTAATTTCTGAAGCCAGTTTTCAGGTTGTGGCGGATTATAAGCAATTGAACAATTCCAGTGATAATGTACTTTTTCTTCAAGTGATTAAAAAACCTGAAAAATCCTATGGGACTAGATTACTGGAAAACAAGGTAAACTTTGTTTTGGAGAAAGAATGATAGTAGTTGGACTTACCGGAGGCATTGGAAGTGGCAAAAGTACCGTCGCCAATATGTTTCGTAAACTGGGAGTGCCGGTATACGATTCAGATGTTGAGGCCAAACAATTAATGGTTTCGTCCAAGAAAATAAAGAAAGCCATTATTTCCCTACTTGGAAAAAAAGCGTATTCCAAAGAAGATTTGAACAGAAGTTATATTGCAGATAAGGTTTTTAAGAATCCTGAACTTTTGCAGCAGTTGAATGATATCGTACATCCTGAAGTAAAAGCACATTTTTTGGATTGGACGAAAAGCCAAACCGCCAATTATGTAATTCAAGAAACCGCTTTGATATTTGAAAATGGAGTGGAGGACAGGTATGACTATGTGCTGTTGGTAACAGCGCCAAAGGAACTACGTTTAGAGCGTGTACTTGCTAGGGACAGAGTTTCAAAACAGGAGATTCTAGACCGAATGCAGCATCAAATGGACGATGATGAAAAGATGGAATTGGCCCATTTTCGCATAGAAAATATTGACTTGGAAGTGACCGAAAAACAAGTGGGAAAACTGCACCAAAAACTTGATAATGTGCAGTCTCGTTCAAAATTTTAACATTTTTGTTAAGGTTAGGTTAAACGGTGAAAGGCCTAAATGTTAAATTTCTAATTTTACCCCGATGAACAAGAAGCTATTCGTTCTTCTCGTCATTTTGATGAGCTTATCCCTTACAGGAATAATCTTTGTTCAAGTATATTGGATTAGAACATCAATAAACGATAAAGAGGAGCAATTCTCAAGAACGGTTACAGACATACTGGATAAGGTTGCGAGCAGGGTAGAGAAAAGGGAAATCAAAGAATATTCAGATCGTTTGGCTTCGCTTGTGGATAGTGTAGGAAATCCTGAAACTACTTTGTTGGGTAGTTTTGGTTTTGTGGAGAAAGATGAAAATTCTGATGAGATTCTCTTTTATTCCCATGGAATTTTGGAGGAGGATTATAATATATCATCTACGTTCTTTGATAATTCTGATAGTGAAGACAGTACAACAGTTAAAAACTACACCAGTAAGCGCACTAAGGTTGTTTTTAAGGAAGAACATGGGCTTGATGGCAAGAGCTACGGCTTAACTCCACTGCAAAGAGTGGAGAAGCTTGGAGGACTTTCCAGTCTTAAAAAAGCAGCTTGGGAAGATGTTTTTATGGAGAAAGCAAAAAGTCAGCCTATCCATAAAAGAATTGCCAAGCAAGAACTGGAATTACTTTTGGATCAGGAACTTCGAAACAGAAATATTGATATCGATTTTGAGTACGGTGTATACAGCCAAGGCTATCCAACCAAAATCAAATCGAAGAAATTCAAATTTTCTGAATCCAATATGTACGAAGCTCCGATTTTAACGGATAGTGAAGGAAACACCAACTTTTCTTTACTGCTTACCTTTCCAAAGGAAAAAAAGTTCATTTTCGGTTCAATTATGGGAATGGCCTTGTTGTCATTGATTTTTACGTTGGTCATATTGGTCGCTTATTCTAGCGCCATTTACCAATTGATAAAACAGAAGCAGATTTCTGAAATAAAAACGGATTTCATCAACAATATGACCCACGAGTTCAAAACGCCCATTGCCACAATTAACTTGGCAGTGGAGGCGATAAGAAACCCAAAGTCTATTGAAGATAAGGAAAAGGTGCTGCGTTATTTAGGCATGATTCGTGAGGAGAACAAACGTATGCATGCGCAGGTAGAAAATGTTTTACGAATTTCCAAATTGGAAAAAAATCAATTGGACATTAGTAAAGATAGGGTAGACGCTCATGAAATTGTGACGGATGCCATTACACATGTTGAGTTGATAGTGAAAAATAGGGGTGGGTACATCAATGCGCATTTGGATGCAGAAAGAGCTGAAGTTTTGGCTAATGATATGCATTTTACCAATGTGATTGTGAACATGTTGGACAATGCCATCAAGTATTCTCCAGAACCACCAAAAATTGATGTCTTTACGGAGGTAGTCAAGAACAACATTATTATTAAAATTCAAGACCAGGGAGCTGGTATGAGCAAAGCGGTCCTGAAAAAAGTATTTGAAAAGTTTTACCGGGAGCATACCGGTGATATTCACAATGTAAAAGGCCATGGATTAGGGTTGGCCTATGTAAAAAGAATTATTGAAGATCATCAAGGCGAAGTTTACGCCGAAAGTGAAAAAGGAAAAGGGAGTACCTTTTATATAAAGCTTCCCTTAATATAGAAAAACAAAACTATGGAGACAGAACAAAAGAAAATACTGTTAGTTGAGGATGACCCAAATTTTGGGATTGTGTTGAAGGATTATTTGTCAATGAACGATTTTGACGTGGTCTTGGCCAAAAATGGTATGGAAGGCTTCGAAAAGTTTAAAAAGGATAACTATGACGTCTGCATTTTGGACGTTATGATGCCCTATAAAGATGGGTTTACTTTGGCAAGGGAGATTAGGGAAAAGAACGAAAACGTTCCTATTATTTTCCTTACGGCCAAAACCATGAAGGAGGATGTTTTAAAAGGATATAAGGCGGGTGCAGATGATTATTTGAACAAGCCTTTTGATTCTGAGGTATTGCTGATGAAACTAAAGGCCATCCTTCAAAGAAAAGCCTCAAGTACTTTGGCCGACAGTAAACAATTTGAGTTTCAAATTGGCAACTTTCACCTGAACTCCAAGCTTCGTTTCTTAAAATATAAGGAAGAAGAGCCTGTAAAGCTTTCTCCAAAGGAAAATGAACTGCTTAGGCTTCTTGCACTTCACGAAAATGATTTGATGCCCCGTGAACTGGCGTTGACCAAAATCTGGAGGGACGATAATTACTTTACGTCAAGAAGTATGGATGTTTACATCGCCAAGCTCAGAAAATATTTAAAGAGGGACGATGTGGTAGAAATCCTGAATATCCATGGAGAAGGGTTTAGATTGGTTATCAAGGCCGAAAACCAATAGAACTCTTTGTTAAAATAATCCCGAACCACCTATTTAGGTGGTTTTTTTATATCAAAAAATAAAGTACCGAAACTGTTGCCATTCCGGTAATGGCCAAAATCGTGGTCATCATGGTCCAAGACTTAAAAGTTTGCTTTTCGGTAATCCCCAAGTATTGACCAACCAACCAAAACCCACTGTCGTTCACGTGGGAAAATATACTGGCACCTGAAGCTATGGCGATAACCATGCAAGCTAGCTCCACAGGACTTAATGAAGCATTCCCTAAAAGGGGTGACACCAATCCTGCTGCAGTAATCATAGCCACAGTAGAGGAACCCTGAACTATACGAACGATAGCCGCACTTATAAAAGCAAAGGCCAAAATGGGAAACCCTGCATTGCTCAGCGAGGTGGCTAACAGCTCTCCTGCTCCGGTATTGGTCAAAACCTGTTTAAATACCCCACCGGCTCCTGTCAACAATATGATAGTCCCAGCGGGCGCCAAGGATTTAGAAGAGATATCAAATAATTGGGCTTTGGTAAATCCTCTTTTAATACCAAAAAAATACCACGCCAATATATTAGCGATAATCAGTGCTGAAAAAGGATGTCCCACCAATCCTATCATTTTTAAAATTATCGGATTTGATATGCCCAAGGCTCCAGTGGAAGATATGGTGTTGAGCAAAATAAGTACGATGGGCAGAGCAATGATCCAAAGTGTCTGACCAATAGGAGGTAATGATGCAGGGGTGGAATTTTCTATTTCAGTGGGAGCGGCAACAAAAATTTTCTTGGCAATGGTTCTACCAAAAAGTAAGCCCGCAATCAATGCTGTCGGAATTCCTGCCAGGAATCCAACTAAAATTACCCATCCGAGGTCGGCCCCTATGATATCGGCAACTGCAATCGGTCCTGGGGTGGGAGGGATAAAGGCATGTGTGATGGCCAATCCCGCTAAAAGTGGAATGGCATAAAGCAGAAGTGATTTTCCTGTTTTCCGTTGTAGCGCATAGATCATGGGGACCAGAATGATAAATGCCACATCAAAGAATACCGGGATGGCAATCAAAAAACCAGAAATGACCATGGCCAAAGGAGCTCTTTGTAATCCAAATTTTGATATCATAAAGTCGGCTATGGTCTTTGCGCCCCCTGATGCCTCAAGAATAGCACCGAACATGGCTCCCAAACCAACAACAGTGGCAACAAAACCAAGCGTACCCCCCATACCTTGCTGAATGGTATCTATAATTTCTTTGGCATCGAGGCCCGCCACCAATCCTACAGTGATACTTCCAATCAGAAGCGCCAAAAATGCGTGTATCCGAAATTTCAGAATCAAAAATAACAGTACAGCTATACCGCCCAGAACGGCGATGATCAAATTGGTCTCTATCATTGTATTTCGCCCCTGATTAATTCAACAATTTTTTCAGGGGAATGGAAAATGGATACTGTAATAGCCTCAGAGGGAGGTTCAAGTGTATCAAACTGCGATTGCAACAATTCCAAGGGCATAAAATGCTCTTTTCGACTTTCCAGTCTGGATTTTATAAGCTCAAAAGAGCCTTCCAGATAAATAAAATGGATTGCACTGCCCATATCTTTTTCCAACAAATTCCTATAACGCTGTTTAAGCGCCGAACAGGCTATTATGGCTCCCGTCGATTTATGCTCCAAGGCCAACGCATTCAGTTTTTCCAACCAACTTTGTCTGTCCTTGTCATTCAGTGGCTTTCCGACCCTCATTTTTTTGACATTCGCTTCTGGATGAAAGTCATCTCCATCATAGAAAGGAATATCGAGTGCCTCGGAAAGTAATCTACCAATTGTGGATTTTCCGGTACCGGAAACTCCCATGACCACCAAAACCTTGTCGAACCTAGCCATTTGTATCTTCCATTAAATGTTGTTCTATTTTTTTCAAGATTTCGGACGGTTCTTCATCATAATTCACCCATAGAACAGATTCATTTTTTCGCAACCATGTAAGTTGCCTTTTTGCAAACCTTCGGGTGTTCTTTTTGATTTCGGAAATGGCGAAATCCAAAGTGAAATTACCGTCAAAATATTCAAAAAGCTCACGATATCCAACAGTTTGCAATGCATTTAGGTCCCGGTTGGAGTATAGTTGCTTTGCCTCTTCTAAAAGCCCTGCTTCCAACATAAGGTCCACTCGTTGGTTGATTCGCTCATAAATGACCTCTCTATCTGCCTTAATGCCCACATATAAAGCATGAAAGTTTCTTTTCACTTTCTTTTGATTCAGGAATGAGGAATATGGATTGTTGGTACTGATGCATACCTCTAGAGCCCTAATCAATCTATGAGGATTTTCAACGTCTACAACAGCATAATATTTGGAATCTCTTTTCTTCAATTCATCTTGAAGATAAGAAAGCCCTTCTTCCTTAAATCTTTGATTTAAGCTTTCCCTAAGATTAGGGTCAGTTTTGGGAAAATCATCCAAACCCTGAATTACTGCATCAACATACAAACCGCTACCTCCAACAATAACAGCGTAATCCTTTTCTTGAAAAAGTTTTTCCAGGTGTTCTAGGGCATCTTTCTCAAAATTCCCGACCGAATAAGGTTCCTGAATACTTTTATGTTGAATGAAATGATGTGGGACTGCATTCAATTCCTTCAACGATGGCACCGCAGTGCCGATTTTCATTTCTTTAAAAAACTGGCGGGAATCTGCGGAGATTATTTCCGTTTGGAAGTGCTGCGCGATTTCAATACCCAATTTGGTCTTTCCAATGGCCGTAGGTCCGACAACTGCAATCAAAGTTTTCGCACTCATAGCAATTCCCCACAATTATAGCAGTTGGAAGCGTCGTCTCTATGCCCCTCCGCCGTACAGCTAGGACATGCTTGGGTGTTGGTATGAACCACGCTTTTGCTTTTATCTCCATTTTTATGTCTGGAGAATTCCACAGTAACAATGCCCGTGGGGACAGCAATAATCCCATAACCTAAAATCATAATGACCGTAGCCAAAAATTGCCCCAAATTGGTCTGGGGAGCAATATCTCCATATCCGACGGTAGTCAAAGTAACGATGGTCCAATAAATACTTCGGGGAATGCTTGTGAAGCCCGCTTCATCTCCTTCAATCAAATACATAATGGTTCCCATAATCACCGATAATATGAGTACCACATAAATAAACACCGCTATTTTGGCCCTGCTCGCTTTCAATGCAGCCTTAAGAACCGAGGCTTCCCCCATAAATTTGACCAGTTTCAAAATCCTGAAAATCCTCAGTAGCCTAAAAGCCCTTACTGCCAATAAAACCTGGGAACCTGCTAAAATATAGGATAGATAAAGAGGGATGGTGGAAACAAAATCTATGATTCCATAAAAGCTGAAGACGTATTTCCAAGGTTTTTTGATGCTTATTAACCGTGCGATATACTCCAGCGTAAAAAAAATGGTCACTACCCATTCCAAGGTCAACAGGATACGGTGGTAATGTAAATCTATTTCCTTAACGCTTTCCAACATGACAAGAACAACGCTGAGGACGATTAAGACAATAAGTGTAATGTCGAAAAACTTGCCTAAAGGAGTATCGGCTTCATAAATGATTTCATGTAGTCGGTGTTTCCAACCGGAATGTACTTCTTGTTTTTTCAAAGGGCAGGTGTTAGTTCCAAGACCTTGAGTTTACTATTTTTTCTTAAGTAAGATTCAATAATAAAAGTGGTATTGTCATCACTTACCATTGGAGTGATTATCGATTCTAATATATGAATATTATTTATTTGGTGGTTGAGTTCAGCATATCCATATCCCTTCAAATTACCATTCTTTATTAAAATGAAACTATGTTCACCTAATTCACGCCCTCTGTCAACCAAGGCAATGGTTCTATTTCTGAGACTATATTTATCAAGTACATCGACTATTTTTTGATTGTATTCCAAAATACTTTCCTTGTCTGTGTACCCTTGGCATGAACCATTTTTAGATGGTTCAACGGTAAATTCTATGCCTAAAGAAGTGGGATTGATTTTAAATTCTTCGCTTATCTTCTTTAAGAACCTTGTTGCTGAAGGAATCCCGTTAAAGCCAATCTTCTGGTTTTTTTGAAATCTCCTTTTTGTGATTTCAAGCTCAATAGGAGTGCTTCCATTCTTCGAAAAATTGATTACGTGCGAGAATAGACTCTTTTTAGCAATGCTATTGTGCTTGGGTCTTGTTCGTTTTAGTTCTTCATATTCTTTTAGAATGGCCACTAACTCGCTTCCCGTGCGTTCAAAAGTGACTCTTTTGGTTTCTTTCTGAAGCTTGCGTGCCAATTGACCCACATTGGTAAAATGTTGGTTCACCCTCCTTTTAGCATCTTTTGTCTTGCCAAGAAAGATGATATCTCCATCCTTATCATGCATGTAATAGACACCGGTTTCCGAAAGTAATTCCGAAACAATGTCGAGCTGGGTGGGAGATAACTCACCCATGGATTCCTCCCGGGTGACTTCTTTTATAATGGTCTTTTCCGAATCCTTGTCCAAAAGAAGCTTAAAAAGCTTCAAAGTGGCAATGGCATCACCGTTGGCGCGATGGCGGTCGCTCATGGGAATACCCAATGAACGGACCAGTTTTCCTAAACTATGGGATTCCGCATCTGGCAATAATTTTTTCGCTAGATCAACCGTACAAAGGGTTTTGCGTTGAAAATCATAGCCTAATCTCCGAAATTCGGTTCTAAGAATTCGATAATCAAACTGGGCATTATGTGCTACAATGATGGCTCCTTCCGTAATTTCTATAATTCGTTTTGCCACCTCATGAAACTTGGGGGCAGAGCGCAGCATTTTATTATTGATTCCTGTTAGCTTTACGACAAAGGGCTGGATTTCTCGCTCTGGATTGACCAAGCTCATGAACTTGTCCACAACCTGATGCCCATCAAACTTATGGATTGCGATTTCCATGATACCCTCCTCATTGTATTTTCCTCCAGTGCTTTCAATATCGAGTATGGCGTACATGAACCTTGGTAGTATTATTGCGAATAGTTGCGTGCTCCAAAGATACTACTTCCTATGCGGACCATGGTACTGCCTTCTTCTATGGCAATGGTGTAGTCACCGCTCATACCCATGGACAATACGGAAATATCAAGAAGTTTATCACTTAAAAATTCAAAAATGGATTTTAGATAAGCAAACTCTTTTCGAATTTGGGATTGATCTTGCGTATAGGTAGCCATGCCCATAACTCCTATCACTTTTATGTTTTCAAAATTTTTAAACTCTTCGGAATTTACAATTCCCTCGAGCTCGCTTTTGTCTAGACCGAATTTGGACTCTTCTTCGGCGATGTGAACTTGTAGTAGACAAGGAATTACCCGATTGTGTTTTTTAGCCTGTTTGTCAATCTCTTTTAACAACTTAAAACTATCCACTCCATGAATTAACGACACATATTCGGCCATATATTTCACTTTGTTACGCTGTACATGCCCAATCATATGCCATTCAATATCCTTGGGTAAGGTTTCCCATTTTTGGGTCATCTCCTGAATTTTGTTCTCACCAAACACTCTGTGTCCTGCGTCGTAAGCTTCTAAAATGGAAGCATTAGGCTTGGTTTTAGAGACGGCAACCAGTGTAACCTCCTTTGGAAGCTCTTCTTTTAGTGCAGTAAGATTATCTTTTATGGACATATTTTTTTATGTTCTAAAACTCGTAGATGGTCAACCCACTACGAAGTTTGGGTTCAATATAAGTGCTTTTAGGGGGCATTACCAAGCCAGCATCTGCTATGGCCTTGATTTCATCCATGTTGATGGGAACCAAACTGAATCCCACAGCAAACTCCCCATTATCCACACTGTCTTTCATTTTAATGACATTGTGTTTTCCATAGCCATAGGAAATACGCTTGTCGTTTCGTAAATCTGAAATTCCCAAAATAGGTTCCAAAATCGTTTTGTAAAGAATTTGGGTATCCAATTCGCTGAGCGCATCGGTAAATTCATAGACTCGTTTTCTCAAATACAGGGAATAGAAATCTCCATCCAAATACATGCTAAAATGATGCTTTCGGGTTGGTTTGTAAAGGCCGTCGTCTTTCTTTTCGATTCTGAAGTGAGCATCCAACTGAATTAAGAATTCTTCCTTGGAGTACCCATTTAAGTCTCTTACCATCCGATTGAACTCATAAATTTTGATATCGGATTCAGGAATCAAATAGGTCATGAAAAAGTTGTAAGCCTCGTCACCGGAATGTGATGTATGCTTAGCTTTCATTTTCTTAGCCAAAAGATTGGAAGAAGCACTGCGGTGATGTCCATCTGCAATGTATAGGGCATCCATCTTTTCGAAGGATTGTTGAAGCTTCGCAATGACTTTTACATTTTCTATTTGCCAGAGTTTATGGCTTACCTTATCGGAAGTGGTAAAATCGTAATCAGGTTGTTTGGAAGCTTCTTGTTTTAATATCGAACCAATAATACCATCATCCGTATATGTCATAAGTACCGGTTCGGCATTAAAGCCCACGGTGTTCAAATAATCCGCAAAAAGCTTTTCCCTTCTTTGGATGGTATCTTCATGTTTTTTGATAACATCCTTTTGATAATCATTTACACTACAGGCACAAAAGAATCCAAGAGTGGTCAAATCTCCTTTTGTGATTTGGTAGAGATAAAAGCAAGGATGGTCATCTTTTTGAAAGATATTATCCTCTAAAAATTCCAAATAACGATTATGCACGAGCTTAAAGCGTTCTTTTCCTGAAATGTTCTTATGGAATTTGAATCCTGGATTAATAATGTGCAAAAAAGAAAAGGGATTATATCTCAATACCGATCTGAGTTCGTCTTTTGAATATTCTTCATAAGAACGTGAAGCAACAAAAGCGGCTTTGTCGGGAGTGGGACGAATGGCCTTAAAGGGTTTTATCAGGGCCATTGGAGTCTAATTGAATTGAGCAGCTACTTTTTCCGCTTTTCTTGATTCGGAATAATCATAGAATCCTTCATCTGATTTTACACCTAGTTTTCCTGCCATGACCATGTTCACCAATAGGGGACAGGGCGCATATTTTGGATTTTTAAAACCATCATACATCACATTCAAAATGGAGAGGCATACATCCAACCCGATAAAATCTGCTAGCTGTAACGGTCCCATGGGATGTGCCATACCCAATTTCATTACAGTGTCGATTTCTTGTACGCCAGCGACTTGATTGAACAAGGTTTCAATCGCCTCATTGATCATGGGCATCAAAATTCTGTTGGCCACGAAACCTGGGTAATCATTCACCTCAGTTGGAGTTTTGCCCAATTGCTTTGACAGTTCCATAATGGTTTGGGTGATCTCATCCGAAGTACTGTATCCTCTTATGATCTCGACCAGTTTCATAATGGGAACAGGATTCATAAAGTGCATTCCAATGACCTTTTCAGGCCGTTTGGTAACCGCGGCGATTTGGGTTATTGATATCGACGAAGTGTTTGTGGCCAAAATGGTATTTGCATCGCAGATTTCATCCAAATCCTTGAAGATTTGAAGTTTGATTTCCAGATTTTCTGTAGCTGCTTCTACCACTAAATCTGTAGTTTGTATCCCGTCCTTTAAATTGGTGTATACTGATATATTACTTAGCGTATTTTCTTTGTCCGTTTCTCCAATAATTTCTTTTGAAACCATTCGATCTAAGTTTTTGGAAATGGTGCCCATTCCTTTATCCAAAGATGCTTGCGAAATATCGACTAGTTTTACCTGAAACCCACTTTGAGCAAAAACATGAGCGATTCCATTACCCATGGTCCCCGCACCAATAACAGCAATTGTATTCATCAACTTAATTTTTAAAGGATTCTATAATTTGCAGAGCTACTTTAAGAGCTTTGGTTCCCTGTTCCAAGGTCACCACAGGTTCTGTGTCATTATTGATGGCGTCAGCAAAAGTTTCCAATTCGTCTAAAATGGCATTGTTGGCCTGTATTTCCGGATTTTCGAAATAAATCTGCTTTTTTTCACCCTCTGCATTTTGCAAGATCATATCAAAATCACCAGGCTTTTCGGGCGCATCTTTCATTTTTACTACTTCTACCTTTTTTTCCAGAAAATCTACAGAGATATAGGCGTCACGCTGAAAGAATCTGGATTTGCGCATGTTCTTCAAAGAAATTCTACTTGAAGTTAGATTGGCAACACATCCATTTTCGAATTCAATTCTGGCATTGGCAATGTCGGGAGATTTACTGATAACGGAAACACCACTGGCATTGATTTTCTTTACTTCAGAGTTTACGACGCTCAAAATCGCATCAATGTCATGGATCATCAAATCCAAAACCACTGGAACATCAGTTCCTCTGGGATTGAATTCAGCCAATCGATGTGTTTCGATAAACATTGGAGTTTCAATTTTATCTTTTACCGATAAAAATGCGGGATTGAAACGCTCTACATGACCTACTTGTCCTTTGATATTGTGTTTTCTGGATAAACCCAACAACTCTTCTGCTTCTTCTGCAGTATTGGTAATCGGTTTTTCTATAAAGATATGCCTGCCTTTTTCAATGGCCTTTTTAGCGCAATCAAAATGGGATAAGGTTGGAGTTACAATATCCACGACATCCACCACATCCATTAGGGTGTTGATATTCTCAAAGTAGGTATAACCAAATTCGTCCGCTACTTTTTTGGCATTGATTTCATCGGGATCATAGAAGCCGACGAGTTCATATTTCCTGGATTCGTTTAACAGCCGAAGATGAATTTTACCCAAATGTCCAGCTCCAAGAACACCTACTTTTAACATACTTGTGGTTTTTGTCAAAAATACGGATATGGGATCATTCTTCCATAAAAATAAGGTGGCATCTGTCCATAAAATCCTCAAGAACTTTTTAAATTCGTGTACCAGACCAAAGACATGAAGGATACGTTGAAGCATCGTGGTATGCGCAATAAATTGGCAGAGGTACTGTCTGCCAAAGGAATACAGGATAAAGGAGTTTTGGATGCAATACGAACAGTGCCCCGACATCTATTTTTGGATAGTAGTTTCGAAGATCATGCCTACCAAGATAAAGCCTTTCCTATAGGTGCGGAACAGACCATTTCCCAGCCTTATACAGTGGCTTTTCAAACCGAATTGCTCAAGCTACATCCCAATGATAAGATCTTGGAAATTGGCACAGGTAGTGGCTATCAAACAGCCGTTCTGTTACACCTAAAAGCAAAGGTTTATACGATAGAAAGGCAACAAGAGCTGTTCAAAAAAACAAAGCTTTTTTTTAATAAAATGAGTTATCGTCCAAAGAAGATAATCTTTGGAGATGGCTATAAAGGTTTGCCAGAAGAAGCACCTTTCGATGGCATAATTGTAACCGCAGGAGCTCCTATGGTTCCCAAACCCTTATTATCCCAATTAAAAGTAGGAGGGAAGCTTGTTATTCCTGTGGGTGTTGATGATCAGGTAATGACCTTGTTCACAAGAAAGTCTGAAAAAGAATTTGAAAAGCAAGAATTGGGCGCTTTCCGCTTTGTTCCTTTATTGGAAAATAAAAACTAGCGATTAAAATCTTTCTTGATTCGAGATAGGTTACGCTTATTATCGCGGTCTTTAATCGTTTCTCGTTTATCGTAAAGTTTTTTACCTTTTGCCAAACCTATATTTAATTTGGCAAGTCCTTTTTCATTGATAAACAGATTTAGGGGGATAATGGTAAGTCCCGATGCTGCTACCTCTTTGTGTAGTTTTTTTAACTCTCTTTTATTCAAGAGCAATTTGCGTTCTGCTTTGGGTTTGTGGTTGTAGTATCCGCCGTGACTGTATTCATCTACCTGCATATTGATTACATAAAGCTCTCCCTTATCATTGAATTCACAGAAGCTTTGGGAAATGGATGCTTTGCCCAATCGAATTGATTTTATCTCTGTTCCTCCTAATACCAATCCAGCAGTATAGGTGTCCAAGATTTCATAATCGAATCGGGCCCGTTTGTTCTTTATGTTAATATTTTTCTGCATTGCTGGCAAAAATAGAAACTCTTTGCAAAGAAAATTGTAATGTTACAGGCTAAATTACGATTGTAAGGAAAATGGGACTCATGAAAAGAGCTTTTATAGGTGTTTTATTGATTTTGATTGTGGCGTGTAAAGAGAAGCCGCCGAAAAAACTCTCTGCACAAGAAATTGTGGATAAGTCGATTAGAATAAGTGGTGGAGAGTTATATGCCAATAGGAACACTTCCTTTGAGTTTAGGAATCGAAAGTACGTTTCACAACATATTGATGGGAAAAAGACTTTAAAAAGAATTTCAAAATTGGATAGTGTGACCATTTTGGATATTAAAACCAACAATAGCTTTCAACGTTTTATAAAGGACACTCTAGTAAATTTACCTGATTCCATTTCAAATCGTTATGCAAATTCGGTAAACTCCGTTCATTATTTTGCACGATTACCGTTCGGATTGAATGATGGAGCAGTGAACAAGACGCTCCTTGGTGAAGAAAGCATTAATGGAAAGATATACTACAAGATCAAGGTCACTTTTAATCAAGCTGGGGGCGGGGATGATTTTGATGACACTTATGTGTATTGGTTCAATAAGGAAACTTTTAAGCCAGATTATCTAGCCTATGATTTTCATGTGGATGGGGGCGGACAACGCTTTCGAGAAGCCTACAACGAACGCTACGTGAATGGAATCCGATTTGTTGATTACAACAATTACAAACCCCAGACTAGGGGTTCTGATATTTTGGATATTGGGAAATTGTTTGAAAAAGGAGAATTGGATTTGCTCTCCAAAATTGAACTTTCAAAAGTAACAGTAACCGAAAATTAATCCAACTTTAGGCGAATATCAGTAGCTTCACCATCAATGATTCGGATAATAAAGAGACTGCTGTTATCATCATCATCCATCTGTTCATACTTTTCAAAACCCAACATATTATTCACAAATGTTGGTGTGGTATTGCTGTGTCCCACGACTAAGACGTTCTTTCCAGAATTTTCAGTCTTGAAGGCAACTATATCCAAATCTCTAGGGTCGTAATACTTAACGTTAATATTTTTCTTGACTGATGTAGGAGCAGCTGTCATTGAAGTTCGCTCGTAGTTGGTAGAATAAATAACATCAATATCAATTGGATCAAATACTTCTGCCCAGCGAACTGCTCTCATTAAACCATCTTGATTTAGTTCGGGGTCATGATTTTCAGGATCTGTACAATCCTTTTCCGCATGTCGGATAAAGTAAAAAGTCGAGATTATAGGATCGGTAATTTCGCTATCTTTATTAGAATTATTGCAGCTAATATTTCCAATAGAAAGAATTGCAACCGCAATCAGAAGTTTGGTGATTCGCATAATAATTGTTCTAAAGTCCCCTTTTTACTTTGTTGATACCTAAAAGTAACGTTTAATTTTCATTTTCTCGTATGTCTAAGTTTTTCGTTGTAACAGTATTATTATTGATTTCCTGTTTTTCCTCGGCCCAGGAGGTTGATTTGCCAGCAGACTTTAGGCAGCACAACCTAACACAATTCAATGCGAACTTGTTGAACGCAACGTATAGCTTAGACTGGAACAACCCGAATTCACTTTCCGTATGGTCGCGTTGGCAATGGCAATCCATTGATGGTGACCCTACCAGCTTGTTCATCAACTACACACATGGTATAAACCTGGATTCATCTTTTGGTGTAGGCTTTTTGCAGCACAACACTGGAGTTTATTTAAATACAGGTGCGAATTTGAACTATGTTCACGCAATTTCTTTGGATGGTGTAAGATTGTTTTTTGGAGCGAATGTGTTTGGTTTTCAACAAAAGCTTGCCGATGATGCTGTAATTCCTGATGGAGAACCCCCAAGAGAAGACAGCAGCGGTTTTATTGTTACAGCTTCCCCTGCGGTGCGGTTACAAGCGGATGGATTTGGCTTGGGTCTTGCCATTGAGAATGCAGCGGATTTCAGTCTATCGAAAGACACAGAAACGGAAAGCACTTCGGCATTTATAGGGACGATCAGCTACGACTTTCCGGTTGCTCTTCTATCATCATATGGAGAAAGCCATGTCAGACCTATAATTTATATGAAGAGTATATCGGGAGCGGATACACAATTTGGTATAAACGGACTACTTTCTACTCCCATATTTTGGGTTCAAGGCGGATATAATAATTTTTATGGTCCATCAGGTGGGGTTGGTTTTACACTTGCAAGACAATTCTCTATAGGAGCGTTGTTAGAATTTGCGACTGATGATGCTTTTGGTAACGAAAAATCAACATTGGAGTTGGTGGCTTCTTACCATTTTGGAAAAAGTGATGCTCGAAAAAAAGTGGTAGGGTTTGATGTAGACAAGGATGACGAATTGGCGTTAGCGCGTATTAGGGCAGAAGAAGAAAGAAAAGAACGTGAAGCTTTGGAGGCTAAAAAGATACAAGATCAGCAAGAAGCTCAAAGAAAGGTAAGAGAAGAGCAGATACGGGTGACCGAGGAAGAAAGAAAGGAACAGCAGAGGCAGCAGCAACTGTTGGCAGAGCAAGAACGGCAACGAGATTCCATTGCTCTAGCGCAGCAAGAAGCACAAAGATTGCTTTTGGAAGAAAAAAGAAAGGATAGTATAGCTCAAATCCGGCAACAAGTAGTAGAGGTGAAACCAAATGAAAAGTATCAAGAAGTCACCGACGCAGATGGATTGGAGCCAGGATTTTATCTAATCGCCAATGTATTTGGCACCAAGCGGTATTTTGAAAATTTTATAGCCACCTTAAAAAAGAAAGGACTGAGCCCTAAATCCTTTTATAGAAGTCAGAACAAGTTCAATTATGTGTATCTGGAACGCTATGATACCATGCAAGAAGCTCGAAAAGCTAGGGATAGCAAGTTTTTTGGCAAGTATTCGGAGAAGACTTGGATTTTTAGGGTGCGAAGAGATTGAGTATGAAATTATTTCTTAATTTCTTTTTGAACCAAATGTTCTAGATACGCAATGGTGTTGATCAAGTATTTTCTGTCACGTGTCATAGTACTCATTGAGATGGCGCCCTGAAGCATTGTGAACAACTGTTTCGCAAATTGCAATGGGGGGACGGGCAAATGAATCTCACCAGTTTTGATTCCGTTTTCCAGAACCAAAGCTATTTTACCTTCAATTTCCTTGATGGTTTCTTTTACTGCCGCGGCCAATAATTTATTGTTATTTTGAGCGTCCACGCCAACATTCAATATTGGGCAACCTCCCAAATTAAGAGTGAATACATCGTACTGCTTATAGAATCTTAATAGGTTGAATATTTTGTCCAAGGCTCCACCATCAACATCCAATTTTTCATCTATGACCGCCAACAAATGATTTCGGTTAAATTCAAAAGCTGATAAAGCAAGTGCTTCCTTGTTTTCAAAATTTCCGTAAATGGCTCCTTTGGTAAGTCCGGTTGCATCGGTAAGATCACTCATGCTGGTACCTACATATCCATACTTGTTGAATATGGGTGCAACCGTCTCAATAATGTAGGCGGTAGTCCTTTCTGCTTTTTTGGTCATAGTGGTTCGGGTTGGTTCTGGGTATGGCTAATATATAAAAATCAGATACTGTATGGTATATTAAAAACATAAAAGCCTTTATTTTAACACAATAAGGGCTAATAATTCTATTTGATATGTTGGGTAGAGCTGTTATCCAGAGCTTGTCGAAGGATAGACAACTATTGACTGAGTACTTTCTTTATTCGAAAAACACTTCGACAGGCTCAGTGTGACACAGCATGCCATTACACCAATTCATTTTGGTTTCTAAAGACCAGTTGCTCATCGAAAGAATCCAATAAAACAATACTGTCGGCCTTTATTTTTCCTGCCAATAATTCTTTGGACAGATTGTTAAGCACCTCTTTCTGAATCAATCGTTTTACAGGTCTTGCACCGAATTGTGAGTCATATCCTTTTTCCGCTAAATAAGCAATGGCTTCTTCCGTAGCATCCAAGGTAATATGCTGTTTGGCAACCATCTTTTTAAGATAATCCAGTTGTAACCGCACAATTTCCTTGATATTTGATTTGCTCAACGGTGTGAACATAATTATATCATCAATACGATTCAAGAACTCTGGTCGAATAGTTTTCCGCAGTAGACCCATTACCTCTATTCGAGCTGCATCTGCAGCATTTTCAGGGTCAACAGCATCCTCAAACTTTTCTTGAATGATCTGACTTCCCATATTACTGGTCATAATGATAATGGAATTCTTAAAATCCGCTACACGACCTTTGTTGTCTGTCAATCTTCCTTCATCCAATACCTGCAAGAGAATATTGAAAGTATCGGGGTGCGCCTTTTCGATTTCATCGAGCAGAACTACGGAATACGGTTTTCTCCGAACGGCTTCGGTCAGTTGTCCTCCTTCATCATACCCGACATATCCGGGAGGTGCTCCCACCAATCTGCTCACAGAATGACGCTCTTGATATTCGCTCATGTCAATACGGGTAATGGCATTTTCATCATCGAAAAGATAGGCCGCCAACGTTTTGGACAATTCTGTTTTTCCTACACCAGTATTGCCGAGGAACAAAAAGGAGCCTATAGGTTTTTTTGCGTCTTGTAAGCCGGCCCTACTTCTCCGTATGGCATCCGAAACGGCAACTATAGCTTCTTCTTGACCCACTACGCGTCTATGAAGTACATCTTCCAATTGAAGCAATTTTTCGCGTTCGCTCTGCATCATTTTGGTAACAGGAATACCCGTCCACTTGGCAACAACCTCTGCAATATCTTCATTGGTCACTTCTTCCTTGATCAATGTTCCTGCACTTTGTTGATTTGCTAACTCATCTTGCAATTGCTGCAATTTTTCTTGAGACTCTTTTATTTTTCCATATCTGAGCTCTGCTACTTTTCCATAATCACCATTTCGCTCAGCGCGCTCTGCTTCGAGTTTATAGTTTTCAATATCCTGCTTTGTTTTCTGGATATTATCCACCACGCTTTTTTCACTTTCCCATTGGGCAAAAATCTCATTACGTTCTTCTTTCAGGTTCGCCAATTCGAGATTTAAGCTTTGCAATTTGGGCTTGTCATTTTCTCTTTTTATGGCTTCAATCTCAATTTCGAGCTGCATTATTTTTCGGTCTAACACATCCAATTCCTCAGGTTTGGAATTGATTTCCATCCGAAGTTTTGATGCTGCCTCATCCATAAGGTCGATAGCCTTGTCCGGTAAAAACCGGTTTGTGATATAACGTTGTGAAAGTTCCACAGCAGAAATTACCGCTTCGTCTTTGATACGAACTTTGTGGTGTGTCTCGTATTTTTCCTTGATTCCACGAAGAATAGAAATTGCACTTTCCGTATCGGGCTCATCAATGACCACTTTTTGAAACCTTCGTTCAAGAGCCTTGTCCTTTTCAAAATATTTTTGGTATTCGTCCAAGGTAGTGGCCCCTATGGCTCGCAGTTCACCTCTGGCGAGTGCAGGTTTAAGAATGTTTGCCGCGTCCATGGCACCTTGACCGCCCCCGGCACCTACCAAAGTGTGTATTTCATCAATAAAGAGTACAATGTCTCCATCGGATGAGGTTACTTCTTTGATTACGGATTTTAAACGTTCTTCGAACTCTCCCTTGTACTTTGCGCCGGCAATAAGTGCTCCCATATCCAAGGAGTAAATGATTTTGTCTTTCAAGTTTTCGGGAATGTCACCTTGAACAATTCGGTGAGCCAATCCTTCGGCAATGGCAGTTTTACCTACACCCGGCTCTCCAACCAGCATAGGATTGTTTTTTGTTCTTCGGGAAAGGATTTGGAGTACTCTTCGAATTTCTTCGTCCCGTCCAATAACAGGGTCCAGCTTACCGCTGTCTGCCAACTGATTCAGGTTTTTAGCGTATTTATCCAAAGAATTATAGGTGTCCTCCGCACTTTGTGAGGTTACTTTTCCACCTTTCCGAAGTTCTTGGATGGCTGCGGTCAAATCTTTTTCTGTTACCCCTTGATCCTTTAGGATTTGGGCGATTTTACTTTTGGATTTGAAAATTGCCAATAGCAGATGTTCTATGGAAACGAATTCGTCTCCCATTTTTTTGGCAATAACACTAGCTTCATTCAAGGATTTTCCTGCCTCTCTTGAAAGCATGATGTCGCCTCCTGATACTTTTGAGAAACTTTCCAATTCCTTTTCCAAAATTTGATGGAGTAGGGAGGTGTTTACATTCAGTTTTTTTAAAATAAAGGGAAGCACATTTTCATCTACGTCTGAAATGGCTTTAAAAAGGTGCTCGTTTTCTATCTGTTGATGTCCAAGCCCTTGAG
This sequence comes from Flagellimonas onchidii, assembly GCF_004804315.1. GTDB lineage: Bacteria > Bacteroidota > Bacteroidia > Flavobacteriales > Flavobacteriaceae > Flagellimonas > Flagellimonas onchidii. Next base: position 123,547 of record NZ_SRXX01000003.1, read on the forward strand.
CGAGCTGTTGCGCTTGCTGAATGGCTTCTTGTGATTTTATGGTAAAATTGTTAAAGTTCATTTTCAATGTTTTTACATCTATTGGTCAACAACCCTACCACAAGCAATGAACCGTCAAAATGTCTGTAAAACCCTAAAAATAAAGGACATTTCGTCAGTTTGTAAGCTTTTTGAAAAGGCTCGACATATCTATTAAATTTACAGCATGGGAATATTCAATAGCTTATTTGGCAATAAAGAAGAGAAAGGGAGAGAAGAAAAACAAATTCCATGGATACCTTTGACCTCTCTGGAGCAATTGGATGATATTGCAGAAAATTCCAAAACAAATACCCAGCTCATCTTTAAGCATTCTACAACTTGCGGAATAAGCAGAATGGTATTGAATATGTTTACCTCTAATTATAAGGTGGAAAAAGATGCGGATATCTATTTTTTGGACCTGCACGCACATAGAGAGGTTTCCAATGCCGTGGCATCCAAATTTCAAGTGTTGCACCAATCTCCGCAATTGCTGATTATTAAGAACGGAGAGGCTACCTATCATACTTCGCATGGATCAATTGCAGATTTAGATTTAAGCGAACTTGTGTAGAGAAAGGTATTTATCAAATCGAGCCCAAACGATACTGAATCCTTAAATGAACATGGATATCGATTACGCTCGATTTGATAATTTAATTAATCATCGAAGTGATTATCCGCAACAAACCGGTTCTGGGCAATAATGGACTTTAACCTTAACTTTAGGTCCTCACCGGCATCGTAAACCATTTGCTCATTGGTAGGGAACGGAACAGCCCTAACGTTAAGCAAAGTGATAAGATCTGTGTCCAAAGCTCTCTTATCGCCTCTATAATTTGCATATACGTGCTCAAATATAAATTCACTGCTTAACGGATAAGAGTTGATTTCCTGACCACTCTTCAAATCCGTAAAACTAACTTTAGCTCCGATTTGGGCAGCTTTAAATTGCGTGAACTGGTAAAAGTTGCACTTCACCTTTTTGAACTTATCAACTTTTATGTCATTTCCGAGACTGTCTTTGGCTACATTTCCATTATCATCCAGAACATATTTATAACCATCTTTGACCAGTTTTTCTTTTATAATCTGCTTCTCGTTTACTTGTTCAGGTGAAACGTTGATTTCCCTAAAGTCGAGATTAAGCGCATAGTCATATTTAACATTGGCCACAGGATTGGCATGGTACTCCATCCAAAAGTTGTTAATGCCATATGCATTGAAGTCCAGTAATTCTTCTTCCAATCTTTCCGGGATGATCTGTTGTGTATCATTTCCGATTTCAACCCTTACATATTCAAGTCCTTGGGTATAGGCCTCGTCCATTTTGGCAATGGTCTCCTTATATCCTGGATTGATTTCCTGCAAGTATTTCAATTCTTCGTATGCAATTCTGTAATCAGCCTTTTGCTTTGCAGAAGACAGTAGTCCATTTGCATTGTTGTACAAGTATTCAGAAAGGTTGTTCTTGGTAGAAACAATTTTGGAATCATAGTTGACAAAGTCGAAAGAGGCGTTCCTGTTTTCATTATAAATAGGAAGGGGCATCAATGGTCTGATTCGCTCCTGAATTCGCTTCAGCTGCAAATACTTGTTGTAAATGGTTTCCAAGTTTGCCGGGTTACCATCTCGATTCAAAAACGATATTTCCTCCATTTCGCGTTCCGCATTTTTTGCGAAAGCATCCTCCAACAACAAAACATAGGTTTGATGACCTTTTTTTGTCTTGTTTTCCGTTAGATTCTTGATGGCCCTGTTCATGGCTGAATGATAGTTACCACTATTCAGGGCTTCTTGGGTTTTTTTGACCCCGCCACAGGCCGTAAGTATGATCAATAAACTAATGAGTAATGTTTTTTTCATGGCATTTCGATTTTATTGGTTTTTTAGGAGGTTTCCAACAGCCGTGCCAAAAACCTCTAGTTTAGTAACGAAAAAGGGTAAACGGTAGTATAATATCGATGAAATACATAAAAACAAGCTGTTTTTCATCAATCTTCTACCTAAAGCACATTGTTAATTGTCATTTGATAAAATACTTCCTCTCCTCATTTTTTTTTCAGTTCAAATTCCCATTCTATTCGTAATTTTGGGACTTCTTAATTTAAAGGCAAATGCAAAGAGACCAGCAGATTTTTGACCTCATCGAGGATGAAAGAACTAGACAGTTAGAAGGAATTGAGCTTATAGCTTCGGAAAACTTTACCAGCCCACAGGTTATGGAGGCAGCTGGTTCGGTTTTGACCAATAAATATGCCGAAGGTTATCCTGGGAAACGATATTATGGAGGTTGTGAAGTAGTGGATGAGGTAGAGCAGTTGGCCATTGACCGTGCCAAGGCACTTTTTGGTGCGGAATACGCGAACGTACAACCTCACTCTGGTTCTCAGGCCAATGCTGCGGTGTATCATGCTTGTCTTAAGCCTGGTGACACTATTTTGGGTTTTGACCTTTCCCATGGAGGACACCTTACCCACGGCTCCCCGGTTAATTTTTCTGGTAAGTTGTATAATCCTGTTTTCTACGGTGTAGATAAAGAAACGGGCACGTTGAATTATGATAAAATCCAAGAGATTGCTACAAAGGAACAGCCAAAATTGATAATTGCAGGAGCATCGGCCTATTCCCGTGATATGGACTTTAAACGCTTCAGGGAGATAGCGGATAGTGTCAATGCTATTTTGTTGGCAGATATATCGCATCCTGCAGGTTTGATTGCAAAGGGCATTTTGAATGATCCCATTCCACACTGTCACATTGTAACGACCACGACTCACAAGACACTTCGTGGTCCTCGAGGAGGGCTGATTTTGATGGGAAAGAACTTCGAAAATCCATTTGGTATACGTTTGAAGAATGGAAACCTTAGGAAAATGTCCGCTTTGTTGGATTTAGCAGTTTTCCCTGGAAACCAAGGTGGACCATTAGAACATATAATAGCTGCTAAGGCAGTTGCTTTTGGGGAAGCGCTTTCTGATGATTTCTTACATTATATGCTACAGGTTAAGAAAAATGCAGCGGCAATGGCAGCGGCATTTGTTAAAAGAGATTACAAAGTAATTTCGGACGGAACGGACAACCATATGATGTTGATTGACCTTAGGAATAAGAACATTACGGGTAAGGACGCTGAAAAAGCATTGGAAAAGGCAGCTATTACGGCCAACAAAAATATGGTCCCATTTGATGACCAATCTCCATTTATTACTTCGGGTATTCGATTTGGAACAGCTGCAATTACGACTAGAGGACTCAAGGAATCTGACATGGAAACCATAGTCGAATTTATTGATGCTGTATTATCAGATTCAGAAAACGAGGAAAATATTGCTCAAATAAAAACAAAGGTCAATGAACTTATGAAGTCAAGACCTTTGTTTAATGGTTAGAACCAACTTGGGAATAATTGGATTTCTACTTAGATAACTTTAAAGGATTTTAATCTAAAAGAAACAAATCCTCATTTAGCAGTTTTTTGGTTTTTAAATTATAGACTTTGGCGTCATGGTTATTGCCGTCGTCAAAATAGAGACCCCAATAGTCAAAATAACTTGGCTTTTCTTGCTTTGATTCGGGAAGCTGAGGAGGGATATCTTCGAATACCGGAACAAAAATTTCATAGGGCATCTCAGTAAGTCCTTTGGTAAAGTAAACAAAGTGTTCACTTAGCCTATCCAATATGTTTCCAAGCTGTTCGGGAATACTCTGATTATATATCCTATTGATTATTATAGAGGTATCGTTAAAGTGTAAAGAGATTTCTGCAATATCAACGGCACCTTTATTTAATAGACTCAGTGTTTTGTACGCCGTATAAAATGGTGTTGATTCGGATTCTTCTATGGTCTGCTCAACTCCACTCCAGCTTTCACTGTTGAAGTAATGCATGCCTTCGGTCAATGCAAAATTACATTGGAGTTCTACAGTAAGGTCCGCCCTGTGCTTTTCCGTAAGATAAACACACTGAATGGAGACCTTTGCAAAAAAGTCTTTTTCTAACGAACGTGTAAACTCCTCCAAGCCTCGCGCAATAATAAAACTGCTTATTCCGTCAAGGGGGAATTTATAGTCGGATTTTTTTTGGAATGGCATATTTGGTAGATTGTTATAATGTTCTCTACCAAAGTTAAAACGAATCTTTTTTTTCAGATTGGAGGAAATCCTTAAAAATTCTGGGGTTTTTCTTGTGTTTTGGGCTTATTTTGAATCAAATTCAAAAAAAAGCGGACATTTTGTGTCCGCAAGTTTTTTTTAGGATTGACAGCCCACTAAATAAAACCACGATTTTTTGCAGCCAAAATCAAGGCAAGATCATTCTCGTTTTCTGTGCCAAAAAGAGATTTCAAATGTCGTTTTCTGTTTTCAATTGAGGAAGGGGACAATCGAATGAACTTTTCGAGATCCTTGTTTTTGGTGCCAATGGATAAATGATATAAAATCTTTTTATCCTTTTCATCTAAATTGATATCGTTGGCCATTTTCTTTCTAATCGCGGCCAGTGCTTTATAGGAATAATATGGTGGATTAAGGGCTACTACTTTGACGGCCTCTTCCAGAGTCTTGGGGTCAATATCAGATTTCACCAAATAACCATCTGGATCCACCGAGGTAAGAATACTGTTGATTCTGTAACTGTCCCCAAAGGAGGACATGTAAACAATCTTTGTGTCGGGTACTAGCTGGCGTGCCAATACACCAAGCTCTTCTCCAGAATGCGGCTGATTCTCGTTCGGAGGGTACAATTGGACATCAAGAAAAAGAATGTCATATTTAAAGGCGTGCACAGAATCCTCGATCATTTGTTTGCCCGATTCATACGAGTTGGCTGTATCCAAAATAATGTTGTGACCCTCGAAAACAATTCGCTCAAGTATAAATTTGTAGCCCAACATGGTCATTTCATGATCATCTATCGCTAATATGCGTAACGTCTTTATTTGATCTTGATTTTCTTCCATACTTTAAACATTCAACATTTGTCTATATTCAATGATATCGGCCTGACTCTCCAATTGAACATATTGTGTAGGTAACACAACGGTTACTATAGTGCCTTTACCTTTTTTACTATTTAAACTTAGGGTTCCGTTGAGCTTTTCGACTCTCGAAATCACATTTCTATGGCCGATGCCACGTTTGCCCTTGCCAGTATCAAAACCGACTCCATCATCGGCGATTACCAATTTCAACAATCCTTCCTTAACACTAAAATTGACATCCACTTTTTGGCAACGAGCGTGTTTGACGCAATTTTGAAGTGATTCTTGCACGATTCTGTAGGCATTGATTTTAATATCCCCTACCATGCTGTCCCACTTTACATCCTCATCATATTTAAAAGAACATTCAATTCCGGAAGACTTGCTAGTGGTATTGATCAACTCCTCGATGGATACAATAAAGTTATGAATTTTTTGATAAGAGGCATCACTAAGTTCATGCGAAATGGTACGTATTTCTTCCTCCACACCTTGGAGTTTTTCGAGAAGCTCGGAACGTTGCTCTACGGATGAGGGATCTTCTTTTTCGTTCAATCCGCTAAGAATTAATCGAATACCAAGCATTTGGCCCAAAATTCCATCGTGTAGTTCTTCTGAAATGCGTTTTTTCTCCAGTTGTTTACCTTCTTCAAACTTGCCCTGCTGGGAGAGCATAAGGTTGTATATTTCTTGATTGGATTCTTGTTGTTTTTGTTCAAACTTTAGTTTGTTATTGGTAATACGTTGCGAAATAATAGTGAAAAATGCCAAACCAAGTGTAATCAGCCCTAAAACCGCCCCGATCCAAATCTGTTTTTGTCGGGTAAGTACCTCGTTCTGTTCAATGACCTCATCGGTCTCTAACCGGATTCGGGCAAATTTATCGCGGATCATACGTTCTTCTTCCTTTATCTTTTCACTTAGAGTATAATATTGGTTGGAATAAGCGACTGCATTACCTACATCAATATTGGTCAATAACCGGAGTACTTCCAAAAAGTGCTCATTGTTGGAAGTTTCTTCTGCCAGGACCAATGCTTCATTTGCAACTTGTACTGCTTTAAGCGTATCTTTTTGTATGGCTAAAATTTCAGCATAATATTGTTTTGCCCGGGCTTGGTCCATTGAAAAACCTATACTGTCATTGATGGCGATGGAACTTTGAAGCAGGTTTTGGGATTTGGCAATATCCTTTTCTTTTTTCATTAGAGTATAAGCAAGGTTGACTTGAACGGTGGAATATAATTCTGGATTAAGTGACCTTAAATCATAATCATTTATCAGTTTGGTATATGACCCCTCTGCTTTCTCATAATCTCCATTCCTCATAAACACTCTGGCAATGTTATTTTGGTTTTGCCATATAAGATTTTTATTATGAGAACTTTTGGGATTATACAAGTAAACACTTGCTTTCATATAATATTCCAGCGCCTTTTCCGAATTCTTCATATTACTGTTAATCGCACCAAGCATATTGTTGCAATTATAGATCCTTAGCTCATCATCCAAATCATTAAAAATGCGTAGGGCTTTGGTTGCATTTGTTTCAGCACCTAGATAATCTTTAAAATAATCTTGAATCGATCCCATATTATATAAAATCCTTCCTCTAAGAGATTGGGAAGTGGAATCTATTGGTAGCTTATCAAAACTTTTAAAAGCCTGTTGATAATGAAAATAGGCACTATCCATAACCATATAAGATTTGAAGAAAGCGGCCAGATCCCAATGGGATTCACCTAACGCTTTAAAAATCCCATCATCTTCGGATAATTGCCGAACCTTAAGGTTCATTTGTCTAAATTCCAATGAATCTTTCAATTTTTTATAAGCAAGGGAGATTCTGGAAAGGTGGTCCAAACGGATTGTATCATTAGTAATTGAATTAGCCTTTGACTCGGCCATTCGTAAATAGTCTTTTCTGTTGTCCAACGATAATGGAACACTATCTCTGGCAATATTTATCCAACCATTAATAGCTTTCGATTCAGGTAATGTAGTAATGGTCTTATCCTGGGATTGCCTTCCGCAACTGGCAAGAATAATAAGGAGTAGTATTAAACCCTTGTTTTTCAACTTGGTATGATAAAAATAGGCGATTATTTATTTTCTTCTACTACAAGGTATAAAAAAAGCCCCAAATCGGATGGGATTAGGGGCCATGTTTGTACCAGTTTAGGTTATAATTTTCTGTCATCATCAACTACGGACTGCATAGTTGAAAAATAATTCTTTGTAACCAAATTGTTTGCACTGTTTTGGTCAAAATTTGTTGCATCTATTTTAAAAGTTGTCATAGCTTTTGAAGTCAAAGGACTTTTTTTGGCATCGTTATTACCGCATGACAATATGAATAGACTGACAATTAAATAAGTAATTATAGAGGTTGGTGTATTCATCTTGAGCTATGAAATATTCAAGACGAAGATTAATTTCTGTCATCATCACTTTTACTATTTCCAGTATTGGCATCTGGATCTAAGGTCTCAAATAAGTTTTCAGTTTCTGCAACACTTGTTTCTGATTCGCAAGAAAACAATCCTAGGGTAAATACTGCAATGGCCAAAATGCTTAACGTCTTTCTCATAATTGTGTGTGTTTTGATTAGATATTTCGGTTAACTACCACAAGATATTTAGACGTTAATGAGAGCGCTAAGGGTATGCAAAGTTTTTAGCAATTACATGAAATGTGCTAGAATTTTGCTGTAATCTGCAAGAATTGATCTAATTAAGGGTCTCTATTGCCGTTTTGGAGAGTATTTGCTTTAGGTCATCTACCTTGTTCTTGTAGGTCTTGGTAAATGGAAGTTCCTCTTCCTTATCGTTACGAAGGGTACAAGTGCACTTACCATAGTTGATGCCCGATACATACCTGCTATTTATAATGTAGCTTTGGTGCACCCGCACAAAGGATTTAGGCAATTTTTTCTCAAAAGACTTAAGCGTTTTGAAAGCACTTACCACAGTACCATTAGCCATAAAAAAGTCCGTGGCGTTGTTGTCCGATTTCAAATACAGGATTTCACTGGTGTCCAAATACCGATAATCGCTATACGATTTTAGGCAAATGGTGGATGGAGTGTTTGTTTTGGGAAACAATTTGCGCAACCGCATAATGGTTTTTCTAACATCGAACTCGGTATGTGGTAAAATCCAATAATCAAAGAAACCACTTTTAATGGCATTGTACGCATACTTTTTGGAAGTGGAATATCCTACTATTATAGGTAATGAAGGTATAAACTGGTTAAGCTCGGTCACCATCTGAAAATGCTCCATGCTATTTTCATTAAGGTTGATCAAGACTAGGTCGGGGATAAACTTTAAAATGGTGTTCATGCCCTCTTGGGAACTCCTTGCGTTTCCTACACAGTTAAAATCCCCATACTCCTCCATGTGAAGTTGTAATTGGAGCTTTGAGGTAGCGCATGAATCAATTATGGCATAAGTGTAATCCATAGGTAAAGTACTGGGTGCAAGATACTAACGACCAAAAAAAACCGATTGCAGATTTCCCTTAAAAAAACTACGGATTTCCCTCAAAATCAGGAAGTTTATATGATTTTTCTCATAAAATTTAAAGAAAAACTAGTTTTCCTTAACAATTTCGTACGCACCAATGTCAGGGTCGGTATTTCGTTCATTCCCTAAAAGGTCTATAGGAATAGGAGGGTTTATGTTCGAATTTGCTGCATCAATGGCTGCAGAATTCGGGCCAATTTCAAACTGACCTTGAAAAGGATCTTTAAAATCGGGATCCTGATTTAATAAGATATTTTGGTACTTACTTACGTCGGAAAAATCATAGAGCGGATTGTTCTCAAATTCGTTGCCGGTATCATTGAACTTTAAAAGACAGTTTTGAAACAAAAAGTTGAATCCAATATTTTGGTTTTCCAGTAGGGACAATTCCAATGGCAGTGTTCCTTCTATAATACAGTTTATAAAGTCGGCCTGTTCCAGAGGTGTTTCAAGAGCATTATCCATAATCAATGTAGGCCAGTTACGGGGTGTATCATTCCAATAATTAGCCAAGGTGCAGTGCACAAAACTGTATTTGCCCCCTTGACTAGCAAAGAAAGCACTGTTTCCACTGCTACCCAAAACGGAATTCTGGGCATTGATGTACGAGGTTGTCGCCCACAAATTAAAGCTCTGACTGTTTAGTATTTGCGAATTTTTTAAAACCAATGTAGGTTCACTGAGTATACCATCTCCTTCAACTCTTAGCCCCACAGTGGCATTTTTAATAGTAAGATGTTCCATTTGGTTGTTGATACTGCCTTCACGAAGCCAGACCGTTCCCCATTGCCCTGGAATGTCGCTATAAGCGGGCTCTAGACGGTCACCTTCAAAAATGACCTCATTTTCAAGAAGTTCTTGGTCTTCGCTCAGTAATCCATTAATGAGCAATGAAGCTCCGGACCCGACCAACAGACCTGAATCTTTATGAAAATGTATCCTTGCGCCGGCGTCAATAGTTAGGGTATTGCCATTTGGAACGGAAGCATAACCATAAATCACGTAAGGTTTTTCATTGGTGAATAGCAACTCATCTGCTTCCAAGAAAAAGCCTTCGATTCGTATTTCATTTCCATTTTCATCCAAACCCAACACAAGGGTTTCCTTGGTGCCGTTGGAAAGAGTAGCAGGATATAAAAAAACGGCATCTTTCACCAAAGTGACAAGTTCAACTTTTTGTTGACTACCACTAGTGCCGAACAAAAGACTTTCTGTGTAGAGAAATTCATTTTCAGGAACTTGTGAAACATCAAAAGTGGTTTCTATAAAGACAAACAAACTATCCTTTGCCAAGATGGGAATGTCTGTAAATTCCTTTCCTGATTGGCCATCCACATTAAGTCGATAACTGCTTGTCTGACCTGTTTCCAGCCCTATAAATGGAATCAATAAGTCTTCATTACTGCGATTAAATACCTTTAAGGTATAGGTTGCGCTTCCAATATTGGTGAAGATGGTATCCAGAAAAACAGTATCCTTTGAAAATTGAAGGTTGCCCGTACTGGGAGCATAGTCAAAATCTTTTCGGCAAGAACTCCATAAACCTAAAACGACCAAGATGGCAATTACGGCAAAGGGCTTTAGAAAAGAATTCATGTTTTGTTGAACAATTGTTGTATGGTTTCTGGAATGCGCTTAGGTCTAAACGTTTTTGCATCGAGCAGACACCATTCCGTTATTCCTTTAACCAATAAATCGCCAGTTTTATTGTTCTTTATTTCCACAACTCTCTTAGATATGGGCCCTTTGCTCTCAGCAATGTAGGTTGATATTTGAAGTGTGTCGTCCAATACAGCGGACTTATTATAGGTGATATTGTGATTTTTCACAACCCAGATGAGTTGTTCCCGTATCTCTGGGGAGGTGGCTTGAACCCAGTGTTCTTTGGAAACTTCTTGAATCCATTCAACATACCTGATATTATTGACATGGTTAAGTTCGTCAAGGTCGTTTTGCTGAACAGGAAAGATCCGTGAATAGGTTTGCATTAATTTTTCTTACGGATGTTGACTTCAAAGAGTTTGTCCCAGTTTTTGCCCGTCACAAAAAACGTTCCCCGTTCTTTGTGGTAGGCCACACCGTTCAATACAGAATTATTCTCATCCCATTCTGGCCCTTTTTTGACTTTACCTTTCAATCCTCCGAAGTTGATAACACCTTCAATGGCCCCAGACGTGGCATCGATGATCATCATACTTTCCTTTTGATACACATTGGCATAGATTTTTCCATCCACATATTCCAGTTCATTGGCCTTATTGAAAATGGATTTGTTGGTCACAGTTTCAATATATCCCTGTTCTTCAAGGGTCTCGGGGTTCAAAAACCAGATTTTTTCAGTACCATCACTTTTATACAACTTGGAGCCGTCGTTACAAAGTCCCCAACCCTCACGGCTATTGCCATAACTGAAATTCTTGATTTTTTCTAGATTGGAGGGATTGAATACGTATCCAATACCAGAGCGCCAGGTCAGATTATAGAGTTTATCGTTCATCAACGTGATTCCCTCTCCAAAGACCGAATTGTCCAAATCAATTTTCTGTAAGATTTCCCCGGTTTTAAAATTCACCTTCCGTACTGTGGAAGCTCCTTTTTTGCCCGTGCTTTCATATAGGATACCATTATGAAATTCCAACCCTTGCGTGTACGCTTTTGTATCGTGCGGATAGGTGTTTATGATGTCATAGGTATAGACTTCGGGGGCCTTGGCCGATAAAAGCCTTATTTTTTTTGTGATTTCCACGGATTCTTCTCCCAAATTGATTTTGGCTACCAAATTTTTATTCCCTAAGGTGGGCATATCTAATTTGATTTTCCCGTTGGAAAGGGGAAGGGTTTTACCATCGATGGAATAGATAATAGCTTCAATTTCGATGTTTTTTTTGTTTTTAATGGCAACTCCAACTTCTTGGTTTTGTTGAAATTTACTCTGTTTTCCTTCTAATTCAATGGAAAAAAGTTTTGAAGGATCGGCATTGCCGCCGCATCCTAGGAAAAAAACAAGCAGGCATAGGGATGAAAGTATCTTGACCATAGTTTTATGTGCGTATGTCATCTTTAACAGCATTGTCATCGAAATTAAGAATGAAATAGGATTGCAGCAAATTTAAAAGGTCGTATATTTGCCCTTGGCAAGTCCTACACGACCAGCTCCTGCAAAATCCCCCAGGGTGGGAACGCAGCAAGGGTATGCGGTCGTAGCGGTGCGATGTAGGTAGCTTGCCTTTTTTTGTGCTCTAAATTCTCCTGATCACGTATCTTTCAAAACAATTGTAAACCAGATAAATGGATAAAAAAGTTGTATTGATCACTGGTGGTTCTTCTGGAATAGGAAAATCCATTGGAACCTATTTGACTTCCAAAGGATTTACGGTATACGGCACTACCCGAAGTCTTGAAAAGTATCCTGATTTTGATGTTTTTAACTTAATTACTTTGGATGTAAAACTGCCTGAGACTGTTAAAACAGCTGTAGACTTGGTCATTTCCAAGGAAGGAAGGTTGGATGTTTTAATCAATAATGCCGGGATGGGTATTACGGGGCCTATAGAAGAAACTCCGCATGAAGAAGTGTTGAATGTTTTTGATACCAATCTGCATGGACCTGTGCGCATGATGAAAGCCGTGTTGCCGCAAATGCGGAAGCAGGGAGGAGGGTTGATAATCAATATAACCTCCATTGCGGGTTACATGGGCTTGCCGTTTCGAGGGTATTATTCCGCGACAAAAGGAGCTTTGGGCCTAATTACAGAAGCGCTCAGAATGGAAACTAAAAGTTTTGGAATTAAGATCACTAATCTTGCCCCGGGAGATTTTGCAACCAACATTGCTTCCGGACGTTACCATGTTCCTGTGACCAAGGGTTCGGCTTATGAAATTGTTTATCAAAGCAGCTTGGATTTGATGAATGAGCATGTGGATTCGGGTGGTGACCCGATAGAAGTGGCCAAAAAAGTCTACTCCATCATTCAAACCAAAAAACCGAAAGTACATTATCCCGTAGGTGCTTTTATGCAAAAGATTTCACTTCTTCTAAAGAAGGTTCTACCAAGTAAATTATACGAGAAGCTTTTGCTCGACCATTACAAGCTTTAAGGTGATGGCATGTTTTTTGATTGCATTGAAAACATGAAACCAAAGAACAGTATTACTATCATTTTAATAGCGGCCATAACTTTTCTTTTTCAGGGCTGCGACGAGATTTACGAGTGTGTTTTCAACATTAATCCAGAACTTCATGACAAGCCTTTGGAGATTGGGTTTGTTGGTGAAAGATATTTCGATAGGGTTACTGCTGAAATCAGCAATGAGGTCAATGACAATGATTACTTCTATGAATTTGATGTTTTTGGGGAACTACCTCCAGGAATTTCCTATGATATTGACCGAAGATCCGTGGAGTTTTTTGGAATTCCCGAAGAACAGGGTACCTTTAGGTTTAGAGTGGAACTCTTTGTAGAATCTTATGATTATGACGGATACGATGGAAGCCCTACCTGTTCGGATTCCACAGTTCGCGAGTTCATGATTCAGGTTGTTGATTAAGAAGTGTTTTAATCAAAGGAACTTAGCATAGGTTATTTATTGTGGAAGTAGACTTAAAGACTGTAAGAAAAACAAAATACGTTTCCTATAATAGCCTTATTGTTGATTAACATCTTAATTTATAGAGATTAGGACTACTTGTCCTTTGTACATATTAAGCTTATGCACATTTCTACTTCATAGATCACAGAAAACCCATAGAATTTTTAAGGTTTTCCTACAATCCCGTTTGAACGCAAGTGGTTATTTTAGCAGCTAGTCCCCTGACATTTATTAACTGTTAAATCTTAAATTCCTACTTATGAAAAAACATTCTTTTCTAAAATTTGCGTTATCCTTTATTGTTTTGTTCGTGTTCTTCTATTCCTGTGAAAAAGAAGAATCCTTGGAGTTAGAAACTGTTCAAGAAACAGAACAATCCAACGTTCTTGTTGAGGAAGTCGATTTCAATTCAATTCCCGAACTATCGGAAGCGCTGAACAGTGTTTCGGGGAAATCGAAATTGGCAAGGTCATATTCGGAGAAAGGGGATTCTAAATACTGGATAGACGAGGAAGATATTTTAAAACTGAGAGATTCGGTCAACAATGAAAGTTATGCAGTTGTTATACATTCGGATAAACCGTCTCAGAAAACTTTGTACAATCTCATCGTAACCAAAAGAACAGATGGAAACCCAATCACCCCCTTTGTAATAGAATATAATTTTAATAGCGGAGAAGCATCCAATTTTTCATTGGATGATGAAAATTATTTTGATGGTACAATAAATATATATTCTTTAGAGCAGTTTGCTGATGCCACAGGGTTTAATGCCAAAAATACTAAACCTGTGATTTGTTTCCCTGATGTTGTTCAACCGAAAACTAGGACTGCCAATGCTCCTAATTCTAGTTCTTCTGGCAATGCCCCTTCTGGTTCAAATGGGGGTTCTTCCACTTCTGGAAGTGGAAGTACAAGTGGTTCCAGTGTGAGTTATGGTCGCCCACGTATTTCCTTTACGCCTATTTATGGGAGTAAGCGCAAGGGAAAGCGAGCTACTGTTTATGGTGGCGAGGTCAAACTTATGGCAAGAACCTCCGACCCAGGATGGCAAAAAACTACCGTAGGCTCAATATCTGGCAAAGACAACAATCCTTGTCCTAAAGGAACAGTTTCGATAGTCGTAAATGTAACGGAAAAAATCGATAACCAAATTACTAATCCGTGTGCAGCTAGAATAGTAAATAATGCAAATATTGCTGATAATAGCTTGACCAAGGATATGAAAAAGGCATTTGGGAATGACGATAGTAATTTCGACCTTATCTACAAACAAAAGGATTTGCCAACCAATAATAATCACCAAACTCTAGGTCAGACAAATGTATCATTAAGAAACGGTAAAATTGACAACATTACAATTTGGTTGGACTCTGACTTTTTGAAAAAGGGTACGGATGTATCAATTTTTTCCGTTGTAATACATGAAAATATGCATGCCCTTATGTACTACCAACTAGATAGAAAGGGGATTGCTCCAAGCAATCCGAATGTTGATTTATCTATTTTGGCTGACCAATGGTCAAAAGCTGTTGCTCAAAACTCCAATGGTGTAATGCCTCCCGATAATTTAGCTTATACACAACATGAGATTATGTCTGGACTTGTGGATACTATGGCGGGATATATTAGTAATTTTGCAAAGAGTAAGGGCTACCAAATCGATAGTAGTCAGGCATTGGCATTGGCATGGGTAGGTTTGGAAGATTCAGTTGCTTGGACAGTTATGGATAGTGATTTAAAAGAAACTTATGAAGATATCATTGATTATGAGACAACTGGTTTTGAAATCCTGTCTGTTGGCACTAAGTGTAACTAACTTTATAGCATGTACTGCTCACGGTCAAGAACGACTAAATAACACTATTTACTATAAATTAGTAAGAGATATTATTTTTCAGGATACTATCGTTCCAAAATGGAGGGCTGAAATTATTGAATCGAGAGTTAAGAGCGGTCAATTGACCAAAGAGGACAGTACTAAGTATTATAAGGTAATTAAAGAAGTAAAGCTCTTATTGCATAGGCAATACGCAAATTTGTTTGCAAAGGATGCGTTGCTGGGTGATTTGGAGGAAAACGGCTACCTTCAAAAATATTTATCGAAAAAGAAGATAAAGGAGATTATCAATAGTTTTCCAGAAGATGGTTTTCATGATGCACCATTAGTAGACGATAGAATTGAACTGATAACCGAGTTTCCCAAATGGGATGATTATCATAAATTTTCCATGCCAGTTTCGATAGGAGAAAATCGTTTTCTAGTATACCATTATAAGGCTTTTGGGCGGTTTAATTACAGATATGGTGTGATTATTTTTTCAACAATTGATAATAATGATTACAGGATTGAGAAAGAAATAATTTTAAAAGAAGTAAATATGTAGCTAGAATGCAAAAATGACTTATTTAAAATCAGCTATGAGATACGTTGTTTGCCAATTTATGCTGTTGTATTGCTCATTTGTTTGTGGGCAAAATGCCGATGTGGATGTATCGATCCATCAAATTGATGAAACCTTGGCTTTTTATATAATCAATCACAGCGACCTCCGTCAGGAAGTTACTCTTACTATCTCTGCTCAAGGTTTGTTGGGATATAAGCAACCAGTTACAAAGCTTGTTCCTGCAAATGATTCTATTCATATGATAGCCCTTTCATTTGTCAAAGAAAAGCCTTGGAGCTATGAAACCAGTTTTAGCTATAGGTCAGTACCTACCAAAGAGGAAATTGTTCGTCAAAATGAAACTATTAAAAAAGAGTTGTTTAAGCATCTAGAGGTGCGTACTGGCCAACCTATTTTGTTTTACAAAGAAGGATGTACGAGGTCGATGTATGCAAAAGAAGCCTTGGATAGAAAGAATATCCGGTATAAGTTTTTAAATGTTACGAAAATTCCACATTATGAAAAAGTGTTATTTGAGCTTTTAAGGATACAGAACCCCGATGCAGAGACTTTTCTATATCCTGTATTTTTAATTGATGGCAAATTGAATTATAGCATGGACAACTTAAAATGGTTCATGAGAGGATTAACGTCAAAAAAGCGTTAATCTACTAATATGGGTTTATAACAAAGGCCGACATTTTCTTAAAGACTCAGTCAAGAGCAATTTGTTCATTTTTTTCAAATAATAGAAGAGTGGTTTTTTATTGTTGTAAATTCGCAACGAATTCTATTACTATTTAAAAACAGCACAAGGAACATGAAATTTTTTATTGATACGGCCAATCTTGACCAAATTGCCGAGGCTCAACAATTGGGAGTTTTGGATGGAGTTACCACCAACCCTTCATTAATGGCCAAGGAGGGAATTACAGGAACGGAAAATATTTTAAAACATTACGTGGACATCTGCAATATTGTTGAAGGCGATGTTTCGGCAGAGGTAGTTTCCACTGAGTTTGATGCCATGGTAAAAGAAGGGGAGGAGCTGGCCAAACTACATGAGCAGATTGTGGTAAAGGTACCAATGATCAAAGACGGGGTAAAAGCGTTAAAGTACTTCTCCGATAATGGGATTAGAACTAATTGCACCTTGGTGTTTTCGGCAGGTCAGGCACTTTTGGCGGCCAAAGCAGGAGCAACCTATGTTTCTCCTTTTTTGGGAAGATTGGATGATATCTCTACCGATGGATTGAATCTTATCGCAGAAATCCGTCAGATTTATGACAATTATGCTTTTGAGACTCAAATTTTGGCTGCATCCATACGCCATACCATGCATGTAATCGATTGTGCAAAAATTGGAGCAGATGTAATGACAGGTCCTTTGTCATCCATTACAGGATTGCTAAAGCATCCACTTACCGATATTGGATTGGAAAAATTCTTGGCGGATTATAGAAAAGGAAATTCCTGACCTAAAAACAGCATTTGAACAAATAGAGGGCCCTGAAAATTAGACTTTCAGGGCTTTTTTATAGAGAGGTATATAAATTGGCAAATGCGTCGACTACTAAAGTATCTTTGGAAATAATACATTTGTATCGATTATCAATAACCAATTTTGTTTGTATTTCCTTAAAATTTTCAGCATAAAATTGATTCTCTTTCTGCATACCATATTCTTCTATCAACTCCATCCATTGCTTTGATGATGTTTTAAGGCCGATACCCACAAATTTATGGTCAGGATATTTTTTTTGAAGTTTACTTACCCGTTTAACAGTATGTTTTATATCGCTTTTTTGAACTGCCGACCAAAAATAGAAAACAGCGTTCTTCTTTCTGCTTATATCTTTTAAAGAAATCTTTTGTCCATCACTATTGGTTACAAATAATTCGGGGAGATTGTTTTTGGATTGCAATTTCTTGATATTGCCGTATAGTTGTAATATTTCTTCCTCGTGTTTATCATTTGTTGATAAAGACTGGAATTTTCGAATAAAAGACTCACATTGTTTGCTCGGTGTATGTTCTTTCAATAAATATTCCATTGCAATATTTCTAAAAAGAATATCTCTTAAATCGTTTTCTTGAACAATGCTGTCCACCAACTTTAGGGTATGCCTGTTAAAATGCAAATAATCAAAAGTTGGCTTTTCTTGAGCTGTACAGTTTTTCATACAAGTCTCATATGCCACATTGCCAAAATGATATTTTAGAAAATCGATATAAGGCTTAAAATAAGTTAAATTGGCATCGTTAAAGTCAATCGATTTTCTATACTCATAGAAAGAATTCGAGAGTTCAGGAATCTTATTAGCTCCTTTTTTCCATTTATGTTTGAAGGGATATTTTTCTCTATGGATTAAGTCCTCATATTCTATGGAGGCCTTGGCAACGGATATGACCTTCTCCGATAATTGATTGTCTGTAGAAAGGTCTATAAGGTGATTGGTTTTTACAGCTTTAAGGGAGTCCATTTTCATCACGAACTCATTTGGTTTCAACCCATAATACTCATAGATAAGAGGTTTCTCATCTTCATGGGCCAAAAACATCTCAATCAAAAAATTATTGATTTCACTTCCCTGACCTGAAAATACCAATGACTCATCAAACTCTTTAGTGTTTAAACGAATCAGGATGCTATCACCTTCTTGAAGATACAAGTATTGTAGTTCAGGACTGTGGTCAAAGTGGTAAAGACCCTCGTCAATTCCTTGAAGGTTGAAAGCAAAACGATTTCCCTTGTCGAGCTTTACAGAATCGATATAACTATCGTTTTTGTAGAGTACGACATAATCACTTGTAGGATTTACAATCTCTCCTCCGAAAAACACGGTTTGGCATTCCTTGGACTTTGTTGAGCATGCCAAAATCGAAAGAAGTGAGAGGCCGAGTAAAAGTCTTATCATATAAAGGGAACCTTCATTGTTTGACCAACAAAATTAAGAATACACTGAGCCTTACCTTGTTAATGGCTAGTTAAATGTTGCAAAACACTGTTTTTGTGAAGTTTAATAAAGTGCATTTAAATTGGAAATAAGAACGGGTTTTAGCTATTTTTGCGCAAAAATTAAAGCTACATGTTATCAGTATCCAATCTGTCGGTCCAATTTGGAAAAAGAGTCTTGTTCGATGAGGTAAACGTAACCTTTACCCAGGGCAATTGCTATGGTATTATTGGCGCCAATGGTGCTGGAAAATCAACATTTCTGAAGGCTTTGGCGGGTCAAATTGAAACCACTTCCGGTAGTGTAAACCTTGAACCTGGAAAGCGAATGTCCATTTTGGAACAAAACCATAATGCCTACGATGAATACTCGGTTTTGGAGACGGTTGTTATGGGAAACAAACCCCTTTTCAAGATAAAAAAGGAAATAGACGCGCTTTATGCTGATTATACCGATGAGAATGCTGAAAAGATAGGGGAGTTGCAAGTGCAATTTGAAGAGATGAATGGATGGAACGCCGATAGTGATGCCGCTGCCTTACTTTCCAATTTGGGAATTACCGAGGAATTACATTACACCAACATGGGAGATATGGATTCCAAGTTAAAGGTAAGGGTTCTTTTGGCCCAAGCTCTTTTTGGAAACCCAGATGCCCTGGTCATGGATGAACCTACCAACGATTTGGATTATGAAACCATCAATTGGTTGGAAAACTTTTTGGCAAACTATGATAACACTGTAATTGTGGTTTCACACGACAGACACTTTTTGGATGCTGTTTGTACCCACATTGCTGATATTGATTTTGGAAAGATCAACCTATTCTCCGGAAACTATACTTTTTGGTACCAAAGTAGTCAATTGGCTGCTCGTCAAAGAGCCCAGCAGAACAAGAAGGCTGAAGAAAAAGCCAAAGAACTTCAAGAATTTATTCAACGATTTAGTGCTAACGTAGCAAAGAGTAAGCAAGCTACTTCGAGGAAGAAGATGTTGGAAAAATTGAAGGTAGAGGATATAAAGCCATCGAGTAGAAGATATCCGGCCATCATCTTTGAACGTGAGCGTGAGGCGGGTGACCAAATTTTGAATATTGAAAAACTCTCAGCAACATCTGAAGATGGAGATTTACTGTTCCAGGATGTGAACATCAACTTGGCGAAAGGGGATAAGGTTGCTGTTATCTCTAAGGATTCAAGAGCAACTACTGCGTTTTATGACATTATCAATGGAAAAGTAAAAGCGGATTCGGGAACATATCAATGGGGTGTTACTACTATACAATCTTACCTGCCGGCAGACAATGCTTCGTATTTTACAGAGGATATTAATCTTGTGGATTGGTTGCGTCAATGGGCCAAGACTGAAGAGGAACGGGAAGAAGTGTATATCCGTGGTTTTCTTGGAAAAATGCTGTTTAGTGGAGAAGAAGCCCTAAAAAAATGTACGGTACTTTCTGGAGGTGAAAAAGTGCGTTGCATGTTGAGCAGAATGATGATGCTTCGTGCTAATGTTCTGCAGCTAGATGAACCAACAAACCACTTGGATCTTGAAAGTATCACGGCATTCAACAATTCTCTTAAAAATTTCAAAGGAACCGTTTTATTGACCACCCATGATCATGAGTTTGTACATACGGTTGCCAATAGGATTATCGAAATTACACCCAAAGGGTGTATAGACCGTTACCTGACTTTTGATGATTACATGTCGGATAAAGCCATCAGAGAGCAGCGGGATAAAATGTATGCACAACCCGTGGCATAGTCCAAAGTAAAAAAACGTTTCGTTTATTCCTATACTTTCTGTCATTCCTGTTTTCACGGAGATGACAAACATTAAGGAATGACAGCGCCTCATAATCACGGAAATGATACCGATGCAAACAAAAAGGAGGGCAAAGCCCTCCTTTTATAGCATACATATAGATTGTTTTTCGGTTAATTACCGCATATTATAGGTACTGCATTTACCCCAGGAAATTCCCAATTCTTTTGATTATCTAATATGTCCAAAGCTGGGGTAAGCCCGTTGTTGAGGTCCTCTAAACAAATAGCCATGCCCTCGGACCCCAAAGTTATATCTTCAGGTATAGAATCTATGGGAAGGTTGGCCCAACCTATAAGAGTAGCGCCATAGTTTTGTGGGGACATCCCGGAATTGTTCAACATATCGGTCATATTGGTAACACTGCTTATGTTCCAAGAACCCAAATTTTGGTCAAAGGCTGTGGCTCCATCGAACATGCCAAACATATCTGTTACGTTGGACACC
This sequence comes from Flagellimonas onchidii, assembly GCF_004804315.1. Classification (GTDB taxonomy): domain Bacteria; phylum Bacteroidota; class Bacteroidia; order Flavobacteriales; family Flavobacteriaceae; genus Flagellimonas; species Flagellimonas onchidii. The sequence continues at coordinate 144,282 of NZ_SRXX01000003.1, forward strand.
TTCCAACCACTGATGTCCTGGTTAAAAGTTGTGTTGTTACTGAACATAAAGGCTATTCTTTCCACATTTTCTGTGTTCCAATCGCTGATACTGCCGTTAAAGGCCATTGCAATAGACTGCTGCTGACTACCACCGAACATTACATTCAAGTCCTTAACCAGAGACAGGTCTGGATTATCCTGGGCATTGTACTCCATACCATCGCAAACTGTAAATGCCCCTTCCAGATACTGCCATTGAATGTTGCCCCATTGCTCCATACTGGTAAAATAGTCTTCATATCCTAAAGCCCTAAACGCAGGGAACTGTCCTTGAATGGCCACGGTATAGGTTCCGGGCTCCTCATAAATATGTATAGGTTTGGAAGTGGTCAATTCCTCAACCTCGGAACCATCTCCCCAGTCAATCATGTAATCAAAGGTAAGTCCCTCCAAATCCGCGTCCGCTATCCCGACGTTCAGTTGGATCTCTACCTCTGGGCCATCGGTTGTCCAAGTAGTAACAAAGGAGTTGGGGTCGTCGTACAATGAGGTGTCATTTATCACATTTATGGTAACCTCCTCCATTACAGTATCCGCCGTTCCGTCACTGACGCTTACGGTAATCTTATGGGTAGGAGTACCCTCATAATCGAGAGACACACCTTCGGCAAGGCTCAATGCACCGGTTACCTCGTCAATAGTAAAAAGTTCATCATCCGTCTCTGCATATTCAATGTCAAAGGCCAATGCATCACCATCTTCGTCCGTGGCCACGACTTCACCGATCTCCACAGGTCCCTCCACATTCTCATCGACCTCGAACACTTGGTCCGCTGCAATCTCCGGGGCCTTGTTCACATTGTTTATGTTTATGGTGATCTTGCCATCTCCAGACAGTGCCCCGTCAAAAGCTGTTACCGTTATGGTGTGCGAGGTCTTTGAATCAAGATTCTTGCCTGACGCCAGGCTCAGTACCCCGGCATCGGTGATTTCATACAGTGCTTCGAAGTTCGTGGAAATACCAAGGGTTATGTTATTTCATCCCCATCGGGATCGCTCGCCGTTACCGTACCGATTTGACCGGTTGCGGTCTCATCTACTGTAATGGTCTTTGCCTCTACAACAGGAGCCCTGTTGGCAGGTCCATCATCTTTGCTACAGGATACGGCCCCGATAAGTAAAAGGGACAGTACCCATACTTTTACATTTCTCATAGAAATTGCGTTTTATGGTTATTAATTGGTACAAATGTGGAGCATATGCCCTCTGTTATGGGGTGCCAATTGACGGATGGCCCGTTTGGGTTGACGGATGGGGGAATTCGGTGAACCGTTCAGTTGGCAGTGGTCAGAAATCAGAAATCAGAAGTTATAGGAGAAAGACGAAGGGTGAAGGGTCAGTCCTTCGCCGGTTTTCTTCACCAAAGTAGCATGGCTACGATGGCCGAAAGGCTTCGGATCAAAGGTTTGGTGTTGGATTATTAGATGGTTGGATTGTTGGATTTGGTTGACAGTTATCAGAAGTCTGAGGTCTGAGGTCTGAAATTGGAAGTCAGTTGTCAGATTAGTATTGGAAAAACAGCGCTTTCTTAGGTTTTTTGATATTTATTATTCCAGATGGCAGGATTAAAGTTTTTGCCCAATGCGAAACCATAAAAAATAACCACGGAAGCAATACACTTGAACATAAAGAAGAAGATGATCCAAAACTCGGCAGATGAGTCGTTTTTGGAAAACAGCCCGTTCGGTACCAGCATCGTGGTCAAATAACTGATCAGGAGTACCAACAGAATCAAATTGATAATGCTTTTAAAAGGCCAAACCAGAACCCTTCGTAATGGGTGAAGGTCGTTTCCCCATTTATGGATAAGATAAAAATAACCATTTCCAAGAGGAGCAAAAAGTAGCGGGTCATCTTTATCTTCCAGTTTGAACAGTTTAGAAGGGGCCATGATTTTAAAGCCTTTTATTTGGAGGTTGTGGGCCGCCTCCAATTTTTTGATTTTGTCAATGGCGCTTTCGGGAATCGTACCTTTAAAATAGCCACTGTCCAAAAATCGCAATCGGTAATCAATACAAATCTGTTTTATTTGATCTATATGATATATGTAGCCGGTTTTTAAAAGGTCAAAATTGAAATTGTTGGACGTTGCAATTTCTTTGGCCTTTAGTGTACTCTCGATATTTATTTGTGGGGTAGGGTGTTGAGCCAGAACAAGGTTGACTTGCTTTAAAATCTCCCCCTCATCCTGCTTCCGAAGCTTAAGATCATACAGTTTCTGTTCAATATCTGTTTTCTTCCAAAGCATTTTCAAAGTCTTATAATCATCTCAAATTTAACGAATTGCTGTCTCTAAAATTTAGAGTCAAAAAAATACGTGTGTTAACAAAATGTTAAATAAATTTTCAAGATAAAAAACGAAAGGTTTTTTTGTTAAAAAGATGTATCTTATCGAAGTTTTTGGCATTTAAACGTAAAAACGCAACAAACCACTTAACCAACAAAAGAAGTCCCAAAGACTTGAACACTATGAAGTTCCCATTCAAAACCATCCTACTTGGCCTATGTTTTGCCCTGTCCTTGACGATTTCCGGTCAGGAATCAACAATCATTTCTGATACGAAATCCACTGCGGAGAATACTCCAAATTCCAATAAGTATAAAATCCTTTTTGAAGCTGTAAAGGCTACGCAGATGGAGGCTATTTTAAACGAATCAGGACCTTTTACAATTTTTGCACCCTCGGATGCGGCTTTTGAACGTTTTTCCAACAAGAAAATCCAAGATTTAATTGATTCGGAGGATAAAAGGAAGTTGAAATCGTTACTGTCTTACCACATTGTTGCCGGACATTTGTCGGCCTCCAAAATTTTGCGAGCTATGTGCAAAGGGAATGGAAAGGCCAGTTTTACCACTATTCAAGGAAAAAAGTTAGTGGCCCATATGGACGGTGTAAATATCGTTTTAACAGACCCAACCGGAAATACAGCACGAATCACCGTTGCTGATATGAATCAAAAGAATGGTATAATCCACGAAATTGATAGTGTGATTCTACCCTCGCGAATGTAGTTCCCTTAAACCCGTGGCATTTGGATAAAAATTCGTCAATTCGAGTGGTTTTTCAGGATTATTTCCTGAAAAATTGTATCGAGAATTAGAATTTTAAGACAAAAACCTCGTTCTCGATACTTTTTTCTTTGAAAAAAACTCGAACTGACGGTTTTTTTGAATCAAGGAATTTCCAAATTCACCACGAACTACCTAAGTTCCGCTCCTAGTTCTTTCTGGAAGTTGGCCAACAATTTAGCCATGATTTTATCGATTTGTTTATCCGTCAAAGTCTTCTTTTCATCAAGAAGTGTAAAGCTTACTGCATAGGACTTTTTCCCGTTGGGAAGATTTTTTCCTGTGTACACATCGAACAGGCTTACTTTTTTCAACAACTTCTTCTCTGTACTCCATGCGATATCGTGAACTTGTTTAAAAGTAGCTCCTTCATCCAATAGTAAAGCAAAATCCCGTGTAACTTCCGGGAACTTTGGAATCTCGTTGAAAGTAACATTTTGTGTACTTATGGAATTGAGGATTAAATCCCAATCAAAATCAGCATAGAATACTTCTTGCTTAATATCAAATTTTTTCAATAAAGATTTTTGAACCACTCCAAAGGAGACAACGGTTTTTTTGTTGATGGCATAGTTGAGGCCTTCGGCAAAAATATTATCCTCATTACAAGGTCCAGAGACAGCATTGGTTATTCCCAAACGCTGTAGGATATAATCAACAATACCCTTTGCATAGAAAAAGTCCGTTGGGTTGGAATTGGCGTTCCAGCTATTTCCATTTCGATTGCCTGAAACATATAGCGACAAATGTTGTCTTTCGGCTCTTTCAGTACCATTTTTATGGTATGTCTTTCCGAATTCGAACAATTTTAAATCGGTTTTTTGTCGGTTATGGTTGTGCGCAACGGAATGTAATCCAGAGAAAAGCATGGAAGTACGTAGTACGGACAAGTCCGAACTCAAAGGGTTGATCATGCCCACCATGTTTTCCTCAGATTCCAAAATGTTTTGCGTACCAGCAGCTACAAGGCTATTGGTCATAATTTCAAAAAAGCCTTGACCAACCAAGAGATTTCCGATTAGATCCTGCATTTTGTGGTTCTCGAATTTTGAGGACTGTGCTATGGAGGCTGTAAGCTTTTCTTTATGGTCGATGTTGTTGTAACCGAATACCCTGAGGATTTCCTCTATCACGTCGACCTCGCGCTCTACATCAACTCGATAATTGGGGATGGTAAGCCCAAGACCTGATTCTGTAACATTGTTCACTTTTATTTCTAGCGAAGCCAATATTCTTTTGATGTTGTCCCGAGGTATTTCTTGTCCTATCAAGGAGTTGATTTTGTCAAAAGTCAGAAAGACATGACGTTCCTCAAATTTTTTGGGATAGAGGTCCACAACTTCAGAAGTGATATCGCCACCGGCAATTTCCTTAATAAGTAAAGCAGCTCTTTTAAGCGCATATTCCGTCATATTGACATCGACTCCTCTTTCAAAACGGAATGAAGCATCGGTATTCAACCCATGCCTTTTGGCACTTTTACGGATTGAAATAGGATCAAAGTAGGCACTTTCCAAGAAAATAGAAGAAGTGTTTTCCGTAACTCCAGAGTAACTTCCACCGAATACACCTGCGATACACATAGGTTTTTCCGCATCGCAGATCATAAGGTCGTCTTCATGAAGCTCACGCTCCACATCGTCTAAAGTGGTAAATTTGGTTCCTTCGGGTAATGTTTTCACCTCAATTTTGTTGCCCTTTATTTTAGTTGCATCAAATGCATGCAACGGCTGTCCAAGTTCATGCAGAACATAATTGGTAACGTCTACAACATTGTTGATAGGGGAAAGGCCTATGGCCTTTAATCTGTTTTTTAACCAATCTGGAGACTCTTGAACAATGAGGTTACTTATGGTCACACCACAATATCGTGGAGCCAATTGGCTATCCTCAACTTCAACATCAATTTTCAATGATCTATTGTCTATTGAGAAATTACTGGTGGAGGGTGTAACCAATCCCTTTTGTATTTCCAATTGCTCAAGCCCCGCTTTCAAATCTCTAGCGACACCAAAATGGCTCATGGCATCTGCTCGATTGGGCGTTAACCCTATTTCAAAGATGTCATCATTTTCAATTTCAAAGACATCTGCACATGGTGTTCCCGGCTCCAATGTTTCACTTAGTACCATAATTCCATCATGACTTTCGCCTAGGCCCAATTCATCCTCCGCACAAATCATCCCATGACTTTCTTCCCCTCTGATCTTGCCTTTTTTTATTTGCCAAGACTCTCCTTCTTTTGTGTATAAGGTAGTGCCGATAGTGGCTACGGGTACTTTTTGTCCGGCTTCTACATTGGGTGCTCCGCACACAATTTGTAATGGGGTCTCTCCGCCAATATCCACTGTGGTCACTTTAAGCCTGTCTGCATTCGGATGTTTCTCGCAAGTCAGTACATGGCCTACGACAATCCCTTTCAATCCTCCTTTAACCGATTCAAAGCTATCTATCCCCTCTATTTCCAAACCAAGATCTGTTAGTAATTCCCCTGTTTTCTGGGAATCCCAATCAATCTGCAAAAATTGCTTTAACCAGTTGTAAGAAATCTTCATTACCCAATTTTAAAGTGGACAAATATATAACAATAGGGAAAGAGATTCAATGTAAATCATACGAGCTGTAGGCAATAGTGTTAGTTTTGCGTAATATTTTAGACATTTGAAAAAATATTTTGAAGTATGAAAGGGATTTTATTTGGATTGATGGCTCTGTGCTTGTTGTTTTTGGCCTGTAAAAAAGAAGAAGTAAAGCTAGCAACAGGCAATTGGTGGGGTAAAATGGAGGTTTCTACGACCGAAATACTGCCTTTTACATTCAAATTGGTAAACAGCTCAAGCAACGATTATCAGATGGAGATTTACAATGCGGAAGAAATTGTGGAGGTTGATGAAATAACCATTAAAGGAGATTCCATTTACATTAAGATGCCCATTTTTGAAGGGTACATTGCAGGAACCTTCTCCGAAAACGAGATTCATGGAAGTTTTATCAAAGAGAGCCTAGAGCGCATAGTACCTTTTAGTGCAATGCATGGTGACCGAAATCGTTTTGAGACCATTTCAGAGCCAAATACCGATATATCAGGAATTTGGGAGACCCACTTTGATGTTGGGACTGATGGGGAATATCCGGCAATGGGCATTTTTATGCAAACGGGAAATAGGGTAAAGGGAACTTTTAGGACCAAAACCGGTGACTATAGATATTTGGACGGAATTGTAAATGGAGATTCCTTAAAACTATCAACTTTTGATGGCGCCCATGCATTTTTGTTTACTGCAAAGATTACCGATAGTACACTTCAGGGAGTCTTTTATTCTGGAAATCATTCTGTGGAAAAATTTGTTGCCAAACGTAACGAAGCCTTTGAGCTTCCAGATGCGGATGCGTTGACTTTCCTAAAAGAAGGATATGATAATTTTAATTTTTCTTTTCCAGACACCGATGGCAATCTGGTAAGTTTGTCGGATGACCGATTTCAACGTAAGCCTGTTTTGGTTCAAATTATGGGTACCTGGTGCCCTAACTGTTTAGACGAGACACGTTTTTATGTGGATTACTTAAAAAAGCATCCAGAGTTGGATATAGAATTGGTTGCGCTTGCCTTTGAATATGCAAAGACGAAAGAGAAAGCTTTGGAAGGTATCAATAGGCTCAAAAAGAGAGAGGAATTAACCTATCCTGTTTTATTGGCACAATATGGAACTTCTAGCAAACAGAAAGCCAATGAAAAATTGCCAATGTTAAATCATGTGCTGTCATATCCTACAACTATATATATCGATAGGGACGGTGCGGTCAAAAAAATCCATACCGGATTTAATGGTCCAGCAACGGGGGATAAATACGAGGAGTTTAAAAAAGAGTTTGATGACACTATCCAAGAGCTGGTGCTTTCATCAGAGGAAGCATCTAAATAATGGTGGATTTTCCTAGGTCGATGTTTTCATCGTTCATATTGAAGTCGTCACTTTCCACAATATTTTCAGCGATAAAATCTCCTACTTGATTTGTTCCATATTGGCTGTTGGAATCCAAGTCTGGAGTCATAATTCCTTTTTTCAATGATTTATCCACTGCCTCACGCACGGCCATGGCCTCTTCAAAAAGGCCAAAATGCTCCAATAACATTGCTGCGGATAATATGGAAGCTATTGGATTTGCTATATCCTTTCCTTTAGCTTGGTGATAAGAACCGTGGATTGGTCCGAACATGGCATTTTCATCACCCACGGAAGCTGAAGCCAATAGACCAATAGATCCACCAATAACACTGCCCTCATCCGAAATGATATCACCGAACATATTTTCCGTTAATATCACATCAAATTGGGAAGGGTTCAGAATAATCTGCATTGCGGCGTTATCCACAAATAAAAATTCTAAAGTCACATCTGGATAGCTTTCACCTATTTGGGTTACAACCTTTCTCCATAACCTGGATGACTCCAAAACATTGGCCTTATCCACCAAGGTTAGTTTTTTATTACGATTTTTAGCGGCCTTGAAGGCCAAATGCGCAATTCGGGAAATTTCTGTTTCGGAGTATTCGCAGAGGTCAGAGGCAATAGTACCTTCTTCGTTCAAACTCTTTTTACCAAAATAGATTCCTCCCGTCAACTCACGATAAATAGTGAAGTTCGTGCCTTCGATAATTTCCTTTTTTAACGGAGAGTTCTTAATTAAGGAAGGAAAAACTTTTACCGGTCTAATATTTGCAAAGAGACCCAGCTCCTTTCTGAGCATCAAGAGACCTTCTTTGGGTCTTAGTTTGGCGTCAGGATTGTTATCGGATTTAGAATCACCGATGGCTCCAAGCAATACTGCATCTGCCTCTTTGCAAAGGGCCAAGGTGCTTTGTGGTAGAGGTGCGCCTTTTCGGTTTATGGCAATAGCACCGACAGAAGCTTCTTTATAGCTAAAACTGTGATTAAAAGTCTCCTCAACAGCTTCAAGACACTTAACTGCTTGGGCCAGCACTTCCGGTCCAATACCATCCCCTGGCAGTAAAGCAATGTTAAGATTCATACGGGTATTAAAATTGTTTAAAAGCCCACTTACGCCATACTTTGGATGGAAACATCACTTGTTTGGATGATCTCATGGATATCATTATCCATAATCTCCTTTTTACGGTCTGCAAACTTCAAGAAATTTTCATAGACCACATCGAGCTGTAACTTCGTCAATTCGTAGCCAACATTTTTAGCTCGGTAGGCCAAAGCGGCTCTTCCGCTTCTTGCCGTCAAAACAATAGAAGACTCACTTACACCTACATCCTTAGGGTCGATAATTTCGTAAGTCTCACGTTGTTTGATTACGCCATCTTGATGGATTCCAGAACTATGAGCAAATGCATTGGAACCTACTATCGCTTTATTGGGCTGCACGGGCATTCCCATTTTTTGAGAAACCATTTGGCTGGTGTCATAAAGCAATTTGCTATTGATTCCAGTGTCCAGGTTCAGGTAAGGATGCTGCCTTAAGATCATCACGACCTCTTCCAACGAAGTATTTCCTGCTCTTTCACCAATACCGTTTATGGTGCATTCAATTTGCCGGGCACCATTGATTACTCCCGAAATGGAGTTGGCGGTAGCCAACCCAAGGTCGTTATGGCAGTGGCAAGACAAAACAGCTTTGTCAATTCCCTTGACATTTTCCCTAAGGTATTTCATTTTGGCGCCATACTCCTCTGGCAAACAATATCCTGTAGTATCAGGGATATTTAATACAGTAGCCCCTGCCTTTATGACAGCCTCGCAGACTTGCGCTAAAAACTCGTTATCAGTCCTACCTGCATCTTCTGCATAAAACTCAACATCCTCTACGAATGTTTTTGCATAAGCGACCGCATCAACAGCGCGTTCAATAATTTTTTCTCTGGTAGAATTGAATTTGTGTTTGATGTGCGAATCAGATGTGCCTATTCCAGTATGAATACGAGGCCTTTTTGCAATTTTAATGGCATCGGCGGCTACTTCAATATCTTTTTTTACTGCTCTGGTCAATCCACAAACAGTGGCATTTTTTACCAATTTGGCGATTTCATGCACAGACTTAAAATCTCCAGGACTTGAAATTGGAAAACCGGCTTCTATGATATCTACTCCAAGCTCGTCCAATCGCTCAGCAATAATTAATTTTTGCTCGGTGTCCAATTTGCACCCAGGGACCTGTTCGCCGTCCCTTAGTGTCGTGTCAAAAATTTGTACCTTATCTTTACCCATTATTTTAGTCTGTTTTATCTAAGCTATACGAAGATAAAGTAGGAGTTTGCATGAACCAGATTGCCCTATAACCCATTACAACGTTAAATTGTATTTCATAAAGATTAATTAATTGAAATACAGATACTTAATTTATATTTTTTACGATGACAAATGCCCATAAGGATACATTGTTTGTACTGATAAAGTCTCTGTCCAAATCGGAAAAGAGACAGTTTAAACTTTATGTAGGGCGTTTAGGTGTAAATACAGATGCCAAATTTTTGGCACTGTTCAATTTGTTGGACAAGTTGAAGAAGTACGATGAACGTCAGATTTTGGACAGTGGAATTGTAAAAAAAGCACAATTATCTAACCTCAAAGCCCATTTGTACAAACAGATTTTGGTAAGCTTGAGACTTAATCCAGTGAATCAAAATATTAGGGTTCAGATTCGGGAACAATTGGATTTTGCCACTATTCTCTATCAAAAAGGATTGTACAAACAGAGCTTGAAAATATTGGATAAGGCTAAGAATTTTGCAATTGAAAATGAAGAAAAAAATGTAGCCTATGAGATTGTAGAGCTTGAAAAAATAATTGAGACACAGTACATTACCCGTAGTATTCCTGATAGGGCAGAAGAACTGACCCGGCAAGCAAAAGAATTGTCGACACATAATGTGATGACCAGTAAGCTTTCCAACCTATCCCTACAACTTTACGGGATGATGCTCAAAGTGGGATATGTTCGAAACGATTCGGATTTACAGGAGGTAAAAAAGTACTTTGAAACAAATTTACCTGAATACAACTTAGAAGATTTGGGTTTCAGGGAGAAATTATGGTTGTATAAAGCATATTTGTGGTATAGTTTGTTGATTCAGGATTTTCTATCCTCATATAAATATGCAAGCAAATGGGTAGATCTTTTTTATGATCAAGAGGAAATGATTCGTTTGAATCCTGTCTTTTTCCTAAAAGGAAATCATTACTTGCTAGAATCCTTGTTCTTTGTGAAGTACAGCTCTCAATTTAAAGAAACACTTGAAAAACTTGAGACACAGGTAAACAGCTCTGGATTTCCACAGAATGACAATATAGCTTCTTTGGCCTTCCTATATATCAACTCAAACAAACTTAACCTTCATTTTTTAGAAGGGACTTTTGACAAAGGCTTATATCTGATCAATATTATCGAGTATGGCATTAAAAAGCATGGAACTCGTATCGACCAGCATCATGTAATGCTTTTGTATTATAAAATTGCCTGTTTGTATTTTGGCAATGGGGACCATAAGAACTGTATTGTTTACCTTAAAAAGATCATTTCCAATAAGAATCTAAAGATGCGGGAAGATTTAATGTGCTTTGCACGTGTGCTTAGTCTTGTGGCGCATTATGAAGCTGGTATGGATTATCATTTGGAAGTTCAACTTAAAAGTACCTATAAGTTTTTGTTGAAAATGAACGATTTACACGCGGTTCAAAAGGAAATGATAAAGTTCTTAAGAAGCTTAGGTGACATTTACCCGGGTGAACTCAAAAATGAATTTCAAAAACTGTACAACGAACTAAAAAAATATGAAAACCACCCCTATGAGAAAAGGGCATTTTTGTATTTGGATATTCTTTCATGGTTAGAAAGTCATTTACACAATAAACCCGTAAGTCAAATCATTCGGGAAAAAGCTCTGGCAATAACTCGTTAAAGGCAAGCATTCCATATAGCGTCTTCTGGAGGGGCTGCTTCAAACAAGATTGTTTCTTTTTTTACTGGATGTTCCAGCGCCAAACTTCGAGCATGTAAATGTATCCCTCCATTTTTGTTGCTACGCTGCGCACCATATTTTAAATCCCCTTTGATATGGCAACCAACGGCAGCCAATTGAGCCCTTATTTGGTGATGACGCCCCGTTTTTAAATTTATTTCCAAAAGGGAATAAGAATCGAGTTTCTTTCGAATGGAGTAGTCTAAAATTGCTTTTTTACTATTGGCAACCTCCTTTTCATAAGCATAGGACTTGTTCTGTTTCGGATTTCTAACCAACCAATGCTCCAAAGTTCCTCGCTCTTGCTCAGGCGGATTTTTTACCACAGCCCAATAGACTTTTTTAGCCTTTCCCTCTGCAAACAATTTGTTCAATCGGGGTAACGCTTTGGAGGTTTTGGCAAAAAGAACGATTCCTGAAGTAGGTCTGTCCAACCTATGTACTACACCTAAATAAACATTGCCGGGTTTGTTGTATTTCTTTTTCAGATATTCTTTTACAACTTCGCTCAACGGAGCATCTCCCGTCTTATCTCCTTGGACAATGTCACCAGAGCGCTTGTTGATTACAATGAGGTGATTGTCTTCGTAGAGTACTTGAAGATTTGTGGAGTTGGATTTTTGGATTATTAGATTTTTAGAGTGTTCAAATTTCATTTTAGAGATGATTTAAATTTGGAGGTCATCTTAATAATGGAATTCAAATCACTTAAGAGAAGGTTCAATTCATTTTTTTGTATGAATCCTAAATCATTTGAAATCAACAATTGAGTCTCTATTTCGTATAAAGAACCAATTGCTATTTCCAAAAACCTTGAAAAATCTTTGTTGGATTTTCTAGAACAACCTTCAGCAATATTGGATGGTACTGAAACCGAAGCCCTTCTCAATTGACTAACTATACCAAATTTTTCTGTTTCGGGATAGGAAGAAGTAATTTTATAGACATTAGAGCAAAAGAATCTACTCATTTTCCATATTTCCAAATCCTTAAATCGATGCATAAATTAATGTTTTAAATTTTTATAGATTAATTTATGAGGTTGAAAATATCAAAATCAAAAATAACAAGTTCAGAACATCAAAGAATCCAACAATCGAGCTATCCGACAATCAATAAGACTCATTCTCATTTGGAAAGTCTCTACTCTTCACATCATCCACATACTGAGAAATAGCATTTCCCATGTCTTCATATAAGTTCATATATCTTCTGAGGAAACGTGGATTGAATTCATGGGTCATGCCCAACAAATCATGAACTACCAATACCTGGCCATCCACACCACCTCCAGCACCGATGCCAATAATGGGAATGGATACACTTTCAGCCACTTCCTTGGCTAATTTGGCAGGTATTTTTTCCAGAACGATACCAAAACAACCTAGCTCTTCCAACATTTTGGCATCTTCCTTCAACTTATGGGCCTCTTCTTCTTCCTTGGCCCTAACCGTATAGGTTCCAAATTTGTAGATAGATTGAGGTGTAAGTCCCAAATGTCCCATAACCGGTATTCCCGCTTCAAGAATTCGGATAACGGATTGTTTTATTTCGGAACCTCCTTCAACTTTTACGGCATGGGCACCACTTTCTTTCATTATACGGATAGCGGAACGAAGTGCTTCTTTGGAATCACTTTGATAGCTCCCAAAGGGAATATCAACTACGACCAAAGCCCTTTTAGCTGCCCTTACTACAGAACTTGCATGATAGATCATTTGATCTAGAGTTACCGGAAGGGTGGTTTCATGTCCGGCAATCACGTTACTGGCCGAATCACCAACCAAAATAACATCTACGTTCGCCGCATCAACAATTTTGGCCATGGAGTAATCGTAAGATGTGAGCATGGAGATTTTTTCCCCATTTTGCTTCATCTCCACCAATGATTTTACAGTGATTCGCTTGTATTCTTTTTTGGCAACTGACATTCTCTTTGATTTTACCTGCTAAAAGTAAGCAGATTTGTTTAAATTGAACTGCAATCAAAAAACAATAAAAATGAAAACAATCTCCACCTTTATTATTGCATGCTGTTGTTTGGTGATATGTAATGCCCAAGGACCCAATCCGCCTGAAATTGACGAAAAAGAAGCAGTTAAAAAAGTAGTTGAAACTTTTTTTGACGGTTTTCACAAACAGGACTCTGTGATTATCAATAGTACGGTCGCTGACAAGGTAGTATTACAAACTACCGGAAGAGATAAAGAAGGCAAAACAAGATTTAGAACCGAAAAATTTCCAAATTTCATCAAATCGATTACTAGTATTCCTGATAGTATAAGCTTTCAGGAAAAGCTGACATCTTTTTCAATACAAGTGGATCGGACCATGGCAAATGCTTGGGTAGGTTACGAATTTTGGCTGAATGGTAAATTCAGCCACTGCGGAATCAACTCGTTCCAACTTGTAAATTTCGATGGAGAATGGAAGATTATCTATTTAATTGATACTAGAGGGAAGGCGGGTTGCTTGAAAGAGTAATCAGTCGGATAAAATTTTGATATCCTCGACCAACCTTAGAACGTCATTGCTGTCGGTTCCGTTGTACACCCCCCGAATTTGTTTTTTTGTATCCACTAAAATGAAATTTGGGGTATGGATAAAGTCTTGAAGGCCGCCATCCCCTTGGTCAACAGCTGCAAAGTAACTTTTTCGAGCTAGATTATAGATATGCTTTTTATCTCCAGTGGTAATGTTCCATTTGGAATCAATCGCCCCGTGTCGATATGCATATGATTTCAAAATGGGAATGCTGTCCATTTCTGGGGTGACAGATATCGACAGTAACATAACAGTATCATTGTCAAGGAAAGTGTCTTGCAGCGTTTTCATATTGTTGGACATAATGGGGCAGATGCTGGGACATCTAGTGAAAAAGAAATCGGTGACATAAATCTTGTCTTCATAATCTGCTTGAGTCACCATTTTTCCATTTTGATTGGTCAGACTAAAGTCAGCAACGGTATGGGAGCCCTTCACATCTTGTACTTTGACATCCACCAAATCAGGATTAAAATCTTTTGGGCCAAAAACAGGCAGTTCTGTTCTTAAATTGGAAATTAAGTAAAAAACAGCTAAGATACCTATGCCTAAAAGGACCAGAAGTATCTTGAGCTGCTTTTTTTTGTTCATCAGTTTTAAAGTATAGAGGTTGTGATTTCTAGGTCAGCGTTTTGCCAAGCTTTGTCAAATTCTTCTTTTATCCTTTTTGCCTCTTCCGTTCTCCCTTGAGCTTGAAGACTGTTATACAACCCCATTAAAGACCATCCATTTTGTCTAAGTACCTTCAAATCTTCTCTATATATATTTTCTGCCTCTTTATATTGTTTGGCCTTCATTAATTGGGCACCCAAATTTTGTCTTGTGGGAATATGCCAAGCGGCCGGTTCAGTATAGGTGAGTCCGTCTTCATAATCTACAGCATTTTTAAGGTGTTCAATGGCTTTTGAATTATCACCATTCAAAGCCGCCAACTCGCCGGCAATCACTTCATATGCGATTTTAGCCGAGTTAATGGACGGATTGTGGGCGGTGGCAACCAAGTTTTCCAACTCTGGATCATCTTTTAAGGATTTAATGGCATCCAGTTCTTCTTGGGCCTCTTTACTGTTTCCCTTACGGATAAAGGCCATGCCCCTTGCATAATGACGTATAAGATTGAGGTGTTTTATTTCCTTATTTGGAGCAGGAATGGTCAGAATCTCATTCCATTTTCCAAATCGTACATAGGCCAATAGTGGAGTAGAAGCAAAATCTTGTAAAAATGGCATGCTTATGAGTTCACCGGTTGGGACTTTTTCTGCTGTTTTTTTGGCTGCATCAATGGCAATATCACTATTGCCCAGCAGACTTGCCGCAGACCATAGAAAATGAATGTTGTGCGGATAGTATCCTAAAGGATATAGGCCTTGGGAATAGCATTGCGAAATATAATCCTCATCCGCAAGTATGGCATCTTGATTGGCCTTTACCGCATCTAAATAACGTCCCACACGGATATAAATATGGCTTGGCATATGTACCAAATGTCCAGCTGCAGGCATCAATTCTCCTAATCGGTCGGCACTGGCCACTCCTAGGTCCGGTTTGGGTAGCTCCACCATATGAATATAGTAATGATGGGCACCAGGATTGTTTGGGTTTATTTCCATAGCCTTTTCCAAGGCTGCTTTTGCTTCTGTAATATTTGGAGATGGATTCCCATTTTCATCCCAGTAGTTCCATGGAACGGTGTTCATCACAGCAGCTGCATACAAAACCTGCACTTCGGCATCTTCGGGATATGCTTGAAGTACTTCTGCCATGGCATTCATGTAGGCGATATTGAGTTCTTCCACATTCTGGGTTAAATCGTCACTGTACCTTGCGGTCAATGCATTGATTAAGGCCTTTTCTTTGGGTGTGGCGTTTACGGCCAAGTTCTTGGCTTTTGCCAAGGCCTCGTTAGTTTTTATTTTCCGCTCTTCTGGAGGCAACGGGTCATTGATGTTTGGGCCTAAAGCATAAGCTTGACCCCAATAGGTCATGGCCGAGGTTGGATCCAAACGGGAGGCCTCCATAAAAGAACGATGTGCTTCTGCATGGTTAAAGGCATAGGTAAGTCTCAACCCTTGATCAAAAAAGGTTTGCGCTTGTGGATTTTCAGTGGTGATAGGATAACTTAGATTCCCCAAGTTTTCAAACAGCGGAGCAATCTGCTGTGTAGAGTCTACTACCTCCAATAAATAGGTGGTTGGTGTACATTTAATAAAGCTGAAGGATGCTTTCTGGTGATTTTTTGAAGCTCTTGCATTGTTTTTGGTCAAAAAGTGAACTGTAGTCAATAATGCCAAAACCGTTATAGCCCAGGTCAATTTTGTTTTCATAATTTTTTAATAATAAAGTTCTCTTCGTTTAAGTTTTGCTTGGCGAATACGTGGGGGAAGAGCTATCCTGTTCGTAGGTTGACGTTATTGGGAAGGTATTTATTGAACCAAAGCTTTAGAACGGATGCTTATTTTATAATTCGCTGTCAGTCAACTACTAAAGTAGTGAAAGTTCAATGATTTTGGTGCCAATTTTGTGTAGGATGCCTGTTTTATTGTGTTTTGGGTAAGGTTACTTTTATTTTTCTCCGGTCATTAATTGAACATAGAGTCTTTCTACCTTATCTCTTGCCCATTGTGTTTTTCTCAAAAATTTAAGGCTGGACTTGACAGATGGGTCTTTTTTAAAGCAGTTGATGTTGATTCTGCTTGCCATTTCTTCCCAGCCATAGTGCTCTACCAACAATTCTAATATATCAACCAACTTTACACCATGCAATGGATTGTTTGGCTGGTATTGTTTGGGATTCTTCTGTTTGTTCATAAAAGCAAATGGTCTTGGTTAGCAATCACTCAAAAATACTCCTACGGCCAGGCCTCCTTCAGAGGTCTCCTTGTATTTGCTATTCATATCCTTTGCTGTTTCCCACATAGTATTGACAACCTTGTCTAAAGGGACTTTAGCTTCTTTGGGGTCGGTATCCATGGCAAGTTCGGCAGCATTAATAGCTTTTATGGCTCCCATAGCATTTCTTTCAATACAAGGAACCTGTACCAGACCTCCAATGGGGTCACAGGTGAGCCCCAAATGATGTTCCATGGCAATTTCAGCAGCCATTAATACTTGTTCTGGGGTTCCACCCATTAACTCGGTAAGTGCTCCGGCGGCCATGGCAGATGATACGCCTATTTCAGCTTGGCACCCACCCATGGCAGCAGAAATAGTGGCTCCTTTTTTAAATATGGAACCAATTTCACCAGCGACCAATAAAAACTTTTTAATGTCCTCAAAATTCCCATCATGGTTTTCTATGACCAAATAATACATAAGCACTGCCGGAATTACCCCGGCACTTCCGTTGGTTGGTGCTGTAACCACCCGCCCAAGAGAAGCGTTTACCTCGTTGACGGATAGTGCAAAACAACTGACCCATTTAATGATTTGGCGAAATTTAACCTCTGTTTCACGAATACTTTCTAGCCATTCTTGTGGATTGGAGTAGGGGTGGGAACCTTTTAATTTTTCATGCATATTAAAAGCACGACGTTTTACGTTTAATCCCCCTGGAAGTATTCCCTGTGTATGGCATCCAGTGTACATGCATTCGAGCATAGTATTCCAGATGCGTTTAAGCTCGCTATCAATTAATGCATCCGAACGTAGGGATTGCTCATTTTTCAAAACTACTTCTGAAATGGAACTGTTTTGCTGGTCGCAATAAAACAAGAGCTCTTCACCTGTTTTAATTGGGAAAGGAAAAGTTTTAAAGGTTGCTTTGTTTTCCCTGGCGTGTTCCAGTTCTTCTTTGACCACAAAGCCACCACCAATAGAATAATAGGTTTCTGTATGTGCATCTCCACTCTTAAGTATTGCAGTGAATCGAATGCCATTGGAATGAAAAGGAAGAAATTCTTTTTTAAAGACAATGTCCTTTTCAAATTCAAAACCGAGCTTCAGAGAGCCGTCAAAATCTAACTTCCTACTTGCTTTAATATTCTCGATAATGGAATCAATACCTTCCGTGGGAACGGTCTCGGGGTCAGCACCCAATAAACCCATAACAACAGCTATGTCTGTAGCGTGCCCCTTTCCGGTCAATGAAAGTGAACCATAAAGGTCAACCTGAATTTTATTGACTTTGCTGAATAATTGTTGTTCTTTTAATTCGGCTATCCATCTTTCCGCAGCCCTCCATGGACCTAAGGTATGTGAACTTGAAGGGCCGACACCAATCTTCAACATGTCAAAAACACTAATGCATTCCATGGATGAAACTTGAGCTGTTAATTTTGAAGGCCAAAATAGGTAAAATTGGCTAGCTGTATGAGGAAATCGATATAAAAGAAAGACAATCTTTCTAGGTGTCTGACACCTTGTCATATTCTATGGCATGGCATAATCATTGTCATTGCTAGAGCGATACTAAAACAGAATTTTCAACAGATATAACTTTAGATACAATGAGCAAAATTATAGGTATTGACTTGGGTACGACCAACTCCTGCGTTTCCGTAATGGAAGGTAATGAGCCCGTAGTAATCCCAAATGCTGAGGGTAAGCGCACAACACCCTCCGTAATTGCATTTGTGGAAGGAGGAGAAATCAAGGTCGGAGACCCGGCAAAAAGGCAAGCGGTCACCAATCCACATAAAACAATATATTCCATTAAAAGATTCATGGGAAATAAATTCTCTGAATCTAAAAAAGAAGCAGATCGCGTTCCTTATAAAGTAGAAAAGGGCGACAACGATACTCCAAGAGTTGACATCGATGGGCGTTTGTATACCCCTCAAGAGCTTTCGGCAATGATTCTTCAAAAAATGAAGAAAACCGCAGAAGATTATTTGGGTCAAGATGTCACTCGAGCAGTAATCACTGTACCTGCTTATTTTAACGATTCACAACGTCAAGCTACAAAAGAGGCTGGTGAAATAGCAGGTTTGACTGTTGAAAGAATCATCAACGAGCCTACCGCTGCTTCTTTAGCTTACGGATTGGATAAAAAGGATACAGACCGAAAGATTGTAGTATTTGACTTTGGTGGAGGAACACATGATGTTTCTATCTTGGAATTAGGTGATGGCGTTTTTGAGGTATTGGCGACAGATGGAGACACCCACTTGGGGGGAGATGACGTAGATCAAAAGATTATCGATTGGTTGGCAGAAGAATTTAAGAAAGACGAAAGTCTTGATTTAAGAGAAGATGCCATGGCTTTGCAAAGACTTCGTGAAGCTGCTGAAAAAGCAAAAATTGAATTGTCAGCTTCTGCACAGACCGAAATCAATTTACCATACGTAACTGCTACGGCTTCCGGCCCTAAGCACTTGGTAAGAACATTGACCCGAGCCAAATTTGAACAATTGATAGACGATTTGGTAAAAAGAACTATTGAGCCTTGTGAGACAGCTTTGAAAAACGCAGGTCTTTCAAAAAGTGATATTGACGAGATTATCTTGGTGGGTGGTTCAACCCGTATTCCTGCTGTACAGGAAGCGGTAGAGAAATTCTTCGGAAAAAAACCATCAAAAGGTGTGAATCCAGATGAAGTGGTTGCCGTAGGAGCTGCTATTCAAGGTGGTGTATTGACAGGAGATGTAAAAGATGTATTGTTGTTGGATGTTACCCCTCTTTCATTAGGTATTGAGACCATGGGTAGTGTATTCACCAAATTGATTGAGGCAAATACGACCATTCCAACTAAGAAATCCCAGGTTTTCTCAACGGCAGCGGACAATCAACCTTCTGTTGAAATCCATGTGTTGCAAGGAGAGCGCCCAATGGCTGCAGATAACAAAACAATCGGAAGGTTCCATTTAGATGGTATTCCACCTGCGCCAAGAGGCACACCTCAAATTGAAGTGACCTTCGACATCGATGCAAACGGAATTATTAAGGTTTCTGCTACAGATAAGGCCACAAATAAGACTCAAGATATCCGAATTGAAGCTTCATCAGGATTGACCGAAGAGGAAATTCAAAAAATGAAGGCGGAAGCGGAAGCAAATGCTGAATCTGATAAAAAAGCCAAGGAAACTGCCGACAAGTTGAATGAAGCAGATGCGATGATTTTCCAAACAGAAAAACAGTTGAAGGAGTTTGGCGATAAATTATCTGATGATAAGAAAAAGCCGATTGAAGAAGCTTTGGAAGAATTGAAGAAAGCATACGAAACCAAAGATGTGGTTGTTATTGAGCCCGCTTTGGAAAAAATCAACGAAGCTTGGAAAGTAGCCTCTGAAGAAATGTACAAAGCACAGGCTGAAGCTCAAGCCAATGGGACAGATGCTGCAGCTGGAGCTGAAGGAGCCGGGGGAGGAAGTGATTCCGCTGAAGGTGATAACGTTGAAGACGTAGACTTCGAAGAAGTGAAATAGTATTAAAATTCACAAACAAAAAAAGCCCGCAATATTGCGGGCTTTTTTGTTTGAAATACTATTTATGCGGCATTTAACTGTCGTATTTCCAACTCTTGTAGTTTCTTTAAAGCCTCAGCTTTTGAGTTTACATTGAGCTTTACATAGATATTCTGAATGTGAAAATTCACTGCACTTGGGGTCACACAGAGTCTATCCGCAATCATTTTATAGGTGTACCCATGGGTGAGTAATTCTATAATTTGATTTTCTTTTTTTGAAAACCTATCGAAAGTTTTAATTTGAAAAGAGTGGATTATTTTTTTGGCCACATCGTGCTCCAAGACTACTCCATGTTGATGTAGATCGGCTATGGCATTAAAGAGGCGATTTTTAGTCAAAGGCTTGGTCAAAAAGCCATTGGCACCTTTTTTAAATGCCTCTTTTATGATTTCAAAATTAGATTCTTGACTGATCATCAAAATTTTGGGAGAGGAGCTAAACCTATTGAAGAATTGAATTCCATCAATTCCTGAGATTCCATTCAAATTGACTTCACAAACGATAATATCTGGACTTTCCCTCTTTGATTTGGATAAAAATGTATTTACAGAAGTATGTATTTCTATTAATTCATACAAAGGTTCGTTACTGAAATAAAAATGATATAGGGGGTGTAGTTTTTCATCATTGTCAATAATTACAATTTTTAATGGGTTAGTTTTCATGGTTATTGGATTTGGATTATCTGATTTTGTCATAGTTGCCATCATGTTGCCAAAAAATTGGCAAAAGGTATCCGTCTGCCATATCTCTGTTGAGGTACATATGGAAAAGCTTAGAAGTTCCGCACTATTAGTTTGAAACGACAGAAGCTTACCATCAACCCTATGGGACAGGCTGATAATAATCCTTAAAAAGGATTAAATCAATGGTAGTTTAAAAAGTGTTTAGGAGTACTAAATAGAAACCTTTGCTTGGTCCGGAGGATTGCATCGTGCACTTAAAATTGTAGCTTTTTTCATGAGTATAAGATTTGGGTTTTGTGTTATTTCAAGATTTAAATTAGTTTTTTTATTTCTGCAGAAAAATTTTTTGTAGTTTTTTTCGTTCAAATGCACTTTTCTGTTTTTACCACAAAAGGGGCAATTTATGGACACTACATATGTATAAAATAGAATAGGATGCTCTTTTAGAGCATCCTATTCTTGGCAAATCGGTCCGGATGAAATAACACAACCCGCATCTATGATAACCTTCGGTTCCCCCCGTTCAATTTATCATAGTTCAATAATGTTCAGTATTTGACAAAATCAGATAATCCCAGGTAGTGGACCAATTTATTTGACATTTTAATCTTCATAAGATGTACTGGTGTACTCATATGAGGTTCCAGCATTCAAAGCAGTATCAAGACTTTTATCATTATAGGCAATCGCATCTGTATCCATAGTCTTCTGCTTTCTATATGTGATAGTGACTTGTTCAATGGTATGGTTTAAGCCTCTGTTGGATACCACGTAACTTTCTCCTTTTTCAATATCGAGTTGAATGGCATAATCATCTCTACTGCTATTGATATGACCTCCTAAGTTAACAGAGGGGGTAAGTTTGTTATATGTTACCTGTGTGGCGTAGAGATCAAGCCCTCCAAAACCATCGCGACCTTCAGATGCAAAGAATAACAGTGTGCTGTTATAGATGTTCGGATATAATTCATCTTCTTTGGTATTGACCTTAGGTCCAAGGTTTTTGGACACACCCAAGCTCCCATCTGAACTGATATCAGCGACATAAATATCGTATTTTCCATAGCTTCCCTTCATGTTGGAAGCAAAGAACAAACGTTTTCCATCTTCTGAAACCGTAGGATGTTTGGCGGAAGCATATTTTGGACACACTTTCAATTTGGTGATATTGCCCCATTTACCATTTATATTTTCAGCACGATAGATTTCATGAACAAGTTCTTTTTTTGAAAACAGTCCATATTCCGGTTTTTGCTCTCTAGATTTGCTGAAATATGCTGTTTTACCATCCTGTGTCACTGACATTGAAGGTACATAACCTTCCAATGTAGATAAATGCCCATTGTTATCAATGTCTTGAAGAACTTCTTTTGTGTTTTCAAACTTAATTGGATTTTGGGCTGCAATTTGTGCTATACAGACTAAACCAATAAATAAAGTCAAGTTGTTGGTGAATGAACGTGTCATGATGTATAGATTTGGGGGTTAATACATGACAAATTTGAAGAAAGTTTTTTGAGAATTACCTATTAATTATTCATAGTTTTTGAATTATATCGATAAAAAAATGCATTTTATCGAATATTTTTTAGATAATTAACATATTGAAAGGCGTGAAACTTCCAGTAATCGATGTTTTATGCATTTTGACGAGATTCAAACATTCCCTTTTTAAGTATTTTGGAAGTGACTAATTGATTTTTATGTATTTGTTCAAGTAGCGTTCCTGACTTGAGGCAGATTCGGCTTTAGCAGATGTGAAGTATTTTGGAGTTTGCATGGAGCTTTGGCTTGTTGTATCTAGAAATCGGACCAACCTTTTTAAAAACTCATAAAACAGAAATGAAAATGAGGAAAAAGAACACCCGCCAACATGCTAATAACTAACTAAACCACATGAACATTGCATCACAACCTATAATAGGCTAGCGGGTGTTCCATATTATAGATGGTCATTTATATAAAAGGATGCTTTACCAAAAGCTGCTTTATGATAAATTTGTGAGTGCGTGGTTTTAATTTAAAAGAATTTACGGTTGTTATGCCGACGTCTGTGGGATGGGTTTCAAAACTCTGTATTCAACATTTAATCCACTAATAAGAAAGCAAGTGCCCTGGTCTAGAGGTCATTTTCTTGAGTGGAGGGGCAAATTGCGTAAGTTTTATGCCCTTCACCGCTACCTTATATTCTTCGAGGGTCGGAGTTCTTCCCAGAATGGCAGAAAGAACAACCACGGGGGTTGAGGCTAGCAACGACTCTCCCTTTTTGCGGTCAGAATCTTTTACAACCCGCCCCTGAAATAAACGTGTAGATGTGGCCATTACCGTATCTCCCTTCTCTGCTTTTTCCTGATTTCCCATGCAGAGGTTACAACCGGGTCTTTCTAGATATAAGATATTGTCGTATTCAGTTCGTGCAGTATTCTTAGGAGCAGCATCATCAAATTCAAAACCGGAATACTTTTGCAACATTTCCCAGTCTCCCTCTTCTTTGAGTTCATCAATAATGTTATAAGTAGGAGCGGTCACTACAAGAGGTGCTTTAAACTCTACTTTTCCATATTCTTCCTCTAGGTTTTTCAACATTTTGGAAACAATTTTAATATCACCTTTGTGAACCATACAAGATCCTACAAAACCAAGATCTACATGTTTGTCTCCACCATAAAAAGAAAGCTCCCGAATGGTATCGTGGGTATATCGCTTCGATACATCTTCATTATTAACATCAGGGTCAGCAATCATTGGTTCATCAATAATATTCAGATCAACCTCGAATTCTGCGTAATACTTGGCATTTTCATCTGGGGTCAAAGGCGGTTTTTTCCCTGATTTTATTTCAGAGATTCGTTCGTTGGCCTTGTCAATAAGTCCTTGAAGCACTTTCTTTTCATTATCCATGCCTTTATCAATCATAATCTGGATTCTCCCCTTGGCAATCTCAAGCGATTCAATTAGGGTGTCATCTTGAGAGATACAGATAGAAGCTTTGGCTTTCATTTCTGCCGTCCAGTCTGTAAATGTAAATGCTTGATCCGAAGGAAGTGTTCCTATATGTACTTCGATAATTCTTCCTTGAAATACATTTTCCCCTCCAAATTTCTTTAGCATTTGCGATTGGGTGGCATGTACAACATCACGAAAATCCATATGGTCTTTCATTTGACCCTTAAATGTCACTTTTACCGACTCGGGAATTGGCATGGATGCTTCACCCGTGGCCAAAGCAAGGGCAACCGTACCAGAATCAGCACCAAAAGCTACACCTTTAGACATTCTAGTGTGCGAATCACCACCGATAATGATGGCCCAATCGTCCACAGTTATATCGTTAAGCACTTTGTGGATTACGTCCGTCATGGCATGATATTCACCTTTTGGATCACGGGCGGTTATCAGACCAAAATCATTCATAAAACGCATTAATCTCGGAATGTTTTGTTGGGACTTTAAATCCCAAACCGATGCTGTGTGACAACCCGACTGGTACCCACCATCCACTATGGGGGATATTACTGTTGCGGCCATCATTTCCAATTCTTGGGAGGTCATCAAGCCAGTGGTATCCTGGGAACCAACAATATTTACCTCAACTCGAACATAAGAACCTGCATGCAAAGTCGCGCCTGAAGTACCGACTGCATTTTTATTGAAAATCTTTTCTACAGCGGTAAGACCTTGTCCTTCATGAGAAATTTCTTTGGAAGGTGCAAATACGAGAGGAACGTCTATACCAAGCATTTTTGCAGCAAATGTTTGAAGTTTTTTACCGAATACGACAGCGTATGAGCCCCCAGCTCTCATAAACTCCATCTTTTGGGGAGTGAATGCTGAGGAAACATCCATTAATTCTTGGTCACCGTTGTATAACTTTTTGGTTTTGGTATTGATGGTGAATACAGTACCCGTATCAACTGAATAGGCCTGCTCCAAAATTGGCTCACCTTCGTCATCTACAACAAGATTACCCTCGGCATCATATTTTTTCACCCAGTTTTTCAAATCCAAACCTATACCACCTGTTACACCTACCGTGGTTAGGAAAATTGGAGAAATACCATTTGTTCCAGCGACAACAGGTGCAATATTAATGAATGGCACATAAGGGCTAGCTTGTTTCCCAATCCAAAGGGCCACATTGTTTACCCCCGACATTCTTGACGAGCCTACACCCATGGTTCCTTTTTCCGCAATCAACATAACCCGCTTATCTGGATGCTCAGCTTGTAACTTAAGAAGTGCGTTTTGCTGTTCTTTGTTATGCTCAAACATACATTGACCGTGCAGTTCACGGTCTGACCTAGAGTGCGCATCACTTCCAGGAGAAAGCAAATCTGTAGAGATATCACCTACACCAGCAACAAATGTGACCACTTTGATTTCTTCTTCAACCTCAGGAAGTTTAGTGAAGAATTCAGCTTGTGCATAGCTTTTAATAATATCCTTAGCGATATCATTACCCTTTTTGAAAGCATCTTCTAAACGTTCCATATCAGCTTCGTAGAGAAATACCTGTGTTTTTAACACCTTAGCGGCTTCACTGGCAATAGCCGAATCATTGCCAAGAGCTAAATCCAAAAGCACCTTAATGGAAGGCCCACCTTTCATGTGGGATAATTGTTCAAAAGCAAAATCAAGCGTAATTTCCTCTACCGTGATTTCTTTTAGAATGATTTCTTTTAAAAATTGAGCTTTCACATTAGCGGCACTTGTTGTACCAGGGAGCGCATTATAAATAAAAAAATTGAGGGAATCTTTTCGGTGTTCATTGTCCAAATCTTTG
Organism: Flagellimonas onchidii; assembly: GCF_004804315.1. Lineage (GTDB taxonomy): Bacteria > Bacteroidota > Bacteroidia > Flavobacteriales > Flavobacteriaceae > Flagellimonas > Flagellimonas onchidii. Next base: position 169,793 of record NZ_SRXX01000003.1, read on the forward strand.
ATTTGGTCTATAACCTCACCTAACAATCCGGCATCATCAATTGGTTTAGGGTGAAGTCCTTGACCTTTTCTTTCTTCAATTTCCTTAAGGTATTCGGTATATCTACTCATAAAAATTCTATTTTCACTTGAAGAGTACTTATTGTTCACTTCAAGAAACAAAAAGAGTGTTTTTTCCAGTCTTTCTTAGAAACGCAAAAATAAACAATGCGCCCAATTTACCTACCAAAGTTCCATCTAACTTAATTATGGCACTATTGAATTTAACTCTTTTTGATAGGTTATCTCAACGGTGCATATCATGTTCTATTATTGCAAGAAGTAAGATATCCAGTTCTAAACAAGGAAAACCCGCCTTTTCTCGACTTTCCTAAGAGACAACATTTTAGTTGTATTTTGTTATTTAGGTCAATTTAGAAATCATTGATTCTAGACCTGGAGGCATATAAATTTTCAGTAAACTATCCGCAAAGATATTTTCTTGACGGATAGCTCCTTTTAAAATGTAACTACAATCTTTCCTCTTAAGTAAAAGGAGTTCCAGGGGTAAAGTGAATTTCTTCGGTAGAGGCCGGTTTATTGAACAATCTACTTTCTGTAGCGAATTGTGTCTCATTCCACTCCGTGTCGAACAGGTTTTCAACAATCTATTTCCCTAATACGTACTCGTTGACATTCTTTAAATTGTGAGTATCTATTTCTTGAATCTGTTCTAAAAAAGCTTCAAATTTTTTTAGAATGTCCCACTGGGTAATAGCCATGTAATCAGTATTGTAATAATATTCAAAGAGAGAATGGACGTTAACCAATACCATTGTTGTTGTACCTCTCGAATTTAGCGTCGTCGTTTGCCAAGTATTGAATTTAAGCGATGTTATGGATTTATAAAAAGCGATCTTTTTTGATGTTGCTATTTCGTTTTTTTCGGGAAACAGAAGAAAGTTTCCCTCCCAAACGATAGGAGAGCCCAAAGAAAATTTGTTGGGTATCCCTTATAAATTGCCCCTCTTGAAAAACAGTCCTGTAAGTTTCAAAGGCAAAACGTTGGGTGCTAAAAACATCATTGGCATTTATACTTAGACTTCCGTTTCCATTGGCAAAATTGTATCGTAGCCCCATGTTCATGTAGTAATTGGGTTTCAGCTCATATTGCAGAATCTCTTGTCTACCACTGTAAAAACCGAATAGTGAGGCTGTGATATGTTTGTTGATGGTAAAATTATGAGTCCATTTTAGGTTGGTCAATGTATTTTGTACAGTTACCGCTTCACCTTCAATATTGCCCCTTTGTTGCCTTGTGTAAAATTCTATATTGACATTGGTGCGCCACCAGTTGGCGAGTTTGAGGTTGCTGCCCACTTCGATTCCGTAGGCATTGTTGCTGTCAAAATTATCATAGCTCAATCGTAGAAGGTTGGGGTCTTCTTGGTCAAATATGCCAATCCGATTGATTTCGTCCTGTATTCTTCTATAAAATACACTCGAGCTAATACTTCCCTTATTGAATCGATATATATGATTGGCTTCTATACTATTGCTGAACTGTGGACGCAATGCAAAATTTCCTGTCACCAAGACTTGCGGTGTTGTGGTTTGTCGTATAGGGTTTACTTGTCTAAAAGAGGGACGCTCAATTCTGCGTCCATAGCTCAACTGATATTGGTGATTACTTTCTTCTGATGGTTTGTAGCTTAAAAATAATGAAGGGAAAGCATTGAAGAGTTCCTGATTAAAAAGTTCAACGACAGATTGTTCCTGATTAAAAGACGCATCCACTAGATAATATTCAAAACGTGACCCTAAATTGAGATTGAATTTCCCCAATGTTGTGGAATACATAAGATAGGAAGAATAGATATCGCGATCGTATTGAAAGGTTGAGTTTTGTATGCTTCCATTGGTAGAAGCATAATTGTTTTCTATGTTGTTGATACGACTTTCACCACCCATTTCAAGCTTTGCTTTTTCGCCTAACGGCAAACTGTAATCGAGGTTCAGCGTGAGTACTGAACGGTTATCATCAACCGTTTCAATATAAGAGGGAACAGAGGTATTTCCCATAAAGTCAAAATCATTGGTCAAATCGCCATTAAAAAGGTTATAGTTTGCTTCAAGTTCCAAAAAATGAGCATCGCCATTGATCAACCATTTATAATCTGCATTGTAGGTTTGGGTGTGGTTGTCCCTTGTGAGCAAATCATATAAGGCAAAATTCAATTGGGCGTCATCTTCAAAGACCACATCTTTATCACCGTCAATTTCTAAATTGTAGAAATTTTGATTGGTAAAAATGGAGAAAACAGTGTTTTCAAAAGGATAAAAATCAATCCCCAACTTTATGACATTGGAATTTCTGTTATAAGCACTCCTGGTAATTTGATTCGAATTCAAGTCAAAGCGGTTCAGCATACCATCAATGATTTGATCCCCAAAACCATTGTTGTATTCCAAATAGTAGTTGGTCTTTTTATGTTTGAAATTGAGGGACAAACTGCTGTTATAACGCTCTTCTTGTGCAATAATAGAGTTAGCGCTAAAAGCTACATTCCATCCTTCTTGTGCAGTTTTTTTCAATACAATGTTGATTATACCATTTAAGCCATCTGGATTGTATTTTGCCGAAGGATTGGTAATCAGCTCTATTTTTTTGATGGAATTGGAAGGAATTTGTTGCAATACCTCGGCCGGATTTTCCAAATTACTCAGTTTCCCATCCACAAGAATCCGAACATTCTCACTGCCACGAAACGAAATATTTCCATCAGAATTAATATTCACAGAAGGCAAATTGTTCATAAGGTCGATAGCAGATGGCCCCTGCGATATTAGGTCCTTGCCCACGTTCACAACTTTACGGTCCAAGCGTTGTTCTATGGTTGATTTTTGCGAAGTTATCGTAACTCCTTCTAGGCGTTCAACACTTTCCGAAAGGTAAAGAACAGGAAGATTTATAATTTCATCTTCTTTTAACGAAACTGTGGTTTTATTTGAGGTAAAGCCTATAAACTCAATTTCCAACACATAAGTACCGGTAGCTAATTCAGTGAGTTTAAACTTTCCGTCATTATCGGTAATGGTTCCAGAAATTACAGTTTCCTCCTGTGTTTTAAGTACCACACTTGCAAATGCCAAAGGTTGGTTGTTTCCTTCGTCCAATACCTTTCCAAAAATAGTGCCGTTGAACTGTCCAAAGAGTGCGCTCCCCATGAATAAAGAAGCGTAAAAAAGAATTTTTCGCACGATTATGATTTTTTGATTTTGTCAAATCTAATTGAGGAAATCATGCAGAATTTTAAAGGTGGATAAAGGCCGTATCACAGCACACCAACAACCAACTTTTACTGATAATTCACATTATGGGTGTAAAAACAACTCTTTGTATGCGCAAAACATGTTTTCGTCCACTTCTTCATCGATTCATGAAGAATTACGGTTATTTTGGTTAAATTTCAATTGATATGGATTTTGGAATAAAACCAATGAACATAAAACGGGAAGCATTGCTCCACCTTCTTTTTTGGGGTTGTGTTTTTTTGTTTTCCGCCGCAAGTGCTAGCTGGTACTATGCAGATACTTGGGAACTCGTTGAGGTATATGGTTTTCGAACCCTACTTCAGATGGTGGTGGCCTATACGATTATTGGTTTCCTGGTTCCCAAAGTCCTTATTAAAAGAGGAAATATGGCATTTTCAATTTCAGTTATACTATTGTTTTCCGTGATTCATGCACTGTGCACATTGTACTTAGTGGAGTATTTGGTACCAACCTACCCATCTTCTTATGAAACATTCCTGAAACGTTTTGATGCCCCAACCTTCAAGAGCATTTATTTTAATTTCAATCAGTTTTTTTCAAAATCCTTGTATTATGCCTATCCATGTGTCATTTTAATGGCCATTTTGTTTTATAGGGAAAAGCAGCAACTTTTGGAGCTCCATGAAAAAAAGAGGGAAGCTGAACTACATGCCTTAAAGAATCAACTGAACCCCCATTTTTTGTTCAATACCTTGAACAGTCTGTATTTACTTGCTCTAAAAAAATCGGATAAAACAGTTCGTGTTATCGAAAACCTTTCACACATCTTGGATTATATGCTGTATCGATGCGATAAAAAATATGTGCAGCTCAAGGATGAACTGTTATTGATCAATAAATACATAGAGCTGGAGCAGATTCGGTATGGCAAAAGGGTCAATGTCACTTTTGATGAATCGATTACCGGTAATGAGCAAATTGCACCCCTTTTGTTTCTCACTTTCGTTGAAAATGCATTCAAGCATGGTGTTTCTCAGGAAATCAATACTGCAACAATTCAGATTCAGGTGGAAAATAAGGAGGACAATTTATTTTTCAGATTGAAAAACACGAAACCAAAAGCTTCGGTTGAAGCATCCGGACGTAGAAACCTGGGCTTGAGCAATGTTAAGAAGCAATTGGAATTATTGTACCCTAATAAACATCGTTTGAATATTATTGAAAAATCGAATACTTACCTAACTGAATTGGAGTTATGTCTGTAACCTACACCTGTTTGATTATTGATGATGAGCCTTTGGCCCAAGAACTTATTGAAGAACATGTTTCTAGAATCCCTGAGCTAAAGATTGTTGGTCGATGCGATGATGCTATGCAGGCATCTTCCTTACTTGCCAAACAGCATGTAGATTTATTGTTTTTGGATATCAATATGCCGGTGATGAAGGGTATCGATTTCTTTAAAAATCTGATTAATAAACCCCAAGTTATCTTTACCACGGCTTATCGAGAATATGCCCTGGAAGGATTTGAGGTAAGTGCGTTGGATTACTTACTGAAACCCATAACTTTTGAACGCTTTTTCTTGGCCGTCCAGAAATTCTTTAAGGCGGTGGAAAAGAGAGAATCTGTTTTCGTGGACAAGACAGTAGGGGAGAAGACCGAAGCAATTATTTTTGTGAGCCAAGGTCACCGCAAGATCAAAGTAGATTTAAATGAAGTAAGTTATATTGAAAGTTTCAAAGATTATATTAATATCCATACCACTCATAAGGAAATAAGAACCAAGGAAAACATTGGTGAATTTCAAAAAAAACTGGATGGCAGCTTTTTAAGAATACACCGTTCCTATATCATCAACACTAATTGCGTAACGGGCTATACAAAGCATGATGTGGAAATGGAAGAACAGGAACTTCCGATAGGCTCAAGTTACCGGGGAAAAGTTTTAGACTTTTTTGAAAGCTAGTGTTTTTCCCAACAAAGAAGGTTTGAACGATAAAACTAAAAACTTTTACTATATTGATTTGTAGATGAATGGGCTAGTTAATATAGAAATTTTGGACTGACAACGGAACAGACAGTTTCATATGGTTTGATGTAAAATAAAACCCTGTAAATTTTATTTACAGGGTTTCTTGTTTTGAGAAGGTGTCTCTCCGCGGAGGAAGAGGGATTCGAACCCCCGGAGGTGTGACCCTCAACAGTTTTCAAGACTGCCGCATTCGACCACTCTGCCATTCCTCCAATGCGGGTGCAAATATACTAACCTTTTTTATTTCTATAAAAGCCTCAAGACTTTATTTTTTTCAGGTCATAAATTCCATTATTACCTACTACATTTGCGCCCATGTACGAATGGTATCATTATTTGCTCTTAGTTGTAGTTGGCTTTGCCGTGGGTGTTATAAATACCATAGCTGGCGGTGGTTCTTTGTTGTCGTTACCTACTCTAATTTTTTTGGGATTGCCTTCAAATGTTGCCAATGGGACCAACCGAGTTGCCATTGTGATACAAACCACCATGGCTACTGCTGGGTTTAAAAGTAAAGGAATATCAACTTATCCATTTAATTTGTATTTGGGGATTTCCGCTTTTTTGGGATCTCTTATTGGAGCTCGCATAGCGGTTGATGTATCAGGGGAGACCTTTAACCGGATTTTGGCGATGGTGATGCTGGCTGTTGTACTGATTATCATCTTTAAACCCAAAATGAAGCTTCATGAGATGGAAGAACGTCTCACGGGAAAATACCTCTGGTTGAGTCTTATGGCATTTTTCTTTTTTGGTATTTATGGTGGATTTATCAATGCAGGACTTGGTTTTTTAATGATGCTTTTTATGCATTTTGTCAACCGAATGAATCTGGTTAGGGTAAACGCAACTAAAGTTGTGGTCGTATTTATTTATATGCTTGGAGCACTGGCAGTGTTTGCCTTTAATGATAAAGTTGACTGGAAATTAGGATTCATTTTGGCCATTGGTAATGGAACCGGAGCTTGGGTAGCAAGTCGGTTTTCGGTTAAAAAAGGAGATGGTTTTATAAAAACATTTTTAGTGGTTATGGTCATTATCATGGCCATCAAATTATGGTTTGGCGATAAGCTTACGGATTTTGTATGTGGCCACATTTTTCCAGCATTGTGTAACTAAAAGATTGACTTTTAAAAGAATATTTGATATGCCAGGATTTGAACTTTTTGGGGATAAAGAAAAGAAACAAGTGCAAGAGGTACTGGATTCAGGAGTGCTGATGCGCTATGGATTTGATGGCATGCGGAATGGGCACTGGAAAGCTAGAGAGTTGGAAGCAACGCTTTCGCAAAAAATGCAGGTGAAACATACGCATTTGGTAAGCAGTGGCACTGCAGCTTTGACAGTGGCTTTGGCCAGTGCTGGTGTTGGAGCAGGAGATGAGGTGATTATGCCAGCCTTCACTTTCGTGGCTAGTTTTGAATCCATACTGGCTTTAGGAGCTGTTCCTATTTTAGTTGATGTGGACGACACTCTTACGTTGGACCCAAAAGCAGTTGAAGCTGCTATTTCAGAAAAGACAAGGGTTGTAATGCCAGTACATATGTGTGGGTCTATGGCCAATTTGGATGCTCTACATGCCATTTGTACAAAACATGACTTGTTGCTGCTTGAAGATGCTTGTCAAGCCATTGGGGCAACTTATAAAGGAAAACCCTTGGGAAGTATTGGGGACTTGGGTTGTTTTTCGTTCGATTATGTAAAAACCATCACTTGTGGAGAAGGCGGTGCGGTCATCACTAACAACAAAACGTATTATGAGAATGCCCATAAATATTCCGATCATGGCCACGATCATATTGGAAATGATAGGGGAGCAGAGCAACATCCTTTTCTAGGGTACAACTTCAGAATTTCAGAATTGAACGCGGCAGTTGGTTTGGCTCAAATAGAAAGATTGGATGAATTTATTTCGATTCAAAAAAGAAACTACACTATTTTAAGAGAGGCTTTATCCCAAATTCCAAAAGTGGTGTTTCGAAGTATACCGGATGGAGGGGAGGAGAACTATTCCTTTTTGAATTTCTTCCTTCCGACAGAAAAACTCGCACAGCGGGCTCATAAATCTTTGGGAGCAAACGGAATCGATGGCTGTTTTTATTGGTTTGATAACAACTGGCATTATTACAGAAAATGGGAACATTTAATTGAACCAAAATCACTTGGTAAACTACCGCAGGATGTTTTGGATGCCCTTCCCGATTATTCTAAAATGGATTTTTCAGCCTCGGACCACTGGGTAGGACGTAATATTTCTTGTTTGATTAAATTAAGTTGGATAGAGAACGAGATCCGCGAACGAGCCAATAAAATGGTCAAGGCTATTAATCAAGTGATTTAGTACGATACGTACTCCACAATCTCCAACCCGTAGCCAACCATTCCCACACGACGTGTTTGTCCAGAATTGGTCAATAACCTGATTTTAGAAATGTCAAGGTCGTGAAGAATTTGCGCTCCAATTCCAAAATCTTTGGTGTCCATATCAATTTTTGGGGCTTTTAGGATACCTCTGGCTTGAAGTTTTTTCAATTCGGCCAAGCGCCCCAAAAGATTCATATGTTGATTACCTTGATTTATAAAGATCATAGCGCCCTTTTCTTCCGCATTGAGCGCATTGAACATACGTTGAAGCGTTTCATCTGGATTGTTGGTCAAAGTGCCCAACATATCATTGTTGACCAAAGTTGAGTTAATACGGGTAAGAACAGGTTCGCCAATCTTCCATGTTCCTTTCACCAAAGCAATATGTACTTGGTCATTCGTAGTTTGTTTATAAGCTCGTAAACGAAAATCACCAAAACGGGTTTTGATATCAAAGGCTTCCTTTCGTTCAATCAAGCTATCGTGCTCCATTCGATAAGCGATTAAATCTTCAATGGAAACAATCTTCAAATCAAACTTTTTCGCCACTTCCATAAGCTGTGGAAGCCTTGCCATAGTACCATCCTCGTTCATGATTTCTACGATGACTCCAGCAGGTTTCAAATCGGCCAAACGCGCAAAGTCGATAGCAGCCTCGGTATGCCCGGTTCTTCGTAGTACCCCACCTTCTTTGGCAATTAAAGGGAATATATGTCCGGGACGAGCTAAATCATGAGGTTTGGTGTCTGCTTCGGTAAGCGCTATTACGGTTTTGGCCCGATCAGCCGCGGAGATGCCTGTGGTAACCCCGTTTCCTCTTAAATCTACAGATACGGTAAATGCAGTTTCCAGCGGATCTGAATTATGGGTGACCATTTTGTGAAGTCCAAGATCTTCACATCTCCCTTCAGTCAACGGAGCACAAATGAGTCCACGGCCATGTTTGGCCATAAAATTTATCGTCTCCGGAGTAATGAGTTCCGCAGCTGCAACAAAATCTCCTTCGTTTTCACGGTTCTCATCATCTACCACTATGATTACTTTGCCCTGTCTGATGTCCTCAATGGCATCTTCGATGGCATTAAGCTTGGTCTTACCTTCTTTTATAGCCATTAATCTTCTGAGTTGTTAGCCTTTTTCTTAAAGAGATTTTTGATACCGTCAATAATGTGCTCAAAACCTAAAAGACCTTTATCTGCGGTGGCCCTTCTGGTCAGGGAGATTCCGAGGGGTAGCATAATCATTGTAGGTAACCATGCTCCCAATATTTCATTGATGTTTCCTTCCTTGGCATAATTTGTCGCAAAGACACCTAAGAAATAATAGGTCAAAAATAGGATAATGGCCACTACCATGGGTAAACCAAGACCTCCTTTTCTAATAATCGCACCTAATGGAGCTCCCACAAAAAATAGAATGATACATGAAAAAGCCAATGCATACTTTTTGTGCAATGACAATATATGACTCCTATAGAATTTGAACCGCTTTTGCAGTTCTTCTTTTTTGGAAATGACGCTGTTCTTTATATTCGTCACATTATTTTTTGCACTACGAATAACTTGGGTGCGCTGCCACTCGGGGAGGGCCGCTATGGCGTCATCCATGTTTTTGATACTGTCCTTCCCTTTTATGGATGTCTTAAGGTACTCTTCATTCAAGGATGGATTAATTTGGGTACTGTCTTTTTTTGCCTTGACAGGAAACGCTCCCATTCTGTTGGTAATGTTTTTGGAGAAAGCTTCTACTTTTTCTAAGTTATTCTTGCCTAAAGAATCAATATCCTTGATCAATCGGCCTACATTTTTCATTTTATCCGTAGTGATATTCCCGTCTTCTTCCAAATCTTGGTTATTGAGCTCGGAAATGTCTATGTTGATAATATAGGTTTCAAATTTAGATTTGGCAAAGGGATGCTTTTTCTGATCCTTGGTGTTTTTTCGCTCTAATTCCTGATAATAATTGCCATCTTTCAATACCAATTGTATGATGTCGGAATCTTCACTACTGATCAACTCCCCTGATATGGCCTTTATTACTGTATTATTTACGTTTTGTTTTGTTTTTTTATGAATGATCACGTTGTCCAAAAAACGATCTTGCTCTCCATATTTTTTTTCCACTTTTATGTTCATGCCTGCGCCTGTACCTTCAAAATCACTAAAAACCCCTTCGGTAATGGCCGCGGCAGGTTTTACCTTGGCAATATTTCTTCTGAGGTTGAACATTTTCTGTTCGGATTTTGGAATTACATTGTTCGCAAAGAAAAATGTGACTCCACCTAAAAAAATCACATAAACAATAAGGCTTCGCATGCCTCGTTGTAACGAAATACCAGAAGCTTTCATCGCGGCGAACTCATAATTCTCGGCAAAGGTGCCAAAGGTAAGAATGGACGATAGGAGCACGGTAAGTGGCAATACCTTATCAATCAACGTAGGAATAAAGTAGAAAATAAACTTTCCTATAATAACAATGCCCAGGCCTTTTCCTGCCAAATCATCTATAAAGAGCCAAATCCCCTGAAAGATGAATATGACAATCAGAATGAAAAAGGCGCTAAAGAAATTGTATAAAAATCGGGATAATATATACCGGTCAAGTATTTTCAATGCGTTAGTTTCTTATGATGTAGTACCCTTTGTCCTCGTATTTTTTTGTGTCAAAGGTAAAAAGTGTACTCGAGAGCGGTTGGTTGGTTTTAAAAGAATTAACAGTTAAAGTGGTTTTAGTGCCGTTTTTTCCTGTCTGAATCAGTTTGTAGATGTGCTTGGTCTGGGTATCGATACCTAAAAGAATCGAAGTGATTTCTGCGTTGGAATCAATAGGAGTCAATTTTACATACTGGATTTTTCTTCCACCGACATTTTGAAGGATATCCCATTGATAATTATGTCCCGAACGATAAAATGTAAGCATTTTAGATGGTGTGACCGTGGCATCATCTTCCGAAACGTCTTCGATGGTAACTTCTTCGTTTTCTGGAACTATGGTGTATACTTTTTTCCCATCATTTATTTGCTGGGCACCTAGGTAATCCAATACATATTTATCACCACTTAGGGTAACATGACCATTGGTTTCTTGCTTAATGTTAGCTTCTGTATTTTCTAAAGTGGATTCAAAATCGATATAAATATTATCGTATCCGGTAGCTTTGGCATAGACTTCATCCAATAGGGTTTTTGCTTTGGACGAATTTTGCGCGTAGGAGAAAATACCGAAGGCAAAAAATGCTATGAAAAGAATGTATTTTTTAAGTGTCATTTTATTTTTTTTCGTTCTCTAAAAGTTGTTCTAGGGCAAAAATATCTGGAACCAAAACCTGTCGGGCCTTACTTCCTTCAAACGGACCGACAATCCCAGCGGCTTCCAACTGGTCAATAATCCTACCGGCCCTATTATATCCTAATTTCAATTTTCGTTGGATCAAGGATGCCGAACCTTGTTGTGCATTAACGATTACTTCTGCAGCATCTCGGAACATGCTATCCCTGTCCGAAATGTCATAATCAATACCCGTGCCAGAGTCCTCGCCAACATACTCAGGAAGCAAATGTGCATCGGGATAGGCTCTTTGTGAACCAATATATTCTGTGATTTTCCCAACTTCGGGGGTGTCCACAAAAGCGCATTGCAAACGGGTGACATCATTTCCTTGGGTAAAGAGCATATCTCCTCTACCAATCAGTTGGTCAGCACCTTGGGCATCCAAAATGGTCCTGGAATCGATTTTGGAAGTTACCCTAAACGCAATCCTGGCCGGGAAATTGGCCTTGATGATTCCCGTAATCACATTAACCGATGGTCGTTGCGTGGCAATAATCAAGTGAATACCTATAGCACGTGCCAATTGTGCCAATCTGGCAATTGGGGCTTCTACTTCTTTGCCCGCGGTCATAATCAAATCGGCAAATTCGTCGATGACCAAGACGATATAAGGTAAGAATTTATGCCCATCGTTCGGATTTAGCTTTCTAGATTTAAATTTGACATTGTATTCCTTAATGTTTCTTACCATGGCCAACTTCAACAACTCGTAGCGATTGTCCATTTCAATGCATAGGGAGTTTAAGGTGTTGATGACCTTGGTGTTATCCGTTATGATAGCGTCTTCGGAATCTGGGAGTTTCGCCAAAAAGTGACGCTCTATCTTGTTGTAAAGGGTTAATTCCACCTTTTTAGGGTCGACCAAAATAAACTTGACCTCGGCAGGATGCTTTTTATAAAGCAGCGAGGTAAGCACGGCATTTAGTCCAACAGATTTACCCTGACCTGTAGCACCGGCCATAAGCATATGGGGCATTTTGGCAAGATCGACCACAAAAGTTTCGTTACTGATGGTTTTTCCGAAAGCGATGGGTAATTCCATTTCGGCTTTTTGGAATTTGTTGGACGAAATCACCGAACGCATGGAAACAATTGTTGCATTTTTGTTTGGAACCTCTATACCAATAGTCCCTTTTCCTGGAATTGGGGCAATGATTCGAATACCCAAAGCTGCCAGCGAAAGTGCAATGTCATCTTCAAGATTTTTGATTTTGGATATTCGGATACCGGCTTCAGGAACAATTTCATAAAGCGTTACCGTTGGGCCAATGGTCGCTTTGATTTGGGCGATGCCAATCTTATAGTTTTTGAGGGTACTTACGATCCGGTTTTTGTTTTCCTCAAGCTCTTCTTGGTTGATAGTAATTCCACCCCCGGCACCATGTTGATCTAGTAATTCAATAGGAGGGAATTTGTAATTGCCGAGTTCCAATTTTGGGTCAAATTCACCAAAATCCTTGACCAATTGGGCAGCTTTCACATCAGTTTCCTCTTTCTCTTCTTTGACCTCTTCTACCTTTAAATCTATATCCGATTCTTCTTCTTGCGGAAGGTTTACGTCCAGTCCGGCTTCATTTTGAAGAACAGGAATATCATTTTTATGAGTATAGGTGTCGACAGCAACAGGGATGCCTTCTTCTGGACTTAACTCAATACTGGTTTCGTCTATTGAAGTGTCAATGGTTTTTTCCTTCTTCTTGGCAAAATCTGATTTAAACTGTTGTTTTTGTGAACGAAAAAAATTGGCAAAACCTTCTGGTGTAAAATTGAACAACCGAACCAAAATGACCATCAAAACAAAAACCAACAAAAGAAAAACCCCGATTTTTCCTGTATAATCTTGAAGAAAATCATTCATCTCATAGCCAATCAATCCACCTAACAATGGTCGTTCAATGGCAAAAAAGCCTAAAGCCATGGAAGTCCAGATAATACCTGTAAGACCCCATATCCATTTGTTGACCAGAGCTTTTGACTGCAATCCCAGAAACATATACAGTCCAGTAATGGCTAAAAGCAAGGGAAAAGCGAATGAAGCCAAACCAAAGCCTTTGTACATGAAAAAATGGCTTACACTGGCTCCAAATTTGTTGAGGAGATTACTGGCCTGGGCATTTCTATCCTTAAATTCAGATAGAATACTTTGATCCTCCTGCCAAGTAAAATAGTAGGACATAAAGGAGAAAAAGAGTGCTATGCTCAAGACAATCAATAGACTACCCAGAATAATCTTATTCTGTTTGGAAAATCTAAATGAAAATCCTTTCTTGGCGGGAGTAGGTTTTTTGGATTTAGTCCTTTTTTTTGCCATTAATCTTTTAATCTGGGGGCTAATTTACAAATTTACGATGCGTGGGGCGTGAATGGATGTTGCTTATGCCAATTTTGGAGCATATATGATGACGCCGATAATGCAGGCAATCAAGGAAACGATCATTACAGCTCCTGCAGAAACATCTTTTATAAAGCCAATCTTTGGGTCATTTTCTGGTTGAATATAATCGGCAATTTTTTCAATAGCCGTGTTAATTCCTTCTACCCCCATGACCATTCCAATAGCGAACAATTGCATTGCCCATTCTGTTGGCGAAATCTCAAAATAGAACCCAACGCCTGTCATTATCAAGGCAATAACAAATTGGATTTGAATGCTTGCTTCGGTGCGTAATAGCAGAAACATCCCTTTAAAGGCAAAACCAACACTTCGAATTCTATTTTTGAGAAAAGATTCCTTAGGCATCCATCAATGCTTCTAAAGCGGCTTTATAATTAGGTTCGTCAGCCGTTTCGCCAACTTGCTCGGTATGTACAACGTTACCATCTTTATTGACGACTACTACGGACCTTGAAAGTAAAGATTCAAATGCGCTGTCAGCAAAGGTAACCCCGTAAGCTTTACCAAAATCCCCAGTTTTGTAGTCAGACAACATATCCACATTTTCAATTCCTTCAGCTCCACAAAATCTCTTTTGCGCAAAAGGAAGGTCTTTAGAAATGCACAATACTTTAGTGTCTTCAAGTTCTGCGGCTTCTTGGTTAAATTGTCTTACGGATTGTGCGCAAGTACCTGTGTCGACACTTGGAAAAATATTAAGTACCAATTTCTTTCCTTTATAATCGGACAGTGAAACTGTTGAAAGGTCGGATTTCGTTAAAGTGAAATTTGGAGCCAATGTATTTAAAGTTGGTAACTCTCCTATTGTATTTGCAGGGCTTCCGCCCAAGGTAATTGATGCCATAGTTTTTGCGTTTAAGAAGCTGAAATTACTAAATATTCCTAAAGTAAACGTGTTAAAAAGAAGGCCCTTTGAAAAAGTTTTCAAAAGGCCTAAATAACTTTGTTTCAGTATGTGAATATTGGCCGCTCAAGCCAACTGCCTGTATGGCATCAATATCTAATTCGCATGTTTAGATAGGTACTCTGCAACACCGCTTCGGTCTGCATGCATGGCTGTTTCACCATCCTGCCAGTTTGCAGGACAAACCTCTCCTTTTTCCTGAACGTGGGTATATGCATCAATAAGTCGAATGAATTCGGAAATATTCCTGCCAAGGGGCATATGGTTTACACTTTCATGGAAAATGGTTCCCTCTTCATCAATTAGATACGTTGCCCTATAAGTTACGTTGTCACCTTCAACGGTAAACACCTTGGTTTCCTCGTCGTATTTTTCATTGGTAATGTCCAAAATACCTAGGATGGAGGCAAGATTTCTATTGCTGTCAGCAACCAAAGGATACGAAACACCCTCAATACCACCATTTTTCTTTTCAGTATTTAACCAAGCAAAGTGAACCTCAGCGGTATCACAAGACGCTCCGATAACAATGGTATTTCTTTTTTCAAATTCATCCAATGCATTCTGGAAAGCGTGCAATTCTGTTGGGCAAACGAAGGTGAAATCCTTTGGATACCAGAACAATACTATTTTCTTGTTTGATTCCTGAGCTTTTTTAAGAATATTCAACTTAAGGGTTTGACCAGTTTTGTCGATGGCATTTACCTCAAGGTTTGGAAATTTTTTACCAACTAATGTCATAATTTGTTTGATTTTTGGGATGACAAAGTTATGGTTTGCCACTTGAATTTGCAGTGGATTTTCAGTTCAATTTGGTTTGATAAAGTACTATTTTCATTTGAGTAAAAAAGAATGAAATTCGTTGTGTGAATAGAAGCGAAAGAGTCTTATAGGTTCTAATTCGATAAAAACACACACAAAATCCTGATAATTTATCAGCTCTAAAATTCTGAATTGAAATTTCTTATTTTGAAGCCAATTGCTTGATTTTAATCCTGAAGGCAGCAAAAAGTAAAGTCATGAAAGGACTCAGCCAGTTAAAAATGGCATAAACAAAATATTCGGCTACGCTAACGCCCAAAACTCCACTGTGGTAGGCTCCACAGGTATTCCAAGGCACTAAGACCGAAGTTACGGTCCCAGAATCTTCCAAGGTTCGACTTAAATTTTCCGGAGCCAAACCTCTATCATGATACGCTTTCGAAAACATTTTACCGGGAACCACAAGTGCCAAATACTGGTCAGACGCAGTAACATTCAATGCCAAACAACTGCCCACAGTGCTGGCAAAAAGCCCAAAGGTGGTTTTGGCCATTTTTAGCAGAGATTCGGTAATACGCTCCAACGCGCCAATACCATCCATGATACCTCCAAAAACCATAGCACAGACAATAAGCCAAATGGTACCTAACATTCCAGCCATACCTCCCGACGAAAACAAATCGTTTAGAGCGGGGTCCGGAGTAGCTATTGAAGTATCTACGGTAATGGCATTCAAAATGCCCTTATAGGCCGATTCGAAAGTCAAGGTGTCACCTCCGCCTAAGAGAGTAACAACCTCTGGTTGGAAAATAAGAGCAAAAACTCCTCCCAATAGCGTTCCAATTAGCAAGGCGAGTAGGGGAGGTGCTTTTTTAACAATCAAAAAGATGACCACAAGGGGAACAATAAAAAGCCAACCATTAATATTGAACGCAGAACTTATGTTGGTAAGAATAGCTTCCGTATCGGCAACTCCCGAGGTATCTATAGTGAAACCAAGAATGATAAAGACCACCAAAGTGACAGATATGGTTGGAACCGTCGTCAGCGCCATATACCGTATATGTGAGAATAATTCTCCACCCGCCATAGCGGGCGCGAGATTGGTAGTATCGCTTAATGGAGACATCTTATCACCAAAATACGCTCCTGAAAGTACCGCTCCGGCAGTCATGCCCAAACTTACTCCGAGTGCCTCACCAATACCAACAAGTGCAATACCTACTGTTGCGGCGGTTGTCCAGCTACTACCGGTGGCAATGGATATAATGGCACAGATAATCACGCAAGCGGCTAAAAATATGGTTGGATTCAATATTTGAAGTCCATAATAAATCATGGCAGGGATGATTCCACTTATAAGCCAAGTGCCAGCTAAAGCACCAACCATCAAAAGAATAAGTAGGGCTCCAGTAGTGGAGCGAATGTTTTCGGCCACTTCAGCAATCATTTGTTTATAGGAGACATTGTTAAAGAAACCAACAATGGCTGCTACTGCACCACCCAACAATAAAATAAACTGATTAGAGCCACTAAGCGCATCATCTCCAAAAACATAAACATTATACGCCAACATTCCGACCAATGCAAAGACAGGAATCAGCGCTTCCCAAATACTCAATGCTTTATTTTCTACAATATGCTCAGCTTGTCGGTACTTGGTTTTTTCCTCTTTTTTTGGCATGAAGTCTGGTTTTGTTTCGGGTAATATTACGATTTTGGAGCTTGTTCTCCAAACCTTGGTCGAATTGCATTAAGCCAAAGTCAACGAGCTTTCCAAGACTCCCAATCTTTTCATACAAGATTTCATGGCATCATAGGTTTGTTGGATATTGTTGTCCAGTCCTATAGAAAAACGAATCAATCCTTGTGACAGCCCCAGCGCCTTCTGTTCTTCCAAAGGAATTTCAGAAGAAGTGGATGTCCCTGGTGCACTGAATAAAGTTTTATAGAAGCCCAAACTCACAGCCAGATAGCCCAATTTTTCTTTTTGCATCAACTCCATCAACGCATTGGCTTTGTCCAGTGATCCTACGTCAAGTGTCAGCAATCCGCCGAAACCATATTCAGGGTTCATCTGGGATTTCATGGTGTGGTGTCCAGAATGACTTTCCAGTCCGGGATAAACTACTTTGAGTCCGTCTTTTTCGAATTGATGAGCCAAGAACTGCGCATTTTCGCTATGTTTTTTAATCCGGATATGCAGCGTTCTCATATTTTTAAGGATAGAAGCCGCTCGCAAACTATCCAAAGTGCTTCCTAACAGCATTCCCGCTCCATTGTTGACATCTTTTAGACTTAAGCAAAAGTCTGATGATGCGCAGACTGCACCTGCCACGCAATCGCTGCTGCCGTTTATGAATTTAGTAAGACTGTGTACCACGATATCCGCACCCAATTTTGCAGCATTAATGCTCAAGGGTGAAAATGTGTTATCCACAACTAGGGGAATACCATGTTTTTTTGCAAGTTTTGAAAGTGCTGGAATGTCCGCCACTTCCAATAATGGATTACTCACCGCTTCGCAATAAATCATCTTGGTTTTTGAGGTGATAGATTGTTCAACAACTTCAAGGTCAGTAATGTTCACAAATGAGGTGTTGATATCGAATTTTTTCAAAAAGTTTTTGAAAAGGGCATAGGTCCCACCATATATGGTGCGACTGCTGACAATATGCTCGTTGCTATTGCAAAGTTGAAAGATTACCGCACTGATGGCTCCCATACCACTGGCATAAACGTTGGCTGCTTCGGTACCTTCCAATTGGGCCATTGCTTCACCAAGATAAAGGTTTGATGGAGAAGAATGTCGGCTATAGAGATAGCAGCCCTCTGTATTACCCTCGAAAGTATCGAACATTGTCTTTGCAGAAAGAAAAGTGTAGGTTGATGAGTCGGAAATAGAAGGGTTTACCCCTCCAAATTCTCCAAAATATTGAAGATCCTGAATCTGCTCTGATGCTTTGTAGTCCATTGGTTAGATTTTTCGATAAAATTCTACATATATTGATATAAAGTCAATTATATTGCTTAGTTATAGATAATAAATCTAAATTTTAATAATTATTAGATTATTTGTCTATGTTTGTATTGAAAATGAGTTGATTACCTGAAAAATTATCGGTATGGAATTGGATAAAATTGATAGACAGCTTGTAAAACTGCTTCAGGAGGATTGCAAGAAGACTACCAAACAGTACGCGGATAGTTTGGATTTGTCCAAAACGGCAGTGTACGAACGAATCCGACGATTGGAGAGAACTGGTATTGTCACCAACTATGTTGCCCTTATCGACAAAGAGAAGGTGCATCGTGATTTCACGGTTCTCTGTCACATACGATTGGTACAACATACCAAGGAAAATGTACTGAGGTTTGAACGAGAGGTTTTAAAATTGGATGAGGTATCCGAATGTTTTCATGTAAGTGGGGATTACGACTACATTCTAAAAGTAAATGTCCGTGACATGAAAGAATATCGGGAGTTCATGGTGACAAAACTTACGGCAATAAGCAATATTGGGAGTACACAGAGTTCTTTCGCTATTAGGGAGGTAAAAAACAGCCCTTCTGTCCATATTTAGCAAAGTTTAACGTAATCCGTGTTAAAAGGACGGGTGCTTTAGGCTAATCTTTCTAATTTTTCGTTACCAAAAAACGAACAACAATCAAAAAACGTATTTAACCAATGAGTTCCCGTACGCGAGTTTTGCTAACGGTGACAGCAACTATCATAGGGGGATTGTCCCTTATACTGTACACCACGTTATCACAAGAAATTTTATTGGATGGTCTTAGTTTTTGTACATCCACCAACACGGAATTAATGATTGGTGGACTAGCCACTTTTGTTTCTGCGGTCGTAGCTGGGTTTCTTGCTTCCCTAATTGTAGTAAGGGATAACTATTGGCCCCACTTTGCCATTTCACTGTTTATTCTAGGCAAAATGTCGTTTGCTGTGCTTTGTGGTCAATGGAGCGGCCCATTCTGGTTCGAATCTGGATTACATCTATCTCTTTTGGCGGGTCTATGGCTAGGCTACTATGGAGCTAATAAGTTTCCATTGGCGCCGGTTTAACGGCCCTAAATAGATTTGAGATAGGAGGCCATTTTGTTCCTCGACTTTTGGTCTGGCATTCTACCTAGTCCAGCTTTCATATTATCAATCATGTGATGGGGTTTTGATGTCCCGGGAATCACGCAGGTCACATTTCTGTTGGAAAGGATGAATTTCAGAAAATACTGCCCCCAACTGTTTATGTCGTATTCCTTGGCCCATGCTGGAATCGATTTTCCTTTAACGCGGCGGAATAGCGAGCCGCTCTCATAAGGTTGGTTGATCAGGGTCGCTACCCCATACTTTTCAACAGTGTCGAATAGCGAATTCTCTGCGTGTCTCCCCCGTATGGAATAATTGAATTGCACAAAATCTGGACGTTCCGACATAATAATTTTTTCCAAGGAACTGTGCGAGGAATCTACATAATGCGTAATACCCCAATATTTAATTTTACCCTCTTCTTTCCAGGTTTTGAGTGTTTTTACATGGGTTTTCCAATCGACCAAGTTGTGGATTTGCATCAAATCCATACTTTTTCGCCGCATTTTTTGCACTGAGGTTTCCATTTGCCGTATTCCGGCCTGTTTGCCCGATGTCCAAACCTTGGTGGCATAAAACAGTTCATTTTGAAAAGTAAGATTGCTCGTAAGATCGCCCACAACTCTTTCAGAAGAAGCGTACATGGGGGAAGAGTCAATGACACGTCCTCCAAAACGATGCAATTCGGAAAGTACCTGGGTCAAAACCTTTCGTTTTTCTGAAGAACCACCAACATCAAAAGTTTGCCAGGTCCCAAGCCCAACTACGGGCAAAGCTTCTCCAGTGGAGGGAATCGGTCTGGTTTGAATTTTATCCATGGCAATCAAAGAATTTGGAATTCGGCCAAAAGAAAGACCAAGTCCGCCCAATACGGACAATTTTAATGCTTCCCTACGGTTAAATGCTGTTTTCATAAATCTTGTTGTTTAAAGTTAAAACTTTCTCTTTTTCATACTGTTGTTTTCCAAGCCTGTGACCCACAAAACTCCAAACAAAGGATAAAGGAATGGCCAAAAATGCAATTGCTCCAAGGCCCCATCCGATGGCCACAAGCCCAGCGAACAACCATCCAACAAGGGTATCGCCGCCACGATAAATAGCGGTATCTATGAAGTTTTTGGACTTATATTTTTCTTCCAAAGAAGTAACAGTGTACAAAATTTCACGTGAAGGGCGGAGCAACATAAAATTTCCTGCCCGATGGAGTACCATCAAAACCGCAATAACCCATAATGATGAATTTGTGCCCAATAAAAACAAGCCCAGCCCCACTAAAAGAGGAACGGAAGCAAATACTTTGGCCAGCCCGAATTTTTTGATGATACTTCCTGTCAATAATAATTGACCGATAATTGCAATTGTATTTACTGTAAAATCAATACTGGAAAAATAGTCAATGCGCTGACCGGGTTCCTTTAACGTATGCTCTACAATATGTGCCTGTTCAAAGTAAAGTACGGTTGAAATTCCGGTATACAACAACATAAAAGACACAATGGACAGTAGATATTTGGATTTTCCTATGTTATGTATTCCTTCAAAAAGATTTTTTGCATTGAGTACTTTTCTTGCTGTGACTTTTGTGCCGTAGTCATTATTGGATAAAGCAAGAATTACAAAAATGGAGCAAAGTGCCAACAAAAGAAACAATGCAGCGGTAAGTAGTAAACTGTCCACGGTAGAATGCATACCCAAATAATTGGCAATAAGGGGACCGGTCAATGCTCCCAAGCTACCACCAGATGTGATAATACCAAAAAAACGTTTGGAAGCTGGGCCAGAGAATACATCGGCCATAAAACTCCAAAATAATGAAACCACAAAAAGATTAAAGACGCTTAACCAAATAAAAAAAGCAATGGCAACTAGTTTAGTGATTCCAGTGCTATTGAATAAATAGTAGAAAACAAAAATGGTCGTTAAGAAAAAGGAGTAGGAGAAAGTCAAAACTCTTTTTATGGAGTTTTTGGCCATCAGTAATGCAAAAATGGGAACAATGCAAAGCATAACTACAAAAGTTCCAGTAAATAACCATTGCATGTTTATGGCGCCGTTAACAATGCCCATTTCATCCCGTAATGGCCTTAAAATAAAATAAGAACACAGCAAACAGAAGAAACAGAAAAAGGAGCAAATCACAAGTTTTGTGTTATATGACTTGACTGATTTTTGAGTCGAAACTTTGAAAAAATGTATCATAACGACATTGAACTGAGTTGCTCAAGACCGAAAATGGGCACATTTTAAATAAAGGCCTTTTTGATTGAAGAATTGGTCTGATGGATTTATAAAAACCTAAGAGGAAGCATTGTTCCTTAGGAATTTACTCGGCGTGATCCCGGTGGATTTTTTAAAGGCAATATTGAATGAGGATAACGAATTAAATCCGCAATCATAGGCAAGGCTGGCTATCTTTACATTCTTGTTTTTGGGCTGTAACAATCTTGTCTTTACTTCTTCAATGCGATAGCTGTTCAAAAAATCAGGGAAGCTTTTATCCAATGCATTGTTGACCACATGGGAGATAAGATAAGCAGGTAATTTCATTTCTGTAGCGACCTTGTTCAGTGAACAATTGGGATCGAGGTATAGTTTTTTAAGCTCCATCAATTGTTCCATTTGAGAAGCATAATCCTTGAGTTGATGTGTTTCCAAACGAATATTCTGCTGCTTTTTCGAGTTGGAATGCTTTAATAATGATGGATTTTTGAAGAGCAGAAATGCCAAAAAATATACAAATGGAAGGTAACTGACAGGCCCCAGCAAATAAGGCGTTATTCCAAGAATGTAATTGGAGAAATATAAAAATTGAAGCACGGCGGTACCAAGCACTAAAGTACTTATCCAAATTATAGTTGCCCTATTAAGCGATACCCTCTTGTCTTTTAGCCTAAAATAAATGCCCAATACAACAAGCCAAGCCAAACTATAGCCTATTTGTTGAAATAGTAGGGCGGTATAACCACCAACATGCCAAAAACCATCCAATGTCAACATGCCGACATAGAACAGTAAAACAGCACTGGGAACGAAATGCAATAGGTTCCAATTGGACCATTTTTTGGGAAATAAAAAATGAAGGATGTATAAGAAGAGGGCAGGCCCCGTAATGCTATGTGCAATAAAACCTATGTTAATCAACCAAAGTGGAGTAGTATCGAGGTAGACCCAGAGTATTGACTTTCCCAATCGGATAGTGATGGCCAAAAAGAACAACCCCAAGAGTAAATTTCTGAAGTCTTTTTTTCTTTCAAGGAAACTGTAAACGGACAACAACAGGCTTTGGGCTGCCCCAAGACCGGCGATAAACACTTCCATTTCTTTGTCCAATTTCAATGCACGCATCTCTCAAATGTAATCAGAAAATCGCGATGTTCCACATAGTGGAAATCAACTTTATGATAGAATTATAAGTTGCTGAAACAAAAAGAAAATCAAAACTAAAAAGAAGCGTTCCTTTTAGAATAAACATTGTTATTTTTGTTCCGATTATCGAACTAAATAGTAGCTCTAAAATAGAAATATGAATCAATATGATGTGGCCGTTATAGGCTCTGGACCTGGAGGATATGTAGCGGCAATTCGTTGCGCCCAATTGGGAATGAAAACTGCAATAATCGAAAAATACAATACTCTGGGAGGGACATGCCTGAATGTAGGCTGTATTCCATCCAAAGCCTTATTGGATTCTTCACATCATTATGAAGATGCCATCAAGCATTTTGAAGAGCACGGAATTGATATTCCAGGAGAGGTCAAGGTCAATTTGGAACAGATGATTGCACGCAAACAGGGTGTGGTTGACCAAACTACTAAGGGAATCCAGTTTTTGATGGACAAGAACAAAATTGATGTGTTCCATGGTTTGGGAAGTTTTAAAGATGCGACACACATCAATATCGATAGTGAAGGAAAAACAGAAACCATAGAAGCCAAACATACTATAATTGCTACAGGTTCCAAACCTTCTACCTTGCCATTTATCAAGATTGATAAAGAGCGAATCATTACTTCGACGGATGCATTACAACTTAAGGAAGTTCCCAAGCATATGATTGTCATCGGAGGCGGAGTCATTGGTCTGGAGTTAGGACAAGTGTACAAGCGTTTAGGATCGGAGGTTACGGTTGTGGAGTTTATGGACAGAATCATTCCTGGAATGGATGGAGGACTTTCCAAAGAGCTCATGAGGTCTTTGAAAAAGCAAAAGGTGAAATTCAATCTATCCCATAAGGTGAAATCCGTGGAGCGTGTTGGTGATGAAGTTGTGGTGAAGGCCGATGATAAAAAAGGACAGGAAGTTGTTTTAAAAGGCGATTACTGTCTGGTTTCCGTTGGTCGCAGACCTTATACCGATGGATTGAATGCTGAAGCTGCCGGTGTAAAACTAGATGACAGAGGTAGGGTAGAGGTGAATGAACACCTTCAAACCAACGTTTCCAATATTTATGCCATTGGCGATGTGGTAAAAGGAGCTATGTTGGCCCATAAAGCTGAGGAAGAAGGAACCATGGTGGCAGAATTACTTGCAGGACAAAAACCACATATCAATTACAACCTTATTCCTGGGGTCGTTTACACTTGGCCTGAGGTCGCTGCTGTTGGAAAAACAGAAGAAGAACTTAAAGAAGCCGGAGTCGCATACAAAGTAGGTCAATTTCCAATGCGGGCATTGGGAAGGGCCAGAGCAAGCATGGATATCGATGGCTTTGTAAAAATATTGGCGGACAAAGCTACGGATGAAGTATTGGGTGTACATATGATAGGTGCACGTTGTGCCGATTTGATTACCGAAGCTGTGACCGCAATGGAGTTCAGGGCATCTGCCGAAGATATGGCACGAATGAGCCATGCACATCCAACCTATGCTGAAGCTGTTAAGGAAGCAGCGTTGGTCGCTACCGAAGACAGAGCTATTCATATTTAATCAAAGAGAACTTTCGCCGGGGTTTCCTAAAAATGCCATTCCCGCGAAAGCGGGAATCTTCTATTAGACTTTCTTAATCCCTTACCGTTCTAAGAAATCTTCTGACCATAACTTTGATTCGGATAGAAACCTCTCTTAAAATAGGGACTGAGGCTTTCGTGAGCTCGGCTATTTGGCTTCTAAGGAATCCAACGGTTTGGTGAACCTGGGCTTTTATTTCAGCTTCATGATGGTTATAGCGCAATGCCAAAAATGCACATATAATCATGAAAACCAAAGCTCCTGAAATGGCAAAAATCGGCGTTAGGGAGTGGTTAAAAAACTTATACAATCCCAATCCAGTAAAACTTCCGTAGAGGATAATGAAATGGATTACATATATGGATAAGGTGCTGGCACCAATATTCAAAACCGTTTTATGGGTCAAAAATCGACGAAACAACATAAAAACAGCAAATACTACAAAAACATCACCTAAGCGTATAAACAGATAATTATTGCTCTCTATAAGTTTAAAAAGTTCAATACCGCTAAATCGATAGAGATTTACAAAACCTAGCGATGAATAGTAAATCAAGGTCAACCCGATAATGGTTGCAAGTGTTATGGCAATGGGGTAAAGCAACTTAGCACTTTTAAATCTAGTGAGCAAGATGGAAAGAAATCCACCAATTGTGGCATATCCCAACCATGGAATAATGGTAAAAACCGAACCGTTGGCCTTTGTAAAGTAATTGGCAATCGCATTGGGTAAAAACGAAAAAGACCATTGTTTGTATATAGGCTCAAAAAGAAACAGCATCAGGGTAATCGCCAAAAGCATACATGGGAAAAGATATTTGCTTCTTTCAACGGTTAAAAGATAAACCCCAATCAATACTAAAATGGATAAACCAATACAATGGAGTACGTCAACCAAATAAAATGAACTGTAAATATGTCCATTGAACAATCCGAAAAGATTTAGTCGCAACAAATAACCAATAAGGAGTAATTGTAGACCACGACGGATTCCTTTTTTCACCCTAGGATTTTTAAATCCTTTTTGCGGTACCTTTATTAAAAGGTAGGTGAAAATAAAGCCCGAAACTGTAAAGAAAACTGGAGCAGTGATTCCCCTAAAATACAGCCAAAGATTAAAGGCTGTGTTTTCCTTGTCCCTGAAAACAGGGTCCAACAACCCATCAATAAAGTGGCCTTGGAGCATCATTAAAATAGCCCAAGCCCTCATGGCATCAATAAAGAATAATCTGTTGGTCTTTGCATTCATCCTATCCTGATAATCATCCTATATACTTGTTTGACAGCAAGTTTGGATGTTTACGAGTTCAAAATTAGACAAAATACTCGCATCTAAGGATCAATTAAGGTATTTTAGCCAAACAATTAAAGTTTTTCCATTATGGCAATTATTTTGGCACTTGCAGGAAGTAATTCTTCGGCATCCGTGAATTTTAAGCTGGTAAAGCATACCACCTCATTGATAGAGGAACATGAAATACAGTTGATTGATATGTCAAAATACCCTTTTCCCATGTTCAGTGAGAATGAAGAAAGGCAAAGTGGATATTCAAACTCATTGGTTGAACTAAAAAACGACATTCAAAAAGCCGATGCATTAATATTGTCGGTAAATGAACACAATAGCAATCCTTCTGCATATTTTAAAAATGTGTTGGATTGGCTTTCCCGTCTAGAAAGGAAATTTTTGGCAAATACCAAGATATTGTTGATGTCTGCTTCGCCAGGTGGTAGGGGCGGAATAGGAGCACTTGGAGTGGTTGAGGGAATGTTGCCACGATTTGGAGGTGAGATGGTCAGTACATTTTCTTTACCTTCTTTTCACCAAAATTTTGATGAGAAAGACGGAATTTTGGATGAGTCTTTGAAAACCGAGCATCAAAAAGCATTACATTCCCTGTTGGATAATTTAAAGTAAGGTTTCATTGCGAGAGCATCGTTCATTTTCGATTTCTGACATAGTAAAGACCAAAGAAGCCCTATTGGATTGGGCCAAGAACTATGAACTCATTACATGGCTCGACAACAATCAACATCAAGATGATTACCATTCCTACGAAGCTATTCTAGCTTTAAGTGAACAGACCGATAAGTCTGAAAATCAGATAAAAAACATCGATAAAT
This sequence comes from Flagellimonas onchidii, assembly GCF_004804315.1. Classification (GTDB taxonomy): domain Bacteria; phylum Bacteroidota; class Bacteroidia; order Flavobacteriales; family Flavobacteriaceae; genus Flagellimonas; species Flagellimonas onchidii. Next base: position 196,008 of record NZ_SRXX01000003.1, read on the forward strand.
TGCAATGTAATATCGATGAAACAAAAGATTGGCACTTTGGTTATTTCTCATACGATGTAAAAAATCAATTGGAAGACTTGGAGTCAAACAATTATGATGGTCTTGGATTCCCCGAGATTTTTTTCTTTCGACCTGAAAAAATCATTACCGTAAGAGAAGGAAGATTAAACTTCATGTACTTGAATGAGCGTGCTGATGATATTGATAAAGATTTCTCAAGTATTAGCAAGTCGGTAACATCCGTTTCAGAAAAAAATCACAGTGAAAGGCCAGTTCGCATTAAAATGCGCATCCATAAAGATGCCTACTTTGACAAAGCAAAAAAGTTTTTGGCGCACATCCATCGCGGAGATATTTATGAGGCAAACTTTTGTCAAGAATTTTATGCCGAGGATACGGCAATCGACCCATTGACAACGTATAAAAATCTCAATAAAATATCCCAGCCACCCTTTGCATCCTATCTAAAGATAGGAGAGAGATACTTGTTGAGCGCTTCCCCAGAACGTTATCTGAAAAAAGAAGGACAAGCCATAATCTCACAGCCAATTAAGGGAACTGCTGCTAGGGGGGCAAATGCAGCTGAAGACAAGAAACTAAAACTACTTTTAGAAAACGATAGTAAGGAAAGATCAGAAAATGTTATGATCACAGACCTCGTCAGGAACGATCTTTCAAAAAGTGCCATCAAAGGGACTGTAAAAGTCGAAGAACTTTGCAAAGTGTATACCTTTAAACAGGTACACCAAATGATCTCCACTGTTTCTGCCAAAGTTCCATACGATAAAAAGCCAGTTGAACTGATCAAGGAAACTTTCCCAATGGGCAGTATGACAGGAGCTCCGAAAATTTCTGCCATGAAGATTATTGAAGAATTGGAAGAGACGAAACGAGGTCTCTATAGTGGGGCTGTTGGATATTTTGACCCCGAAGGTAATTTTGATTTTAATGTAGTGATTCGAAGCATACTGTACAACGCATGGTTAAAATATGTGTCTTTTTCCGTTGGAAGTGCCATTACTGCCAAATCCAGTCCTGAAAATGAATACCAAGAATGCTTGCTCAAGGCCAAGGCGATGAGGAGTGTATTGGAAGGCAGCGAAGAGTAATTATTACTTTTGCACCATGTTGGCACAATTTAAACGGCATTTAGATTCTGATTTTGCTCTACTAAAAGGGAGAAAATTGTTATTGGCCTGTAGTGGTGGATTGGATAGTGTTGTTCTGGCCCAGCTTTGCATTAAATCGGGCTTGCAGATTACCTTGGCGCATTGTAATTTCAAGTTAAGAGGAGTTGAAAGTGACGGAGATGAATTTTTTGTCAAACAATTAGCAAAAAACTTAGGTTGTCCCATTACCACTACTTCATTCAATGTTAAAGAGCACATCCATGAAAATGGTGGATCTGTGCAAATGGCCGCAAGAACACTTCGCTATGTGTGGTTTCAAGAATTAATGGATAAAGAGGGATTTGATTATGTCCTAACGGCCCATCATGCAGACGACAGTTTGGAAACCTTTTTGATTAATTTATCAAGGGGGACAGGATTGGAAGGGCTTTCTGGAATTCCTAAACAGAACAATAAAATTGTGCGTCCACTGATTGGTTTTTCAAGAAACCAGATTTTGGAATATGCCAAATCCGAAGGGATTTCTTGGCGTGAGGATGCCAGCAATAAGGAAAATAAATACCTCCGTAATAAAATAAGGCATGATATTGTGCCGAAACTGAAAGAACTACATCCCACTTTTTTGGATAACGTTAAACGGACACAATCCCACCTGAACCACTCCAATGCTTTGATTGAAAATCACATTCAATCTATTAAGGATACCTTGTTTAAAGATACGGGGGATAGTGTAAAAGTTAAGGTTGAAGCACTTCTCGAATATCAACCCATTGAAGCGTATTTGTACGAGCTTTTCAAAGATTTCGGATTTACCGAATGGAGCAATGTAAAGAAACTTTTATCAGCAATGAGTGGTAAGGAAGTTTTGTCGAACACACACAGACTATTAAAGGACAGGGAGCATTTGATTCTTTCTCAAAAGGAACCTGCCGACGGCCAGATTCTTTTTATTGATGAGGATGTGGATGAAGTCAATAACCCAATAACTTTGAAGATAGAGAGTGTGGAATCCGTTGAAACTAGCCATAGGAATGTCATCTTTTTGGATAAGGAAAAGTTAAACTATCCGTTAATATTAAGGAATTGGCAAAAAGGCGACTATTTTTATCCTTTTGGAATGCGGGGCAGAAAAAAAATCTCCAAGTATTTCAAAGATGAAAAGATAGATGTGCACTCCAAGGAGAAACAATGGTTATTGTGTTCAGGTCATGATATCGTCTGGGTAGTGGGGATGAGACTCGATGAGCGATTTAAGGTGGATGGCACCACGAAGAACATTTTAAAAGTTACACTTTCAGTATGAAGAATTTGTTGATTTTGTTAGGTTTTCTGTTGACAATGGCTCCTTCGGTAGGACAATCGGAGAAAAACCCTGCAGTTTGGTCACACGAGGTAAAAAAACTGTCAGATACCGAGTATCAACTAATTTTCAAAGGGAAAATCCAAGAAGGTTGGCATGTCTATTCGCAATATACTGCCGAAGGAGGTTCTCTTCCCAGTGAGTTTACTTTTGAAAAAGCAGGGGAGGACTACAAACTGATTGGGCAAACTACTGAAAGTGAGACCATAAAAGAATACAGTGATATTTTTGAGGTTGACGAGACCTTCTTTAAGCACGAAGCTATTTTTACTCAAAAAATTAAACTTTTAAAACCAGAGGTAAAGCAGATAACGGTCAATCTTTTTTACCAGATTTGTAAAGAAGTTTGTATCCCCAAGGACGAATTGTTTCAAATTTCATTGGATGGTAGTGCTTTCGTGCAAGCCAAAAAGAAACTTGATGAAAATAGTATCGCCTTAGGCAAGTCCTTAAAACTCGATTTAAAGAACAAAGAGGTTCTAAATCAGGGAGGACTGAAGGAAGCAAAGGATAAATCTGGTCTTTGGATGATCTTTGGCCTAGGGTTTTTAGGAGGGCTTATTGCGCTCTTAACACCCTGTGTCTTTCCAATGATTCCGTTGACCGTCTCTTTTTTTACAAAACAGTCACAACAACGTTCTAAAGGTGTTATTAACGCCCTTTTATATGGCTTTTTCATTGTGCTCATTTACTTTTTGCTAAGTCTTCCGTTTCATTTGTTTGATTCGGTAGATTCTCAAATACTGAACACTATTGCCACCAACATTTGGCTCAATGTTTTTTTCTTTGTCATTTTTGTGTTTTTCGCTTTTTCCTTTTTCGGGTATTATGAACTTACACTGCCAAGTTCATGGGCCAATAAAATGGATGCAGCATCCAGCAAAGTAGGAGGCGGCTTTGGAATTTTCTTTATGGCATTGACCCTTGCCATAGTATCGTTTTCATGTACCGGTCCCATTTTGGGTGGCTTGTTGGGAAGCACCACCTTGGCAGAAGGTAGTGTGGCCATGAACCTTTCTGCGGGAATGGTTGGGTTTGGACTTGCCTTGGCATTGCCCTTTGCACTTTTTGCCCTGTTTCCGGCTTGGTTGAATTCCTTGCCAAAATCGGGTGGTTGGATGACCACGGTTAAAGTGGTCTTAGGGTTTTTGGAGCTGGCACTAGCCTTTAAATTCCTCTCAAATGCTGATTTGGTCGGCAACTGGGGAATCTTTAAAAGAGAGATTTTCTTGGGCATTTGGATTGTACTTTTTGTTTTGATGGCACTCTACCTCTTCGGAATGTTCAGATTTCCGCATGATGGCCCAAAGCAAAAGTTGTCAACAGCCAGAAAATTTATCGGCTTGGCAAGCGTAGGATTTTCAATATATCTGATTTTGGGCTTGTTCAACATCACTAACTTGAAACTGTTAAGTGGATTCCCACCCCCTGATTTTTATAGCTTAAAGGAAACCAATAGCGACTGCCCATTGGGCTTGGATTGTTTTAAGGATTTTGATGAAGGTGTGGCCTATGCCCAAGAAGTCAATAAACCCATTTTACTCGATTTTACCGGGTGGGCCTGCGTAAATTGCCGAAAGATGGAGGAAAATGTCTGGAGTGACAGCAAAATCTACCCATTAATAAAGAATGACTATGTATTGATTTCACTTTATGTGGATGACAGAAAAGAACTGCCCGAAGCACAACAATTTGACTTTCAATACGATTCGGGAAGAATAAAATCCATTGAAACCATTGGTCAAAAATGGGGAACGTTTCAGACGATAAACTTTAATGCCGCATCGCAACCCTATTATGTGTTGTTGTCCCCAAATCTGGAAGTTTTAAACGGTGCAGTTCAATATGTAGACGTAGATGAATATGAGGAATGGCTCAAAACAGGTTTAGAGAAGTATCACCTTTCCATGAACAAATAATAAAAATAAATAGTCAGATCTAAGATGTCAGTTATCAGTATTCTGAAATCCGAAATCCGAAATCCGAAATCTGAAATCTGAAGTCTGAAATCTGAAGTCTGAAATCCGAAATTTCACCCTAACCCTTCACCTAAAATCCGAAGCTTTAGCGTAGGATTTTCCGATAGTCCGAAGCCTTCCACTCCTCACTTGTAGTCCGTAGCCTTGGCGAAGGATCTACCATCCAACAACCAAACCTCTGGTCCGAAGCCTTTCCGCCGTCGTAGCCATGCTACTTTGGTGAAGAAAACCGGCGAAGGACTGACCCTTCACCCTTCGTCTTTCTCCTATAACTTCTGATTTCTGATTTCTGACCACTGCCAACTGAACGGTTCACCGAATTCCCCCATCCGTCAATTCAAACAGGCCATCCGTCAATTGGCATCCCATAATAGAGGACATGTTCTCCACATTTGTACCAATTAATAACCATAAAACGCAATTTCTATGAGAAATGTAAAAGTATGGGTACTGTCTCTTTTACTTATCGGGGCCGTATCCTGTAGCAAAAAAGAAGACCCTGTCCCACCAACGAACAGCGAACCCAAGGTTGACCAGAGCACACTGATTTTTGACACCAATGAGAACATATCGGACACCGATGTGATCGGAACATTGAAAGCGACCGATGCGGACGGTGATGAACTAAAGTTCAGTATGGTCGCCAACAGCGAGGATTTGTTCGAGGTTGTCAAGACCAACGAGGGCGGTGCCATAAGCCTTGCAGCTGGTAAGAGCTTCGACATCCAGGAAGAGTCCAAGAGCTATAAGATCACCATCGGGGTGAGTGATGACAACAACCCCACGGTAAATGCCCAGGTGACCATCAATGTGGGTAAAGTGAACAATCCCCCGGTCATTGAAGCTGTTGAAGAGCCCTTCGAGGTCGATGAGAATGTGGAAGGCGCTGAAATAGGTGAAATCGTAGCAACGGACGAAGATGGTGATACACTAGCCTTTGACATTGAATATGCAGAGACGGATGAGGAACTTTTTACTATTGACGAGGCAACCGGTGCATTGAGCCTGGCCGAAGGTGTGGCACTCGATTTTGAAGACACTCCTACCCATACGATTACCATTAGTGTCAGCGACGGAACGGATACTGTAACAGAGGAGGTTACCATAAATGTGGTTGATGACGGCCTGTTGTCCGACAGCCCCGACTCCCTTATCACTGTTTGGACAACGGATGCCCCCAATGTTGAGATTCAATTAAATGCAGGGTGGGGAAATGGCATAGAACAACATGAATTTGATTATACCGTAGACTGGGGGGATGGCACCATAGAGGAGAACCTTACAGACAAAACACCTTCACATCAGTATGCTGAACCGGGCACCTACACCGTAGCCATTTTAGGTAAGTTCCCTGATTTTAGACCAAGTAACAGTAGTGCCAAATACTTGTCGGGTATGGAGCAATGGGGCAATAACCAATGGATATATATTGATTTTATTGGGGTCGATGGTATGGAGTACAACGCCACGGACAAGCCAGACCTGTCCATTGCTGTGGACATGAGCTGGATGTTTTTAAATAGTAATATCATCTTTAATGAAAGTATCGGAGATTGGGATATGTCCAATATAATGTGGATGAACAATATGTTTGAAGGCAGTCCATCATTCAATGAGGATATCAGCGGTTGGGATGTCTCAAGCGCGGTTGACATGAAAAATATGTTCAAAAATGCCACATCCTTTGATCAAGACCTTAGTGAATGGGACGTATCCAGTGTGACTGATATGACATCAATGTTCCAAGGAGCCGATGCCTTTAACCAACCTTTGTCGTGGGGAGAGAAGACCGCTATGGTAACCAGCATGAATTCTATGTTCCTAGGAGTAGATACCTTTAATCAGGATATCAGCGGCTGGGATGTATCCAGTGTCACTGATATGGGCTTTATGTTTGAGGCAGCCACATCTTTTAATCAAAGTTTAGGAGCCTGGGACATAAGCAGTATAGCAAATATGACCGGTATGCTCAACAATTCGGGGATGTCCTCAGAGAATTTTGGCGCTACTCTTATAGGTTGGGCCCCGGCCGAAGGAGAGACAATACCCGAAGGTATAGCTTTGGGGTCTTTAGGTATGTTTCTCTGTGATGATGATACGGATGGTCAAATAGCCGCTATCGCTCTGTTGGGTCAAGGATGGAGTTTTCCAGGGGTTGGAAACCCAGGACCTTGTAATTAACCATTGAACAGAACAAGGTAAAATATTAAAAGGAGGCTTAGCCTCCTTTTTCTTTATGTAGTGATTAGCGCTATACATGTCATTCTGCACTTGATACGGAAAAAGCTCCTCCCCTTATTTAGGGGGAGGTATCCACTAAAGGTGGACGGAGGGGGTAAAACAATCCCTTCCGTCTTAGCGCCCAAGCGCCAAGCCACCTTCCCTTAGCAAGGGAAGGAACAAAAAATATTCGTGCCAATTGGTGAAATTCGTGTCGAACGGCAAAAGATTTATGCTTTGCGCCACACCAAGGGTAAGATTCCTCACTATTGACTTCGACTGCGTTCAGTCTGACAGTTTAGAATGACCTTGTCGATTTTTCGTCATTTCGAAGAAGTGTAACGACTGGGAAATCTCTTTTGTTGGTTTCTACGTCATCCCACATTTGATACAGAAAAAGCTCCTTTCCCTTTAAGGGAAAGGTGTCCCGCAATGCGGGACGGAAAGGGCAAACTACCTTCACTTCGACAGGCTCAATGTGACATTGCTCAGGGAATCGGGAAAGGAACAAAATGTGCCAATCGGTGAAATTCGTGTCAAACAGCAAAAGATTTATGCTTTGCGCCACACCAAGGGTAAGATTCCTCACTATTGACTTCGACTGCGCTCAGTCTGACAGTTTGGAATGACATCGCCGGCTTTTCGTCATTTCGAAGGAATCCAATGACTGAGAAATCCATTACTGTCCTGTTTTATGGGATCAGTGAAATTCGAGGAATTCGTGTCAAACAACAAGAGATTCCTGCGAAAGCGGGAATGACAACCGCCACAGAAACAACAAAACCGGTGCGTATATACTATGTCCCCTGCCATCCCGCACTATTTTTCTGTCATTCCGTGGTTGACACGGGACGGAATCCATAAGGCAAGGATTCCCCTTTATCCATATACCCCATTTCAAAAAAAACTTTTAATTTAGACTAACTATTTACAACCAAAGACCCCCACCGTGAAGAAGTTCAAAAAAGTACTTTTAGTACTTGTTAGCCTGCTTGTTGTTGTATTTCTTGGTTTAATCCTGTTCATTCAAACGCTCAAACCCGATTACGAAGGAGAAAAAGCACTTTCAGGCCTGACAAGTAATGTCGATGTCTATTTCGATGCCTATGGCATTCCACACATTTATGCCCAAAAGGAAGTGGATGCACTTAGGGCACTCGGCTATGTGCATGCCCAAGATAGACTATGGCAAATGGAATTGCTTCGGCGATTGGCCAAAGGAAGACTTTCCGAAGTTTTTGGTGCAGATTTAGTAGACACCGACAAGTTTTTCCTTTCTTTGGGAATTGATGAACACACTGCAAATACCGTTTCGCAATTGGATATGCAAAGTGAAATGGTCGTTTTATCCCGAGCTTATCTAGATGGAATTAACCAATTTATAGAAGAAGGTCCGACACCAGTGGAATTCTATCTCACGGGATTGGAAAAAGAACCATTTGACCTTGAGGATATGTACAATGTTGTGGGGTACATGGCATTTAGTTTTGCCATGGCCCATAAAACGGACCCTTTATTGACTGAAATCAGGGATGAACTTGGAGAGGAGTACATTAAAGATTTGGCCATTGATTCAGACACCACCACAGTTTGGATTAAAAACTATAAAAATATAGTTCCGGATTCCGTAACAAATACGGTTGCACTTAACTTGAAAAAGGCATTGAAAAACTTGCCTGTTCCTTTGTTCGAAGGAAGCAATAGTTGGGTGTTGGCGCCTGAAAAAACCAAGAACGGCAAAGTGATCTTGGCAAATGACCCACACATAGGTTTCGCACAGCCTTCAGTTTGGTACGAAGCGCATGTTAATGCTCCTGGTTATGAAAAATACGGATATCATTTGGCTGGGGTACCATTCCCCTTATTGGGGCACGACAGAAATCTAGCCTATGGTTTGACTATGTTCGAAAACGATGACATAGATTTTTATTATGAAGAAACCCATCCGACCGATAGTACAAAGTATAAAACAGAGGAAGGTTGGAAAAATTATGAAATAGTGACCAAGGATATCAAGGTCAAAGATGGTGGAACAATTTCTTTTTCGTACAAGAAAACAAGGCACGGACCTGTGATGAACAATATTGCAAAGCAAATATCTGGTAATCGACCCATCGCAATGTCTTGGATTTATACCAAAGAAGACAATAGGGTAATGGATGCCTTATACGGTATAAGCCATTCCGAAAACCTGGACGAATTCGAAAACGCATTACCCAAAATACATGCTCCAGGCCTAAATGTGATGTACGGTGATGCAGAAGGAAATGTGGCATGGTGGGCTACAGCAAAACTATATCAAATGCCGGATAGCTTGTCCACCAAATTTGTGTTGGACGGTACAACGGGAACACAAGAACCTATAAGGTTTCTTGATTTTTCAGAAAACCCAAGTGCAATAAATCCACCATGGAATTACGTGTATTCCGCGAACAATCAGCCAGATTCAATTGCCGGAATGCTATATACGGGCTATTATTTGCCAGAAAACCGGGCCAAACGCATTGTGGAGCTTCTGGATGGCAAAAATGATTGGGACAGAGACTCCACTGCCGAAATGATATTGGATGTTACATCCTCGGTTAACCCTGGACTGATTACAGAACTCATAAAGTTGCTAGATGTCTCAAGTTTGACAAATGAACAACTGGTGCAAGTCGACGCCCTTAAAAATTGGGATGGCAGCTATACGCTTGATAGTTCCAACCCTACATTGTTTCATAGATGCGAGTACTTTATGCTCAAAAACACCATGGAAGATGAATTGGGTTCGGAGAGATTTAATCAATTGTTGGGCACTCATCTGTTGAAAAGACAGATTGCTTGGGGCTCAATGATGAAACAGGGAAAATGGTGGGACAATGTAAACACGCCTGATGTGGTCGAAACCAGGGATGACATTGTGTTGAAATCCTTTGCCGAGGCATGGGTATCCCTTGTTAGTGACTTTGGCCCGGATCCTGCCCAATGGACTTGGGATAAAGTGCACACATTGGAGCATCAACACCCAATAGGCCAAGTCAAAAGTTTACGAAAATTCTTTAATGTAGGCCCTTTTCCTGTAAACGGAACACGGGAAGTGATAAACAATATGTCTTTTCCATATGATAGCACTGGCTATTACCGTGTTAATGTAGGGCCTTCCACCCGAAGAGTCATCGATTTTTCGGATATAGAAAACAGTATCAGTATCCTTCCTACGGGACAATCTGGTAATCCTTTCAGTAAGCATTACGAAGATCAGGCCGAACTATATGTTTCAGGTCAGTTCCGAAAGATGATGATGAATAAAGATGAAATTCAAGAAACCTCTGAATCATTATTAATTTTCACTCCTGAAAATTGACCCTCGGAACGAAAAGTTAGGGCAGTTACTTTTTTGGAAACAGCGAGGTTGAGCCTTTTTTGGTAGTTTGACTTTTTGTGAAACCAAAGGGCAATATGTTCAAAATTCTCTCAATAATCCAATCATTTTTTGACAATTTTATAGGATTCGTCATTATAAATAGTATTTTAGATTCAGCTAATTCAAATAATCAATAAATACTCTTAATTCTACTGTAAAACAATATGCTTACTTTTTTCAGGGCTGCCATAATGCCGCTATTGGTATTTGGTGGTGTTTTCTTGTCTTTTGGGCAAGATGTCGCACGAATCGAATACCTCAATTCATTTGACCAACAGGTAGGGATTGAGAACACAGGACTTTACCAAGGAACTATTTACACAGAAAAATACCGAACTATAAATGAAAACACCCAGTTTTTTCAGACTAGGGAATTTCAATCTGGTAGTGTATGTTATGACGGCCAATGTTATTACGACCTGGAGATAAAATATGATGTGTTTGACGATGAGGTTCTGGTTCGATTGATTACAGAGGTGGGGGGAGGAACCCTCGAATTGTTCAAAGATTATATTGAAAGCTTTCAAATTGACGGACACAATTTTGTCAAAATAACACAGACAGAAGCTCCTTTACTGAACAACTACGGATTTTATGAGATTGCATTGGAAAGCTCAAGCTTTACACTCTATATAAAGCACAACAAAAAAATCTTTGACCGAAAAGATAGGAGGTCCATCTATTATGAATTCTTGGATGGATCCGGTGAAAATGTATTGTTGTACAATGATAAATATACCATAGTCAATTCGAAAAAGGACATTATTGCTGTGTTTCCAAACCTCAAGAGGGACATAGACAAGTTTTATAATATAGCAAGGACACTTCGAAAGAATGACCCAGATGGTTTTCACATCAGTTTGATGAAACGAATCGAAATTCTCCTTTCCCAAAATAATAATCAATCAGAAAAATGAAAAAAGCTTTTGTAGTGGCCATGCTCTTTGTCGGCATGCAATATATTGTGGCACAAGAAATCCCTAAAATATCGGTGTCCTTTTCCAATGTCGCCGTTTCTGAAGCTTTGGATGAAATTGAAAGTAAAACGGATTATAGGTTTTACTATGTAAAATCTTGGCTGGATGATATCCGGGTTACCGGAAACTTTCAGGATATGCAGGTAAGTTTGATTTTAGATGACCTTTTTAAAGATACCATCCTTAATTTCTACATAGCGGACGACAACAAGATATATCTATTACAGAACAATCAGATTTACGATGCATTGCCCGATGACTTTTTTGGAAAAGAGGAACAAGTTGCGGACGATGAACCTAGTTATGACGACTTGCAGGATTACGGCCCCCTTTTCGTAAATTCTGAAGAAGATGGTGCCAATAGGGGTATTCAAGTTGTTAAGATTGGAAAAGAAAATAGAAACAACAGAAGAAGAACATTTACTTTGACCGGTAAAGTCACCAATTCAAGAAATGGTAAACCGATTCCTGACTTGGCTATTATTGTAGAAGGTAAGGATATTGGTACTTCGACCAATGCCAATGGGAATTATAGCCTTCAGCTACCGATAGGAGAAAACATTATTCAGACCAGAGGGTTGGGTATTCAAGAATCGAAAACAAAAGTGATCTTATACAACGATGGCATATATAATTTCCAGCTTAATGAAAGCTTTGAGGTGTTGGATGAGGTTGTTGTACAGGGCAATTTAGACAGAAATGTAGAGACGGCACTTACGGGTGTTACGCTTATTGAAGTTGAAAAAATCAAGAATATCCCCCTTGTGTTGGGAGAAAGGGATATACTAAAAGCGGCAATTACACTTCCAGGTATTACAACTGCAGGTGAAGGTGCTGCTGGATATAACGTAAGAGGAGGGAGAACCGACCAAAACTTGATTTTGTTGGATAACGGTGTTATTTACAACCCAGCACACTTTTTTGGTATTTTCTCGGCGATAAACCCTTTTAGTACTGGAGCTGCCGAAATTTACAAAGGAAATATTCCCGCAGAATTTGGAGGTAGGCTTTCGTCGGTCTTTGATATTACGACCAAAGATGGAAATACTCAGAAATTTTCGGGCGAAGCCTCAATAGGGCCGGTTACCAGCAATATTGTACTAGAAACACCGGTTGTCAAAGATAAATCAGCCTTGCTGGTTGGTGGTAGGGCAACGTATTCCGATTGGATTTTAAGGACTTTGGATGACGAACAGTTGAACAATAGTACCGCCTCCTTCTTTGATATAGTGGCTAAATACAACCATACCATCGATGATAAAAATGAAATCAAGGCTACGGGTTATTTTAGTCAAGATAAGTTCAGCATCACTTCTGACTCAATCTTCGACTATAGCAATAGATTGGTTTCATTAAAATGGGACCATAAATTCAGTGAAAAGACCACAGGAAGTTTGATTCTTTCCAACAGCGAGTACAAGTTCGGGATAGAATTTGACGGAGAATCCAATGATGATTTTGATTTGGGTTATAAAAACAACGAGACCGAGTTCAAAATCAAGATGAAATATTTACATAGTCCCAAACATAAATTCGATTTTGGGATTTCAAGCAAGCTATATCAGGTAAACCCAGGTGATATAGTGCCGTTGGGAGCGGACTCGGATGTTTCAGCGCTTACGATTCCGGAAGAAAGAGGATTGGAATCTGCAGCGTTCATATCCGACAGTTACGAAGTCAATGATAAATTGTTGATAGATTTAGGATTACGATATTCTTTTTACGCCGCTTTGGGAGCTTCCCAACAACGCATTTATCAAGACAACGCTCCCAAAAATAGTGGGACTTTGGTAGAAACACAGGACTTTGACAGTAATGAGGTGATAGAAACCTATGGAGGACCTGAACTTCGATTATCAGCTCGATATTTTCTTGCACCGGACTTTTCCGTCAAGGCTAGTTTGAACAATGCTTACCAATACATTCACACACTTTCCAATAACACAACGGTTTCCCCGACCGATACCTGGAAGTTGTCCGACATTAATATTAAGCCTCAAGAAGCCTATCAAGCCTCACTTGGGTTGTACAAAAACTTTGAAGGCAATAAATATGAACTGAGCTTGGAGGGATATTACAAAAAACAGAAAAACCTCCTAGACTATAAAGTAGGTGCCCAATTGTTGTTGAATGAGGCCATCGAAACCGAAGTGTTGCAGGGTGATGGAAAAGCCTACGGAGTGGAGTTCTTGCTCAAGAAAAACGAAGGGAAGTTAAATGGATGGCTAGGATATACCTATTCAAGGTCATTCGTAAAACTCGATAGCCCGTTCAATGAAGAAAGAGTGAATGGTGGAGCATTTTTTCCATCTAACTATGATAAGCCCCACGATATTAGCGTAGTGGCCAATTATAAGTTTACGAGACGATTCAGCGCGTCAGCGAATTTTGTATATCAGACAGGACGACCGGTTACATTTCCGATTGGAAGTTTCTCTTTCAATAACTCAGAATTTGTCTTTTACAGCGATAGGAATAAGTTCAGAATACCTGATTATTATAGATTGGATTTGAGCTTTAATATGGAAGGAAACCACAAGATTAAAAAATTCGCCCATAGCTTTTGGAGTTTTTCCATTTACAACGTCTTAGGAAGAAATAATCCCTATTCCGTATTTTTTGTGACCCAAGATGGGGATATAAAAGCTTACCAAAGTTCAATCTTTTCCATTCCGGTTCCAACGATTACGTACAATTTCAAATTTTGACTTAGTAGTTATGACAAAGGAAAGATTAAAATATGCCTTGATACTACCTATGGCTCTCCTTTGCTTAGAAGCTTGCATAGAACCTTTTGAGGCAACTTTTCCAGATTTCGAAAGTGCTATAGTGATTGAGGCCACTCTTACCGACGAACTGGAAAGACAAACCGTTTTTATCACCCGTACGTTTGAGTTTGAAGAAGATGGACCTTTGCCCGAATCCAATGCCAGTGTACAGGTGGTTGCTGGATCCGAGACCCATACATTTGTAGCAACCGCTCCGGGTATTTATGTTTCTGAACAAGCTTTTTCAGCCCAACCCAACGTCACCTATCAGCTCCGAATTGGCACTCAAGACGGGCGGACTTACATATCGCGTGAGATGACCTTACCCGCCTCAACACAAATGGATGACGTTACTGTTGAAAGGATGACCAATGATGATGGAGTAGAGGGCGTAGCCATTTTAGTGGATAGTTTTGATTCAACAGGCAGCTCCGTAAACTATAGATATGAATATGAAGAAACCTATAAGATAATTGCCCCTTTTTGGCGACCCAACGATTTGGAAAAAGTTCCACCGGCCGAACAGACCGAACTTTGTGAAGTGCGAGTAATCCCAGATACAAGGTCAGAGGAAACATGTTACGCCACAGATATTTCCAATGCAATCATACAGACGAGCACCACGAATTTGTCTGAGGATAGAGTAGATAATTTTATGGTACGGTTTATACCTCGAGACAATTATATTATATCACATCGATATAGCATTTTGATTAAGCAGTTTGTACAATCCAATGCAGCCTATACGTTCTATGAGACCTTGAACCAGTTTTCGGGTAACGAGAGTCTGTTTTCGGAGACCCAGCCTGGTTTTTTGGAAGGAAACGTCTTTTCAGAGCAAAGCAGAGATGAAAAGGTATTGGGTTATTTTGAGGTAGCCTCTGTATCCAAAAGGCGCATCTTTTTTAATTATGACGATTTGTTCCCAGGTGAGGATTTACCACCCTATACAGACCCTTGTATTATTAACGCTCCACCGTTGAGCAAACCAGGGCAACCGCCAAGATGCGTTTTGAGCTCCCAAGTAGAACTGGGCTTGGTTGGGTATGTAGATGCCAATGGGAGTCCTGGGCTAGGGGAAGGACCTTATTTGATAGTTCCCAATGTTTGTGGCGATTGTTCAGAAATAGGAAATCCAGAACCGCCCGAATTTTGGATTGAATAATAATAGAAAAGATGAGAGTGAAATTGGGTAAAATGGAAAATCGGTTTTTGTGCGTCATTGGGTTTTTGTTTTATGGCTGTATCGAACCATTTGAAACCTCTTTTGTGGATTTTGAGAGTGCATTGGTTATCGATGGCACAATCACAAATGAGTTGAAACAGCAAGAGGTTTTTCTTTCAAGAACGTATGAGTTTGAAGATGATGGCCCTACTGCGGAATCTACTGCCGACGTGAGTGTCAGTGATGGAGAGGGCAACACTTACACTTTTCAACACATAGCTAATGGACTATATCGTTCTGAACAAGCTTTTGCCGCCCAATCTGGTAGAAATTATGAACTTTCGGTAATTACACAGGATGGAAGGAATTACGGTTCAGACCCCACCCAATTGACTGCGACTACT
Organism: Flagellimonas onchidii; assembly: GCF_004804315.1. GTDB lineage: Bacteria > Bacteroidota > Bacteroidia > Flavobacteriales > Flavobacteriaceae > Flagellimonas > Flagellimonas onchidii. The sequence goes on from NZ_SRXX01000003.1 coordinate 211,417, forward strand.
TCCATAGATGAGATAAGTGTAGAACGAATTACAGACGACCAAGGTCAAGATGGGGTGGCCATTTTGGTAGATAGTTTTGATCCAACAGGGAATGCCAAGAATTATAGATATGAGTTTATCGAAACATACCGGGTAATTTCCCCAACTTGGAATCCAATATCTCTTGAACCAGCGCCCGAACCAGGATGTGAAGTAATCAAAGTCCCCAACACTACGGATGAACAAATATGTTATCCAACTAGCTTTTCCAATAACATCATTCTCACTTCAACCGAAGATTTGGAAGAAGATAGAGTAAGTAATTTCATGGTACGTTTCATAAACAGGAACAACTATATCATGTCTCATAGATACAGTATTTTGGTAAGGCAGTTGGTACAATCGAATGAAGCATATGCCTTTTTTGAAACACTCAATGAACTTTCAGGTTCGGAAAGTCTTTTTTCTGAGACCCAGCCTGGATTTTTGCAAGGAAACGTGTTTTCCAAAGAAGATAGTAATGAGAGGGTACTTGGCTTTTTTGACGTAGCCTCAGTTTCGGAAAAAAGAATATTTTTCAATTACGATGACCTTTATCCGGGAGAGCCTTTACCTCCATATCTTGATCCCTGCAGACCAAGCTCACCGCCACTGATTAATATGGGTGGACGTTGTGTGTTAAGACCTTTGATTGAAAATGGAGCGGGAATTTATTTCGCAGATAATGGAGAACAAGGAGATAATGAGGGGCCCTATCTTGTAGTTCCTAGGGTTTGCGGAGATTGTAAAGAACTAGGACCAACGGAGGTTCCTGATTTTTGGATAGAATGATTTGTTGTGGTAGCTGATATGAAGAAAAAACTGGCCATTTTAGCCATTTTGGTATTTGGTGGATGTATCGAACCTTTTGAAGCCACTTTTGTGGATTTTGAAAGTGCTTTGGTTATTGAAGCTACCATTAATGAACTTAAACAACAAAGGATAATGCTTACAAGAACCTATATGTTTGAGGAAGACGGACCTGCACCGGTAACGAATGCCTCGGTGTCTATTGTGGACACCGATGGAAATACATATTCTTTTGGACATGTGCAGAATGGCATATATCTTTCCAATCAACCCTTTGCCGCTCAACTAGGTAGGTCATATGAGCTTTCCGTAGTCTCAGAAGGTAAAAACTATGGGTCTAACTCAGTTGAATTTTCGCAGGGAACAGAAATTGAACAGGTTACTGCAGAACGTATCACAAATGATGATGGAGTGGACGGTATGGCTATTTTGGTGAATAGTTTTGATCCAGCCGGTAACTCCAAAAACTATAGATATGAGTACGAGGAAACCTATCGTGTAATTGCACCAAAATGGTACCCAACCATGTTGATTGGCGATCCAGAACCAAATAGTGGATGTAATGTGCTAAAAGTTCCGAACAACATTAATGAGCAGGTGTGTTATCCTACTGACCTTTCCAATACCATCATTTTAACGTCTACGGATGATTTGGTAGAGGATAGGGTGAGCAATTTTATGGTACGGTTTGTACCAAGGAACAATTACATTATATCACACCGATATAGCATTTTGGTACGGCAATATATCCAATCGAATGAGGCGTATACTTTTTTTGAAAGACTTGACGAGCTTTCCAGTTCGGAAAGTTTGCTGTCGCAAATACAGCCTGGATTTTTACAAGGAAACGTGTTTTCCAGAGATGATTCTCGAGAAAGGGTCCTCGGCTTTTTTGATGTAAGTAGTGTTTCGGAACAACGCATTTTTTTTAATTATGATGATTTTTATCATGGAGAGTCCCTACCTCCTTACGTGGACCCGTGTAAGGAGAGTGCACCGGTTATAGCAAATATGGGAGGTTGTGTTTTGCGCCCCATAATTGAAGTTAGGGCAGGGGTGTATGTTGGAGACAATGGATCCGAAGACCCTAATGAAGGACCATATCGTATAACCACAAGAGTCTGTGGAGATTGTAGTGCTTTAGGTCCTTCTGAAATCCCTGATTTTTGGATGGAATGAAAAGCTGGATAAACAAATATGAAAAAGAAATTGCGATTTTGGGTATTTGCGTCTTTAGTGGATGTATAGAACCTTTTAATACAGAATTTGTTGATTTCGAAGATGCCTTTGTGGTTGATGCGACAATCACCGACGAAATGATAAGACAGGAAATAAACTTGACGAGAACCTATAGATTTAATGATGACGGACCCTTAGAAGAGTCTGGAGCCTCTGTCATTGTAATGGATAACAAAGGCAACAGATATAATTTTGAGGAAACTGAAGGCGGAGTTTATCGTTCAACCGTAGCTTTTGCAGCAGCTAAGGATACAGAATATCAGTTGATGATAACATCGGCTTCGGGAAAACAATATAATTCCTCTTCCATGACTCTTCCTGTATCCAATCCTATAGATAGCCTTTATGCCAAGAGGATTACGAACGATTTAGGGGAAGATGGAATTGGTATATTCATCGATACGTCCAATCCAGACCAAAGCATAAATTTTTATAGATATGAATACGAGGAAACCTATAAAGTGATTGCTCCCAGATGGAATACAAAAGAACTTGAAGTGATAGAAGGTGAGCTTCCCATTATCGTAATAGGTCCAAGATCTGATGGAGAACGTGTATGCTATCCTACAAACAAATCGAACAACTTCATACTGGTTGATACGGAGGAACTGGAAACTGGAAAAGTGTCAAATTTTTTAGTTCGTTTTGTTAATAGTGATGATTACATTCTATCATATCGATACAGCATCTTGGTAAGGCAATTTATCCATACCCAAAAAGCTTATGATTTTTTGAAGACCTTAAACGAGTTTTCAGCCAGTGAAAGCCTGTTTTCTGAGACTCAACCTGGTTTTTTAGAGGGGAACATCTCATCCGTAGAAAACTCTAATGAAAAGGTTTTGGGGTATTTTGACGTGGCATCGGTAACCGAAAAACGTATTTTCTTTAATTATGAAGATTTTTTCTTGGATGAGCCCTTGCCCAAATATATAGACCCGTGTCATGAAAGCGCTCCGCTCAATGGATTGCTTGATTTGATTCGATGGGATTTAATAAAATATATAAAAGATAATGAAGGGGAATTCCCGGGTGGAGGACCATATATTACAGTACCACAAGTATGTGGGGATTGTACTATTTTAGGGCCATCGGAGGTCCCTGATTTTTGGATTGAATAAGACTAAATTATGAGAAAAAATAGTGTTGTTTTTGTATTGTTTTTACTAAACTTTATGCTTGTCTTGGGGCAATCAGCCAGAACGGAAAAGCAAAGTTCCTTTGTCAATATGCCTAAAGAGAGCATTTATGTGCATCTCAATGAGTCTTTACTGTTTACGGGAGAAAACTTTAGGTATAAACTCTATTGCATTGATAAAAAGACCAAGGAAACAAGTAAACTTAGTCAGATTGCGTACTTGAGACTTGTTGGAAAGGATGGAAATGTGGTTTTTACACATAAAGTCAGATTAAAGGATGGATCTGGATATGGTGATTTCTTTGTCCCCACTTCGGTGCCCACAGGTAGTTATAAATTGTTAGGCTACTCCGAGTGGATGAAAAACTTTGACACGACAGACTTTTTTCAATCAGACATACTTATTATTAATCCTTATCAGGTTACTTCGGAGTTCTATCTGGAACCTCAACCAGATTCCACAGATGTTGTTGGGAAAGCATCTTTTAGTTCTACTGAGGAAAGAGGTGTTACTTCAAAAAATATAAAAAGTCCGTTTTTACAGTTGCAGATGGAAAAATCTGAATTGGGAAAAAGAGAACAGGCCATTGCGCATATTTCTGCCTTGAACGATGTTGTAAAGAATGGAGATTATTCTATTTCTGTACGAAAAGTGGATTCATTGCCATCGCCAACAAAAGTTACGGCGCATAATTTCTTTGACAATTACGTATTGAGAGGACAAAACATCGGAGGCAGTGGTTTAAAAGCAGAATTTCTGCCCCAACTAAGGGGAGAAGTGATATCGGGAACTATAACCAACAAAGAAAGTGGACAACCAGTTCAAGGAAAGCGAATTTCGCTATCGCTTCCTGGTAATGAATTTTTGTTGAAAGTTGCTACCTCTGATGCCGAAGGTAGGTTTGAGTTCATTGTGAATCGCGAATATGATAATACAAACGCTTCGTTACAGATTCTTGCAGATAATTGGGAAGAATATGAAGTTACCATGGATTCCAATGATTTAAATGATTTGGATATGTCCTTTACAGATTTCAAACTCTCAAAACAAATGAAGGATTACATTCTTCAAAGAAGTATAGAAAATCAAATTGAAAATGCATTCAAAGAACAACGAAAGGATTCTACCCTACCTGCAAAACATCTACCTCCAAACTATAGAAAATACACAGCAAGCTATGATTTGGATGATTATACGCGGTTCAACAGCATAGGGGAAACTATAATTGAAGTAGTCGATCAGGTTTCCATAAGAAAATTGGCCAATGGTGAGCGTGTCTTCGAAATAAGACCAGAAGAGGGGTTTACCGATTTGAGTATGTTGCCTATGGTGTTCGTAGATGGGCTTTTTATAAAAAGGCATGAAGATTTTATGGATTTTAGTGCAAAAAAAATCAAGAGTATTGACTTTTCAAGAGATAAGATCATGTTGGGGGCACAACCTTTTCAAGGGGTATTGCTCTTTAAAACCATAGATGGTGATTTTTATAATGAATTTTATGCGCCGCACCTTCAAAACGTCGCCCTTTTTAGGCCTCAACCGCGAAAGGACTATTTTGACGAAAATTATAAAGATGTGGAGACACAGATTAGAATCCCTGATTTTAGACATCAGTTGTTGTGGGAGCCAAATCTCGATTTATCAAAAGAAAAAAATGAGATCAAGTTCTATACTTCAGATGTGCCAGGAGAGTATGAGCTAGTTGTAGAAGGGTTTACCTCAAATGGAAATCCAGTATCCGTCAAACAGAAATTTATTGTCAAATAGGGTACATATTTATATTGTTTGACAGTATTTTTTTGATACTGGAATTGCACAAAATGTGTTATTGAACAATGTCACGTAGCGGAGTCCATTTTTAGTACCTTTAACCTCATGGTCAATACTTATATAATTCATGGAATCTTAACGAGGCAAAGAATTTTTTTCCTCATTCTGTTTGTCTTTGGTTTTACTGTATCAACCAACTCATTTGCTCAAACCAAAAATGGCAAAGCCTTAAACATACTTGCCATTGGTGCACACCCAGATGATTGTGATATTAGGGCTGCGGGCTTCATCAAAAAAATTGAAAGCAAAGGGCATAACGTAAAATTTATTTCTCTTACCGATGGAAACAAGGGACATTGGAGAGACTCTGGAGAAATGCTGGCCAAAAGAAGAAAGCGTGAAATGCAACTCGCGGCTGATGTATTGGGAGTTTCCATGGAGATAATGAATAATCATGATGGAGAATTGGTAACTAGTCTTAAAAACCGAGAGGACTTGGTTCGTATAATAAGAGCGTGGAATACGGACCTTATAATCGTGCATGGTCCCAATGAACTTCATCCAGATCATAGAGCTACAAATCAATTGGTAATAGATGCAGCGTTATTGCTCAATGTTCCTAACTATTTGCCCGAAGTGGAGCATTTAAAATCACCACCCATAATCTTATATGGTGATAATTTGTACAACAGATTGCCGTTTAAACCAGAAATACTGTTGCCAATTGATGATGTTATAGATTCCAAGCTAGAAGCAACCCTTAGCCACTTTTCCCAGTTTGTGGAAGGAGGGACCAATGGCAGTAAGGAAACTATGCCAAAAACCGAGGATGAAAAACAAGCAGTCGTTGAAAACGCCAAAAAGGGGATTAAAGGATGGTTTTCAAACAATAGCAATAGATATAGGGATAAAGTTGATAAAGCTTTTGGAAGAGATGTAGAGTTTGTTGAAGCTTTTGAGATTAGTCCATACGGGAGACTGCCAAGACTAAGTGAACTAAAAAGCATATTCCCTACTGATACACATTTCAGTTCAACATTGAAATAAAATTAGTTAATTAATTGGCCAAAGGAATGCGTAGGTTGATTCTAGGAAGGCATTCATCAATTGGAAAGTGGGTATCCGTCAAATGGGGGCTTATTGTTAAAGAAGATTCATATATATTTTCAACCTAATAATATGCCTCTTTTTTATGCTTGTAAAAGTTTATGGTGGCGCTGTATTTGGCGTTGAATCTACCACAATTACTGTGGAAGTTAATGTAGATAAAGGAATTGGTTACCATCTTGTGGGATTGCCAGATAATGCCATTAAGGAAAGTAATTATCGCATTGCTGCTGCGCTTCAAAACAACGGTTATCGTGTTCCTGGCAAAAAGATTACCATTAATATGGCTCCTGCAGACCTTCGAAAAGAAGGTTCAGCCTATGACCTTACCTTGGCTCTTGGAATTCTTTCAGCTTCCAACCAAATCAAATCAAAGGATATTGAAAAATATATCATTATGGGAGAACTTTCCTTGGATGGAGAGCTACGTCCCATAAAGGGAGCATTACCAATTGCTATCAATGCTCAGAAAGAAGGGTTCAATGGTTTTATTTTACCGAAGGAAAATGCCGAAGAAGCAGCTGTTGTCGACGGTTTGGAAGTATATGGTATTGAAAATATAAGTGAGGTGATTGATTTTTTTGATAAGGAACTGCCACTTTCACCAACCAAGATTAATACGCGAGAGGAGTTTTATAAACATTTGAGCTTTCCTGAATTCGATTTTGCAGATGTAAAAGGGCAAGAGAGTATTAAGCGTTGTATGGAAATTGCCGCTGCTGGAGGACATAATATCATATTGATAGGCCCACCGGGATCTGGCAAAACCATGTTGGCCAAACGCTTGCCGTCAATTTTACCTCCGATGACATTGTACGAAGCTTTAGAAACTACCAAAATCCATAGTATCGTAGGAAATTTAAAGAATAGTGGTTTGATGAGTCAAAGGCCATTTCGAAATCCACATCATACCATTAGCAGTGCTGCTTTGGTTGGGGGCGGAAGTTATCCACAACCGGGAGAAATTTCACTTTCGCATAATGGGGTACTTTTTTTGGATGAATTGCCAGAGTTTGAAAGAAGGGTCTTGGAAGTAATGAGGCAACCTATGGAAGACCGAGAAGTTACTATTGCTAGAGCAAAATTTACTGTGACTTATCCCAGTAGTTTTATGTTGGTGGCGAGTATGAATCCAAGCCCTTCAGGTTACTTCAATGATCCAGAAGCTCCAATGACATCTTCATCCATGGAAATGCAGCGGTACCTAGGTAAAATATCAGGCCCATTATTGGATAGGATTGATATTCATATTGAGGTGACCACTGTTCCTTTTGAAAAGCTATCCGATGACAGGAAAGCTGAGTCAAGTAGTTCAATTAGAGAAAGGGTAATTGCGACAAGGGAGGTACAGACAAGAAGATTTTCAACTATAGAAACAGTGCATTACAACGCCCAGATGAATACCAAACAGATTAGACAGTTTTGCGCTTTAGATGGCTCGTCAAAAGAATTACTTCGAGTGGCAATGCAACGATTGGGACTTTCGGCCAGAGCATATGATCGGATTTTGAAGGTGGCACGGACCATTGCAGATTTGGAAGGCAGAAAAAACATTCAAGACCATCATGTTTCTGAAGCAATCCAATATCGTAGCTTAGATCGAGAGGGGTGGTTGGGATAATTCTATTTCTTTTGTATATCCTTTAGTTTAAAGGTCCAGTACTTTTTCTTGAAAAGTCCTATACAAAAGTATAAAGACATGTTTTCTGCATTAAGTTTTTCTTTGAACTTCCGAGAAGAGTTGTTGAAATATTCCGTAATGCTGTAGATGTTTTTTCTGCCTTCAGCTTTGAGTAACTCATAAGATTTGTGTCTGAGAAAAGGAGCCAAGTTCTGACCTCGATAGTTGTTCATGGTATACATGTTGAGCAAATAGGCTTCGTCAGATTCAAGTTTGAACTTTTTATCGTTGATTGTAAAATCATTGTATTCAATACACATAAATGCGGCTACATTGTCACCATCTTTGAGTGCGATACACTTTTGCCCGTTTTTTATTCCATTGATTATTTCTCCTTTGTTGGAGCGCATCCTTAATGAACTCATTGCTTTCAAATCTTGTAACCCAAGAGATTCAAATTTATAGCGCGTACTGTTATCTCTAACCTCAGGAATACTATAATCAGCTGTTCCTTCGCGAACCCAGTAATATAAATCTAGGTCGATTCCGGTTCTGGTCAAAAGATTGCGCAGGCTATACAAAACCAGACCATTTTTAAAACGGTTTCTAATTAGCGCGAGGGTATAGTTTTTGCTTTGCTTTTCTAGGGGTATCTCAATTTTTTAAGTCGTCAAAAGCTTTACCCGGTGTCATTCCAAACGATTTTCTGAACTCTGAAGAAGAAAGTACTTCTCTTTCATTTGCTTGTGCAATGGTATGTATCCTTTGGATAGTTCATTTTCAATTGGGAATTTCCAATTCCTGCCAAACTCCAATAGGAATTATCAGGCAAATCATTGATCATAATACCTGCATTGAGTAAGTTGGCCTGCGCACAGGCGATATTACCAAGTATTAGATTGAAATAATAAGGAGGTTTAATTAAGCCTTTTTTAGCTAAATATTTAGCATAATTTATCATTCCAATATCAAATGCCTCCAATTCAGGAACTATTCCTTTTTCCAACATAATCTTCGCAAGTCCTTGAATCATGTCAGGGGAGTTTGCGCTTGCTGTGGCATTGAAATTTAAGGAACTCAATGTCAAGCTTCCCATATCCGGTTTTAGACTGTTTTCAAGAAATAGAGGGTCGGCTCGTTTTTCAAATTCGGGAAAATCTCGACCACTTAGCGAAACACAGATGACCAATTCAGGGTCGTGCTTCCGAATCCCTTCAATTATTTGGGCATAAATCTCCCTTTTATATGTAGGTTTTCCGTTAATAGGATTTCTTGCATGCAAGTGGACCAAAGTAATTCCTATTTCAGAAACCTCTAGTGTGTTTTCGACGATTTCTGAAACAGAGATGGGGACATAAGGTGTCATTTCCTTTGTAGGAATCATCCCCGTAGGAGTGAAATTGATGATAAGATTTTCCAACCTTTTTTCATTTTGATATCATCAATGTAAATCTTTTATAAAAATACAGGGTATTAATTTGGATGGATTTCAATTTTTTTGGTTGAATGACTACAAAATGCATTCTTACCAGGGAAGATTTAAGAATATATTTTTTTTAAGCCATTGGTAATCAATGTGAAAATAAAAAATCCAATTTCTTTCCATTCTATCAAAAAATAAGTTAAATCCTACATTTATCATGTTTTTTTTGCATTCAATATTATAATTTTGCGCCCATTTTTATAGAATTGAGCTATGCAATGTGTGGAACTGAACCCCATAGGAAACTTTGATCCCTGGACACCAGAAATGATTGATGAACTTCTTCATCAAGGAATAAAAGAATCACTCGGGGAACGTTTAGTGTTCGAGAATGACAATGTTAAACTTTGGGATATCATGCTGGAGCCTGGCGAAAGAATCCCATTTAGAAAACAAAACTCCAATTATAACTGGGTTTGTCTTACCGGAGGTCTTGCGTTGACCCGTTATGGTAATGGTAAAATCAGTATGATCAAATTAGAACCCGGAGATACAGAATATTGTGAATTCAAAGGGAAAAATTACGTGAACGACCTTGAAAATATTGGTGAAAGAACCATTGCAATACACATACTGGAATACAAGGAATCTAATTTGAACAAAAAGCTTTTGTACTCAGACTAAATGGCCTTAATATTTGCCTTTAGACCACTGATGATTCCCAGAATGTTTTGAACTGTATCTTCTAGATAATATTTAACGGCTAAGTGTGGGATTCTTATTGTCGTAAACCCGTTTTTAAATGAGTGCATGGCCTCTTCAAGATCGTTGATGGCTTGTTCATGGGTAATCATGTTATAATCCTTGTCAATTTCGATATTGAGTTTTACCCTTGAAATGGCAATGTCAACAGACTTTTTACCATCCCACCATTCCAACATTGGATGAGCTCCCGCTTCTTTTAGGGCATAAAACAGTTGTATCGCCTCTAGCGGGGTATCATTGTTCAGGATTATTTGTTTGATAAGCCGGCTATGTCGTTCACATAAGGCGACGCCTAAAGATTCCATAGATGCATCATACTGCTCACGGCTGATTTTTTTTTCACAATCTTTACAAGTCATGAGTATTAGGTCAAGTTTTGGTCAATATTTGATTTGGGACTATTATAACTTTAACAATTACATATTCGTATAAATAGTCGATGTAAAACACACCACTTTTAGATGAAATACATTTTTTTAGATGAAATGCATGAATTCTAACAAAACAAGTTAACTTTCGTGTGGTGAAAAGCTAAAAAATATATGTTTAAAAAAATTGGCCCTGGCGTGTTGGTGGCCGCTGCCTTTGTTGGTCCAGGAACCATTACAGTTTGTACTTTGGCTGGAGCTGATTTTGGATATGCGCTGCTGTGGGCGGTTATGCTGTCCATTTTGGCCACGATTGCGTTGCAGGAAATGGCTGGTCGGATCGGAGTGGTAGCCCAAACAGGTTTGGTAGATGTCATTAAATCCCAACTCACACAACCCTGGATCAGAAATATTATAATAGGTATTGTGTTGGCTGCTATCCTGATAGGAAATGCAGCATATGAGGGAGGTAATATCGGAGGTGCCACACTTGGACTACAGGGTTTGTTCGGTGAAGGGTCTTTGAGTCAATTTTACCCATTGTTGATTGGTTCAATAGCTTTTGTACTATTATGGTTCAGTGGTTACAAGACGCTTGAAAAAGTATTTGTGGCATTGGTAGGGATTATGGGGGTAAGTTTTGTGATAGCTGCTTTTATGACCAAGCCAGATGTAACAGAAATTATCAAGGGTATGTTTGTACCCACTTTACCCAGTGAAAGTTTACTTACTGTTATAGCCTTGGTGGGTACAACAGTGGTACCTTATAATTTGTTTTTACATGCTTCATTGACAAAAGAAAAATGGTCCTCAGAATCGTCATTGAAAGATGCAAGATGGGATACCATAGTTTTCATTACTTTAGGTGGTCTTGTTTCTATGGCCATTTTGATAACGGCAGCCGCTGCGCAAATTCAAAATGTTGAAGGTGTAATGGACATGGCTATTGGGTTAAAACCTTTATTTGGAAGCCTCTCCTTATACTTTTTGGGAATAGGTCTACTTGCAGCAGGAGTTACCTCCGCTATCACTGCTCCTTTGGCTGCAGCTTTTGTGGCCAGCAGCTGTTTTGGTTGGGATAATGGAATGAAAAATAAGAAATTCAAATTGGTATGGGCAATCGTTTTGACCCTTGGTGTTCTCTTTTTGTCCTTTGATATCACACCTATTCAGATTATTCAGTTTGCTCAGATTGCGAATGGTATTTTATTGCCGGTAATGGCCATCTTACTGCTTTGGGTTGTCAATAAAAAGAAGGTGATGGGGAAGCATATCAATTCAAAAGCTCAGAACATTGTTGGTTTTTTTATTGTTGGATTCTCCATTTTTCTTGGGGTGAAAAGTATTTTGAAGGTGATAGGATTGTTTTAAACGGGCTATGAATACAATTGATATTAACTGTGATGTAGGTGAGGGTGTAGGAAATGAGGAGCAATTGATGCCTCTCATAAATTCTTGTAACATAGCCTCTGGCGGTCATGCTGGAGATGTACATACCATGCTCGAAGTTGTACGATTGGCCAAGCAACATAAGGTCAAAATAGGAGCACACCCTTCGTATCCAGATAGACTGAATTTCGGAAGAAAACCGATGTCAATTTCCATGCCGGAACTTCAAAAAAGTTTGAAGGATCAACTTCAGGCATTTCAATCTATTGTACATTCAGAAAACACCAAAATCCATCACATAAAGGCCCATGGAGCTTTGTACAATCAAATTGCAAGGGATGAAGCTTTGGCCGAAGTTTATTTGGAAGCCTTACAGGATTATCAAAATAGGACATTTTTGTATGTACCATATAGATCAGCGATAGCTAAAATCGCACTAAGAAAAGGGTTCAGTGTTCGCTATGAGGCGTTTGGAGATAGAAATTATAACCCTGATTTAAGTTTAGTTTCCAGGCAGTTGGAAAATGCTTTGATACATGCCCCCGAAAGGGTACTGCAGCACCTTTTACCCATTATAAAGGAAAATAGAGTTTTTACGGTTTCCGAAAAATATACAGAAATCAAGGCCGATACGGTTTGCATACATGGAGATACCTCTTCCGCATTACAAATATTGATGTATCTTTCCCAAGAATTACCCAAGCATGGGGTACAACTAGCCTAGTGAAAGATTATTCCATATCCATTCAACCTTTTGGTGAACGAGCAATTCTAATAGAATGGCCAAAAGAAGTGAGTGAATCAATTCTAAGGGATATTTTGACTTTCAGGGATAGTTTTAACAAACTTCGTCAGCCAGGTTGGGAAATGTCGATAGCCTATAATTCAATAACCCTGGTTAACAATCAAGAAGATGTGGATTTTGAAGAGGTCGAAAAGCAGATTTTGGACTGCTATGTATCAAAAAATGCTGGACAATTAAAAGAACAGCGTTTTCTTTGGCATATTCCTGTTTGCTATGAAGCCGAATTCGGAATTGATCTCAAGGATGTAGCTAAGGAACTCAAATTATCTCCTGAAGAACTGATTGGATTGCATACTTCACACGAATACCTAGTGTATGGAATAGGATTTTTACCAGGCTTTATGTACTTGGGTGGACTACCGAAAACTTTGGAAATTCCACGACGAAAAGAACCAAGACTTGCGGTAGCTAAGGGAGCTGTAGGACTTGCAGGAAAACAGACAGGTATTTATCCACAGGATTCACCAGGGGGGTGGAATATAATCGGTAACTGCCCAATTCCCATTTTCGATTCCAGCAAAGAAAAACCCTGTTTTGTAAACGTTGGTGATAAAATCCAATTTTATCAGATATCCAAAGCAGCCTACGACCTGCATAAAATTGAAGCTGAAGTAGGAATTTTTAAACTAGAAAAAACTCCTTTAGATGCTTAAAGTCTTGAAATCTGGTTTTTTTCTGTCGGTTCAGGATTTAGGGCGTTTAGGCCATCGCCACGTTGGGGTTCCTATTTCAGGTGTATTGGATACCATTGCGGTAAAAAGAGCCAATAAAATGCTGGAAAACGATCCTAGTGATTCAGTTTTGGAAATTACGATGACAGGGCCAACCCTGTTGTTTGAGGCAGATACCTATATATGTTTAGCAGGGGCTCAGATGTCGGCAACCTTGAACAATAAACCCATAGAAAATTATCAGGTAATCAAGGTGTCCAAAGGTGATATTTTATCTTATGGAAGATTGGAAAATGGTTTTCGAAATTATTTGGCCGTAAAGGGAGGTTTCAGAACCTCTGAGGTTTTGGGCAGTAGGTCACAATATTTCCCGATTACCCCATCAAAATGTATTGCTGATGGAGAGGAAATACCTTTTGATGAAATCAAAGCATTTGATCCCAGTTTGACCGAGGTTAAAATGAAGAAGTATTTTGAAACTGGAACTTTGGAAGTGCATAAAGGGCCCGAGTTTTCCATATTGACAGATAGGCAACTTGGTGAAGTTTTTTCGAAAACATTTACAGTGTCAAAAGCGAATAATCGGATGGCCTATCAACTTTCTGAATTGATAGAAGGGCACAAACATTCTATGCTTACTTCTGGAACTCTTCCAGGTACAGTGCAATTTACACCAGCAGGAAGATTGATTATCTTAATGAAGGATGGACAGACCACTGGAGGTTACCCACGTATTTTACAACTTTCAGAAGAGTCCATTTGTGTTTTGGCACAGAAAAAATTTGGAGATTTCCTTTCGTTTAAGTTGTTATAACCTTTACGCTTCTTCTTATTCATCCATACTTTACTTAAACGATTAAGCAGGTTACTGATATCATATACCACAATTGTTTGATGAAAAATAGTTGGCGAATCATAAAACATTACAAGATAGCTACTGATATAAATAAGAAACCCCAACCTTTAATAGTTGGGGCAGATAGTTTATACAATATGAAAAAAGTTTACTCAATCACTACTTTTTTATTCAGTATTTCTTTTCCATTCTGTATTCCAATTAAGATATATAACCCTTTGTTAAGACGACTTATATCAAAAGTTGTGGTTGCGTTTGACTTTAAATCTATACTCCTTTGCATCACTTGTTGTCCCGAAAGATTAAATAAAGCAAAAGTTGCATTTCCTTCATGAGTTTTGCCATTGGTCAAATAGAAAATTGATTTGGCTGGATTTGGAAATATTCTCATGTCATTTTGATTTTGTCCTTCCTCGATCAATTCAAGGGCATCAGATATTCTAACTTTCAGACTAGATGCTCCACTAAAACCAGGTAGAGCATTGATTTCATTGGAATTCAAGGCCCTAGAGTAGATTCTTAAATCATCTAAGCTCCCTTCAGTTACTGCTCCCACAAAGCTTCTTCCCAATCCGCCTACATCCATTGTACCTGACCAAGAACCAGTACCTGTGGACACCCCATCAATGTAAATGGTCAGGTTTGAGCCGCTACGTGTGATTGCCACATGTGTCCAGGTATTGGCCGTCATAGTGGTATTTGATATGACCACATCGGTAGCACCTGTCCATAGACGTCCTGCTCCATTATAAAAGTTAATGTCCTGTCCGTTATTGGCATTATCGGCTGCAACAATGCCATCTTGATTGCCGATACCCGTGCTCAGGTTTACCCATGAAGCGATGGTAAAATCGCCACTTAGGTTCATATCCGAAATGTTGACCCAATCTCCTGTACCATCCAATGCAATGGCTCCATTAACCTTGCCCGAAGCATTCCATGTAGGGTTGCCCTGCAATGTACCTGTACGGTTGTTTCCAGAGGCATCGATTGCCGTGGTGCCACTGGTCTCATCAAATGTCCAATGGCCTTCTAAATTACTTGTAATGTCTGGTCCGGTTGTTGCAAACCCTGGCAATTCTTTTATTTCCCTACTGGTCAGGGCTCCTTCATAAATGCGGAAGTCATCCAATAAGCCTGAAAAACCAATGCCTGCAAAACTTCTGCCCAAAGCACCAACGGTAAGGGTCTCTGTCCATGCGCGCCTTCCTTTAGCTTCGCCATTAATATAAATGGTGATATCAGAGCCATCACGTACAAACGCCACATGGGTCCAGACATTAGCCGTTACCGAAGTATTGGAAATGACCACATCCGAAGAGCCATTCCATAACCGTGGCGCTCCATTATAGAAATTGATATCTTGCCCAGTACGTGGATCATCTGCACTCATAAGCCCATCGAACTGATTAATGCCCGCATTGAGCTTTACCCAAGCACTTATGGTAAATGCGTTTTCCAGATTAAAATCTGTAAGATTGATCCAATCGTTTGTTCCATCCAAACTGATAGCGCCATTCACTCGGCCTGAGCTATTCCACGTAGGACCACCGACTAGTGTTCCATTACGATTGTTTCCAGATGCATCAGCTGCCGTAGTTCCCGAAGTTTCATCAAATGTCCAATGGCCTACCAATTTGGCCATAGGGATGGAATGTTGGTTCTCCCAATAGAAAAGTGCGGCTTTGCCACCATCCAAATCAAAAGTTGTTGTGTAGACACTTCCAGAAACACTTGTAAGTGCCACATTTTCCACATTACCTGTGGTAGTACTTACACGCTTTAACTGATCCACTGGATTGGTGCCAAAATCCATGGTCAATGTAATTCTTTGTCTTGTCAAATTTGCTTTCCCCTGAATGGTATCTTGAGCATATAATGGGTCTGTAGGGTGGTGACAGCAGCCATTGGGCTTGGTCATCCCGTTAAAAATCATAAAATATCTGGCATTTTTGTTGTGTACAGGAGCCATGGTAACATTGGATGTATTGTCTATATCTTGAATGGGCTCAAAATAGGAAATAAACACATCCCCATCCAGATTATCATTTGTCGCCGGAGTAAGATTGTCTCCGGAAATATCCGTGATATAGGGGTCAAAATTGCTGTTCCAATCAGGAATTAAATTGGAGCGGTCATTATTGGTAGGTGCACCATCGTTCATATATTGTCCTAACTGTCCATAGTAAATTGCTCTGTTCTGCAAGCGAGACAAGTGAGGTGACAGGTTATTGATTTCCTTTGCCACTTTTGAATAGTACCAATACTGCGGTGTGGGGCCATTGGTTTGACTGGGAAAAAGCCAGGTACATTCACCAGCGGCATCTGTAACATCTACCCATCTGAAAAGGCTGCTCCATTTACCACCCATGACAAATGCAGAGTATGTATTACCGTAGATTTGTGATTCTGAAAAAGTATATCCAGGAGCATCATTGCACCCACCTGAAGCTTGCTGCCCGGTGGTCGGTTTATATGCTCCTAAATATTGACCGAAGCTAATAGGACTGCTACCTGTACCGTCATAACCTTCCATGGCCAACTTTCGATATTTTGCCAATTCTCCCATAGAGGGCAATGCCCCACCTGTTCTGTTAGTATTGGTTCTCCACCACCAATAGTTATCAAATGTCAACAGATCCGGTTTGGCCGTAACCAGATAATCCCTTAGTTGACCCTCACTCCATTGATCAACGTATTGATTATTATGGACCAATATATTTGGATAATGGTTTCTGAAAACATCATACCAGTCCCGCCAGCGTCCTACTAAGGCGGTACTATATCCTTCTTCATCGCCAAATTGCATGGTTGTGATCTTTCCGTCATTGATTAGGTTCAGAATATTGGCATTGGAAGTTTGTCCAGGCGTGGGGTCATTGGGGTCTGTAGTGGAATAAGGTCCATTTGTGATTTCTGTGGTATTGGGAGATCTATCCATTCTATCTCCATAAGGTGCAAAAATGATGCTATAAGGTGAACTAGGGTGACTGGAAAAAAAAGTGCTGTTATATCTTGGTGCCGCTGGTGCAGTAAAATTAAGATTGGTCCAGTTACTCCCCACAGGATAACCAGGATCTACTCCTGCTGTTTGAACGTCGTCATGGGTCCAAACCACGAGTTGAAGCCCTTTTTGAGCTATAACACGATTAGTTCGGGAGAGTTGGGCAAATGCATCATTGGCAAACAACATAAACCCAAAACCAAAAAGCCATAATTTTACAAAGGCACAGAATTCCTTTATTTGAATATGTGGACACTTACACTTTTTTTTAAATCTAGTAGTTCTTTTCATAATTATTGATTTTCGATGTTTAAAATTTTTAGGTTTATCATTTATATACTTGTTTCATGGATGCTTTTACATCCTGATACATTTGTATGTGCTATCGATTCGAACTTGATTTTTTATTTTTTACCTAATAAAAATTCGCTGTGAATCTATAAAAATATTCTTATATTTTATTGTACGAAAAACTTAAAAATTTAGGGTGTTTCATACAAAAAAAGTGAGATAAATTTTGTAACTTCTTAACTATAAAGTCGTTTAATATTTTTCAAGGAATTTGCAGCTAAAATATTTTTTCGTACTATTGACCCCATGAAAAGAAATAATGTAAACAATAACGTGGTCATTATTATTCCTGATAGGGAATGATACGGACTTGCTATTGACAAAGAAAAGCCTGTATCATTCGAACGATACAGGCTTTTTTTATGCCCTTGAAAATATTTGGATATGGGATTTTAAATTGATTTAAATATCTGATTAACAGGTAAATGCATAGATATTGTTTTGAATGACTTTAGAACCCCAAAAACTGTTAAAATAATTCAGTATTTGAAACATCTATCTTTGGATACCGTAGTAAATTCAATAGAATTTTAGAATTGAGATAAAACTATTAATGGAACTGAACAAACACAGCAAAAACGTTACCCAAAACCCTTCGCAGCCGGCATCACAAGCCATGTTGTATGCCACAGGTTTAAAAGAAGAGGATATGAAAAAGGCACAAGTTGCCATTGGGAGTACGGGTTACGATGGTAATCCTTGCAATATGCACTTAAACAGTATAGCGCAAGAAATAAAAAAACATGTAAACGAAACCGGACAAGTAGGACTCACATTCGGTACCATTGGAGTATCTGATGGTATTTCTATGGGAACACCGGGAATGAAATATTCGTTGGCTTCAAGAGATATTATCGCAGACTCTATGGAAACTGTGATGAACGGGATGTCATATGATGCATTGATAGGGGTTGTGGGATGTGATAAAAATATGCCTGGGGCCATTATAGCGATGCTTCGTTTGAATAGACCATCCATTATGGTTTATGGCGGTAGTGTTGCTTCGGGAAATCACAATGGACGAAAGCTGAATATCGTATCTGCATTTGAAGCTTTGGGACAGAAAATAGCTGGAGAAATTGATGAAGCTGAATATAAAGAAATTATCAAGAAAGCAATTCCCGGAGCAGGCGCCTGTGGAGGCATGTATACGGCAAATACCATGGCATCATCGATAGAATGTATGGGTATGGCTTTGCCTTATAATTCATCTATTCCGGCTGTCAACCCCAACAAACTTTCGGAGGCGGAACGTACCGCCCAGGCAATAAAAAACCTTTTGGAACTAGACTTAAAACCAAAAGACATTGTTATTAAAAAATCAATTGAAAATGCAATCACTTTGGTCAATGCCCTTGGCGGTTCTACCAATGCGGTATTACATTATTTAGCCATTGCATATGCAGCGGATATTGATTTTACATTGGAAGATTTTCAAAGGATAAGTGACAGAACGCCTCTTATTGGCGATTTAAAACCTTCTGGAAAATACCTGATGGAAGATGTTCATGGTATTGGCGGAACCCCAAAAATCATGAAATACTTGTTAGAGCAAGGCTTTTTACATGGAGATTGTATGACTGTAACCGGAAAGACCTTGGCTGAAAATCTTAAAGATGTTGAGGCAATGGAATTTGAGGAGCAAGATTTGTTGTACAGCGTTGACAAAGCCCTGAAATCTTCTGGAAACTTACAAATCCTTAAAGGAAACTTGGCAGAAGAGGGTGCGGTTGCAAAAATATCAGGTAAAGAAGGCCTAAAGTTTGAAGGGAAAGCTGTGGTGTATGACAGCGAACCCGAGGCCAATGAAGGCATATCCAAAGGAGAGGTGGAAAAAGGTGATGTTGTGGTTATTCGCTATGTAGGACCAAAAGGAGGTCCTGGTATGCCCGAAATGTTAAAACCTACATCCATGATTATGGGAGCCGGTTTAGGTAAATCGGTCGCACTTATCACAGATGGTCGTTTTTCAGGTGGAACGCACGGTTTTGTCGTAGGTCACGTAACTCCAGAAGCCCAGGTGGGTGGGGCTATTGCCCTAGTGGAGACAGGAGATATTATTACCATTAGTGCCTTGGACAATTCAATTACCTTAAACATTTCAGATGAGGAAATGGAAAGCAGAAGGGCCAAATGGCAAGCTCCACCATTAAAATTTACCAAAGGAATATTGTATAAGTACGCAAGATCTGTAGCATCGGCTTCAGAGGGATGTGTAACCGATAAATATTAAAAAATTTTGTCATTTCTGCTTATGCAGGAATCTCATCAACTAAAGTTGAGATTATGAATACTGAAACTTTGAAAAAAGAAGAAAACAAAACGGCTAAGACCATTCGAATAAGTGGGGCAGAAGCTATAATACATTGCTTGTTAGCCGAAGGGGTGGATTTAATTTATGGCTACCCAGGAGGAGCTATCATGCCGGTTTATGATGAGCTTTATAAATTTCAAGATAGGTTGACACACATCCTTACTAGGCACGAGCAAGGCGCAACACATGCCGCTCAAGGGTATGCCCGTGTGACTGGAAGAGTTGGGGTGGCCATGGCAACCTCTGGACCCGGAGCTACAAACTTGGTGACTGGTATTGCAGATGCCCAGATTGATTCTACACCTATGGTTTGTATTACTGGACAAGTACCAAGACATCTTCTGGGTTCTGATGCATTTCAGGAAACCGATATTGTTGGAATTTCTACACCAGTAACGAAGTGGAACTATCAGATAACAAGAGCGGATGAAATTCCTGAAATCATGGCAAAGGCATTCTATATCGCAAGATCTGGAAGACCTGGACCTGTTTTAGTGGATATTACTAAAAATGCCCAATTTGATGAGTTTGACTTTTCGTATGAGAAATGTACAGGGGTAAGAAGTTACAAACCTGTTCCGGAGCCAGATTTGAAGGCGATTGAAGCAGCAGCGGAGTTGATAAACAATGCCAAGAAACCCTATATCGTTTTTGGTCAAGGGGTTATTTTGGGCGAGGCTGAAGAACAACTAAAGGCTTTGGTTGAAAAAGCTGGGATTCCTGCAGCTTGGACTATTTTAGGACTTTCTGCTATGGATACTGATCATCCTTTGAATGTGGGTATGGTTGGGATGCACGGAAATTATGGTCCCAATGTATTGACCAACGAATGTGATGTGCTTATCGCTATTGGGATGCGTTTTGATGACAGGGTTACAGGAAGTTTGGACACCTATGCTAAACAAGCAAAAGTGATTCATTTCGAGATTGACCCTGCTGAGGTCAACAAAAATGTAAGTGCAGATGTAGCCGTGTTGGGGAACGCCAAGGAAACTTTAGACCTTTTGTTGCCTTTGATCAATAAGAACGAGCACACTGCTTGGAAGGCCGAATTCGATAAAAAATATGAGATTGAATACGAAACTGTTATAAAAAACAGCCTTCAACCAACAAAAGAAGGACTTACCATGCCAGAAGTAATCGAGGAGATTAATAAGGCGTCTGACCATAAGGCTGTGATTGTCACAGATGTTGGGCAACACCAAATGATGGCTTGTAGGTACGCTAAATTCAAGCAGACCAAAAGTAACATTACTTCCGGAGGTTTGGGAACCATGGGATTTGCTTTACCAGCCGCTATCGGAGCCAAAATGGGTGCCATGGACAGGGAAGTGGTTGCCGTTATTGGTGATGGTGGATACCAAATGACCATCCAAGAACTTGGAGTGATTTTTCAGCATAACGTCCCTGTTAAGATTGTGGTGTTAAACAACGATTTCTTGGGAATGGTACGTCAATGGCAAGAGCTTTTCTTTGAAAGAAGATATGCCTCTACTGTAATGACCAATCCTGATTTTGTAAAAATCGCAGAAGGTTATCATATTAAATCAAGAAGGGTAGTAGAGCGTTCAGATCTAAAAGATGCTGTAGAGGAAATGATGGCATCTAAAGACCCTTACTTTTTGGAAGTTCGAGTGGAAAAAGAGGACAACGTATTTCCAATGATACCATCGGGCGCATCGGTTTCAGATATTAGATTAAAGTAAGGGTGGACCAAGCAATTTTGAAAAACCTACCGTCTGTATATGCAGATTTGCAAGCAAAATCTGAGGAAATCGGATTTGACATGCCTTCTGATGTTCATGCCGGTTCTCTGTTGAAAACTTTGGTGTCATCAAAACCTGGCGGAAACTTCTTGGAACTAGGAACAGGAATTGGATTATCGCTAGCCTGGATGCTGGAAGGAATGGATTCAGATTCAAAGGTTATCAGCATAGATAATGACGAAGAGTTAATAGAGATTGCGAAAGATTTTTTCGAGAGGGAAACCAGACTTGAATTGATATGTGAAGATGGTGCAGACTGGTTGTCAAATTATTCAGGTGAGGCCTTTGATTTGATTTTTGCAGATGCTTGGCCCGGAAAGTACAGCTTGTTGGACAGAACGTTGTCCTTGTTGAAGCTCGGTGGATTCTACGTGATAGATGATATGAGCAAACAACCCAATTGGCCAGAAGGACATGACCTTAATGCTGTGGAGTTAGTAAAAATATTAGAAGCAAAAGAAGATTTAACAATTACAAAAATGGACTGGTCAACAGGAATAATTGTTGCGGTCAAAACAAAATAAGAATGGAAAAACAGTGGTATACCATATCGGTTTATTCTGAGAATAATGTTGGTCTTTTAAACAGAATATCGGGCATATTTCTAAAAAGACATATTAATGTTGAGAGTTTAAATGTTTCAAAATCGGAGATAGAACATGTATCTAAATTCACCATTGTGGTGAACACCACGGAGGATTGGGTACGCAATATCGTGGGGCAGATTGAGAAGCAAATAGAGGTGATAAAGGCTTTTTATCATACCGACGATGAAACTATTTATCAAGAGTCTGCCTTGTTCAAAATTGCCTCGCACTTACTTTTTGATGAAAGACAGATTCAAAATATCATCAAAGAAAGTAATTCACAGATCGTAACTGTATCAAGGGACTTTTTTGTTTTGGCAAAAACAGGACGTAGGCACGAAATTGATGAAATGCATGATGCATTGGAACCTTATGGAATCATGCAGTTTGTACGATCCGGTCGTATTGCGGTGACCAAGGCAACTATGCCTATTACTGAAATCTTGGAAGAATTTCAAAATCAATAAAATAATATAGCACTAAATTAAAAAGGTAAAATGACAAATTATTTTAATACGCTATCGCTTCGCGATCAGTTAGAACAATTGGGGAAATGCAGATTTATGGAAGCCAGCGAATTTGCAGATGGCGTAACAGCATTGAAAGGAAAGAAAATTGTAATTGTTGGTTGTGGCGCGCAAGGACTAAACCAGGGATTGAACATGAGGGATTCAGGACTTGATATTTCCTATACTCTTCGTGAGGCCGCAATTAAAGAGCAGCGACAATCTTATAAAAATGCAAAGGAGAACAACTTTAATGTTGGGACCTACGAGGAGCTGATTCCTACTGCTGATTTAGTGATCAACCTAACACCGGACAAACAGCACACCAATGTAGTGAGCGCTGTAATGCCATTGATGAAAAATGGTGCGACTTTGTCTTACTCTCACGGATTTAATATTGTGGAAGAAGGAATGCAAATCCGTGAAGATTTGACCGTGATCATGGTCGCTCCTAAAAGTCCTGGTTCTGAAGTTCGTGAAGAATATAAAAGAGGATTCGGAGTACCAACTCTGATTGCCGTACACCCAGAAAATGACCCTCAAGGGAAAGGTCTTGAGCAGGCCAAAGCATATGCTGCAGGCACTGGTGGAGACAAAGCTGGGGTTTTGGAATCTTCCTTTGTTGCAGAAGTGAAATCTGATTTGATGGGCGAGCAAACTATTCTTTGTGGGCTATTGCAGACAGGATCTATCCTTTGTTTTGATAAGATGTTGGAAAAAGGAATCGATGCAGGCTATGCTTCAAAATTGATTCAGTATGGTTGGGAAACCATCACAGAAGGATTAAAATATGGAGGAGTTACCAACATGATGGATCGTTTGTCGAACCCTGCAAAAATCAAGGCGTTTGATCTAGCAGAAGAATTGAAAGACATCATGCGTCCGTTGTTCCAAAAACATCAAGACGATATTATGAGTGGTCATTTCTCCAAAACCATGATGGAAGATTGGGCCAACGGCGATAAAAACCTTTTGGATTGGAGAGCGGCAACAGGAGAGACTGCTTTTGAAAAAACACCTGCTGGAGACGTAGAAATTTCCGAACAAGAGTACTATGACAATGGAGTGTTGATGGTTGCTTTTGTGAAATCAGGAGTTGAGTTGGCTTATGAGACCATGACCGAGTCTGGAATCATTGGAGAATCTGCTTACTACGAATCCTTGCATGAAACACCTTTGATTGCCAATACCATCGCAAGAAAGAAGCTTTTTGAAATGAACCGTGTGATTTCTGACACCGCAGAATACGGATGCTATTTGTTTGATCACGCTTGTAAGCCTCTATTGACCGATTTCATGAAAAATATCGATACCGATGTGATTGGAACCCATTATGGAGAAGGAAAAGACAATGGAGTAGATAATGTAAAATTGATTGCCGTAAACAAGGCCCTACGTGACCACGATGTGGAAATCGTTGGTACAAGATTGCGGGAATCAATGACGGCGATGAAGCCTATCGTTTAAACTATAATATCTACGCTGATACTATCACTATGAAAGGAACAGCGACAACATATTTTCCGGAAATAGCGGATATTTACAAAGCTGCTCAAACTATTAAACTAATAGCTGACCAAACACCATTGCAGCATAGTATCCGCTATTCCGAAAAGTATCAGGCCAATATCTTCTTGAAACGAGAAGATCTTCACCTTGTCCGAAGCTATAAGATTAGAGGGGCGTTCAACAAAATCAATTCACTTCCAAAAGAAGATTTGCAAAAGGGAGTGGTTTGTGCAAGTGCTGGTAATCATGCCCAGGGCGTTGCCTTTGCCTGCAATCATTTAAAAGTGCAAGGCACCATTTATATGCCCGCTGTTACCCCGAAACAAAAAATTGACCAAACCAAAATGTTTGGTGGAGATTGGATTGAAGTGGTATTGGTAGGGGATACTTTTGATGACTCCCAAAAAGCAGCTGAGATTTTCTGCAAAGCAGAAAACAAAACCTTTGTTCATCCTTTTGATGATCCAAAGATTATTGAAGGACAGGCTACTATTGGCTTAGAACTCTTGAATCAATCGGAAAAATCAATCGATTATGTTTTCGTAGCTGTTGGAGGCGGAGGAATGGCAGCAGGCCTTTGTGCTACTTTTAATGCTCTTTCGCCTAAAACAAAGATTATTGGTGTTGAACCTGAAGGAGCTCCTTCGATGAAAACTTCCATGGAAAAAGGAGAGCTAGTAGAGCTAAAGCAAATCGATAAGTTTATTGATGGGGCAGCGGTTCAAAAGGTGGGACAATACACTTTTCCGATATGTAAAGATTATTTGTGTAAAATGGAGACCATTCCAGAAGGGAAGGTATGCCAGACCATTTTAGAGCTGTACAATAGGGATGCCATTGTGGTAGAACCTGCCGGAGCATTGACCATTGCAGCGTTAGACCATTTTTCTGATGAAATTAAGGGGAAAAATGTTGTTTGTGTCATTAGTGGAAGCAATAACGATATTACCCGAACGGCGGAAATCAAAGAAAGAGCTTTGCTCCATGCCAACCTGAAACATTATTTTATAATCCGCTTTCCTCAACGCCCTGGAGCATTAAAGGAGTTTGTGGCAGATATTCTAGGCCCCAATGACGACATTACTCATTTCGAATATTCCAAAAAATCGAGTAGGGAAAATGCCCCAGCGGTGGTGGGAATCGAATTGAAATCCGCGGAAGACCTCGCTCCACTCATCCAAAGGATGAAAATCAACAATTTTTTCGGGGACTACCTAAACGATAAACCTGACCTCTTTCAATATTTGGTATAAAGCTTGGTTTAACTAGCCTTGTTCGAGTGTTTGCCGATTACTGCTCCATAAGCTATCAATAGAGCAAAGGCAACGGCAACACAGATATAAGATACGTTCACGCTGGCCAAATCAATGATTAACCCTTGAATAGGATTCATGATTCCAATGGCAATAATGGCCATAATCAAACCAGAAGCGCCAACTTTGGCTTCTTGCTCAGATAGCCCCTCAAGGCCGAGTCCATAAATGGTTGGAAAGAGTAAACCAGCACAACCGCTCATAACAATCAACATATATCCTCCAAAATTACTTGGAAATACAATGGCTACAACAGCAGCAATAGTTGCTATAGAGGCCAAAATAGCCAAAAGTTTGGAAGGCTTTATAAACTTCATTAAACCTGTACAGACAAAACGCATGATGGCAAACACAACAACCCCAATAAATAAGATATCACCTGCGTCACCGGTACTGATAAAGCTTCCGTCCGCCAAGGTGTAATTTTCTTTTAGATAGGGAATGGTAAATGCAAAAGTGCCAAACTGGGCACACATGGCTGCAAAGAGTGCCATTACGGACAATACATATCGCTTCTTTTTTAGTATGCGCTTATAAATAGAAAAGAAACCTTCCTTGGCTTCTTCCACATTGGCCTGAAAACGGGGCATTTTATTTGCCAAGAAAATGATAAAGAAAATGGAGGCAACAATAGCAATATAAATATACGGTTTGGCGAGTATTGCTAATTCCTCGGTCTGCAAGTTCGCCAATTGTTCTGTATTCAATTGAGCTTTATCGGTATCGCCACTCAAATTTTTCAAGATAAAATTTGTTGCAATAAAGGTTCCTGTCAATTGACCAATAGGGTTAAAAGATTGGGCCAAATTCAGTCTTCGAACCGAGGTTTCTTGATCTCCCATGGCAATAATGTAGGGATTGGCGGCAGTTTCCAAAAAGGAAAGTCCGGCAGCAAGTGTGAACAGTGCGGTCAAGAAAAACCAATATTCTTGCTCTAGGCTGGCGGGATAAAACAAAAAAGAGCCAAGGGCAAACAGAAAGATACCCAAAAGCAAAGTGGTTTTATAGCTTGTTCTTTTAACCAGTAAGGCAGCAGGAATGGCCCATACAAAGTAAGAACCATAAAAAGCAGATTGAACTAGCGAGGCCTGAAAGGTGGACATATCCTTGAAGATATCCTTAAAGGCTGCAATTAGGGGTTCGGTCATGTTATTGGGAACACCCCAGCCAAAAAATAAGACGGTTACTAAAACAAAGGGCAGGATAGGGGTGTTGGATAAAATCCCGATTCGGTTTCGCATAAATAAGTTTTTTGGTATTTGGTTTGGTTTTGGGCCAGAAAATAGTAAAAATATACCGATAGCGCATGGTTTATTTACAAACAATACAGATTGGCAAAAATGCGTAGAGATACATCACATAAACAATGGATTGGTCATTAAAAAATTATACGGCATCGTAACAATTTTTTGAAGGATTATGAAAAATATCCAGCTACAACGTTTTCGAATCTAAACCTTTGAAAACAAAGGGGTTTTCTAGTTTTTTTTGTTTTAGTTTTGCCTTTTGAGCCCAAAATGGGGCATTTTGTCAACCTTGAAAAGTAAAGCTATGCAGACCAAAATTGCAATTCCCGAAGCATTTCAGATATCAAACCAAATTCATCAAAAAACATATTTGATAAATGGTGAACTTCGAACTTGGAATGGTAAAAGTTCAGAAGTAATTTCCACCATATCCTCCACAGATGAATATGCCCATACAATTTTGGGCAGCATTCCCGACATGGGAGAAGAGGAAGCTTTGGAAGTTTTGGATACTGCTTTGGCTGCTTATGACAAAGGACAAGGTGTTTGGCCTACAATGAAGGTGAAAGATCGTATTGAATGCATGGAATCCTTTGTGAAAAAGATGGAGGAAAAGCGGGAAGAAGTGGTTAAGCTTCTCATGTGGGAGATTGGAAAATCCTTGCCAGATTCTTATAAAGAATTCGATCGTACCGTTGAATATATTTATGACACTATCGAGGATTATAAGCAATTGGATCGTAATTCGGCCAAGTTCGAAAAACATGATGGTGTTTATGCTCATATTCGTAGAGGACCATTGGGTGTTGTACTTTGTCTCGGACCTTATAATTACCCTTTGAATGAGACTTTCGCCCTGTTGATTCCAGCTTTGATTATGGGAAACACAGCTGTTTTTAAACCAGCAAAGCACGGCGTACTCCTGATAACACCACTTTTGGAAGCTTTTCAAAGCAGTTTTCCGAAGGGTGTGGTCAACATTTTGTTTGGAAGGGGTAGGGCAGTAGCTGCTCCAATCATGAAAACCGGCAAAGTGGATGTATTGGCATTGATAGGTAATAGCAAATCGGCCAATGCGCTACAGGATCAACACCCTAAAAGCAACAGATTGCGTTTGGTTTTGGGTCTGGAAGCCAAAAATCCAGCTATTGTATTACCAGATGCGGATTTGGACCTGACCGTAAACGAATGTATCGCAGGGACACTTTCATTTAACGGACAACGGTGCACAGCTCTGAAGGTTTTGTACGTGCATGAGGATGTGAAAGAAGAGTTTTTAAAACGATTTTCCGAGAAAGTTGATGCCCTAAAATTTGGAAACCCTTGGGATGAAGGGGTGAAATTGACGCCGCTTCCCGAACCTGGCAAACCAGCTTATATTCAAGAACTATTAGATGATGCCAAAGCAAAGGGCGCCAAAATTTTGAACAAAAAAGGAGGAAAACATTCAGACAACTATATCTGGCCTGCTGTGCTTTACCCTGTGAGCAAGGATATGCGGGTATATGAGGAAGAGCAATTTGGGCCGATTATTCCAGTGGTTTCCTTTAAAGATATTGAAGAGCCTCTGGATGACATGGCTGAGTCCAATTATGGCCAACAAGTAAGTTTGTTTGGAAAAGATGTGTATACACTATCACCGCTTATTGATACGTTGGCCAATTTGGTGTGCCGGGTAAACCTGAATAGCTCTTGCCAGCGTGGGCCGGATGTATACCCGTTTACAGGTCGAAAAGACTCTGCTCAATCTACTCTCAGTGTTCATGACGCTTTGCGCTCTTTTTCAATTCGTACTTTTGTGGCTTTTAAGGATAATGAACTCAACAATGAAACCATCGAACAATTGTTAGAGGCCAAAGTAAGTAACTTTTTAAGTACGGATTATATTTTATGAGATTAGCGGGATTGAGTTGACGCCCCAGAGTTTTGCAACTCGGCTCTGCCTAAGTACTTTTCTTTGATTTTGATTGCTTTGCCCAATTCTTGAAGGTAATATGCGAAACTACCTTCCCATATGGTTTTCGAATTCAATTCATGGAATTCAGGGACTTTTTGAAGGTGAAGTTTGGCAGTTTCAACATCGTTCAATAATAAATGTACGGTTGCGAGATTGGCATTTAAAATGCTTTGAACTTTTGGATGGTCTGTTCGGGATAATTTGTCCGAAAAATAATCTCTAGCGTATTCCAAATCAGGTTTTACTTGGTCAAAGGTCTTTCTTTTCTTTTTGCTTAAAGCTGAAAGGGCATTGATGGAGCTTTGAGCGATTTCCGTCGCATCGTTTAAGGCTTCAAAACCTTTGTTTTTGATTCCAAAAACGGCACTATATGCATTTATCTTTTGATTCTGGTATTCGTCTTTTAAAATTTTTCCAGCTTGTCGTATGTAGTATTCCAGAATGTCAGCATCAAACTTTTTGATTCGTTTTGCTAAAAGCTTTTTCTTTTTTTCTGGCTTTTTGGTCATTTTGAACTTTAGTTTAAATGATGGGTTCAATATCAAATGTTTTAAGCGAAGTTCTTTTGTAGGGCCATCAAAATCATCAATATAATAGGGAATCTCTTGATCCAGCAGTATAGAACCATCAGCAAGTTCTAGAGTAAGTCTTGCCGATACGTTCACAATGCCCAACAAGCTTTCTTGATCTTCATAATCGATATTGGTGTTGAGGCTGTCCACACTAAATTGGTCGGTGTTTAACGTGATGGTAAATTCCGTTGGTTTGGTTCGCACATAATCGGGGTAGCGAAGGACCATGTGATTATCGACCCATTTATTTATGGTGTCTTGTTTGGCTAATTCTAATAGGCGTTCTTTTTTTGACCTTTCCATACTTGCGTGCTGTAACCTCCAATCAATTTCTCCCCAAAAAGTCATCGGATCCAAATCGGTTTCTACGTGAATGGCATAGTTTCTAAGCTCATCGGGTAGAAGAGCTTTTGGTGTAATTTGATAGGACCAAGCCACCGGATTTTTGGTGATCTTGATTTTTTTCTGTCCAAAACCTGTTGCTGTAATCAGTAAAATTAATGTAGAAATAAATATTCTCATGCTCAAGCCTATTGTTAACCAAGCTAAAGTATAAGCAATAGCTGCCTTTTATGTAGTACAATTGACGGATAGCCAATATGGATTGATATATCTGCCTTTTGGATGGATCAAATGGTTAAAAGAATCAATGGTCAAGGGGTATATGTACTAAAAGAAACCCTGCGCAAAGCGCAGGGCCCTTATCATTAACCATTAAAAAAATGCATTAATTATTTATAGGTGTGGAGCGAGTATAGGAAATAGCTCCTCCACCAGCGTTTCCTTCTCCCCATTCAGTAAAGGTGAGGGTCAGGTAAACATCGTCTTCCATTAGCCATACCCCAAGTTTCTTTCCAACAAGATATGGAGGGTGCTGTACGTCTCCAAGATTAGGATTCAAACCAAAATCATCGACAACACCGTTTATTGCAACATTATTATCTAATACCGAAATAATTGCTATGATATTATTAAAGCTGTAAAAATGCTCATCATCACCAAGTGTGCCATATAAGGAGAAATCTTGCCAAGCTTGGTTAGGCAGGTCATCCTGTGGTAAAATGGCCCAACGAACTCTTTTTGTACCTCCTGTGGGGTTTATAGAGGCAAAATCCTTTACAGCAGCATCTTCAGCATTATGAAAATCTGAAACTAAATCAGATGAAGAAACATTATTGTGTATTGCATCCTCTTCAAAAGTATCTTGCCACCATTGGTAGTTGTACATCGGCCCCTTGTCTTGTCTAGTGAATATCACATTGTCGGTTAGCTTGTCCTGGTTTTCAGGCAGGGTCCAATCTGCATTCGCTGCTTTGGTAAATACAAAATCAGGGCCGTCCCAGATTATTCCCAATATGCCATCACAATTGTTATCAATGTTGTCACCGAGTACTTCATCAGCTTCGGGGTTGATATCGGCATTGGCATCGTCACAATCAGTATTGTCGGTTACAAAACCTTCAAGCTCAACACAGGAATTTTGCGAAACATCTGGATTTCCATACCCATCACCGTCCGCATCTTCATAATAGGTGATTTCTTCACATCCTGGGAAAATTTCTTCATTAGTGTCGTCTGGATCGGTGTTGTCTTCCACATAACCCTCTGGCTGTGCACCACAGGTTTTTTGAGAGTTGTTCTCGTTTCCGAACCCGTCTCCATCGGCGTCCTCGTAATAGGTGATTTCGGTACAGTCAGGGAAAATCTTTGCATCAGTGTCGTTAGGGTCGGTATTATTGGCAACATATCCCTCGGGCTGTGAACAGGAGCTTTGGGAATTGGCAGCATCGCCAAAGCCATCTCCATCTGCATCTTTGTAATAGGTTTTTTCAGTACAGTTTTCATCTTTGCTACAAGACGATAAAGTGCATAATACTGCAGCAAAAAGTAGGGCAATGGTAAGATTTAATTGTTTCATATTGTCTGATTTTAGATGTTAACAATTAATGATACCCTTTATTTTGGTTCTATAGGAGCCTGGATTTACGGATGGGGAGTATGAATTGATAAATGAGGTGTATCGATTGACGGGGAGCAATAAAAAAGGGCACCAATTGGTGCCCTTTATATCTATTTTCTGTTGGGGTTAGAGGTTTTCAGCCAACCAATCACCCACTTCACTGGTTTTGTATGCTTTTCCACCATCGGCCAAATCTTCCGTGACCACACCTTCGGCCAAGGATTTGTTCACAACTGCTCTAATGGCTTCAGCTTCTTCTTTTAGGTTAAAATCTTCGAACATCATGGCTGCGGACAATACGGTTGCCAATGGGTTGGCAATATCCTTTCCGGCGGCTTGCGGGTATGATCCGTGGATGGGCTCATACAAAGAAACTTCACTGCCAAGCGAAGAAGAAGGCATTAGTCCCATAGAACCTGAGATTACAGAAGCTTCGTCGGTAAGAATATCACCAAATAGGTTAGCGGTAATGATAACATCGTACCCTTTTGGCCATTGGATCAAACGCATAGCAACGGCATCTACAAATTCGTAAGATACTTCCACGTCAGGATATTCTTTTTCCAATGCCTGAACGGTTTCGCGCCATAGGCGGGAGGCTTCCAAAACGTTGGCCTTATCTACGCAGCAAAGCTTTTTTCCGCGTTTTAATGCCATTTCAAAGCCTTTGCGTGCCAAACGTTCTATTTCGAAACGTTGGTAAGTCATGGTGTCAAAAGCGGTGTCACCGTTATCTTTTCTACCACGCTCACCAAAATAAACCCCTCCGGTAAGCTCACGTAAGATGATTAAATCTGTTCCTTCGATTCGGTCACGTTTTAATGGTGATTTGTCAATCAAAGAAGGAAAGGTAAATGTTGGACGTACATTAGCGAAAAGTTCCAGTTTTTGGCGCATTTTCAACAGGCCTTGTTCTGGGCGTACCTTGGCAGATGGATCATTGTCAAATCGTGGGTGTCCTATAGCACCGAACAGAACAGCATCAGAATTTGCGCACACCTCGTGAGTTTCATCTGGGTAAGGTTCGCCAACAGCGTCGATGGCAGCCGCTCCAGTCAAAGCTGGTGCCCAGTTGATTTCATGGTTGAACTTTTTTGCAATGGCATCGGATACTTTTACGGCTTGGTCTATGACTTCAGGTCCAATTCCGTCTCCGGCTAAAAGGGCTATGTTTAATTTCATTTATATCAATTATCAGTTGTCAATTATCAGTTGTCGGTTATTTAGTTGAAGTATGGATAAATATTCTCACTGCTCATTATCAATTGTTTATTGTATTAATTGCATATTGTATTTAAACAAGATTGAGCATTTTTTCAGTTGCTTTTATAGCAGATACCGTTTGGTCTGAATCCAATCCTCTTGTGGTAAAGTCCTTTTCTTCGGTCTGCCAGGTGATTATGGTTTCGCAGAGGGCATCAGAGTTACTTCCTGGCGGGATACGAACAGCGTAGTCCACCAATTTGGGAAGTTCCGTACCTTCTTTTATATAAACTTTTCGCAAGGCATTGATAAAAGCATCAAATTGCCCATCACCCTGTGCATTTTCCTCGTACGATTTCCCGTCAATCTCAATGGAAAGGGTAGTGGAAGGCTTTAATCCTTTGGAATGCGTTAGAACATACGATTTTACAAATACACGTTGTTGATGTAATCCTGTGTCCAGAACGTCTGAAATGATATACGGAAGATCCTCTTTAGTAACTCTTTCCTTTTTATCACCCAGTTCAATGATACGTTCGGTTACCTTTTTGAGCTCTTCGTCGTTTAGAGTTAATCCAAGTTCTTGAAGGTTCTTTTGAATGTTGGCTTTACCCGAAGTTTTTCCTAAAGCATATTTCCGTTTTCGACCAAAACGTTCAGGCAACAAATCATTAAAGTAAAGATTCTTTTTGCTATCTCCATCTGCATGTATTCCAGCTGTTTGAGTGAAAACATTGTCACCGACAATGGGCTTGTTGGCAGGAATGCCAAAACCGGTAAACGCAGAAACCAATTTACTCACTTTAAAAAGTGAGGACTCCTTGACTCCGATAGAAATTTCAGGCATAAAATCATTAACCACAGCTACCACACTTGCCAATGGGGCATTACCAGCTCGCTCACCCATGCCATTGACGGTCAGGTGCAATCCCTTTACACCGGCTTTTAGCGCCTCCATGACATTGGCAACACTTAAATCATAGTCGTTGTGGCCATGAAAATCGAAATGGGTATCGGGATAACGTTCAATAATCTGATTTAAAAAGGTAAAAGTCTCTTCATGTGTAAGCACGCCCAAAGTATCTGGCAATAAAATCCTTTTCACTGGGATGGTGACCAAAAAATCCAAGTATTGGAACACATATTCAGGTGAATTTCGCATGCCGTTGCTCCAATCCTCAAGATATACGTTGGTCATTATACCCAACTCAGATGCCTTGGCCACCACATTCGCAATGTCTTTGAAATGCTGCTTCGGAGTCTTTTTGAGTTGATGCGTTAAATGATTTAAAGACCCTTTGGTCAATAGGTTCTGTACTTTGGCACCTGCTTTTTGCATCCATTCCAAAGAAACGCCACCATCCACAAAAGTCAAGACCTCTACTTGGGAAAGAAGACCTTCTGTATTTGCCCAGTCCGTAATGTTTTTGACAGCTTCAAACTCACCATCGGATACTCTAGCCGAAGCCACTTCGATACGGTCTACCTTTAGTTCTTCCAATAGCAACTTGGCCAAGGTAAGTTTTTCGGAAGCCGAAAATGATACCCCTGAGGTCTGTTCACCATCCCGAAGGGTAGTGTCCATGATTTCAACCGTCCTTTTTTCCATTTTCAAATTCTAGACCTTTAAACTTTAACAGCTTTAAAGTGGAGTGTTCTTTGCGAATTCTTGGATATTGTTTTTGATGTTCAATAGGAAATCAATATCATCGAATCCATTGAGCATATTTTGTTTTTTGTAATCGTTGATAGAGAAACTTTCATTCTCACCAGATTCCAAAAGGGTAATGGTCTGCTCCGGAAGGTTTACTTCCAACTCTGTATTTGGATTGCTTTCGATTGCCTTGAAAATCTTATCAAGAAATTCGGCACTTACCTGAACGGGAAGCACCCCAATGTTTAAACAATTATTTCGGAAGATATCCGCAAAAAAACTGGATACCACACAACGGAACCCGTAATCGTAAACTGCCCAAGCAGCATGTTCTCGGGATGAACCTGAACCGAAATTTTTTCCTCCCACAAGAATTTTTCCACTGTAGATAGGATTGTTGAGCACAAAGTGCTCTTTTGGAGTATCGTCGGAATTAAATCTCCAATCCCTAAAAAGGTTGTCTCCAAAACCTTTACGTTCGGTGGCCTTCAAAAACCGGGCTGGGATGATTTGGTCGGTATCCACATTCTCAATTGGTAGTGGAACCGCAGAACTTTTTAATATGTTGAATTTATCGTAAGCCATTTTTCAATAGTCAATTTGCAATTATAAATAGGTTTTAAGCCAGAACTTCTTCTAGCAATTCTCTTGGATCAGTGACTTTTCCGGTAACTGCTGCTGCAGCGGCAACTAGTGGACTTGCCAAAAGTGTACGGGCTCCGGGACCTTGCCTACCTTCAAAATTTCGATTGGAAGTGCTGACCGCGTATTTTCCAGCAGGAATTTTATCGTCGTTCATTGCAAGACAAGCAGAGCATCCAGGTTCACGAAGTTCAAATCCTGCTTCGTGAAGAACATCTAAGATACCTTCTTCTTTGATGGCATCTTCAACGCGATGAGAACCGGGAACTAACCAAGCTGTAACATTGTCGGCCTTTTTTCTTCCCCTAACAATGGAGGCAAATGCCCTGAAATCTTCAATTCTGCCATTGGTACAACTTCCAAGGAACACAAAATCGATTGGTTTTCCAATCATAGCATCCCCTTCGGCAAAAGCCATATATTCCAATGATTTTTTATAGGTGGCAACGCCTCCCTCAACAGCTTCAGCTAGTGGGATATCATTTTTGATGCCCATTCCCATTCCAGGATTGGTACCATAGGTAATCATGGGCTCTATTTCTGATGCGTTGAAAGTAAGTTCTTTGTCAAAAGTGGCATTGTCATCTGAATATAACGTCTCCCAATACTTCATTGCTTTGTCCCAAGCAGCACCTTTAGGGGCAAACTCTCTTCCTTCTATGTAATCAATGGTTTTTCCATCTGGAGCGATCATGCCTCCACGAGCACCCATTTCAATACTTAAGTTACAAACGGTCATTCGACCTTCCATGGACATATTTTGGAAAACATCACCGGCGTATTCCACGAAATATCCAGTTGCTCCAGAAGTTGTCAGTTTGGAAATGATAAAAAGTGCAACGTCTTTTGGTGTAACCGCCTTGTTCAATGTGCCATTTACATTGATACGCATGCTCTTAGGCTTTGGTTGCATAATACATTGGGTGGATAACACCATTTCAACCTCACTTGTACCTATTCCGAAGGCAATAGCTCCAAAAGCTCCGTGGGTTGATGTGTGGGAATCTCCACAAACTATGGTCGCCCCGGGAACGGTAATTCCGTTTTCTGGACCGATAACGTGTACAATTCCATTTTTCTCATGTCCAAGACCCCAATAAGGAATATTGTGTGCCAAGGAATTCTCTTCCAATGCTTTCAATTGATTGGCAGATAGTTCATCCTTAACCGGTAAATGTTGGTTGATTGTGGGAGTGTTATGATCCGCAGTGGCAAATGTACGCTCCGGATATAGGACTTTAATACCCCTATTTTTTAATCCTAGAAAAGCCACGGGGCTAGTAACCTCATGTACCAAATGCCTATCTATAAAAAGCACGTCGGGCCCATTTTCTATGTGCTGCACAACATGGGAATCCCAAACTTTATCAAATAGTGTTTTACTCATGGTCGAATTCAATATTTTATAAGCTGGTAAATTTAAAGTATGAAAAGAAAACCTTTGTTATTTTGGGATGAAAATTACGATGTTCAAGGCTTGTTTTGCAACATGAATAGGGTTGACTTTTCTGGTCATGAGGATTTAAAACAAAAACCAATTCAATTGTTACCCGTTTAATGGAAGTAACCCACATTACAGAACTAGTTTGATAAAACGTTTGTAGGAATCTTTAATTTGGGTCTATGATGTAAAGAAATTACGTTCGCAGTCATATATGTGTTGGTTTTGAGTGAATTAAGGTCGTTTACGGGAATTTTAACACCCTCTATTTTAATTTAACATTGCTGTAACGGTATCAAAGCAGTGTGCTGACTACTTTAGAAGAAACGACCTAAAAGTTTATTCATTAACTCATCTAAAAACGAACAAATGAAAAAAAGTTACTCGGCCATTTCGGCCATGATACTAACTGCAGTATTTTTTATTTCCACCAGTGCTGTTGCCCAATTGAATTTTTTACCACGTGGTAGCCAAATGGCCAAAGTTTCACAGCGAATAGGAAATACTGATGTCTCTATTATCTATTCCCGTCCAAGTGTAAATGACAGGGAAGTATGGGGAGCCCTTGTGCCTTATGGCATGAATAATTTAGGATTTGGAACTGCCAAAGAATCTCCATGGAGAGCAGGAGCCAATGAAAACAGCATTTTTAAAACTACTCATGACCTTACCATAGGCGGAAAGACTTTACCTGCAGGAAAATACGGTTTGCATATGATTGTCAATGAAAACAATACGGCAACGGTGATTTTCTCAAAAAATCACGATGCATGGGGGAGTTATTTTTACAAACCTGAAGAAGACGTCCTTCGTGTAGATGTTGAAACAAAGGAAATTCCACATGTGGAACAACTTACTTTCAATTTTGAAAATGTTGATGCAACATCGGCCATTGCTACTTTGAATTGGGAGAAAAAACAAATTCCGTTCAAAATAGAAACTGATGTTACCGAAAATATCCTTGTCGAAATCAGACAACAATTACAGACTACACCTGGTTTTAGTAGACAAAGTTGGGAGCAAGCCGCAAATTTTGCTTTAAATAATGAAGGTGATTTGGATGAAGCCCTGGCATGGGTTGATGCTGCAATTGCGGGACAATTTTTCAGCCAGAAAACCTTCAATAACTTAAGTATCAAATCACAAATTTTGGCGAAGCAAGGCAAAACAGCAGAGGCGGAAGCTTTAATGGAAGAAGCATTGCCTCTGGGAACTGTTTTCCAAGTGCACGGATATGGTAGACAACTCATAGGACAAGGCAAGAATAATGAGGCTTTGGAAATCTTCAAATGGAATGCCAAAAACCATAAGGGTACTTGGCCTGTACATTATGGTTTGGCTAGAGGTTATTCCGCTTTGGGCGATAATAAGTCGACCGTTAAGCACCTAAAACTAGCTATGGAAAATGCTCCTGCACAAGTAAATAAAGATAGGGTAGCGGCTAATTTGGCCAAAGCCGAAAAAGGAGAGGGAATCAATTAACCAATACTACAACCGCAATTTTAAAAGCCCAACTTTAGTTGGGCTTTTTATTACGAATTGATACTAACTGATATAGTTCCAGATATTCGATTGTTGCATTATTTTGGAATAAGCTAACAAAATTGATTTATTTTCCTCTTTTTCCAATCTGGGGTCATCCTTAAACAGTTGCAGGGCATAAAACCTTGCGGATTTTAGTATTTGATTGTCCTTGACAATATCAGCAATCTTTAGATTCAGCATTCCACTTTGCTGTGTTCCCATTAAATCTCCAGGTCCACGAAGTTTTAAATCGACTTCCGCAATTTCAAAACCATCATTGGTTCTGACCATGGTTTGCAACCGTGTTTTGGCATCTTCAGATAGTTTGGAACCCGTCATTAAAATACAAAAGCTTTGCTCGGCACCACGACCAACACGACCCCTTAACTGATGTAATTGTGAAAGACCGAATCGCTCGGCACTTTCAATAATCATTACCGAGGCATTGGGCACATTAACCCCAACTTCAATAACCGTTGTTGCAACCATAATTTGTGTTTCACCCTTTACAAAACGCTCCATCTCATAATCTTTGTCAGCAGGTTTCATTTTGCCATGAACAATTGAGATTTGGTAGTCTGGCATCGGAAAATCACGAACTATGCTTTCATAGCCGTCCATCAAATCTTTATAGTCCAAAGCTTCAGATTCTTTGATCAATGGATAAACAATATAGATTTGTCTTCCCTTTTTGATTTCATCTTTGATGAACTGAAAAACCTTTAACCTGTTATTGTCAAACCGGTGCACTGTTTTAATTGGTTTTCTCCCCGGTGGCAGCTCATCAATTACTGAAATGTCCAAATCCCCATACAAGCTCATGGCCAAAGTTCTAGGTATGGGAGTGGCGGTCATCACCAAAATATGTGGTGGAACATCATTCTTATGCCAAAGTTTGGAGCGTTGAGCGACCCCAAAGCGATGTTGTTCATCAATAATCGCTAATCCAAGATTTTTGAATTGCACTTTATCCTCTAGAACCGCGTGGGTGCCTACCAAAATATTCAGATTCCCATTTTCCAATTGGTTGTGCAACAAGGTTCGTTCCGATTTTTTTGTGGAGCCCGTCAACAAAGCAATTTTCATATCCATTTTGCCCAGCAATTCCTTAAGGCCATTGTAGTGCTGTTGGGCCAATATCTCGGTTGGTGCCATTAAGCAGCCCTGAAACCCGTTGTCTATGGCCAGAAGCATGCACATCAATGCAACTATGGTCTTTCCAGAACCCACATCACCTTGAAGCAAACGGTTCATTTGGGCATTACTGCCCATATCTTTTCGGATTTCTTTGATAACCCTTTTTTGGGCATTGGTCAAATCAAATGGAAGATGCTCATTGAAAAATGAATTAAAGTTGGTGCCCACTTCATCAAATTTGAGCCCTTTGATTTTCTGCTTTCGCAGGATTTTTTTGGAAATCAATTGTAGTTGGACAAAGAATAATTCTTCAAACTTTAATCGAAATTGGGCTTTCGCCAATAAATCTTGATTCTTGGGAAAATGAATATTAAAAAGCGCATCACTTTTTGAGACAAGTCTTAACTCATCCATAATGGATAAAGAAAGGGACTCTGGAAATTGTCCTTTGCATTCCAAAAAAAGCTGTTGCACCATTTTGCTGATGACACGATTTGTAATACCCTTGGCACTCAGTTTTTCTGTGGAGGGATAAATAGGCTGCATGGCAATTTTTAACCCTTGCTGGTGTTCCGATAACAATTCCATTTCTGGATGGGGCATGGAAAACGTGCTTCCATAGCGTGCCGTTCTTCCAAAAACAACATAGGGTTCATTCAACTTTAGATTTTCACGAATCCATTTATGACCACGAAACCATACGAGTTCCATCTGCCCTGTTTCATCCATAAAAGTGGCGACCAAACGCTTCCCTCTTTTTTGCTCAACCGTTTTGATATGAATGATTTTTCCAACGACTTGAACATCGGCCCCACTGGGCTGCAGTTGATTGATTTTGTAGTATTGGGTTTTGTCCAAATAACGGTTAGGAAACAGGTGCAATAAATCCCGATAGGTCTCAATGCCCAATTCAGTGCGAAGGGTTTCTGCCCGATTGGGACCGACACCTTTTAAATAGGGGATGGGAGTTTGCAGAAAATTGGGATTCATCGAACTAAAATATGTAATTTGGAAGGACTTTTGATATATCCCCAATATGAAGCTTAGCCTCGTACTTGTTTTTTTTCTTTTTGCACAGCTCTTAGAAGCTCAGGTTCAGGATAAAGTAGATTTCATAAAAGGTGATGTGTATATTGAACCAAACCCTGAGGAAAAAGAAATTATTGGAACTGTCCAATACGAATTTAATGTTTTAAAGGATGTAGATTCTGTTTTTTTGGATGCCAAGAACATGGAATTTTCCAATGTCCTGCTTGATTCTAAAAAAGTAAAATTTACAAATAGTGGAGAAAACCTTGTTATAAAACGAAAGTTCAAAAAAGGTAAAAAGCATTTGCTATTTCTTGATTATAAAACCACTCCTAAACAGACAGTTTATTTTATAGAGAACACTGAATGGAGTGGAAGTGACCTTGGTGCTTTGGCTTCAACTCCGCTCAGCCAATCTAACTCATATCAAATTTGGACCCAGGGTCAAGGCAAATATACCAGTCATTGGCTACCCAGTTTTGATGATATGACCGAAAAAGTGGTGTTTGATTTGTCGATTTCATTTAACAAAGGATACCAAGTATTTGCCAATGGAATTCTAATAAAAAAGAAAGAGTATAATAACCATACTCTTTGGAAGTTTGATATGCAAAAATCTATGAGCAGTTATTTGTTAGCGTTTGCCATAGGAGATTTTAAAAAGAAAACTATCAAATCCAAATCGGGTATTCCTATTGAGTTGTACTATGAACCTAAGGACAGTTTGAAAGTTGAACCTACTTATCGGTATACCAAAAAGATTTTTGATTTTCTGGAAAGTGAAATTGGGGTGACTTACCCTTGGCAGAATTATAAACAAATCCCGGTGCAGGATTTTCTATATGCCGGAATGGAAAATACCGGTGCAACCATTTTCTCCAACACCTTTGTGGTAGACTCCACAGCTTTTATGGACAAAAATTTTGTGAATGTCAATGCGCATGAATTAGCACACCAATGGTTTGGCAACCTAGTGACTGAACAGAGTGGGGAACACCATTGGCTGCACGAAGGTTTTGCCACTTATTATGCCTATTTGGCCGAAAAAGAAATTTTTGGCGAGGATTATTTTTATTGGAGACTTTTGGAAACAGCGCAAGCGCTGAACAATTTTTCTGGAGAAGGAAACGGAGAAGCGCTTACAGATCCCAAAGCAGGCAGCCTAACCTTTTATGAAAAAGGAGCTTGGGCACTTGTTATGCTAAAGGAAAGAGTAGGGGAAGCTAATTTTAGACAAGGAATTGAAAATCACCTATCAAAATATGCCTATAAGAACGTGACCATTCGGGATTTTATGTGGGAAATGGAAAAGGCATCCGGAATGAAACTTAGCGATTTTGAGGAATCGTGGTTGCAAGAATCGGAATTTCCACTCGAAAAAGCTAAAGCATTTTTGATTAGCCATAATCCATCTATCAAAACATATTTTGAAATAAAGGATGGTATTGGAGACATGACGACTTTTGCGGAGGCCCTATTAACAGAGCAATGGGCTATGTTGACATCCGATAAATTAAAATATCAATTGCTTTTGGACTATGTAAATGACCTGTCACCGGAGTTCATAATGAAGGTTTTGAATCAAGAAAATCTGAAGGTTAGACAGGCTATAGCTTTTGCTTTAAGAAAAGTACCCACGATTATTAAAAAAGACTTTGAAAGCTTATTAAAGGATAAAAGCTATAAAACTGTGGAGTCCGCGTTGTACCAATTGTGGACTGATTTCCCAGAGCGTAGAAATCTGTACTTGGATGAAACTTCAAAAATTATAGGGCTCCCCGATAGGAATGTAAGATTATTATGGTTGACGCTTGCGTTGGCAACTCCAGACTATAAAATGGATTTAAAGCCGAAGTATTATGAGGAATTAAGTGGGTATACGGGTTCTGAACATCATTTTGAGGTAAGATTATTGGCATTCCAATATTTAAAAAGCCTTGGTGCTTTTAATGACGCTACGATAAAAAATTTAATTCAAGCGTGTGACCACCATGTTTGGCACTTTAAGAAATCTTGCCGAAAATTGCTAAAGGATTTCTTGAAAACAGAAGCAAATAAAGAAAGGTTAAAGGGCATATACCCAACACTAAGTCTTGAACAACAAAAATACATTGATAAAACTTTGGGTAAATGAGGGCATTGGTAATTTCTGGTGGTGGTAGCAAAGGTGCTTTTGCAGGTGGAGTGGCACAATTCCTGATTCAAGAAGCCCAGCACAAGTATGATTTGTTTGTAGGCACGTCTACGGGTAGTTTGCTCATTTCGCATTTGGCTTTGAACAAATTGGACAAGATCAAGGAAATTTACTCATCGGTCAACCAAGATAGTATTTTTAGCAATAGTCCTTTTTTAATAAGAAAGAAACACGGAGTTGAGATTATCACCATAAACCATTGGAATGTGGTCAAAAACTTCATCAGGGGAAAGAAGACTTTTGGGGAAAGCGAAAACCTACGAAAATTAATTCGGGAGTCCATAACGCCTGAAGAGTTCAACGAGCTAAAACAAGGTCCGACCGAATTGGTGGTGACTGTTTCCAACCTATCCTTAAATCAAGTGGAATATAAGTCTATCAAAGATTGTACTTACGACGAATATTGCGATTGGATATGGATTTCATCAAACTATGCACCTTTCATGAGTTTGGTTAGGCGCAATGGTTGTGAATATGCAGACGGCGGATTGGGAAGTTTAGTACCCATTGAGGAGGCTGTAAGGCGTGGAGCGACCGAAGTTGATGTTATTGTGCTGCATACTGAGGTAAGCCATCTAAATCGAATGCCTGCGAGGAATCCGTTTGAACTAATTACCACAATTTTCAGTTTTGTGCTGGATCGTATTGAAAACCAGAATGTACGGATAGGAAAATTAGTGGCGAACCAAAAAGATGCCATCATCAACTTTTATTACACGCCTACTATTCTAACGACCAATTCGTTGATTTTTGACAAAGAACGAATGACCCTTTGGTGGAAAAGAGGATATCTATACGCTAAGAATAAAAATGATGAAACGAGCCCCATTGACCCCAACCATATGGAATAGGGGTGTAAAACTACCAGAGTTCGCTGACCTCTTTCTTAATGAAAGCCAAAGCGGTTGATGACGGAGATTGCTTTTCCAAAGTTTTATTTAGAATGTCTTCCCGAAGTTTATCTGGCGAATCAGTTTCGCTCATTCCGGCAGAACGAATAATCTGGATAGTTGCATTTTTGGCAGCCTTGATGATGTTCCAGCATTCATCCGACATATAAATTTGTTGGGAAAGGTTGTGTTCAAATTCGGTTTCAATCTGTTTAATGAGCAAATTTTCGTAGTCACTTTTGTTTTTTCCCTTTGGCGCTACGCGAACAACCAAGCTGTTAATGGAGATTCTTTCTAGAAACAGTACCATTCGTTCATAAGCTTGTAAGCGAACAGGCAGCGTGTCTTTTTGCGAATCCTTGTGTAATAAAAAACGTCTGCGCCCATCTTCGTTTCTGGTATGTAACCTAAAGAAATAAAAAGCGACTGCTCCAGTAACTACAGCAGGAAGTAAATAAGCAAAAAGTTGAAAGATTTGATCTCCGGTCATGGGATAGTTAGTTTTTGGATTTTATAGAACTACAACGGACGAAAAGAACAAAAAGTATTCTCCACTCGAACTTGCTTATTTTTTAGGTTGATTGCCCATGTTTATTGTCAAGATGCTTCCGTTCACAATATCCTCATGGGTAAAGAAAAGGTCATCAAGACTCTTATTGTTGATTGAAGCCGATTGCACATACATATTATCAGGTGAATTATTCTCAACAATTATACTAAAGGTTTTTCCGTTTTCCAGCGGAATTTCAATTTTGTCAAAAATGGGTCTACTGATTACATATTCGGGCTTGCCCGGTGCAACTTGATAAAATCCAATGGCATTGAGTATATACCATGCTGACATTTGGCCACAATCTTCGTTTCCTATTATTCCATCAGGTTCATTGGTGTAGAATTCCTTTAAAATTTGATCGACCAACTCCTGGGTTTTCCATGCTTGACCTGCATAGGTATACATATGGGTTATATGATGACTAGGTTCGTTACCATGGGCATATTGGCCTATAAGTCCTGTAATATCTCCGCTTGCGTTGTCTCCTTCAATCACTGAAGAGGTGGTGAAAAGGCTGTCCAATTTAACTGCGAACTGATCATAACCACCATACAGTTCGGCAAAACCGTCAATGTCATGGGGAACAAACCAGTTCCATTGCCAAGCGTTACCTTCGATGTAATCGGAATGCTCATGGTCTGAGTACCTTGGATTAAAAGGTTCTCTCCATGTTCCATCCGCATTTTTTCCTCTCATGAATCCGGTTGATGTATCAAAATATTGCTGATAGTTTAAGGCTCTACGCTGAAACTTTTCGGCAATGGAATCATTATTGGCAAAAGCTGCAATTTGAGCGATGCACCAATCATAATAAGCGTTTTCTAAACCGTAAGAAATGGAGCCTGTAATTTTATCCGAAGGAATATGAAGGCCTTCGTTAATGTATTTGTTGTGTTCGGTCATGACTCTTTTTTTCCGGGGTTCATCTTTATCGGATATTAATTCTGGAATGTATGAAGCACTGGTGACTGATGCTCTCAAAGCTAATTTTTGGTCAATACCGGGCAGTTTCTTGGAAAGGGCATCGGCGATATTAGCTACTGCCGGATAACCCACCATGGTACCTGTATAATTTGAGGCAAGTGGCCATTTTGGCAATAAGCCGCCCTGCTCATATTTTGACAATAGGTTGTTGACATATGCAACGGATTTGGGTTCGTCTATAATCACCATTA
This sequence comes from Flagellimonas onchidii, assembly GCF_004804315.1. Taxonomy (GTDB): domain Bacteria; phylum Bacteroidota; class Bacteroidia; order Flavobacteriales; family Flavobacteriaceae; genus Flagellimonas; species Flagellimonas onchidii. Next base: position 255,923 of record NZ_SRXX01000003.1, read on the forward strand.
GTGGGTGAAGAGCCCTAAATGTGTCCCAAAGCGAATACACCGTATAATTCTCTTCACCTTTTTTGGCGTGGTGTGTTTTTTTATCAATACCTCTGTACCTGCCATCAACGTCCTGATATAGCATTGGTGCTATCATAGTATGGTATAAGGCGGTATAAAAAGTAGTAAGTGTTTCTTTGTTCTTTGTCTCAACTTTTATGCGACTTAATTCTTTTCTCCATTTATTCTTGGCATCTGACACTACTGAATCAAAATTCCAATCAGGTATTTCGGCATTCAAGTTTTTTTCAGCCCCTTTTGCATCCACCGCAGAAATCCCAACTTTGAGCAGGAGTGGTTCGGTGTTTTTGAGTGAATCGAAACTAAGAATGCTATGTATGTTAACCCCTTGATATGGGTTCGCATTTGCACCAGTTACTACACTATCAACTACTACGCTATTCACAGTAAAAGGACTTGAGAATTTTGCATAGAAGTATACTTTATGATCGTATGCCCATCCGCGGGAATGTTTAAACCCTTTTAAAGTGCTATCATTTACAATTTCTAGTTCGTTATACAGATTATTATGACCCCAGGTCTGTTGTAATATATGTCCTAGATCAAATAGAATTCTTTTCTCGGAGGTTGAGCCGTAACTATAACGATGCATACCAGCTCTTTCAGTTGCGGTCAATTCAGCTTCAACATTATAATTGTCGAATTTGACGGTGTAAAGTCCCACTTCTGCTTGCTCATTTGATTTGTTAAAACGGGCAATGGGTTTTTCATTTTTGTCTTCAGTGAAGGGAAGTACTAAAACATCTCCCATATCACCGATACCCGTTCCGCTTAAATGTGTATGCGAGAAACCATGAATGGTACTGTCACTATAATGGTACCCGCTTGAAGCATCCCAGCCATTTAAACGCGTGTCAGGGCTGAGTTGCACCATTCCATGAGGTAAAACTGCTCCGGGGAAGGTGTGTCCATGAAATCCGGTGCCAATAAACGGATCTACGTAAGCTATAGGGTCTATTTGTGTCGGACTCTTTTTGTTTTCTTGAGAGCAGGAAAGGATAAATAAAGCTATAGCACCAATGAAGAGGAATCTTTTGCGGAAAACGATCATGGAAAAGTTGATTTGCTAATTAAGAAATCAAGATAAGGTAATCGATTTCTTTTTTATAGTTAAATCGACCAATAACCGCAGCGCAACAACCAATACATTTTATTACAAGCATAAGGCCATTGGGTTAAAAACCTAAAAAAAGAGAATCAATCCAACAATGGCCTTAAGGTACTATCTGTTAATTACAACCCTTTTGTCAAACGTTCTTTGGCTCTGTTGTAGAAGCCTTTGTGGTCGGGTTGAAGCTTTATTACAATGCCTTCCTTAAAATTGCCATCTTTTACCGAAACATTCAATGCGCCGGCGGGTACGTTTAACGTTCCGATTAATTCCTTGGAAACGGAAGCAGTCTGATCCAAAGTAACCCCGAACTCTCCTGTAATGTTCAACCCTTCAATTTCAGTCTTAAGGGTCGGATTGGCAATAATTACTTTGGATACATTGGTCAACCAAGCTTTTCCGGTATCGGTTAAATCTGTAGAGGTGTCGGAACCGAACAAGTTTGTAAGACTGTTTGATATTATGATGGCGCCCTCGCTTACATCTGCATTTGCATCTTCACCAAGTGTTTGTTTTACTTTGGTGAGCAATACAATGGCAGTTGAATCATTTGAAGCGATCATCTCGTTCAAAACACTAAGCTGTTTTTCTTTCCGTTCAAGGGCGGCCAATGTTTTGTTTACGTTTTCGCTATTCTTTTTTGAAAGTTCAGAAAAACTGCTGAGATTTTTTAACAGTGTGGCATTGGCATCTCTCAATCCCACGTTTTCCACCTCCAGTGTCTCTGCTTTTGCTTCACTGGAAGAAACTTTGCGTTTGGTTTCGGCCAATTGCTGTTGAGTATCTTGAAGATCGGTTTTGAGTTCTTCAATTTGCGCAAAAAGCTCACTTTTCTTTTGGCTAAAACCTATCGAAGCCGTTAGTAAACAAAGTACGACGAGTAGTTGTCTTTTCATAAGTAAGTAATATTTGGTTCCATTTTTCTTCAGTCAAAATTATAATGTTTTTTCGGAAGTTACATTCCCTCCCAAATAAATACAATCATAAAGTTCTTGCATAGAAGTAAAAGGAACTTCCATTTTTTGATATCCATACACAGATTCCAAATCGCTGCTCAAATAATCATCATCTACATTAACCTGAATATCTTTCATGCTAAATTGACAAGGATGCTCGTATCCAGCGGCATGGGTGATTTCCAGAAATTCTTTTCGAAACGTTTTGAAATATTGTGCCAAGCGATCTGATTTTAAGGGAACGTTAATGCCATTTTGAAGCCACTTGCTTTGGGTCGCCACTCCGGCGGGACATCTGTTTGTGTGACATACCTGAGCCTGAATGCACCCAATACTCATCATCGCTTCTCTTGCAACATTAATACAATCAACTCCCATGGCAAAGGCCATGGCTGCTTTGGCAGGGAACCCAAGTTTTCCGCTTCCAATAAATACGATTCGTTCTGTCAACCCCCTTTGCTCAAAAATTTTATAGACTGATGAAAAGCCATAGACCCATGGTAGCGAAACGTGATCTGCAAAACTTGGTGGAGCGGCACCTGTTCCACCTTCCCCTCCGTCAATGGTAATAAAATCAGGGCCTTTTCCTGATTCTTTCATCAAATCGGCAAGCTCTTCCCATTGATCCAATTTACCAATGGCGGCTTTGATTCCAACGGGAAGCCCTGTTTCATCAGCAATGTTTTCAATAAGTTGTAAAAGTTCTGGAATAGAACCAAATGCTTTATGAGTAGCAGGGGAGAGGACATCTTTTCCTACTTCAACTCCACGTATTTTGGCAATTTCAGGTGAAATTTTAGCGCCAGGTAATACGCCTCCCTTACCAGGTTTTGCGCCTTGCGAAAGTTTTATCTCGATTGCCTTGATACAGGGATTTTCGTCAACCAAGATTTTCATTTTTTCCATAGAAAAATTGCCTTCTCTTGACCGTACTCCAAAATACCCCGTTCCGAAATGAAATATTACGTCACCACCTTGTTTATGATAGGGAGATAGGCCTCCTTCCCCGGTATTATGATAAGCATCACTTTTTAGAACCCCCTTATTCATCGACTCCACAGCTGCAGCGGACAAGGATCCAAAACTCATGGCAGATACATTAATGACGGAGGCTGGTCGGTAAGGTTTTTTACGCTTGTTATGGGCTCCAATGACCTTGGCGCTCGGTAAAAAATAAGGATTTTGTTTATTTGGATGATTTTCTGGGGCTTGATACCCAATCATGGCATTTTTAACAAAGATGTGCTGGTGCGCAAAAATATCCCGATCAGTACCAAAACCCTCATAATTGTTTTCCTTTTTGGCAGAGGCATATATCCAACCTCGCTCAATACGATTGAATGGAAGCTCTTCTCGGTTATTTGCCACAAAATACTGACGCATTTCCGGACCAATGCTTTCCAGCCAGTATCTTAGATGACCAATTATTGGGAAATTATGGCTAATGGTATGTGCCTTCTGCAAAAAGATATCTCGAATGGCTACTAAAACCAAGAAGACTAGAATCCAGCCCCACCAAGGAATGGAACCCAAAAAATCCAAAATCACCTCCATTTTACATATTCAAATAATCCAATGTTAACTCGGTCATTGCTTTCACTCCCAAGAGCAAACCACTGTCATCGATTTTAAAGTCAGGGGTGTGGTGCGGAAATGATTCTGTATTTCCTGGGGTCATCCCGCCAAGAAAGAAATATAGCCCGGGAACCTTTTCTTGAAAATAGCTAAAATCTTCAGCGCCCGTGATGGCCTTATGGACTACAACATTTTCTGTTCCTGCAACCCTTTGAAGGGTCGGAACCATTTTTGGAGTTAGTGCTAAGTCATTGAATGTAATGGAAGTAGAGCTTTTTATGTCAATGGTAGCTTCACCTCCGTATGCCTTTGCAATAGCTGGTACCATTTCCTCCATACGGCGGTTGATGTGTTTTTGCATATCATAATCCAAAGTACGTATGGTACCGATTAACTCAGCACTTTCAGGAATAATATTAAAACGAACCCCACTGGTAATCTTTCCAACCGTAATCACGGCGGCCTCATTGGTCAATTCGGTTTCTCGGCTAATAATGGTTTGCAAACCATCAATGATTTTTGCGCTGATCAAAATGGGATCTACGCCACCCCAAGGTTGAGAACCGTGGGTCTGTTTACCTTTCACATTGATAACAAAGCGCTGTGCCGCTGCCATACTTCCGCCCGGTTTATATTTTATGGTGCCAACAGGGGTTTGGGAATTGATATGAAGGCCAAAAATGGCATCAACATCAGGATTGGATAAAACGCCTTCTTTAACCATAAGCAATGCCCCACCTTCTTCTCCCGGAGGTGCACCTTCTTCCGCTGGCTGAAAGATAAACTTAACAGTTCCTTTTATCTTGTCTTTGTTTTTGGAGAGAACTTCTGCCACTCCCATTAAAATAGCGGTATGGGTATCATGTCCGCAGGCATGCATTACACCGACCTCTTCACCTAAAAAAGTAGATTTTACCGTTGATTTGTAAGGAAGGTCATTTCGTTCTGTAACCGGAAGTGCATCAATATCTGCTCTGAGAGCAACTACTTTTCCGGGTTGATTTCCTTTTAGTAAGCCAACAACACCAGTGTGTGCGACGCCAGTTTGAACCTCTATTCCCAAAGACTTTAAGTGTTTGGCGATTTTTTCAGCTGTTTTAAATTCTCGATTGCTGAGCTCTGGGTTCTGATGGATATCTCGTCTCCATTCAATTACTTTATTTTCTACCGAGGAATAATCCTTTTTCAGGTTATGGTCTTGGGCCCAGGTAGAAAAACCTAGGAGCAGTAAAGCAAATGTTAGCGTTTTGTACATATTTATTGAGTTTAGAATTTTATAAGTTGATAGCCTTCACCTTGCAAATGAACCAGCGCGGTCATGGCAGACAAGGCCATTTGAACACCGTCTATTAAATCAGACTTCTCGATTTTGTGATAGGTCACAGATTGACCACAGATAATTACAGGAACTTCAGTTTGTAATAATGATTTTATCAATTTAGTATTGGGATTGTCTTTGCCATACCTTTTTTGATATGCTTCATTGGAAATTACATCTTTTGAAGCAGCACCATGCACTACCAAAGCGACCTTAAGTTTTTCAGCGGGAACACCACTTTGGGCATGCATATTTAAAAATCTAGCAGCAGTTTCTATAAGTGGATTTCTTTGTGAATGGGAATCCGGTTTTCCTGTAACATCTATAACGGCTTTATATTCTTTGTCCACATGGATTTTAAAATCAGGGTTTTCTATTTTGTACACCTTTCCAAAATCATTTATGATTGGCCCTGATTTTGATACTTGGGAATTTCCCGAAAAATGAAAAAAGATGAATAATATCGTAAGAAATGAAAATAGAAGGGGTTTTACCATTTTTTTAGATTTCCTAAATATATTCAAATCCAGCTGAATATTAAGATTCCTGTTTATAAGTATTGGTGGCATCATTTTAGCATGAAGTCATTATTGGCTAATTTCACGTTTACTTTTTAAATATCTGAAGGTTTGAGCACTTTTTTAGATGAATTGAATGATGCCCAAAGGGCCCCGGTACTGCATAAAGATGGTCCATTGATGGTCATAGCCGGTGCGGGCTCTGGGAAAACACGTGTACTAACATATAGGATTGCCCATTTAATGGAGCAGGGGGTAGATTCGTTTAACATTCTCGCATTGACCTTTACCAACAAGGCGGCAAGAGAAATGAAGAAACGTATTGCGGATATAGCGGGAAATGCCGAGACGAAAAATCTCTGGATGGGTACATTTCACTCCGTTTTTGCCAAGCTATTACGCTATGATGGAGATAAATTGGGCTACCCAAGTAATTTCACGATATACGACACCCAAGACTCCCAACGGTTGATTGCCTCAATCATCAAGGAAATGGGTTTGGACAAAGATATTTACAAATACAAACAGATTCAAAACAGAATTTCCTCTTATAAAAACAGTTTAATTACGGTCAAAGCCTATTTTCAAAACCCAGAACTTGTTGAAGCGGACGCTATGGCGAAGAGACCGCGATTGGGAGAGATTTATCAAAACTATGTAGACCGTTGCTTTAAAGCGGGGGCCATGGATTTTGACGACCTTTTGTTACGAACCAATGAATTGTTGACGCGTTTTCCAGAGGTGCTGATGAAGTATCAAGACAGGTTTCGGTATATTTTAGTGGATGAGTACCAGGATACCAATCATTCCCAATATTTGATAGTAAAGGCATTATCCGACCGTTATCAAAACATCTGCGTGGTAGGCGATGATGCCCAAAGCATCTATTCATTTAGAGGGGCAAACATTAGTAACATCCTTAACTTTCAACGTGATTATGACGATGTGGCGGTATATCGATTGGAACAAAACTATCGTTCCACAAAAAATATTGTCAATGCGGCCAATTCTATTATTGAGAAGAACAAGGACCAGTTGGAAAAGGTGGTATGGACATCTAATGATGCAGGAAACAAGATTAAGGTACATAGAAGCATAACCGATGCCGAAGAGGGCAGGTACGTGGCAAGTTCCATTTTCGAAAATAAGATGCAGCTGCAAATGCAGAACGGTGAATTTGCTGTTTTGTACCGCACCAATTCCCAATCCCGGGCAATTGAGGATGCTTTACGGAAACGCGATATCCCTTATCGTATTTATGGAGGACTTTCGTTTTATCAACGAAAAGAGATTAAGGATGTGTTGGCGTATTTGCGTATGGTGATAAATCCAAAAGATGAAGAAGCTTTAAAGCGAATCATAAATTTTCCGGCTCGGGGAATTGGACAGACCACGATTGATAAACTTACCGTAGCCGCCAATCATTACGGGCGTTCCATTTTTGAGGTCATAGAGCATTTGGATAAACTCGATTTAAAAATCAATGCGGGAACCAAACGAAAGCTTGAAGACTTTGTGACCATGGTCAAGAGTTTTCAGATCATGAACGATGGCACCGATGCTTTTACCCTGGCCGAGCATGTTTCCAAAAAAACAGGTTTGCTTTTGGAGTTCAAAAAAGATGGCACGCCTGAGGGAATAGCTCGAATGGAAAATATTGAAGAGCTTCTAAATGGTATCAAGGATTTTGTGGAAGGACAAAAGGAGTTGGCCGATGCCACAGGAAGTTTGACCGAGTTTCTTGAAGATGTTGCCCTTGCTACCGATATGGACAAGGATACTGGAGATGACGATAGGGTGGCCTTAATGACAATTCATTTGGCAAAAGGATTGGAGTTTCCCTATGTCTATATTGTTGGTATGGAAGAGGATTTATTTCCCTCCGCCATGAGCATGAATACCAGAAGCGAGCTCGAAGAGGAGCGTAGATTGTTTTATGTTGCCTTGACCAGGGCAGAAAAACAAGCCTATTTGACCTACACACAGAATAGATATCGATGGGGAAAGCTTATCGATGCAGAACCTAGCCGTTTTTTGGAGGAGATAGATGAACAATATGTTGAAAATCTTACTCCGGTAAATGATGGTTATCGGTATAAATCTATGATTAACGCCGATATTTTTGGTGAAGTTGATAAAAGTAAGTTGCGACAGGTCAAACCAAAAAGCGGAACGCCCCCCAGTGTACAAAGGCCTAACGAAAATCAATTGCGGAAGCTCAGAAAACTCAAACCTGAACTTTCGTCCCCCAACAATGGTAAAAATTCCATCGATGCCAATCTAGTTGAAGGCGCTTTGGTCAATCATACCCGTTTTGGTAAGGGAAAAGTACTCAAAATCGAAGGAGTAGGGAATGATAAAAAGGCTGAAATCCAATTTGATCGGGGAGATATTAAAAAACTCCTTCTCAGATTTGCCAAGTTAGAAGTATTGGAAGGGTAATTCAGGGTTAAGATACCTTGGGAATACTTTCTCCGTTTAAATTCGAATTATCTACTTGGGGGTTAGAAGTTGTATTTGGTTATGCCATCACCTACCGTATCAAGTCCTCACCTTCTAAGCTGGCTTGACTATATCTTGTTCCGTCAAATTTGATGAGGCTATATCTTCCAGTAGAATCTTTAAGTTGAGGTATTTTTATTTGTTCTCCCTTTTGTTCAATTTTAAAATCGGCCAAGTTAAGAGGATAATTCACATTGGTGGACAATAGAGTAATCGATTCCCTTCTATCGGGAAAAACTTTTTCCAGTTCAATACCATTATTTTTTATCGAATATGCATCCAAACGGACATATTTTTCACCTTCTTTTGACTTTTCGAGACCGTGAAGAATATAAATGGGTAGATTTCCTTTGATGGATTGTACGGTATATATCTGATCATAAATTACGGAGCCATTGTATAATGAAGTCGGTATCACCTTTTGGTTTTTTAAGTACAAGGCGATGTTCCTATGACCTGATGCGGATGAATTGCTATACGTATTCCAAGTGAAAACAGCAAGTTTTCCATCATTGGACATGGTAAAAGAGAAGTGTTGTTTTTTTGATTTATATGACCTGTCGATTTCCTGGAGTAACTTTGGGGAGTTCACTTTTTCAATAAAAACCCTAATAGTTTCATTTAACTGGGCTATAGAATCTTCTGAGCCTCTGGAATGCAAAGAAGATAGTTCTTCCATCGATTTATTTAACGAATCCACAAAAGCTTTACCAGATTGAACTTGTTTTGTACTGTGTGAATCATTTTTGTTATTGCAACAAATTAGAACAGGAAACAGAGTAAGTAAGAGCCATTTTGTTAAAACATCCATAGTTTTTCTTTTTCATTGTAAAGATGGATGTCTAAAACAAGAAAAGGTTGTTTCAATTTATGGATAATAAGTTTTAATTGACGAATGGCGGGTTTGGGTTGACGAAATTATTTTCGTGTAATTTTGAAATATGGCAAATCATTGCTTTGTAACATTCAATTTTGGGCATGGCAGAATTTATAAAACTATTTGAGGAAAACCCTAATCCGAAACAAGTAGAGAAAATTGGAGAGATACTCCGAAGAGGAGGATTGGCGATTTACCCGACTGATACTGTTTATAGTTTGGGTTGCGATATCACAAATTCCAAAGCTTTGCATCGCATTGCTAGAATCAAGGGCATAAAACTGGAAAAAGCAAATTGGTCTTTTGTTTGTGCAGATTTGAGCAACCTTTCTGACTTTGTACGACAAATCGATACGGCTACCTTCAAAATATTGAAGAGAGCTTTGCCAGGACCTTATACGTTTATACTCCCAGGAAATAATAATCTCCCAAAGGATTTTAAGAAAAAAAAGACCGTGGGTATTCGTGTTCCCGATAATTCTATCACCAAAGCATTGATTGCAGAATTGGGGAACCCCATTGTCTCTACTTCTATTTATGATGAAGATGATATTTTAGAATACACAACCGACCCAGAACTCATTTATGAGAAGTGGCAAAGTCTAGTGGATGTGGTTATTGACGGTGGGTATGGAGGAAACGTGGCATCTACGGTTATTGATTTGTCCACTGGCTATCCTGAAGTGGTAAGGGAGGGTAAGGGAGAGTTGGATATATTATAAAATAAAAAAAGCGGCCGAATAGGCCGCTTTACATATCTTGGTTTTCCTTCAATTAATTTCCAGAGCCTCCAATAGCAGGGTCTTTCATACCTTCTTCAATCATACTGTAGAATTGATCGATTTTAGGTAACACCACAATGCGGGTTCTTCTGTTTTTGGCCCTTCCGGCAGCATCATCATTAGATGCAACAGGGATATAATAGCTTCTTCCGGCAGCGGTCATACGCTTTGGATCTACATTAAAGTCGTTTTGTAAAGTTCTAACTATAGATGTAGCACGTTTTGCACTCAAATCCCAGTTGTCAACAAGCCCTCCACTTCCTTTATAAGGAAGGTTATCGGTGTGTCCTTCTACCAAAAATTCGAAATCAGGTTTGTTGTTGACCACTTTGGCTACTTTACCCAATACATTTCGTGCAGCACTTGTAATGTTGTAGCTTCCACTTCTAAACAAAAGCTTATCCGAAATAGATACATACACAACACCTTTTTCTACACTTACCTCGATATCTTCATCATCCAAGTTCCCAAGAACCCCCTTTAGACTTTGTACCAAAGCAAGGTTTACAGAATCTCTTCTTGTAACGGCATCTTGTAGTTTTCTGATGGTAAGGTCTTTTTCGCGTAAGCTTTCCAAAGACTTCTCAAGATTCTCCGCACCCTTGGTGGTCAAGGTGGTCAAGTTGCCCATATTGTTGATCAACTCTTGATTGTTCGCTTTTAAGAATGCGTTTTGATCTTCAAGGGTTTTCAGTCTTGATGTGGTTGTGGCACTTTCTTCTAAGCAATCGTTCAATTTAACGGTTGCAGAATTTAAAAGATCTTGTGTTTCTTTTTGTTTGGCTTCTAGATCAGCATATTTCTTCTGCGATACGCAAGAAGATAGTAGCACTACCATGGATAGTGTTCCGAGGAGAATTTTTTTCATAATTGAGAATATAAATTATAAATGTGTTTGTGGTTTATTTCAGCTTTGAAAAACAGAGACCAAAATTATATAAAATGCAATGCTTGCAGGGCCTGGCTTAGTTAATCTTTTACTAAAATGTTAAAACTCTTTACTTGATTTACGAAATGTGACCAGACAATGGATCTTGTGGAATAGTATTTTTGCAAAAAATTAGCTTTTTCCCTTTTTCCGTAAATTTTTCTAAAATTAGCATAAAAACTTAGATGTGCCCTTAGAATTGCAAAGCAATGGGTGAATTTTAATTGAAAAATAAAACGAAGGCCTGCAATACCATCCAATAGCAATCGTAAAAGTATGATGGTAAACGCTCTTTTACTAGGAAGATTCTTGGTGATTGAATAAAGGGAGTTTCGAAAATTGAGAAAGGTTTTTTTTGGGTCCATGTTTTTTAAGGTCGACCCTCCTAAATGAAATACATGGGTTTCGCCAACATAAAAGACCTTATGACCCAAATTTTTAGCTCTCCAGCACAAATCGATTTCTTCTTGATGCGCAAAATAATCCTCATCAAAACCATTTAGGGCTTTGAATACCTCACTTTTAATAAACATACAGGCTCCTGTTGCCCAAAACACTTCCTTGATGTCATTATATTGCCCTTGATCCTTTTCCAAAGCCTGAAAAATACGCCCTCTACAAAAGGGATATCCGAGCATATCAATAAAACCGCCTGCCGCGCCAGCATATTCAAAGTATTCTTTTCGATTCAAGTCAAGAATCTTAGGTTGAAGAATGGCTACTTCGGGAATGTTATTAAAAGTCTCCAAAACAGGGGTAAGCCAATTAGAGGTAACTTCCACATCTGAATTCAATAAACAGAAAATATCGGCGTCTATGCTTTTTAAACCGTCGTTATATCCCTTTGCAAAACCACCGTTGGAAGAATTCTTAACGACGCCTACATTAGGATAATTATTCTTCAAAAATGAAATAGAATCATCTGTACTGGCATTGTCCACAACGTAAACATTCGCTCCTTCAGAATTGGCAATAACAGATGGAAGGAATCTTTCTAGCAAGTTCCTGCCGTTCCAGTTTAATATGACGATGGCAACGTTCAAAACGGCAGCAAATTAACGGCTAAAATCAGGAATTTCCTTCAAAAACACATATTTTTCACGTTTAAAATCCATTTTGCAGTAATAGTGTTCCATTCCGTTGGTAACCATGAGGTGATTAGATTTTAAAGTATAATTGTACTGAGCTATTTGATTAAAGGTAGATTGATTAATCTTTATGTCGGGAGCTTTGCATTCCACTAAAACCTCAATACTACCATTTGGTTTAAAGACTACGATATCGTATCGTTTTTTTAAATTGTTTACAGTCAATTGTTTTTCTACATTGAGAAGACTTTGCGGATACTTCTTTGTAAAAATTAAAAAATGAAGCACATGTTGCCGAACCCATTCTTCTGGTTGTAGCAACACAAATTTTTTGCGTACGATGTCAAAAATATGGATGCTATTTTCGCTATTTTTGATTCTAAACGTATACTTTGGAAAGTTCAATGGCTGCATTGGACAAATTTGATGATTTTTTCTGAATGGACAGGATTAAAGAAATAGTAGAAAATATAAACCAGGGCACGCCTAAACCTGTTTATTTTTTAATGGGGGATGAACCTTATTATATTGACAAAATTTCACAGTATGTAGCTGACCATGTATTGGCTGAGGAAGAAAGAGGGTTTAATCAAATGGTATTGTATGGAAAGGATACCAGTGTAGATGAAGTAGTTTCGAACGCCAAGAGATTTCCAATGATGGCAGAACATCAGGTGGTTATTGTAAAGGAGGCTCAACACCTATCCCGAACTATTGAAAATTTGGTGCCATATGTTGAAAATCCGCAACCATCAACCATATTAGTGCTTTGTTACAAATACAAAAAGCTGGACAAGCGAAAAAAACTGTATAAGGCCATTCAAAAAAAGGGAGAGCTTTTTGAAAGTAAAAAGTTATATGAAAATCAAGTTTCTGAATGGATTAGAAGGACATTAAGCGGGAAAAAATATAAAATCTCTCCTAAGGCCAGTATATTGTTGGTAGAATTTTTAGGTACTGACTTGAGTAAAATCAACAATGAACTGGATAAGCTGACCTTAATTATTCCGGAAGGAACCGAGATTACACCAGAGTTGATTGAACAGCATATCGGTATTAGCAAAGACTTTAACAATTTTGAGCTTAAAAAAGCTATTGGGGAGAAAAATATGCAAAAGGTGACCCGTATAATAGATTACTTCGCCCAGAATCCAAAAGACAATCCTTTTGTGGTCACCATTTCTTTGTTGAGCACTTTTTTTACACAACTTTTACAATATCATGGTCTTAAAGATCATTCACCGAACAATGTGTCAAAAGTATTGGGAATCAACCCATATTTTGTGAATGAGTTCACAACTGCAGCGAAAAACTATCCCATGAAACAGGTCAGTGGAATTGTTTCGGGATTAAGGCAACTCGACCTAAAAAGCAAAGGTGTAAACGCCAATGGTATTTCTCAGGCAGATTTGCTAAAAGAATTGCTTGTTCAGGTAGACTAATTATTTTTTGTCTACACTATATTTTCCAGGTCCCAACAAATAAATTACTACAAAAACGACAAAGTAAAGTATTGGAAGTTCTTTGTCTCCCAAAGAATCGGAAGCATGAAAAATAAAAGCGGCTACAAACATTGTAATGGCAGCTGGTATTGCCGCCCACCTTGTTTTAAACCCAATAATTATTAGTAGGGGACATATGAATTCACCCACTACGGTTAAAAATAGCGAGGGAGCCTGTCCGATGCCTATCGGATTTAAAAACTCAGTATCACCACTAATAAGTTTTTGAAGTTTAGGGTAGCCATGGGTCATTAAAAGTGCGGATGGGACTATACGAAGAAGTGCTAGACCTAGATGTACCAAAAGATTGTTTTTCATCACGGGGGATTTTTAATTTCCCGTGAATGTATAAATAAAGTCTGAATTTGAGAGTCCCTATTCGATTAAAAGCAGGGGTAAGGAAAAGATTTCACTAAAAATTTACCTTAGGTTAGGGTAGGCACTTGGATTTACCTCATTCATAATTTCGTAAACTTTTTCGAAGATATCCTCAGCGTTGGGTTTAGAGAAATAATCACCATCGGAGGCGTATGCCGGCCTATGTTCCTTTGAGGTCAGGGTTTGCGGAGCGCTGTCCAGATATTTATATCCTCCTTGCTTTTCCAGTATTTCCTGTATCAAATAGGCAGAGCATCCACCAGGAACATCTTCATCAATAATAAGTAGTCTATTTGTTTTTTTAAGGCTCTCTACCACTTGGTGATCTAAATCAAAAGGTAATAGCGATTGCGCATCAATAACTTCGACGTCAATTCCAACTTCTTGGAGTTCTGAAGCCACTTTTTCTACAATCCTCAAAGTAGAACCGTATGAAAGCAAGGTAATATCGGAGCCTTCTTTCATTACCTCAACCTTTCCAATTGGTGTGCAGAATTCACCCAAATTGGTAGGTTTCTTTTCTTTTAAACGATATCCATTCAGACTCTCAATAATAATTGCTGGTTCGTCACTTTTCATAAGTGTGTTGTAGAAACCTGCTGCTTGGGTCATATTTCGTGGGACAAGTATGTACATTCCACGAAGCAGATGAATGAGTCCTCCCATTGGAGATCCAGAATGCCAAATGCCCTCTAAGCGGTGACCACGGGTTCTAACAATAAGCGGTGCCTTTTGTTTGCCTACGGTACGATATAGTAATGAGGCCAAATCATCACTTAAAGTCTGGATTCCATAGAGAATGTAATCTAAATACTGTATTTCTGCGATGGGCCTTAATCCTCTTAGTGCAAGGCCAATACCTTGTCCAATAATTGTTGTTTCTCTAATACCTGTGTCTGCAATGCGCAGTTCACCATATTTTTTTTGAAGGCCCTCAAGCCCTTGGTTAACATCTCCAATACTGCCTGTATCTTCGCCGAATACTAGTGCTTCCGGATATTTTTCGAATAGGGCATCAAAATTATCTCTAATAATGATTCTGCCATCCACCATTTCATCCTCATCTGGATATTGAGGCGCAAGAAGCTTGACGTTGGTAGCCTTATCTTCAAGCTCATTGTAAAGATGTGAGCTGTATTTGGGCTGAACGCTGCTTAAGAAATTGTCTATCCATTGTTGAAGCGCAAGTTTTTCCTTTGATGATTCACCCAAAAGATAACGTAATGCCTTTCTGGACATAGAGGCTAAATCTTTTTTTAACGGCTCTTCAATCGCAATAAGGTCGTTTTTTACTTTTGTGATAAAATTACGGTTTAGACTTTGGTTTGCAACATTGCCCAAAAGCTTAACTAGTTGTCTTTTTGCATCCAAATGGGGCTTTAGGAATTCTGACCATGCTTCTTTCTTGGCAGCCCTGATTTTGTGCTTTATTTCCCTTTCTAGGCTCTTAAGTTCTTCTTCTGTGGAAATGTTATTTTCAAGAATCCACTCTCGAAACCTTTTGTTGCAGTCGTTTTCGCGTTCCCATTCCAATCGTTCTTGGGATTTGTAGCGCTCATGTGAACCGGATGTAGAATGTCCTTGAGGTTGAGTGAGCTCGGTAACATGAATCAGGACAGGAATGTGGTTTTCCCTCGCCACGTCCGAGGCATTTTCAAAAGCGTGTATAAGCCCTGTATAGTCCCATCCTTTGACCTTTAGGATTTCAAAACCTTCATGGTTTTCATCACGTTGCAGTCCTTTCAAAGCTTCAGAAATGTCCCCTTTTGTGGTATGGAATTCAGATGGTACAGAAATCCCATAATCATCATCCCATATGCAAATTACCATTGGAACCTGCATTACACCAGCGGCATTCATGGTTTCAAAGAAATGCCCTTCACTTGTGCTTGCATTACCGATAGTGCCCCAAGCAACTTCATTTCCGTCTTTGGAAAAATTGGTTTGGTCTATTTCCTTTAAGCTACGATATATTTTTGATGCTTGTGCCAAACCAAGAAGCCTAGGCATTTGCCCAGCCGTGCATGATATGTCGGCACTGCTATTTTTTTGTTTGGTCAAATCTTTCCAAGTACCGTCTTCATTCAAACTATGTGTTACAAAATGACCTCCCATTTGTCTCCCAGCACTCATGGGTTCTTTTTCAAGGTCAGTTGTGGCATAAAGACCGTGGAAAAATTCTTTAGGGTTTAAATAGCCCAAAGACATCATAAATGTCTGGTCTCGGTAGTATCCACTTCTAAAATCTCCATCCTGAAATGCCCGCGCCATGGCCAATTGGGGTAATTCCTTGCCATCGCCAAAAATTCCAAACTTAGCTTTTCCTGAAAGTACCTCCCGTCTTCCCAAAAGGCTACATTCCCGACTGGTGACCGCAACTTTATAATCCTCAAGAATTTGCAATTGAAAATCATCGAAGGAAATGTCATTGCTTGTCTTTGGGTTGGGTTTCATAGGTTATGAAGGATTTTTTGCAAAAATACTAAAACACATCCGTATTGGCAATAACGTAGAGTGTTAATAATGTGATAATATATCAATAAAATGAATGATTCAAAATAAATTTTTCAATCATTGTGTTTTTATCGAAGTATTTTTTGTGAATATGATAATTAAAACCATTTTCGTGTAAATAGCCCTATTAGCGTTTTAGGACTAATGGTCACTACAAACCTGATACGTTCTCCATAATCTTTATCCGCAATTTCCCATCCCAGATTGGAATATACCGGAAAGTAAAGCTCGAAATAATCAGTGACTAAGTTTAAGCGAATACCGGAGTCGTACACAAATCGGGCATTTTCCCCTTTGTTTTTTATGTAGCCCATATCTCCATATGCTTCAATCCATTTCCAAATATTGGTACTTACGTTTGTTGTGGCTATCCAATCGTTGGCAAAGGGGTTTTTCAGTTTAGACTTGAATCCCCCTTCAGCAATAATGATTTGTTGACTGTAAATTCCTGAATTCTCAGACCGTCCTAAATAGTTTAAATCGAACAGATAATCTGTTGGGCGGTCAAGAGCAAAACTGAAAAAGTCAGAATCCGTTTTGTTTCTCAAAAATTTACCAGCATAAAAACGCACATTTACCTGTCTATTGCTTTGAAACAGTTTTCTGTACTCCAATTCAAATGCGAGTTTGGTGAATTGACTGGAGTGTTGGGCATCCAAAAGCCATGACGAATAATTGAGGATATTATTGTCTACATCTCTAAACCTGACATTGAAAACACTGTAGTCAGGATCGGTATCAATTTGGTCCGCTATGGCATCATCAATGTTTCTAAAAACGTTTCTGTAACGGAAAAGTAGTGATTGTCTTCGGTTGGACAGTAGATTATCTGGTCGCCAGCCAAAACTTACGGCAGGGGTAAGGGTGGTAAAACGCGAGTTGACCTGAAAATGGGAAGTGGACCCAGAAAATGAATAGTTGGAAACATATAATCCACTTTTACCATGGTATTTCCGATACCTTAGACTGGCCTTTCCAACCAGGGTTTTTTCCAAGAAAGAATAAGTAGGGGCAAGATCATATTGGAATGGTCTTTCCAAAAAGGTTTTATTGTATATTCTAAGCCCCGGAGTAATCCCGTCATATACATTGAAGTTGGCAATGGGCACATAAAAAACTTGATTGTAATAGGGATCTTCCGTGTCCTTGAAAAATTGGAACTTCAACTTTTTATTACTTGAAAAGAAACCGTTGAGCGTTTTCCAGTTGTCTCGCTGATTGAACTCTGGAATTTTTTGATCATAGTTGAGCACAAGACGGTCAGCTCCATTTCTAGGAATGGTAAAAACCTTTGAGGTATCTATACCCGTAAACCAATCTTTGGAAACCACTGAATCCTTTTTTAGTCCAAAAACTGAAATAGGAACTTTTGTTTTCCTCTTGTTTTTAAGTGTAAAGGTTATGGAATCTTCGGTTTTTTTAACATTTTTGATTTTGTAATCGATTTTTTTTCGGGTAGAAACATATTCTTCAAAAAACCAATCAATATCCTTGTCCGAAAATCGTTCTATCGCCTTTCTGAAATCGGCTGCCTTCACATTTGGATCTAGGTTATGTTCTTTATAAAAGGATGTAATACTGCTATCAATTTTCTTTTGACCCAAATATTCTGATAAATAGGCCATTCCCAAACCAGCTTTATAACCATTTGCTATTTTTTGGTTGAACCAGATAAGTGAATCATTAGGAGTGGTGAGCGCTTGATCGGTATTTTTTCGGGCAGAAAACATGCTCATTAAAGCATACTGTTCGTTGAAGTCCATTTGGGCCAAATGAAACCCTCTGAATCCCCATATTCTAGAAAGCTTACCAACCAACTTTTGTTGTGGGTAGTACTCTTCCACAAATTTTATCATAAGGTAATTGGCTATGGCATCGCTTACCCAGCGTTCTTTTCTTGGATCTAAGAGCAGGGTTTCACTTAAAAAGCTATGTAGAGCTGTTTTTAGAAACTTCATTTCAAATTGAAACTGGGCTTCGTAAGGTCTTATAAATGAAGGAAGTTGATTTACACCATATAGCGGGGATTTTGAATAGTCGATTTCACTCACCAATAAGTTGGCATATGGAAAACTTCCAAGGTTTTCATTTAGAAAATTGGCGACCCTATTAATAGAAATACCTTGAGAGTTATTATCATACTTGTTGGAATCTAAATCAGTGACGACGGTCATTGATTCAGTAACATGCTTTGTAAAAAGATCACTAGGACTTAAAATGATCTCACAATTTTTGCGTCCAACACCTTGAAGTTTCGCATACTGTCCCCCTGGAAAAGAGGTACTTCCTCGTTCATCAAAATTTGTAGCTAGAAAAAGACCTTTCGGATACTTAAAATCTATGGTTGTGTCAGCTATATCCGTATACAAGTCATCAAGATTCATATTATTATACAGCTTCCAACCTTGATTATAAATTGCTGGGGTCAAATACCAATTTTGTAGATAATATCCGCCTCTAGGGTTATAACCGTATGCGGTAAATTTTTCGTGGGGCAATTTTACAGTATAGGTCAAAAAGAGTTTTACCGACTCTTTAGGCTTTAAAGTTTTGTTGAGTTTTACACGAACAATATCTTTGTTGCCTTCATATTTCCATTGCAATCCAGTGTACTCTTCGTCCACAACGCTCATAATGTTTGTGAACCCTCTTTCTTTGTCTTTTGCAAGATGGAGACTACGTTTGAATTCTTCACCGAAACGCTTGGCCATAGCTGTGTTCTTGTTGGCATAAGCGTGGGTCCAATCGTTGAAATATATTACGGAAAGGCCACTATTTGAACTATTTACGTAGGTGAATTTTTGGGTAATATGAATTTCCTTGCTAATACCGTCAAGTGTAGCAGTTATCTCATTTTGATGCTGCCCTACGGAAGAAAGGCAGTACAAGTAGCAAAAAACAGCTATGATGATATGTGAGGGTGAGCCTTTGTCCAAAGGAAAATTGTTGCTTAAAAGTTAGGACTAAGATTCCGTCCTTTGTAAAAGGCATCTATAATTTGAACTACTTCGTCCTCAGTATCAACGATTTTGATAAGATCCAAATCTGTAGGACTTATATTACCTGCTTCTAGCATCGTACTTTTTATCCATTCAAAAAGCCCTCCCCAGAACTCGGTTCCCACTAAAACGATTGGGAATTTATGAATCTTATTGGTTTGGATCAAGGTAATGGCTTCAAACAGTTCATCAAGAGTGCCAAACCCACCGGGCATTACAACGAATCCTTGCGAATATTTCACAAACATTACTTTTCGGACAAAGAAATAATCAAAATCCAAGCTTTTATCAGGATCAATATATGGATTGTCATGTTGTTCAAAAGGGAGGTCTATATTTAGTCCTACCGACGTCCCTCCGGCCAAATTTGCCCCTTTATTACCAGCTTCCATGATTCCAGGGCCTCCTCCCGTGATGATTCCATATCCTGCTTCGGCCACGCTTTCGGCCACTTTGACCGAAAGTTCGTAATAGGGCTCCCCAGGTTTGGTACGTGCTGACCCAAAAATAGAAACACAGGGGCCAATGGCGCTCATTTTCTCAAACCCATTGACAAATTCCCCCATAATTTTGAATATGGCCCATGAATCATTGGTTTTTATCTCGTTCCACCCTTTATGATGTTGTTCTTTTCTCATGTTACTGCATTTATCATACTGCTGGAGCAATTTTCTGTTTTGTTTGTTCCAGCTCTTTTTTCAAAAACTTAGCTGTATAGCTTTTATTGTCTTTTGCCACTTCTTCAGGTGTGCCCTTGGCAACAATCATTCCACCACCTCTGCCACCTTCATAACCGATATCTATAATATGGTCCATCATTTTTACAACATCCATATTATGTTCAATGACCAAAATGGTATTTCCTTTGTCTACCAATTGGTTCAAAACTTCCATCAACACTCTAATATCCTCAAAATGAAGCCCTGTAGTGGGCTCATCCAATATATAAAATGTATTTCCAGTGTCCCTTTTCGAAAGTTCCGTGGCCAATTTTACCCGCTGCGCCTCGCCACCTGAAAGAGTGGTAGATTGCTGGCCTAAAGAAATATAACCCAGACCCACATCTTTGATGGTTTTAAGTTTTCTGTGGATTTTAGGAATATTTTCGAAAAATTCAACGGCTTCATTTATGGTCATTTCAAGGACATCGGCTATGGACTTGCCCTTATATCTGATTTCTAAGGTTTCTCTATTAAAACGTTTGCCATTGCAAGTTTCACATTCCACATAAACATCTGGCAAAAAATTCATTTCTATAACTTTCAATCCTCCTCCCTGACAAGTCTCGCATCTTCCTCCCGCAACATTGAAGCTAAACCTGCCAGGTTTATAGCCTCTAATGGTAGCTTCGGTGGTTTTCGAAAACAAAGCCCTAATTTCGCTGAAAACCCCAGTATATGTAGCAGGATTAGACCTTGGTGTTCGTCCAATAGGTGATTGATTAATGTCAATGACTTTGTCAATATGCTCCAAACCTGTTATTTTTTTGTACGGCATGGGTTTTTTGACACCATTAAAATAATGGGCGTTCATGATAGGGTAGAGGGTTTCATTGATCAATGTGGACTTTCCACTTCCTGAGACACCGGTAACACCGATTAGTTTACCCAACGGAAATTCAGCGCTGACATTCTTTAGATTGTTTCCCGTGCAACCGGAAAGCACTATCTTTTTTCCCGTTCCTTTTCTGCGATTGGTTGGAACTGGAATATCGAGAGTGCCAGTAATATACTGGGCAGTAAGCGTATTGTAGTTTTTGAGATCTTTAGGTGTTCCTTCGGATATAATTCTTCCGCCATGTCTACCAGCCTTAGGGCCAATGTCAATAACATGGTCAGCGTGTTCTATCATGTCCCTATCATGTTCAACTACAATTACCGAGTTGCCAATGTCACGGAGGGATTCTAACGAATTGATCAAACGTTCGTTGTCCCTTTGGTGTAAACCTATGCTAGGTTCATCTAAAATGTATAGTACACCTACCAGCTGCGAGCCGATTTGGGTGGCCAGACGGATGCGTTGTGCCTCACCTCCAGAAAGTGATTTGGAACTTCTATTAAGTGATAGGTAATCTAGGCCGACATTCAAAAGAAATTGGATTCGGGTCTTGATTTCCTTAATGATTTCTTCCGCTATTTTCTTTTGATTGCCTTCAAGCTTGTTTTCTAACTTTTCAAAAAAATCAGCCAATTCCGCGACATCCAAATGGGCGAGTTCGGCGATGTTTTTTTCTCCTATTTTAAAATATAGGGATTCTTTCCTTAAGCGAGCTCCTTCACAACTTGGACACGCTGTTTTGTCCATAAAGTCTTTGGCCCATCGCTTTATTGAAGTTGAGTTGGATTCTTCAAACTGGTTTTTGATAAAATTGGAAATACCTTCATAATCAATTTTATACTGCCTTTTTACACCAAGAGTCTTGGAGTCTACCTCAAA
This sequence comes from Flagellimonas onchidii, assembly GCF_004804315.1. Classification (GTDB taxonomy): domain Bacteria; phylum Bacteroidota; class Bacteroidia; order Flavobacteriales; family Flavobacteriaceae; genus Flagellimonas; species Flagellimonas onchidii. Next base: position 277,467 of record NZ_SRXX01000003.1, read on the forward strand.
GCTATCGTTTCCACCATTAAGGATAACAGAAATAGCTTCTTGTGGAATTTTGTTGATAGGGTCAGAAAGATCAAAATCATAACGTTGCGCTATGGTTTCAAGCTGTTTAAAGGCCCAAGATTTTTTGTATTCCCCAAGAGGGGCGATACCGCCCGCTTTTATCGAAAGCTTTTTATCAGGAAATATTTTATGTTCATTTACTTCATAAACGTGTCCTAAACCATTACAAACGGGGCACATGCCTTTTGGGGAATTAAAAGAGAATGTGTTTGGCTCGGGTGTAGGATATGAAATGCCGGTAGAAGGACACATTAAATCACGACTGAAATATCGTGGTTCGGCCTCACCTTCCTCCAAAACCATAAGCACATTGTCGCCACTGTACATTGCAGTATTGATGGTTTCGTTCAATCTTTTGTGAAAATCCTCGTTCTCCACAACTTTGAGCCGGTCAATTACAATTTCTATATCGTGGGTTTTATAACGATCAACCTTCATTCCCCGAACAATATCCAAAATCTCACCATCGACACGCACTTTCACAAAACCTTGCTTTGCAATCTGCTCAAAAAGTTCTCGATAATGTCCTTTACGGGATTTGACAACAGGTGCCAAGATGTTTATCTTTTTTTCCCGGTACGATTCAATAATCAAATTCTTGATCTGCTCATCGCTGTAGCTAACCATTTTCTCTCCCGTATTATAGCTGTAGGCATCGCCGGCACGGGCGAAAAGCAATCTTAGAAAATCGTACACCTCTGTAATTGTACCTACGGTGGAACGTGGAGATTTTGACGTAGTTTTTTGCTCTATAGCGATTACGGGGGAAAGACCGTCAATTTTGTCTACATCTGGTCGTTCCAAACCACCTAGGAATTGACGCGCATAGGCCGAAAAAGTTTCAATATAACGCCGTTGTCCTTCGGCGTAGATGGTATCAAAAGCCAAAGAAGACTTTCCACTACCTGAAAGCCCAGTGATTACCACAAGCTTTTCCCTTGGAATGGTAACATCAATATTTTTAAGATTGTGGACCCTTGCACCCTTAACCTCAATATGTTCTTCGTAATCAATCATGAAAAATATTGCAAAACTTCAAAAATAGCGATTTGAGCCTTAAAAAAGAAGCTGCTTCCAGTTTCGTTTTTGTTAATTGTTAGCTTATTTTTGGTTGCCCAGAAGGGTAATGTCACACGGAACAATGTCATCATGAATTTATCAAGGGATGGTTGAAGTGTGGCATTCTGATTTATTGAAAATTTTGATATTGAAAAAATAAAATTGAGCATAATGAAATTACTTGGAATAGGGTCACGAATTGATCACTCTGAATACGGAAAGGGTGTGGTAACCAATGTGTCGTCCAAACATTATTGGGTGACTTTTTTGGATAATGGATTGGAAACGATTGATTTGGATTCGGATTTTGAAATCATAGAAAGCGTTGAGGATGAAGTGGACACAGTGAGTTTTTTTGATGTGGAACGTTCTCTGGTCAAAATTCTCGAAAAATGGAGCGATACACACGAAAAGGTTGCCCTAGCAGATAAATGGAAGGGTGGAAAATTGATTTTGGAACCTTCGGGTGGATTGGCAGCCAAAGAAATGCCCATTGATACTTTCTTTCATAAAATTGTCATGGTTCGTGACCGTATCAGGGTAATGGAGCAAAAGATAAACAGCAGTAAAAACTTAGATGATCAAGAGAAGGTTGATTTGCAGCAATATATCACCCGAATATATGGTAGTTTGACCTCGTTCAATGTTCTTTTTAAAAACAAAAGTGATCAGCTGGTGGGGGAGCGAAGCAAATAAATCGTTCCCGCTATACGGCCTCTTTTTCGGAAATAAAATACTTTGTATTTCGTTTTTGAACACGTTTTTGATGCAATTTTTTATTAATCAATGATTTGATTTTAGCTGTCTTAACAAATTCATTCCAGAGGGTTGGATAATCATATTCGTGATTGAGAAAGGCATCACTTTTATGATTTTTTTCAAACTGTATGTTCTTTAAGCTCAGGGATACAAGTTCAACATGATTTTGGTTATAAAAGATACCGTAGTTTCGTTTCATGTCATAAATCAACCATTCCTGATTGGGTCTAGCGGTTCTGAAATATTTTGAAATCAAGGGCAGTATATCAAAACCTGGCTCAATGCCTGCAAAAAAAACATTGTCTTTTGTGAGCTGAAAACCAAGTCGTTTTTCAATATGTTGTTTTTCTTTCCTAACAGATGCGGAAAGTTGATTTATCCTTTGAACAATTCCATCTGAATAATTCAAAGATTTTCCGGTTTTAGCTTCCAATAGCTTTTGGATATAGGAATACAGGGCAAGTTCAATACCTTCAACCTCACTTAAATAGGCAAAATAAATGTTGGTAATGGCAATGTGGTTCTTGTTTCGTATTCCATTCCAGACCCGTTTTGCTTTTTCAACATTGGTAAAAATAGTCTTGACCTCGGAAAAGAGTTCATTTTGATGTTCGCTATTTCTTTGGATGTCACTTACATTTACTTTTTCATCGAAAGCCACATAGATTGCAGTTAAGAATCCGTTGAAAGTGCCGTCGTAAATTAAGGTGGTTGAATTTTTCATAACCCATTGTTTTGTAAATAATCCAAAATTATGGAAATAATCCTAATTATGGAAATAATCCAAAATATTTTTTGGAAATAATCCATTTTATCTATATTTGATAACGTAAAGTCCCGTTTACCTACTGAATTAAAAATCAAATTCAGCACGTTTAAACAGCTTATAAATACAATTATGGAAAATGAACTAACCCTAAAACGATTTACCGAAATAAGAAGGGAACTCGGATACACTCAAGCGGAGTTTGCCAAATTACTAGGCGTTTCCAATACAACTGCTGACATTGAACGTGGGAGAACCAAGTTATCGGGTAGGGTAGTGGCTGAATTGTTGAGGCAGTTCAAAATCAACCCACTTTGGCTTTTTGGTGAAAGTGACCAAAAACATTTAGAAACCTCGCAGACAAGTGTTATCCCAAAAGTTGTCACTGTTGATAGTGCTGACCAAGATAATATGGTGCTGGTAAATGCCAAGGCTGCGGCAGGATACCCCCAGAATATACAAGATACAAGTTGGTACAGGCAATTGCCAGCGTTCGATTTGCCCATTCCTGAATTTCGTAATGCAACATACCGAGGTTTTCAGGTAGAAGGAGATAGTATGTTACCTAATCTTAGGCCAGGGGAATGGGTTTTGGCAAAGGCCGTTGAACATATTGACCACGTAAGTTTGAACAAAATGTATGTGGTGGTTCTACAAGATTCGGTCATGGTCAAAAAAATTGAGAAGCGACCGAATTCAAACAATGTAACCTTGGTTTCCTTGAATGAAACCTATCCCCCGTATGAAATAAAACCCTTTCAGATTCAGGAAATATGGGAAGTGAGCAGCAAGCTTACATTCAACGTGGATGCCACAACCGAGACAGGATTGTTAAGACAGCTTCAGCAATCCATGGAAGAACTAAAAAGACAGGTGGGGCAGGTCAAGAATGAGTCTTAGCCAGTTTTTGGACTTGGTCATTATACGTGCTTTCAAAAATTTTGTCTGCATTGCCCGCTTCAAAACCTTCACGAAGGTGTTCCCGCCTTAAGAGATTTTTTTCCATGTCTTCAAATTCAGGAAGAGGGAGACGTTCTGCAAATTCAACATAGCTTCCCGCAATTTTCATTTGTTCACCATTGGCAAATGTGGCATTTACCATTTTGGCTACAGAACTACTTTGTTTTAAAAGACCATCTTTACTTTTTTTGAGCTTCCCACCAGCGGTGTTTAAAACAATTCCGGTTTCTTCGAGGAATGTATTAAATGTTTCAAGTCTGTTGTAAGGCTCAGGAAGTTCATGAACACTAATAGTATAATGGTTTAGATAATATCGATTATAAATCACCCATGCAGCATATTCGCTTTCTTTGGACAACTCCAAAAACTCATCCAAGGTTGGCACCTGCCATAATGGTCGATAAAAGAACTCACCAACTTCTTTCGGATTATCAAGATTCAAACGGTCAACGGGATCTTCTGTTATTTCACTTGTGTACCTTTTGATTATACCCTGGGATTTTAAAGAAAGTTCGTGCACCCTAAGTTCACTGATAAAAATTCTGGGATACTTAGGGCCGGGAGGAGCATACCAATAGGCATCCAATTTTTTTTCGGCGAAGTAGTAGGCTTCCTTTTTTTGATAACCAAGAGCCAAGAATATCTTTTCCAGCGAGGCAATTCCCAAATTGGGCACTCCTAATGTCCGAAAAGCTATATGATCATTTACAATGTCTTCCTCACTGCTAATCATTTCTTTTTCCATCATGGCTTGACTTATCACTTCTACATCCGCAACACTAGCTTTATAAGGATCAAAAATTGCCTTCAAAACGATTTCTAATGGAGTATTGTTGGTGAATTTCATGGCTTTGTTTTTTAAAATTCAAATTGAATTACAAAATTAACCATACATTTAATCGTTTTTAATTATTATTTTATATAAAATGATTAATTTAAATAATCAATTGGAAATACGACATCTGCAATACTTTTTGGTTTTGACCGAAACCCTTCATTACGGTAAGGCTGCTGAAAGATTATTGATTTCGCAATCCGCACTTAGTCAGCAAATACAGCGTCTTGAGGTCATTGTTAAACAGCCGCTTTTTAAGAGACACAATCGAAAGGTAGAATTAAGCTATGCTGGTAAATTATTCAAAAAGGAGGCAAAAACAATCTTGGGACAGATGGAAAGTTCTATGGAATGTTGGAGTCATGCTATGGAGGGCTACCAAGGAATAATTAAAATTGGTTTTGTGGGTTCTGCAATGCAAGACTTTTTACCAGATAAGATCAAACAGTTGGGTAAATCTTATCCCAAGGTCAAATTTGTGCTACAAGAGGGGAGCAACCAAACCCAATTGGAACTATTGGAAAACCACCAACTCGATATTGGGTTGATGCGTTCAAATCAGGTGTCCGAAACCATGGATTTTAGATCAGTTTCAAAAGAGAATCTATGTTTGGTTTTACCGGAAAATCACCCAGTTTTGAAGAAGGGATTTGAAAGCCTGAAACAGTTTTCGAAAGAATCCTTTATTCTGTTTCCTAATCAGCAGAGTCAAATGTACTATCAACAAATCATTGGTCTTTGCTCGAGTAATGGATTTATGCCCAAGATTACACATCAATCGATTCATGGACCAACCATTTTTAAGTTGGTGGAAAGTGGTTTGGGAATATCCATTGTACCTAAATCATTGACCTTAGCTACAAAATGCAAAGTAAAATTTATAGAACTAACCGATGAGCCTTTTAAAACGGAGCTCTTTGCGGTTTGGAATAGGAATACGGACAACGAAGCCTTAAAAATTTTCCTTGAAATATTGGTAAATTGAATTGTTGAGGATTTATAACGAAGAGATTAGCTAAAGTAATTTTGCTTGATGCTTTTAGCCAATATTGAAGCCGCTTTATGATGTAGTCTGAACCAGAGTTCTGGTTCAAAGATTTCAAGTTCGGCCAAAACCAAATGCCCATTATTGTCCCTAAAAATGTCGACTCGCGCGTACAAAGGCATTTCCGGACTTGCGGCAACAACATGTTTTGCAAAGTCAATTTCTTCCTTTGAGGCCTTATGCTCATGGACGCTTCCACCAAAATCATCTTGAACCCTAAAATCTCCCGATTTGGCAACCTTTAATACAGAATGTGAAAAAGTGCCGTTGAACAATATCATGGAGATCTCGCCTTTATCTACAATATTTTTTTGGAACTCTTGAAGCATCATGGTTTCATTGGCAGTAAGTTCTTGGAAGATAGCATCATATTTTTTCCACTCCGAGGTATGAAACTTATAGGTGTGCCTAGCACCTCCTGCGACACAGGGCTTCAAGACCAAGTCATCGGAATTGAACTTTAACTTTTGTCTTGCTTTTTCGATGGTTTCCTTTAGGCTAAGAGAAGATTTAGGTTCAGCATAAAAGGTTTTTGGAATATTTACCCCATTGTTTTCCAAATCTCGAAGGTAATGCTTGTCAATATTCCATAAAATCAGGCGATATGAATTGATAAATTCGGTCATGTTGCCCGTTTGTTTGAACCAGTCCAAAAATTCATCAAAACGCTCAAAACAATCCCAAGTTGTTCTAAAAAGAGCGTATTTGGTGGAACTCCAATCAAATTCAACATCATCCCATGCTTTGCGTATTACAGATAAGCCTTCTTTTTTCAAAGCTTCCAACACCAATCTATCTTCTTCAAGAACATTTTGGATATACTGATTGGTGTTCCTAGGATTTATGTATCGGTGATCTGTGAGTATTACAACATCATACATCGTTTGAAGCTTTAAAATCCAACTGCAGTATCATCTCCACGTTTATCAGCTCCTCCTTCTAGTTTTCCGTCTGGTAAGACCCGAATGGCATCTACTTTACCAATAATTCGATTTCTGCCTTCATGGATTTCATATCCAATATTTTTCAATTGGGATTTTGTTTCCTGTGAAAATCCTTCTTCCTCAAAAGAAATAAGGTCTGGAAGCCATTGATGATGAAATCTAGGTGCATTTACAGCATCTTGCATGCTTAGGTCAAATTCGTAAACATTGAGTATGGTCTGTGCAACCGCTGTAATGATGGTGGACCCTCCCGGAGTACCCACAACCATATACAACTTACCATCTTTCTCAACAATCGTAGGAGTCATACTGCTCAACATTCGCTTTTCCGGAGCAATGTTATTGGCTTCTGCCCCGATCAATCCAAACATATTTGGAACCCCGGGTTTTGCGCTAAAATCATCCATCTCATTGTTAAGAAAGAAACCGAGTTCATCGCAATACAGCTTTGAACCGTAGCCCCCGTTTAACGTAGTAGTAGCAGACACAGCATTTCCGTGGGTGTCAACTATGGAATAGTGTGTGGTTTCGTCACTTTCAATGATTTCAACTGTGCCGTGGGATACTTCCGAGGACGGGGTAGGTTTTTCAAAAGAGAATGTTTCCATTCTTTGAGTGAGATAGGAACCACTAAGAAGTACATCTAAAGGAATATCTACAAAATCAGGATCGCCCAAAAAGTAATTTCTATCTGCATAAGCCCTTCTTGCGGCTTCTGTAAATAACTGGATGGCTTTAACCGAATTATGACCATATTTTGCAATGTCATGCGATTCTATCATTTTAAAAATCTGATTGATGGTAACCCCGCCACTGCTGGGCGGGCTCATGGAAATAATGCGAAGGTCCTTATATTTGAAAACTATGGGCTGCCTCCATTTGGCTTCATACTTCTCTAAATCCTCAACTGTTACAAAACCGCCCTTTTCTTGAATGAATGCGGCTAATTTTTCTGCAACTTCACCTTTGTAAAAACCATTTTTCCCTTCATCAAGAATTTTTTGAAGAGTGTTGGCCAGTTTTGGGTATTTGATGGTATCGCCTGCTTGAAAGTGATGTGCAAACTTAGTGCTGTCACCATTGACCTGAACGATTCGTTCGTGATAACTTTCTAACCGCTTTGCTTGCTTCTCGGTTACTATTACTCCCTTTTTAGCAAGGGCTATAACGGGTTTCATGATTTCTGAAATGGGTAAAGAGCCCATTTTTTTGTGAACCTCCATAACGCCAGCAACCGTTCCTGGAACTCCCACGGCTGTTGCACCAACTGTACTCATATCGGGGATTACATTGCCTAAGGAATCCAGATACATGTCTTTATGGGCGGACAGCGGAGCTTTTTCGCGATAGTCTATTCCTCCAATATCTCCATTTTCTTTACGGTAGACCATAAAACCACCACCGCCTAAATTACCAGCAAACGGATAGGCTACGGCCAAAGCCAGCTCGGTGGCCACCATTGCGTCAAAGGCATTGCCACCGTTCTGCATGATTTGTGATCCTATTCGTGATGCTTCTTCCCTTGCAGAAACTACCATAGCTTTCTCGGTGACCAAGCCTGTAGGCGCCGCGGGTTGTTTTTTACAATGTAGAAAGAGAATTAAAGGGGTGAGAAAAATTATTCTTCGCATAAAGATTTTAATTTTTGGCCCGAAAAGGTAACTAATTCTTCAAAAAAATCAGTGAATTCATTTTCAAAGGCATCGTAATTTTGTTCCAAATCCAGAATGGCAAAATTCATCTTGGATCTGTTTTGAGTCCTACGATTCATTCCATTGAGCACTCTTGAGATACCGGGTAGGTTGGCATAATTCAACAACCAATTATCGGCAATCATGTACGGCATCATGCGTTGCGTGCCAAGCGGAAGGATGTCGTAGTTGTCTTCCAAAAGGTCATAGAAGTTTTCAACATAATCCCTCAATGGAACTTTCGAGTAGTTACTCCAGTTTTTGGCTAAAAAATGGTCATAGAATATGTCCACGATTACCCGACTATAATGACTGTAATTTTTGTGCAATCTTTTACTGCTTTGTTTCGCAATGGGATGGGAATCCGTAAAAGTGTCAATTTCACGATGCAACAAAATGCCTTTTTGGATTTTTTCAGGAAAGTGCTTGAACTTGTTGCCACGGATATGATCGGCAAAAAAGTTGCCCAAAGTAATTTCTTTGTCATCAAAGGACAAATAGATATGTGCAAGAAAGTTCAATAGTACAGTTTTGTTTTCTTTGTGAAATTTACAAATTCGAAACTTTGAAAAAGGAATACCCTTTTATATTTGCAAAAACTTTTCAACAACTATGACACTGATCAAATCAATTTCTGGAATACGTGGAACCATTGGCGGAACTACAAACGATAATTTAACTCCAATAGATGCGGTGAAATTTGCCGCTGCATACGGGACTTGGCTTAAGGGGTACTCTGGAAAAGACAAATTAACGGTCGTTATTGGTAGGGATGCTCGCTTATCTGGTGAAATGATCCAAAACTTGGTAGTTTCTACCTTGGTTGGTCTAGGGATTGATGTTCTTGACCTTGGCCTTTCTACCACGCCTACCGTTGAAATCGCCGTTCCGTTGGAAAAGGCTGACGGAGGAATAATTCTAACGGCAAGCCATAACCCCAAGCAATGGAACGCGCTGAAACTATTAAATGAGCGTGGAGAGTTTTTAGATGCTAAACAAGGCGCCTTGATTTTAGAATTGGCCGAAAAAGAAGATTTTGATTTTGCGCAAGTTGATGATTTGGGTTCGATCACTAAAAATGACACATACATAGATACCCATATCGAAGAAGTGCTGAATCTGTCATTGGTTGATAAAGAAGTCATCAAAAAAGGAGGCTTCAAGGTGGTTGTGGATGGAGTTAACTCAACAGGAGGAGTCGCTATTCCAAAATTGTTGGAGGAACTTGGTGTGGAGGTCATCAAATTATATTGTGACCCTACCGGTCATTTTCCGCATAACCCAGAACCACTTAAGGAACATTTGGGAGATATCTGTGATTTAGTTGTTAAGGAAAAGGCAGATTTTGGTATTGTTGTGGATCCCGATGTAGATCGCTTGGCTTTTATAAGTAATGATGGTGAAATGTTTGGGGAGGAATATACCTTGGTTGCATGCGCTGATTATGTTTTGAGCAAGACAAAGGGGAATACGGTTTCCAATCTTTCCTCCACTAGAGCCTTGCGGGATGTGACCGAAAAACACGGAGGTTCGTATGAAGCGGCCGCTGTGGGAGAGGTAAATGTGGTGACCAAAATGAAAACCAACAATGCTATAATTGGAGGTGAAGGCAATGGTGGAATTATTTATCCTGAAAGCCACTACGGAAGAGACGCACTTGTTGGTACCGCTTTGTTTTTGATGCTGTTGTCTGAAAAGGGTGGTACTGTTGCGGAATTAAGAGCAAGTTACCCTAGCTATTTTATGAGCAAAAAGAAGATTCAGCTAACACCGGATTTAGACGTAGATGCTCTTTTAGAAGCGATGCACGGAAAATACAAAAACGAGCAGGTATCTACCATCGATGGGGTTAAGATTGATTTTGCAGAGAATTGGGTTCATTTACGGAAATCAAATACGGAACCCATTATCCGCATATATACTGAAGCTAAGTCACAACAAGAAGCTGATAATCTTGCTGATAAGATTATAGGTGAAATCAAAGAAGTGGCAGGACTCTAGTTATCCTGCCAGTTCGTAAATGATTTGTTGTTGATTAAAATAATCATGGGATATATCGGCATTTTTGTCTGAATCCAGCCATATTTTCCAAGTATCATTTTCCTTTCGCAGTCCAACTTGGAAAGCACCATAAGCTCTGATGAGCATTTCTTTGTCGTCTTTTCGTTTGGAGCTGAGTCGATAATACCCCGTTTGGTATGCCACGGTTTCATTTTCATTAGTGGCGGTGGATGAGATAGAGAAAGCTATGGCAACTTGGCTACCTCGTTCTTTTACTATTTCCAAAAAACCTCCAAAATGGTCAATATAGGCTTCTCCTGTTTCAATTTCGTTTTGATCTATTGTGATTCTGACAATGTCTGATGAATGAATTGACTTTAGCATTTCGGAATCCAATGTTGCATATGATTGCATAAAAGGCACCCAAACATCTTTTTTAATGGCATTGATCAGTTCGCTGGAAATGACTTTTTTCTCCTGCGCAAATGCTATAAAAGAGATAAAAAGTAGTAAAAGGGTAGTGGCTTGTTTCATTTTTTGATTTTTTGAATTGGATTCAATTTATGAAACAAAATAGCGCTTCCTCCGACTTTTAGAAAAATTTAAGTATTGGAAATGCTTTTTAGGTACTCACCCCGAACCAATTTGGCAGTCTTATGATCTCCGGTATGGCTCCATCCAGGAGGCATGATCAAATAACGTAACTTGTTCAACAGCCCTGGGGCCTGTACAACATCTTTAGCTAAAGCGATAATTTCTCCAAAATAGACGTCAACAAAGTTTCCCGAATCCATTTTTCGGGTTATACCATATTCTATTTGAATGCTTTTCTGCTCTTCTTGATATGTTCCGAATGCCCTATCCCAAATATTAAGGAGGTTACAAAAATTGGTATCCATGTAAAGAGGATTTCGTGCATGGTGAACCCTGTGATGGGAAGGAGTAAGCATAATCTTGTTTAGAAAACCAAAACGAGCATCTTTAATCATGTTCTCGCCTACATGAATAAATGCCCCATAAGTACCATCGATAAACATTACTGCGAACAAAATTTCTGGAGTAACACCTAAAAGAACACAAATGGTTGTTCGTATGGTATCGGCATAAGGAGCTTCCAAAAAAAAGTGGGCATGAGTGACCGACAGATTCATGTCTTCCGGAGCATGGTGGGTTGAATGCAAACACCAAAAAAGTCTGACCTTATGTCCAAGATAATGATAAACAAAATGCGCAAGTTCCCACACCACATAGGCATAAATAAACCAATACCATGTCGAACTGATTTTAAACAATGCATATGGTTCAAAAAAACCGATGCAAAAAGCGACCATGGCTATTGCGATGAAATGTCCCACAAATCTATTGAAGATATAGATGAGAAAATTGACCTTATATACCTTAAGCTGAGGCTTTTTGTAGATCAACCCAGCGATAAACTCAAGAATCAACAAGAGCGGAATAATCGGATAAATCAGAGAGGCTACCCCTTCATAGGTTTTGAATACCGAATAATCACCACTCTTAAGGATTTCTATGGCTTGGGAGATGCCTAAAAATCCAATAATTTCTTCAAATAAGGTTGATAAAATTTCCATATAGGAATGATATGGAAAAATATCTAGGATGCAACAAAATTTAGACGAATAGCATGGTGGAACTCACTAGCAATCCATTTATTGACAGTGAGTTACTCTAGAAGCGATTCCTTAATCAATTCATTGGATTGCCAGACCCCATGTTTTAAGGCTTTGCCATTTGCGTCAAATACGGTGCCTTTTCCATTTTTATGGTTAGCTGCCCATTTACCGCTCCATTTTGTCCCGTCGAAATTGATGTAAGAACCTTTACCGTGACGTTTATGTTTTCTGAATGCTCCTTCGTACCTGCTTCCATCTGGCCAGGTGTACGTTCCCTTCCCAGAAAATGAGGTACCGGATAAACTTCCCGAATACTTTGAGCCATCTGCCCACTTTATGATTCCTTTTTTCAATTTTCCAGCGGCCAATTCTACGTCAAAATAAGTGTTCTCCAACTCAAACTTGTACCAACCGTCTTGTAATGTACTCAAGTCAGTATGAAAAGGGATGGTGTTAAACTCTTGAGCCTGTAGCGTAAATAAAGTAAAGAGAAGGACAACGAAGGAAAGAATAGACTTGTTCATATTATTTTCTACCCTTTGTCGCCTGTAAGAAATGATTACTTACAGCTAATTGAAGGATTTATGAAAATCACAGAACTTTCTAATCTTCTCTTCTATTGGAAATTGGCAGCACTGGTTTTCTGGAATTCTGCAGGTACTTTATCCTTGTGTTTCCATCTTTTGTGGGTCCAAAAATAGAATTCAGGAGCCTCTCGAATTGATTTTTCGGTTTCCTTAAGAAAAGATTCAGAAATTCCATAATCATCTATTTCTTTCGGATTTTCTGTAAGAACCTTAAAGGTTCCTTCATAATGTCCACGTTTTAGTTTTCTAACTTTTAGATAAACCGGTACGATGTCATGTTCCTTACAGATTTCTTCCCCTCCAACATGAACGGGTACCAAAATATTCATAAATTTTGCCCAATGTCGTGTTCTGTTTAGCATAGGAGATTGATCACTGATAATCCCTACGGTTATTAGCTTATTTGCTTTTTTTGCTTCTTTAATAATTTTTCGACTTTCAAAAGTTCTGATTAAGGTGGTGCCATACTTACTTCGAATGTCCCTTACCATTTTATCAAAATATTTGTTGTTAATAGGTTGATAAATGGCATAGGCTTTGGCCCTAATGAAAGTGTTTAAGTTAAAAACCCACTCCCAACTGGCATAGTGCGGCATCATTAGCATTAAGTTTTTACCATTGTCCTCTAATTTTAAAATCTCTTCAACATTGGTAAAAACATATCTCTTTCGCATTTGTTCATCACTTATGCCCAATGTCTTTATCATCTCCAGGAACATATCGCAAAGATGTCTGTAAAATTTTTTCTCAATCTTTAGACGCTCCGCATCCAATTTCTCTGGAAACACCAGTTTAAGATTGTTTCGAACGACTTTTTTGCGATAACCAATTAAATGGTACAACAAAACATACACTCCATCTGAAAGGAAATAAAGTAATTTGAATGGAAATCTGGATATCAACCAGAGTAGGGGGTAAACAAGTATAAAAACTGCCAGCTGCATACGTAATTCTTGTGGGCAAATATAGCTATATTTAGCCCCAAATTTTAAGGCTTATGTACAATTTGCATATTGCGACCATTGCTATTATAGCGGCCAACGTATTGGTCTCGTTGCGAGGGTTTAACGATGTTTCTTTTTTTGAGCGATATAAATTTAGTATTGGAGGGATAAAGGCTGGACAACAAGAAAGAACCATCACTTCGGGATTTTTGCATGTGGATATCTCGCATTTATTCTTTAACATGTTTACCCTATATTTTTTTGCCAATGTGGTTATTAAAGGGTTTAGCGCTTCCAAATTTATCATCATTTATTTTATAAGCTTGTTAGGTGGCAGCCTTTTGGCGCTATTCTTTCATAAGAACGAACCCTATTACAGTGCAGTTGGAGCTAGTGGTGCGGTCACAGGAATATTATATGCCGCGATTTTGTTGAATCCTGACATGCATCTAGGAATTATGTTTATTCCAATTCCTGTGCCTGCCTACGTTTTAGGAATAGGGTATTTGTTGTATTCCATATATGGAATGAAAAGCAGATTGGGAAACATTGGTCATTCTGCCCATTTTGGAGGTGCCATTGGGGGATATGCAACTACTTTGCTATTTAAACCAGAACTTTTTGTTACCGATACCTGGATTGTAGTATTATTGGCCATTCCGATTATTATTCTTTTTGTTCTTGAAAAAATGGGAAAGGTATAAGCAAAAAAACAAAAAAGCCTAAGATGTTATCCTAGGCTTTTTTGTTATGTATTGTTGAATATTTTAATTCAATAGCTCAGCCACTTTAGCTTCCAAAGCAGGACCTCTAAGATTTTTCGCAATAATAACACCATTTTCATCTAATAGAAAAGCAGCTGGAATGGCATTAATATTATACAATTGAGCGATGGGATCCTGGAAACGCTTAAGGTTTGAAATATGATTCCATACTAGACCATCGGCCTCAATTGCTTTTTTCCAATCTTCGGCACGCGCATCCAACGAAACACCAATAATATTAAGTCCCTTATCATGATATTTATTATAAACAGAAACAATATTTGGGTTTTCCATGCGACAAGGTCTACACCATGCTGCCCAAAAATCAATCAAGGTCAACTTTCCTTTAACATCATTCAAAGCCAAGGTGCTTCCATCTGGTGTAGGAGCAGAGAAGTTTGGCGCCACATTACCAATGTTGGTGTTCTTTAACTTATCCAATTGATTTTTTAGACGTTTGCCAGGTGTGGACTGTTTGATTTCTGGAGTTAAGGCATCAAAAAGCGTTCTTACCTCGTCTTCTGGGATTACCTTGTTGGACATAAGGTTTCCTATGATTAGGACAGAAATTAAGGCGTTGGGATTTTCTTTGGCAAAGTCAACATTGAAATTTTTCACAACTTCTTGAAATTCAATGTACTCTTCCCTCAGTGCGGTAACCGTGGCGGTATCCCTCTGCTGTGCAGCAGCACGCATATCGTTTTGCATAGAGCCCAAGCGCTCCTGTAATTTTCTGGATTCATCCAAAAAGTCCGTAAACAATTCATTTTGAAGCGTCCCTTTAGGTTTAGCATAGCCTAAACTATCTTTTTGAAACTTTACCGAAATATCCCCGTTCTCCAGAATAAAAGGAATATTACCCGGTGCCGTACCTACAAGTAGATAGTGTATTTTGGGTTCCTTTTGGTTACCGGCAAAGCTAAATTTGCCATTTTGTACTATAGCAGTATCAATATCGATAAGTTGGTTAAGGGAATCAGTTGTTTTTAGAAAAACTTGTGTTCCTTCGGCCAATTCGCCTGTAATGGTACCTTTTAAAGTATATCCATCTGAATTGGAACCACAGGAAGCCAATAGTGCCAAAACAACTATAGATGCAAGAATCTTTCTCATTTTTTGGGTTTTAAGCCGCTAAGGTATTCAATACTGATGGCATAAAAAAACCCTGCATATAAGATGTTCTTGCATGAAGGGATAAGAAAAACAAAGTGTTCTTAGAATTGATAGCGAATGCCTAAAGCAATATCAAAGTCAAAATCATTTTCAAAACCACCATACCCCAAAAGACCTATTTCTGGTCTAAAATCTAATGATAGTAGCAAAGGAATATCAAAATTATACTCTATTCCTATGTCTCCCGCAGCAAATACGAAAAGACCATCTTCATCTTCCAAATTCAATGCGGGCTCAAAATCAACATTTCCTAATCCACCACCAACACCATAATACCAGTTGAAGTTGCCATCTATAGGTTGCACCCATTGGTAAACCCCTGAAAGTTTAAAAGCGTCAAAATCACGACTGTCCCTCCAGCCAAGGTTAAATTCAGCTCTGTTATAACGTCCAATTGATTTTTGATAAGAAATTTCGGCTCCAAAACCGTCACTATCACCCAACCGAAGTCCAAGAGCATGCTCCGAAATATCTTGGGCATTTATTCCAATTGTTGCGAACAAAAAAACAACACTAAATAATGTGGTAATCTTCATAAGTCTCTCGTTTAGTTAAAAATTAAAGATAGCTTTGCAAAGCTTCTTGACAATAAACTATTTTGACGACCAAAAATTGTTCCATTGTGGATAAATATCTTTTAAAAAATCTTTCAGAAGAACTTCAAGGTGAGTTATTGACCGACAATTTGAGCAAAGCACTTTATGCCACGGATGCATCAGTGTATCGAAAGGTTCCCACTGGGGTAGCATACCCTAAAACCATCGAGGATATTAAGGCTTTGGTTAGGTTTGCCAATGTTCAAGGCATTGGGTTGATTCCCAGAACTGCGGGAACCTCTTTGGCCGGGCAATGCGTAGGGAATGGAATTGTTGTCGATGTATCTAGACACTTTACGCAAATTTTGGAATTGGATAAAGAAAAAAAACAGATTAAGGTACAACCTGGAGTAGTTCGGGATGAGCTTAATCAATATTTGAAACCATTTGGTCTTTTCTTTGGCCCAAATACTTCAACATCCAACCGTTGTATGATTGGAGGTATGGTTGGGAACAATTCATCAGGAACCACATCGATTCAATATGGTGTTACCCGAGATAAGGTAGTAGCTATGAACTGTATCCTTTCCGATGGAACCGAAGTGTTTTTCGGGGACTTGGAGACGGAAGCTTTTACAGCAAAGAAAAATGAAAGTTCTCTAGAAGGATCTATCTATTTGGCTTTGGAAAAGGAGTTGAGGAATAAAGAGAACATTGAAAATATTAATGCCGAGTTTCCTAAACCCAGTATTCACCGGAGGAATACGGGGTATGCTGTAGACGAACTCTTAAAGAATTCTGTTTTTGGAACGGAAGCCGGAGCACTTAACCTGAGTAAACTTCTTTCCGGTAGCGAGGGGACTCTAGCATTTACGACAGAAATCACCTTGCAGCTTGACGACCTTCCACCACCATTATCCGCTATGGTGGCTACACATTATAAAACTTTGGAAGACTGTTTGAGCGACGTTGCACCGGTTATGCAGCACAGCTTGCATACCTGTGAGATGATGGATAAGGTTATATTGGATTGCACAAAAAATAATAGAGCGCAATTGGCCAATCGATTTTTTGTGGATGGTGATCCGGCAGGAATCTTAATGTTGGAAGTAAAGGCCCATTCTGAAAAAGAATTGGACAAACAATTGACCGAATTGCTAAAAACCATCGAGAAGTCGGGCCTTAGCTATGCGAATCCCGTTTTGAAAGGGGATGATATCAACAAGGCCATTGAACTTAGAAAAGCAGGTTTGGGCCTGTTGGGCAATATGGTTGGGGACCGAAAAGCAGTGGCTTGTATTGAAGATACCGCCGTAGCCTTGGAAGATTTGAAGGATTTTATCATGGAATTCTCCCAAATTATGGAAGGATATGATCAAGAAGCGGTCTACTATGCCCATGCTGGGGCCGGAGAGTTGCATTTGAGACCTATCCTGAATTTAAAAAAATCGGAAGATGTAACACTGTTTCGGGCCATTACAACCGATGTCGCCAAGCTTACCAAAAAATACAAGGGAAGCTTTAGCGGAGAGCATGGAGATGGAATTGTACGGGCAGAGTTTATTCCGTTGATGATTGGGGATTCCAATTATGAGTTGCTCAGGCGGGTAAAAGCAGCCTTTGACCCCAATAATATTTTTAACCCAGGGAAGATTGTTGATGCTTTTCCTATGGATGAATCCTTGCGCTATGTAGTTGATAGGGAGGAACCTGAGGTTCAAACTTTGATGGATTTTTCGGATAGTGAAGGCATTCTCAAAGCTGCGGAGAAATGCAATGGTAGTGGAGACTGTAGAAAAAACCATACCATGTCGGGCGGAATGTGTCCTAGTTACCATGCCACCAAAAATGAAAAAGATACTACTAGGGGTAGGGCCAATGCCCTTAGGGAATTTTTGACCAACTCCGAAAAGCAAAACCACTTTGACCAAAAGGAACTAAAAGAGGTCTTCGACCTATGTCTAAGCTGTAAGGCCTGTGCAAGTGAATGTCCTAGCAATGTTGATATTGCAGCTCTTAAGGCAGAGTTTTTATACCAATATCAAGAGTCGAATGGGTATTCACTAAGAAGTAAATTGTTTGCTTACAATACGCAAGTGAACAAGCTGGGGAGCAAACTTTCCGGAATTACCAATATGGTTTTCAAATCCAAAGCACTTAGTGGGGTTGTCAAAAGTTTGGTCAACGTTGCCCCTGAAAGAAACCTACCTTTGGTACATAACTTCAGTTTTGACAACTATTTAAAAAAGTTAAAACCTAAAACAACTGGCGGAAGAAAAGTTGTTCTTTACATAGATGAGTTTACCAATTATCTAGATGTTGAGGTAGGAAAAGATGCAGTTGAATTACTTTGTAAATTGGGTTATGATGTACAATTGTTTTACGCCGAAAGTGGGCGTACTTACTTATCCAAAGGATTTTTAAAACAAGCGAAGAAACTTGTTGAAATAAACATTTCCAAAGCGAAGGACATTTTAGAAGAAGGAACACCGATAGTAGGACTTGAACCTTCGGCAATTTTATCGTTTCGGGATGAGTACAAAAGGCTTTCGGAGGACAGCGCAAAGATAAATGCGTTGGCTTCTTCTTCTTTTTTGATTGAGGAGTTTTTAGCTTCGGAAGTTGAAAAAGGTCATATTAATTCAGAAAGTTTTACAGACGAGGAAAGACAAGTGAAAATTCATAATCATTGCCATCAAAAAGCTTTGTCCAATCAAAAGGTGACATTTGATATTTTAAACCTTCCCAAAAACTACAAAGTAACCATTATACCATCTGGTTGCTGTGGAATGGCAGGCTCTTTTGGTTATGAAAAAGAACATTATGAAACCAGTATGAAGGTCGGTGGGTTAAAATTGTTCCCAGCGGTAGAAAAGAGTCCAAAAGACACCATTATTTCTGCAAATGGGACCAGTTGTAGGCATCAAATAAAAGATGGGACGAAAAGGGATGCACACCATCCGGTTTCAATTTTGAGACAAGCCTTGATCACCTAGATTTTCCTCCTCAATTTCGAGCAACTTTTCTTTTAGTTCAATAATGTTTTCAGTCTCAGGCTCTAGTTCAATATCTGTTATTGAGGCGATTAGGTCGTTCATATCCATTTCTTTTAAATCCTCATCCACAAAGAATGGAGATAAGCGGTCATGATTATAATGATAGATTTTCCAACGTTTAAAAGAATATTCCAGGGCGGTCAAATTTTCCACCCAATCCCCTGAGTTTAAATAAATACAGCTACCATTTTTATTTTCGTAGCGCTCTTTTTTAGGTTGATGGATGTGTCCGCAGATTACATAATCATATCCATTTTCAATTGCAAGGTCACCGGCGGTTCTTTCAAAGTTATTGATGTACTTAACGGCACTTTTCACACTATTTTTTATTCGTTTTGAAAGTGAGTAGCGTTCCCGGCCCATCTTGGCCAAGCACCAGTTGAGAAAACTATTGATGAGGATTAGAAGGTCGTAGCCGTATCCTCCCAATTTGGCCAACCATTTGGCATTTTGAATTGAAACATCAAAAACATCTCCATGGAAAATCCAAGCTTTTTTTCCATCAAGCTTTAGAACAAGCTTATCTACAATTTTCAAATTTCCCATTGAGGTTTCACTGAACTTACGAAGCATTTCATCGTGATTTCCAGTGATATAGAAAACTTCAACTCCTTTAGATGCCATCCCGATAATCTTCTTTAGTACCTTAAGGTGGGCTGGCGGAAAATATCTTTTACTGAACTGCCAAATATCAATAATATCTCCGTTCAAAATGAGTTTTTTGGGTTGAATACTGTTGAGATAGGCTATAAGCTCATCGGCATGACAACCATATGTTCCGAGGTGTACATCGGAAATTACGGCCAAGTCAATCTTCCTTTTTTTCAATGTGTTAAGGTTTAAAAACAAATTAAAGAGGTAAGAATTAACTTTCGAAAAAATTTAGGTAATCAATTCTTCAGTATTCCGTTAAAAAAATGTCAATCGGTATAATTTTATGTTACATTAACATTAACTGAGGTGCATCCTTTTGAAAACCACTTATAACATCTACCTTTGAGGTTTATTCAACTTTTATCGCATGGCAGGCAATACTTTTGGGCAACTTTTTAGACTAACAACTTTTGGAGAATCCCATGGTAGGGCATTAGGTGGCGTTATTGATGGTTGTCCTGCTGGTATTGAAGTTGACTTGGAGCAGGTGCAAAAAGAACTTGACCGCAGAAAACCTGGACAATCTGCTATTGTAACCCAGCGAAAGGAACCTGACAGCGTAGAATTTTATTCGGGAATGTTCGAAGGAAAGACAACAGGCACCCCAATAGGTTTTGCTATTCATAACACAAATCAAAAGTCCAAAGATTATTCGCATATAAAAGATTCTTATAGGCCCTCACATGCCGATTATGTCTATGACAAAAAGTATGGCTTTAGGGACTATCGGGGAGGCGGGAGAAGTTCAGCCCGCGAAACTGCGAGCCGTGTAGTGGCTGGGGCCATTGCAAAGCAGTTTTTAGGTAAAGTTAAAATCAATGCCTATGTTTCACAAGTAGGCGATATGAAACTGGATAAAAAGTACCAAGACCTTGATTTTTCAAAAATTGAATCCAATGCTGTTCGCTGCCCAGATGAGGTAACAGCTGAAAAAATGGAAGGGTATATTAAATCCATCAAAAAAGAAGGAGATACCATAGGAGGTGTTATTACTTGCGTGATTCAAAATGTACCCATTGGTTTAGGAGAACCTGTCTTTGATAAATTGCACGCGGAGCTGGGAAAGGCTATGCTTTCTATCAATGCTGTCAAGGGTTTCGAGTATGGAAGTGGTTTCGAAGGTGTCAAAATGAAAGGTAGTGAGCACAACGATGCTTACAACGAAGATGGCTCAACTACAACAAACCGAAGTGGCGGTATACAAGGGGGAATAAGCAATGGAATGGATGTTTACTTCAATGTGGCCTTCAAACCTGTTGCCACTGTTTTGCAAGCCTATGAGACCATCAATAAGGAGGGAGAAAAAATAACTGCTCAAGGTAAAGGAAGACATGACCCCTGTGTGGTACCTAGGGCAGTACCGATTGTAGAGGCAATGGCGGCTTTGGTTTTGGCAGATTACACCCTTTTGGCACGTTCCAATAAAATCTAAGAGACGGATTCGGGAAATTTCCAATCAAAATAGTATCTTACTTTCCTAAAAAGTAGATATGCGTAAACTTGAACTGCACTGGCAGATTCTTATTGGGATGCTGTTGGGTATAGTGTTTGGATTCTTTATGATCCAAGTGGATTGGGGAAAGGATTTTGTTACGGATTGGATTCAACCACTGGGAACCATTTTTGTAAAGCTTCTTAAACTTATTGCCATTCCTTTAATTATTGCTTCACTGGTTAAGGGAATCTCCGACTTAAAAGACATCTCTAAATTTAGAAATATTGGAATTAGGACCATAGGAA
Source organism: Flagellimonas onchidii (assembly GCF_004804315.1). GTDB lineage: Bacteria > Bacteroidota > Bacteroidia > Flavobacteriales > Flavobacteriaceae > Flagellimonas > Flagellimonas onchidii. The sequence continues at coordinate 298,678 of NZ_SRXX01000003.1, forward strand.
TCTACATACTTACTACGGTGGTTGCTATTACCATTGGTTTGGTTTTGGTAAACATACTGAAACCTGGAAACGGAATTTCTGAAGAAACGGTAGCTAAGTTGACAGAAACCTATGCCTCGTCGGAAGGGGTGACTTCAAAAATGAACGAAGCCATGAACCAAAAAGAGAGCGGTCCACTTCAGTTTTTGGTGGATATGGTGCCTGACAATGCCTTGGCTGCCATGAGCAACAATGGATTGATGTTGCAGGTGATTTTCTTCACCATTTTTCTCGGTATCTCTATGCTGCTAATAGGTGAAGAAAGAGCTAAGCCCTTGAAAAATTTCTTCGATTCACTGAATGATGTTGTATTGAAAATGGTAGATTTGATTATGCTGACAGCGCCGTATGCGGTATTTGCACTTCTTGCAAGTGTAGTGGTTTCTTCTAGTGACCCCGACCTTTTACTGGCCCTGCTAAAATATACTGGAGTTGTTGTGGGTGGACTTTTGCTAATGGTAGTTTTTTATACCGTTGTCGTTTCTTCTTTCACAAAAAAGAATCCTTTTTGGTTTTTAAAAGAAATTAGTCCGGCCCAGTTACTTGCTTTTTCAACTAGTTCCAGTGCTGCCACTCTTCCCGTTACAATGGAAAGGGTAGAGGAGCATATCGGCGTTGATAAAGAGGTTTCCAGTTTTGTACTTCCCGTAGGAGCCACAATCAATATGGATGGAACAAGTTTGTATCAAGGTGTCGCAGCAGTTTTCATTTCTCAGACCTTGGGGTTTGATTTGTCTTTTGCCGATCAATTGACTATTGTTTTAACAGCCCTATTGGCATCCATTGGTTCGGCGGCTGTTCCAGGTGCGGGAATGGTAATGCTTGTGATTGTACTTGAGGCCATAGGTTTCCCTGCTGATAAATTGGCTATCGGATTGGCCTTGATTTTTGCGGTCGACCGCCCTCTGGATATGTGCAGAACCGTTGTCAATGTAACTGGTGATGCAACGGTATCCATGATCGTTGCAAAATCTGTTGGGAAACTGGGGAAGCCAAACGTAAAAGAATGGGATGATCATTTGGATGAGGTAAGGTAATTGTCTTAAAATATTGCGCTATGAACATTTGTTTTTTAATGTACCCTTGGGAAGAAATTCAACCAGAAAACGATACCAGTTTAGCATTGATTCATGAATGTGTAAAACGAAAGCATGGGGTTGCACTCTGTACACCGGCAAATTTGACCATACGAAATAGCGTTACCAGTGCATTCTGCACGGTTATTAATCGTATGGAAAAAGTGTCAAGTAGCTTAAAGACATTTTATAAACAAGCTTCTTTGCGTGAAGAAATGCTGCCGTTAGCGGGGTTTGATGTGATTTTTATGCGAGCCAATCCGCCATTGGATCCAATTATGCTCAATTTTTTAGATTCTGTAAAAGATGATGTGTTTATCGTAAACTCGATTCAAGGACTCCGGGAGGCCAATAATAAACTGTACACAGCTGCTTTTGGAGACAGTCACAGCAACATAATCCCTGTGACCCATGTTTCTAAAAATAAGAGGTACTTGGTACAACAGATTAAAGAATCTCCTGCAGAAAAAATGATATTGAAGCCGTTGAACGGTTTTGGTGGTTCTGGGGTTATTCTTATTGAAAAATCCGCAATGTCCAATATTAAGTCGTTATTGGACTTTTATGTGACCAATGCAGATGGCTCTTCTAACTATGTGATTTTACAAGAATATATTGAAGGTGCAGACCAAGGTGATATCCGGATTTTATTGTTAAACGGTGAGCCAATTGGGGCAATGCGCAGAATTCCTGGTTCCGATGATCATCGCTCCAATGTCTCTGCGGGAGGGTCCGTGGCCAAACATAGTTTGACCAAGGAAGAAAAAGCCCTGTGCAAACAAATTGGTCCAAAACTGGTCAAAGATGGACTGTATTTTGTTGGCATCGATGTGATAGGTGGGAAGTTGGTGGAAGTAAATGTGATGTCTCCTGGCGGTATAACCTACATAAACAAGGTATACAAAACAAAAGCGCAATGCAAGGTCATCGACTTTATTGAAAGTAAGGTGATGGATAAATTAAAGGCTTTTGACCGAAGATCCAGATTACGAAGTGAGGTAGCGAATGCGTAAATGCAGTATCGAAGAAATAATTGGGCTAATTAACCAGGAAAAATGCTTCGAAGCGGTTTCCGAGGATTATTCTTTCACCTTAAAAATTGAAGAATATGTTCCTTTCGTTTGTGGAGCCGTGCATGATGGGCATCAATTCCGCAAGTCTCTTTGGGATAATTGTTTGCATACGGAATATGAAAGATGGTACGAGGAAGACCCCAGTACTAAACAAATGATTCAAAGTTTCCCGATTGTTATTGCAGGTTCCGATAGCCGATTTGAGTACGATTTAAACCGCCCCCCGGAAACGGCAATTTTCGATACGGCTTGGGGCAAGCAGCTCTGGAAGAATACCTTGCCAGAGAACGAAATACAGCTTAGCCTTAAAAAACACGAAAATTTTTACAAAGTTACCCATGCGTTGATTGCAAAGTTGACTTCAAAACTTCAAAATGTACTGGTGTTCGATATGCACAGTTATAATTGGAAACGATGGGATAGAGAAGTGCCCGTATGGAATTTGGGAACTATAAACGTTGATAATACAAGGTTTGGGAGTTTGATAGAATCTTGGAGAATTAAGCTGGAGAGCATCAAGTTGCCAAACGGTATAGAAACCACGTCTAAAATTAATGACACCTTTCAAGGAAACGGCTACTTTTTGAAATATATCACCAATAACTTTAAAAACACTTTGGTTTTAGCGACAGAGATTTCCAAGATATATTGCGACGAGTTGACTGGGGTTGTATTTCCTGAAGTGGTTAGGGCTGTTGAAGAACAATTAAAGGTTTTGATTCCGGAAATGGTGGATGAATTTGAAAGGGCAGATTTATGATCAGTGCTAAAGAAACACAGGAGTTGGAAAAGGAATATGGGAACCTATTTGAAATAGATGCCAATCTTGATAGACTGGTACACCGAATTGAGTTGTTGGGCTATGTTAACCCTTTAAATATTGAAAAGGAAAAACAACGCTTTTTTACTTCAAAGTATACAGTTGAACCAGAGTTTAAGTACCCGAAGCTAAAATTTGACCCTTATAAACTTCATAGACTCTTCTTTTCACAGCGTTTGGAAAGAATAAACGATGAACGAATTAGGCGTCTGTACCAAGAAGTGATTTATCACTATTCCAATATGATTCAATGCATTGAAACGATTGGAAAAGGAAAGAAGTTTTACTATAACTCTTTAAGGGTGTATGGTACTCCTACCGAACGTGATGTTCAAAATGCAAAATTCATTCTTCATTTTACTGATGAACCAGCATCTTCTGATATGGAAAAAGTATTCTCTCCAGAAGAAGCCTGTGATTATTTTGAGAGCTTTTCCAAACAGTATGACTTTCCGCTTAATGTCAGATTTTCGAAAAACATGGCTGCTGAGGCAATGGTAAGCAACAGCTCACAGACATTGCTCATCAAAAAGAATATAAAGTTTAGCAAAAATCAATTGCTTACATTGGCGAACCATGAAATAGGAGTGCATTTGGTCACTACGTATAATGGATTGCTACAGCCACTTAAGATATTTTCAAACGGTTTGCCCAAAAATGTGGAGACGCAAGAAGGATTGGCTGTTTTTAGTGAATATATGGGAGGTGCGTTAACGTTAAAGCGTTTAAAAGAGCTCGCTTACAGGGTTCTTGCCGCAGATAGTCTGATCAAGGGATACTCCTTTGCCGACACCTTTGATTTAATTCATGGGCAATACAAGTTAAACAAGCACGAAGCCTTTGGAATAACCCTTCGGGCACATAGGGGAGGAGGTTTTACCAAAGATAGATTGTATTTAAGTGGTCTTAGAAAAATATACAAACGCTACCAAAGTGAAGAGAGCCTTGATGTATTGTTGACAGGAAAGGTGGCTTTGGATGATGAAGAAATGGTGAGATATCTTAAAACCGTAGGCCTTGCCCAACCTATAACCCATAAAGGGCTCTCATTTAATCAAAAATTGAACACCAATCTGACCTTGGATTTTATTTTAAATAATTTAAAGTAGATTCATCTTATTGATTAAATGTCAGGTTGAGCGCAGACGAGAAACGGTTACAGGTGTATCCGAAAAATTTCGTCTGCGCTTGAAAAGACTTTTTTTATAACGAGATGTACTTCCCCCTTGGATATTTGACCTGAAAAGAGAAACTTTCTTTTTGGTTTGCTGAAGGATCCAGTTTTAAGTTCCATGTCAACAACCCTGTTTTTTTATTGTAATCGGCATTTTTTGGGTCAATATCATCTACTTTGATATCCCTGTTTTGGGAAACAGGAACTCTGTCCATTAGTTTCAAATTGATAGCTGTACTTTTATTGTTCTTAATTTCAAGGTCGTAAGTTCGGTCCAAAATCCTATTACTTCCCGTGAATGATTTACTCTTGAAATTTCGTTGCTGCTTCCGGCTTATGGTAATGTTAGGGTCGATTCCCAATGAAAGGGTCATTTCCTTTTTTACAATAAAAGGGTCTATGTTGGTTTTCCTTGCATACCCTCCTTCATAATAAATGTTGGCTTCGCCGGGCAGTAATTGTAATTTTTCCCAACCTTTAAGTTGTGCCGTTAGGAATACATTTTCATTTACGATTGGAGCTGCAAAGTGTTCGTAGGTTGCTGTTAGTTGGAATGTATTGATCTCAATTGCGGTGATATCTCCGTCAGAAACTATTGAGTAAGGTTTTTTAATTACGAACTTGGTATTGGTCAAATCATCCTGGATGTTACTTTTTTTTGTTGTAATAAGCACGATTCCATTATTGGCCCGATTGCCATATAATGATATAGCTTCATCTCCCTTTAGTACTTCCATGTGTTGAATCTCACTTGCATCAAGATCACCTTCCATAAAACCTTCCAAAGGAACTCCATCTATAATATAAAGAGGTGATTGTTCTTTGGTGGTACTATTGTGGCCTCTTATGGTAACACCTGAGACTTTTCCATTTACACCAGATGAGACTGAGCTTACGGCATAACTTAATGCTCTTTGTTCTCGTTTTACTCCCATGGCCGTCACAACAACCTCATCCAAGGCTGCTGCATCCTCCTCCATTTGAATATTGATTACTGATGAGTAGATAGGAATCTCTTGAGAGCTAAAACCAATGTAAGAGATTGAGAGTTCCTCGCCCGATAACACATCCAACTCAAAATTGCCGTCAAAATCAGTCTGTACACCTTGTTGGGTACCTTTAACAACAACGTTGGCTCCGGGCAACGGCGTACCAGATTGGTCCACTACGGTTCCGGTAATTTTGCGGACCATTGGATTATAGGTGTATCTTTTCTTTTGAGGTATGGATTTATGTCTCTTGGCATATCTGCTCACAAAGTTGAGATATTTGGTGCCCAAATTTGGTTTGTTTACATTGATATTAGGGTTTCCCGTGGACAATGTCACATTTACATTATTCCAGTCTTTACCTGTTTTTTGATAAACATGGGCTTTGTATGCCAAATCGATAGGAGCATTCAACTGTTCGGATTTGACATCATAATTCGGCATCCATCCCGCATCCTGAACCAAATAAGAAATGGATAGATTCAAATTCGTGGCTATAGGAGCATCAAAAACTATGGTAAGTTCACCTTGTTCCTCCTGAGGTGCATTGTTGGTTTCTGCCAGTTGTTTTTGAAGTTTGGTCATAGTCAATTTGTGTTCATTTATGGTAAGGTTAGTTTTAAAGATTTCGTTTCTTATCGCCGTAATGCGCTGTCTGTAATAAGAGCTTACTTCCTTAACCCTGTTTAAATCCAAGGTTTGGCTTCTGTCGCTTACAGAATGGTTGGCTTTAATCACTTTTTCTTCTTCTTCCAGGCCAGCAATTGCGTTTTTCAACAGTGCAATATCATGTTGAATTTTACTGATTTCATCCTCCCATTGCACTACCATGGGATTGTTTTTGGTTTTTTCCAAATAGTTTAGGTCGTAAGACATGGATAGAATGGATGTCGACTGAAGGCCAGAAATCTGAATGCTACTTTCCTCAATTTTTTGGGAAAGCCCTGTAAAGGTAAGTTCGTTCTTTCTTTCCCTCTTTTAGATGGCATTGCGCTTTTCGATAGATTTGAGCTCCACTCAGGTAAACCGTTACACTTTTGATTTTGGAGGGAACCTTGTTTTCATTTCCCAATATGGTTAGTGGACATATTATAAATAGGAGAATTAGTTTTTTCATTGCTGTTGGATTTAAATTTTGTATGAACTTACATGTATAGAAGGTTGTTTGAAACCCAGAATGGGTGAATGCGGTCATTTGATTGGTAAAGTGTTGGTTTGAACGAGCCAATCGTTCTTGGCATAGGATTGGCGGAAAGACCCATTGTTGGTAAAATGGAATAGTGAGTCGTAAATATTTGTGAAAGCGTAAGTAAAAAGTAAAAACACTACGATTTTGCTGAAATTTTAACTTTTCTGTTGATCGTATGCAATTTAAGTACTAACTCGTGCAAGTTTTTTGGTAAGCAGCAGATGTATAATGATTTAATTTTGTTACAACTACTTACTCCAATACCTTAAACTTTGGTATTTGGGTAACAAAAACAAACTAAAATCTAGATGAAAGGCAATAGCTTGATCTATATTGTAGTACTTTCTTTGGTACTAATTGCGATTCCGTTTTTACCCTTAAAGGGAGGTGAAATACATTGGATATTGGATTTCTTTGGGAAATTTCACCCTTTATTAGTGCACCTTCCAATTGGTGCCTTACTCTGTCTTTTTATTCTGGAAATATTGGTGCCAAAACCCCATATGGAGAAAATACGGGGGGTAATCTTAAAGTTTATTGTGATAACTGCAATTCCTTCGGTTTTGGCAGGGACGTTATTGGCCGCTTCAGGAGGTTACGGAAGCAATGTTTTTACATTACATAAATGGTTTGGTGTTGCTACAGCTTTGGTAAGTATCTGGTTATATGCATTAAATAAAAGAGACTTGCCAAACAAAATAGGTCGATTCTCTGCATATCAATTGACACTTTTTGTAAATGTTGTATTACTTAGTATAGCAGGACACTATGGAGGTTCTCTTACTCATGGGGCTGACTACTTAACAAAAAACCTTCCTCAAGAGGTACGTACATTTTTTGGAGATGATCCATACGCATTAAAAGGATTGGTCGCTATGGACAATTCGGAGGTAGACCATACATTAGGCGCATTTGATTTCTCAGAAGATATAAATCCTGTATTGGATAAATATTGCGTACAATGCCATGGACCCGAAGAGCAAAAAGCAGGTTTGCGATTGGATAGTATCAATCCTGACTTGGTCAAAGGTCCTGATGCTGCCACTTGGCGTGGTATGTTGGATATGATCAATAGTGGAGAGATGCCGCCAAAGGAAGAAGAGCAATTATCAGATGAGGAACGTCGTATGCTCGTGGATTGGATTACTGCATCGGTCCAGAATGCCATTAAGATTAAAAAGTCAAGTCAAGCTGCTGTGATCCGAAGGTTGACCAAAAAACAATATACCAATTCACTCAACAACTTGTTGAGCGTATCCGTTGATTTTGGAGATGTATTACCCGATGACGAAAAATCCGAAATGGGTTTCAGCAACAATGGGCATGAGCTTCAGATATCTCCTTTGCACATCGAATACTATAAACAGATTGCGCGTGAAGCATTGGATAAGGCAATTGCTCCGATAGAAAAACCAAAATCTACCCGTTATAAAATTAAGTTCGGCAAGGGTATTGGCCAAGAATTACCTTCAGCCATGATTCGTGGATATCAAAGTGCTCCCATACACTCTGACGATTTTATCGTGGAGATTTTAGATGAAAACGGATTACCCATTCAACCTAAAGATAGTACTGAGGAAGCTTATTATACCGAGGTAAAGCAAAACATCGGAGTGGGAATGCGTGGGTCACACGCCGATCGTTATGAGGTAGTGGAAAATGGTGTCATTCTCTATTCTGCCGTACCTCATAAGGAAGTAAGTCCTAAGTCGTGGCAAGGACCATCACCAAACCTAAAGCTTTTAGTTAAAGATTACTTTCCGATGGAAGGGGATTTTGAATTTCGAGTCAAGGCCTCAAAAGGCTATCAGAAATACGTAAAAAAGGAAGGGCTGATCAGCCTTCGCGAACGAATTCCCGCTGAAAAATTGGAAAGTACTATTTCATTGGCTGCCGGAACATTCAAGAACAAAAGAAATCTAGTTCGTGAAGGGAAATACATGATGTCAAAAGATTTAACAAGGTTTAGCTATGCTAAAACTACCTTTATGGCTCCCAAAACTGGGTACTATCAATTGGACATTACACACCTTTATGCAGCACAAGACCGCATGCCTTCCATCAGTATAGGATTGGATAACCAGTTCTGCTTAGAAGAGCGTATGCACATGGAAAAGCCCGAGAATGGCCAATTGGATATGGTTACCCCATTAACTTTGGCCTATTTAGAAAAAGGCAGACATACCCTTGAGATAGGCGGACGTTTTTTTGTAGGCTTTGGAGAAGTGGTTGTGACCCCATTTCCAGAAGATCATCCAGTTACGGTTCAATTGGACAGCGAAGAAGAGGAAAGTAAGCAGAAATATGACATGGCATCACCTATTATGCGTGTTTTTGCAGGAACAAGAACAGATGATGGTATCGATTATAAAAACTTTGATGATTTCAGAAATGTAATTGACTCTGATTCAGCCAGACAATATATTTTCAGTGGGCGCCTGGAAGATTTGCCAATCCCGGTAATAGATACCTTAGAAACCGAAATCTTGGCCAATATTATGGGTATGGGGGTTTGGAATGACTATTTGGTTAAAGACAACCGCGATTCTGGTCCTCCACTATTGATTCACGAAATTGAATTTGAGGCACCCTACCATTCTGTGTGGCCTCCAAAAAGTCATACAGATATCTTCTTTGATTCACCTGATATGGCCGATAAGGAAAAATATACTTCACAGGTACTCTCAAAATTTATGGAAAATGCCTTCCGTAGGCCCTTGGAAAAAGGAGAAGTAGAAACCTATATGGAGTTTTGGAGGGCCGTTAAAGATGATTATGCCCGTTACGAAGATGGTGTAAAGGAAGTCTTGGTGGCGATACTATGTTCTCCGAACTTTATTTATCTGGCAGAACCTGAAGAAGGTACCTCTGATGATGAAAGGGAGTTCTTCTTGGCGTCACGTTTATCATATTTCTTATGGGATTCCCCTCCGGATCAGGAGTTGTTGGCACTAGCCGATAGGGGTAAACTTCATCGAAAGAAAGAATTGAAAAAGCAGGTGCAACGTATGTTGCAAGACGATAGAATTTGGGCAATGGTCCGAAATTTCTCCAAAGAATGGCTTCGTATTGATCGTCATGAAAGCATGAGTACCAATGTAAATGAGTACGAAGACTATAGCCGATTTGTAAAACGGGACATGGCTGAAGAAACCTATCACTTTGTACATCATGTTCTCAACTGTAATATGTACTTGGGCAATCTGATAGAATCCGACTTTGCCATGCTAAATCAAAATTTAGCGGAGTTTTACGGCATCGATGGGGTAAAAGGAAATCATTTTAGACCCGTAGCCTTGGCACCTGATTCCCATAGAGGAGGATTGCTATCACAAGGTTCCTTTTTAAGCGGACATTCCGATGGAACACAGGCACATGCCATTAAACGCGCCGTTTGGCTTAGATCTCGAATATTGGGAGACAGACCGCCAGACCCACCGCCAAATGTTCCAGAATTGGATCCAGAAACTCCTGGTTTTGAAAAATTAACCTTGAAAGAGCAGTTGTTTTTGCACAGAAACAAGGTTTCTTGTATGGACTGTCATGCCAAGATTGACCCTTATGGAATAGTATTTGAGAACTACAATGCGGTAGGGCTGTTCCAAGACTTGGCCAATAATGGAAACCCAATAGATACAGAGGCGGAACTACCTGATGGTAAGGTAGTTGATGGAATTGACGAAATAAAAGCGTATATTTTAAATGAAAAAATAGACGACTTTACACGCTCTTTGGTAAAACATTTGTTTGCTTATGCCGTTGGACGTGATATAACCTTTGTGGATGAACCTGAAATTGAATCGATTGTGAGTGCTGTCAAGGAAGATGGTTACCATTTTCAATCGGTGTTTGAAAATATTATAACAAGTAAATCATTCGTTGGTGATTTTTAAATAATTTGGATTATGGCTCGAAAATCTTGGCATTTAGATCGCAGAACATTTCTTAGAGGGCTTGGTGTCAGCTGTATGATTCCTTATATGGAAGCCATGGGCATGGGAACCATGTTGAACAGCTCAAGTACTTCAAGTGAAGCTATGAAAAGGCTTTGTTTTGTGTATTTTCCCAATGGAGTGGGACTTCCTCCGGTTGAAAGTTCATTCCATAAAAAGTGGAGTTGGTTTCCAATGGGCGAAGGCAGGGATTATCAATTTACCAATTCGTTGAAACCACTATCACCCCACCGTGAAGATATGTCGATTTTAGGTGGTTTAAGCCACCCCAAGAGTAGGGCCTTATTGGGACATTTGGCTGGTGATACATGGTTGACCGGGGGAGATGTTCGCGGAAGTGAGTACATGAACAGTATCTCTGTAGATCAGGTTGTGGCCCAAAAATTTAGCAAACATACCCGCTATCCTTATTTAGCGTTATCCACGGACGGTGGAATCGGTTATAAGTCAAGAGTTTCTACGCTTTCCTTTGATTTATCTGGAAAACCTATCCCATCGGAGCATAGGCACCGTGAAATTTTTGAACGGTATTTCGCTCCTGGAGGAGGATCTACTACTCAGGCAAGAAGAAAGAGCATCCAACAGGACAAAAAGATTGTAGATTTAATTTTGGAGGATAGCAAGCGCTTGCATAGACGTTTGGGTAAACACGACCAGACTAAAATGGATGAATATATGCATTCATTGAGTACTGTGGAAGATCAGGTAAAACGAAACGAGGAATGGTTAGACATTCCTATGAAAGATTTTGATGCCAGCAACCTTAATTTCAACGTAGATGCGAAGGTAGACCCAGAGGCGTATATCAAAACCACATTCGATCTTATGATTTTAGGTATGGAAGTTGACTTAACCAGGGTTATGACCTATATGATGGCTCGTGAAGATGGTCTTGGTTTAGGGGAGAACTTCCCCAAACTAGCACTTGGATTGAGCAAAGGTCATCACACTATCAGTCACGATCAAACTACTGGACACTGGGAAGAGTGGGGTAGATATGACCAATGGTTGGCCAAGCAATTCGCTTACTTCTTGGATAAAATGAAAAACACCCATGATGAGCATGGATCCCTGTTGGACAACACGCTTGTTCTTTATGGAAGTGCTTGTAGTACCACGCACAATGCGGTAAACTATCCTTTGGTTTTGGCAGGGGGGAGCAATATGGGAATGAAGCACGGTAGCTATGAAAAATTTGACAATGTTCCCATGTCCAACTTATTCGTTAGCATGCTGAATACCCTTGGTATGGAAACAGAAAGTTTTTCCGATAGTACAGGAGAACTACATTCAAATATTTGGTAACATTTTAGAATTTGTTGAATATAGCGGCCGAATCCTAATGGGATTCGGCTTTTTTTATAAGTTGAAAATCCAGTTTATCAAGCTCCACGCCATTAATGATCAAGGATAGTTGATGAAGTCCAGTATGTAGTTTCCGTGTGGTAATAATTTTAAAAGGCTGCTTTCTTATAATTTCGGTTGATGAGTCTCTTTCATATTCCTTCTCGCTAATTTTGAACACTTTTCTTGAAAGTGAACCATTTGCCTTTTGATAATAAAGCCCATATTCCAATCGAATTTTAATGTTCTTACGATCAGTGTTCTTGAGTATGAACGAAAACTCCAAACCCTCTCCAATGGAAACTATGGGTGTCAAGATTTTGAATTTTTGAATTTTGACCTTGTCCGCCTTCCCGAAGCCAAACAAGCGCATTACATCAGGAATACCTTGCTTTAGCAATGTTCGACAAGCATGTTTTACGACCCAATCCAATTCTTTGCTTTTTCCCTTCCATTTTTTCGCAAGTTGTATGACCAAACCTGGATTGTCCTTAGAAATGTCGTTTAGATTATTGGCAACACTCCTTCTAACCGATTCGGATACATCTTCCTTTAAGTTTTCAAGGATAGGAAGTATGGGAGTTGGGTCTTTTTTCAATTCCGGAAGAGCCATGGCCCAGGGCAATCGAGGCCTACATCCTTCCGAAGCAAGCCTTCTTACCTTGGGATGCTCATGCTGTGACCAGTGCAACATTTGTTGCATCATCTTTTCAGTATACTTTATGATAAATGGGCGTACAGCAAATTCACAACTTTCTAGTTTAGTTATCGTTTCGAACGCACGGATGGAAATATCATAATTGTTTATTCCATAAACTTCAATGAAATCAGGAAAGAAGATGAACTCCAAACTTGTCGGTTTGAGCTCATTTTGCTTTAACACGGGGATACTATTCAATAGTAGTTCCACATTCGTTTCAAAGTCATCCGTCAAATGGTTTTTTAGTACGTGCGTAATATGCCTCATACGTTGTTTTAACTCCTTGGCATCCCATTCATCATTGTAGATATCCTTTAAAAAGGGCGTTGTATTGAATTCTGGAAATACTTCTTTGACACATAACGAAAACCGCTTAAAAAAAGTTGGGGTATATATGTTTTTGAATAGTTCTGCCATTATTTTTCTTTAATACAAAACTAGAACGGGATAGTGACAACCCTATGTCAGTACATGTTCGGGAAATTATAAAAAGCGACTATCCCAAAAGTTTTGCCTGAAGCTCTGGGGTAGGAATCATGCAAGAATCCTTTCGTCCAAACCATTTGTAGCGGTTTTTGGCAATTAGGTCATAGATGGCGTCACGTAAGGTTTTGGGAACCCATGTGAAGATAGTCATGGTTTTCCAAAGCCCACCAAAACCTTTTGCAATCTCCAATGCCGCATCGGATTTGGTGAAATAGGCTACCCCAGGAACTATTAGGATAATAGAATCCACTTTGGAGGTGTCAATGGCTCGTTCAGTAATCAGTTGTTGCCCAATATCGCTCTGCAGTGCCGCATAGCGAAACAAATCATTTTTATCACGTTTGATGATAAACTGGATTGCTCCATTACAAAGGTTACAAACACCATCAAATAGGATAATTTTTTTACCGTCCATATCATTTTCACCTACCAATAAACTCCTTTCTTGCATACTGCAAAGATACGCACCATTAAGTATAAAGAGGAATAGGCTTTCACCTTATGAACTGTCTGATGCGGATATCGGCTGATTATTCTTCGGATTTTGTATAAGTTACAATATCGATTCCAATTCCATTTGGGTCAAGGATAGCAAAATGTCGATCTCCCCAGGCTTCGTCCCTAATCTCAATCTCAATGGGAACCCCTTTGTGTTTTATTTGCTCGTAAACAGCATCAACATGCTCCACTTCAATGGTTAGATAAACCCCTTTGCCTGTGAATGGAGCTTGAAATATAGATTTTTGACTTGGGTGATTAGGTTGTAAAAAGCTGATTTCAGAAGATTTGTCCGGAGTATGCATAAGAAGGTAAAACTCGTTTTCAAATGTAATCCCAAAACCCATCTTGTTCACATAGAAATCTTTGGTTTCTTGGAGTTTTTCTGTAATAATACCGGCATTTAGTTTCATTTTGTTCAAATTTTGAGCATTTGCCCACCCGATAGCAAGTGAGCATGCAATGATAAGTATTGTTCTCATTTTCAAATTATTATGAACTCAAATGTAAAGTAAAGCGAGGTGCTAAAATTGTAAAAAACGGACAAAAACTACCTAAAGGCCTCTGAGGGGGTTATGCCATAAAAGGTTTTGAAGTTTTTTATAAAATGCGCCTGGTCATGGAAGCCCACGTCATAATAGATTTTGTCCTCCCTAAGACTTTGATTGGATGGCTTTGAATTCAAAATATATTGAAAACGGACTACATTGCAGAATGCCTTTGGTGTTGTTCCCAAGTAATAATTAAAAAGCCTTCTCAATTGTCTTAGACTTAATCCTGTATCCAAATTTTTTTCACTTTCTAAAACACCTTTCTTTTCCAAAATCAAATGGAGTGCATTAAAAAAGCGAAGGTCAAGGTCAGAACTTCTTTCCCGAATCAGTCCTTTCAATTTATGGTTGAGTAGGCCAGCTATTTCTTGAAAAGAGTGATCTTGCTTAATGGTAGTTTGCACCCAGTCCGAAAAATCGGGCAGTATATGATTCAATTCTTGGGATTGGTTACTCAATACCTTTGCACTCGTTCCAAAGAGAATGGGGAACACTGCGGGTAAAAACCGGATACCTATATAATCAAATTCTTCTCCAAGGTGGAATTCGCTATATTTTCTACAAAAACCCATCACAAAGTTTTCTGAGGGGTTTGCATGATTGAAGAAAACATCAATGCATCCGTCTGAGACGACACGGTACACAAACGGATTTTTCAAGGTGTTCCTTGATTTTAACTGCCAAAAGCAGTAAATAAAGTTGTCAATTCCATTAGCTGGATATTTTTCCTCATAGAGGATTTCCTTATTTTCAGGTTTTACAGTAGGTTGAATAGGGCGGTAAAACGCTTTAAGGACCTCTAGTACTTTGATTTGGTCCATATATTGCTCAATTTCAATGGTTAGTTTTTGGGACTTAATTGGCAAATTTACTTTTTTGTTGGCAACATCTACTACCCACTTTTATACTTATTCAAATTTAGTTTCAGAATAAACTGTATATAGCTCTCTTTTATGTCATTTGGTATTCTCTTGGCGTGCTACATAGGATAACAAAAAAGAGGATTACTTCATTTCGATAAGAATTCTTTTTATCTCGTGAAATCATCCACTTCCTTAAAAATTTCCACAGAAGTGCGTTCGCCCAAGTCGTGCATGGATTGCATTTGAGTGGGCTTGCTATCCTGCCAAAACCGTTCCCAATCCTTCAGGGAATCCCAACGGGCTATCGTTTTCACTGCAGAGGTATCGCTATCATTCTGAAGCATAAAGCTACCTCGGGCTCCTTTGACCGTTTTGTGGATTTCGTTGGTGGTTCTTTTCCAGATTTCTATAAAAAGTTCGAGGTTTTCAAGGGCTACTTTCCAGCTATATATGATGTGTATCATCTTTAATATTTAGAAACCACAAGATACAATCTTGCGGGAGCGATAGGTCAAGGATTTATCAACAAGTATTTGGTTAAATGTTTTCAGATATAACGTACATTTGTTTCGTCAACACATTTTATAAATCTCGCAATGCGAAAATCTCGAAATTGGTTTAAACAGAAGAGCCCGGGAGGGCATACGGGTGTAAGTCCCGAGGCCTATCTAAGCGTTGCTTGGAATGTGTTGACGGTGACCCTCCCTTTTTTATTCATGTTTAATCCGTTTTATTATGTCAACACAAAATGGTCAAAAGCCATGTCCGCACTGTACCGCTGACCACGCTACGAAAGACGAATCAAAAAACAATCCGCCACTAACTACAGCCCAAAAAGAACTCTTGGAGTATTGTCATGCCCTAGAGGCTCCCGATTTGGTAAAGGCCCTAAAATTGCTGCACGATATTGCCATTTATGACTCCCATGTTTTTATCGGCCAAGAAGAAAAAGATGCCCTCTTTAGCGTTAAAGGGCTTTGGGAGTGTATTGAGGGGATTAGGGTTGAAAGTTAATTGAGATGGTTGGATTGTTGGATTTCTAGATTGTTAGCATTTAAGCTTTGACACGTTAAACTTGAACTTGTCCTTTTTGAGGTGCAAGGTTAAAATGCGTCAATTCGAGTGAATTTTGTTTATAATCATGAGCAAAATTTGTATCGAGAATTAAATGGTTACTGTAATAATTAGTTCTCGATACAATTTTCTAAAGAAAATCACTCGAACTGACGAAGCGTTTGTTTGTGCTTTTCTTGATGAAAGAAGTTACCCCAGCATTGCAACCAGATAGACAACGTTTGCTGTGCCCAAAACCAATTCGAACACAATACCTTGTTTTATTTTTTTGTTGGGTTGTCCGTCAGCGGCGATGCTTACAAACCGCCCCACGGCAAAGCCGAGAAAGAGTAAAATGGCAATAATATGGGAGGTAAAGGTAAACATGGGAATAAAGATTCCTAGGAGCACCACAATGGCGCCAATTAACATTACGGCGCTGGTTCCCCTGACCTCGTTAAGCAGGTCAACATCGTTAGCAATTGTGATTCCAGAGTTTTTGGCGTAGTTCTTTATTGGCTTTGCTTGCCATTGGGTTGACATTGACTGCATTTACTGCATGTACAACAGAAGACATTGAAGAAACGGAAAGCCTTCAAATTTTGGAAGACCAATCTGCAAATGGTAAATCTAGGCCGGTTACAGCTATGCCCAGTGATCCTGGTAATGGATAATCTTATAACGTATTAAGAAAGCTGGTCAAATCAGTTTCCTTATCCAATCCCAGCTTCTTTTTTAACCTGTATTTGGATTTAAGGATATTGTTTGCTTCAAACTTTTATGAGTGTATGGTTGCTTATTAAATTCTGTCAGAATATCTCTAATTATTATAAAAAAAATCTTAGTTTTTTTAATTATATTCGAATCAATTAAAACTTAGAAAATGAGAAAATTATTTTATTTATCCGTTATGGCTTTTGTCTTTACTTCGTTTGTGGCCTGTACAACGGAAAGTGTGGAAGAAGAGGAGAACCTTCAAAATTTTGAAACCCAATCCGATACATCTGGTTCTGGTTTTTCTGGTGGTTCAAGAGCTTCTTGACGTTCCGGAGCGTATTGATAATTTATAAAGTTCTCAGGAAGCCTGTCAAATCGATTTCCTTATCCAAGCCTAATTTCTTTTTTAAACGATATTTGGATTTAAGAATACTATCAGGGAGCACATTTAAAGTGGCAGCAATCTCCTTAGTGGTCAAATTCATTCGTAAAAAAGCCGCCAAACGGATTTCCTTTTCAGAAATATCAGGGTAGAGCGTTTTGAGTTTTTGGTCAAAGTCGTTATGCACTTCGGAGAAATAGGATTTAAATACTTCCCAATCTTTATCGGAAGCATTCTGTTTTTTAAGCAACATCACAATACGTCGGAACTCCACCTTAAATTTTTCTGGTGAGTTTTTTAGGCCTTCAAGATTTTCCTTGAGTTCTTGGATAAAGGTATTTTTCTGCACTAGGTGTAAAGTTTGACTAGTCAACTCCTTTTTCTTGTGCTCGATTTCCTGTTTGTAGATTTCTTCCTGTTTTTCGCGAGCGATGCGATTCTTTTTGATGCGCTGTCTATATCCAAAGACAGACAATCCGAACAAGCCTAGGGCAGAGGCCATACCTCCGGCATAGAGTCCTTTGGTAAGCTTGTCGACCTTGGCTTTTTCATTTAAAGTGTTGATTTCTTCTTCCTGAAGGGCTATTTCAGCTTCTTTTTTTTCGGTTTCGTAGATGGTTTGTAGTTCTTTTATTTTTTTGGCATTTTCGATAGTAAATAGACTGTCTTTTATGTCATATGACAGTTTAATATCGCTTAATGCACTATCGAGGTTACCTCTCAGCTCATGATTGAATGATCTTAATTCCATTGCATTTATGAGTTCATTACCAATTTTGTTAGTTTTTGCGATGAATATGGAACTATCCAAGTAAATCTCTGCTATATCAAAAGCTCCAGTATTGGTATAAGATTTCCCGATTTGGTACAAATAAATCGTGCGATTAATATCTGAAAGTGTAGAACCCTCGTATTCAAGACTTTTTTCCAAGAAGTCTATGGCCTTTATATGATTTCCCATTTCCAAATGGGCAATTCCTATATTTCCCAATGCCAAAACGACGATACTTCCTTGATTACTTTCCTCCCCAAGTTTTAATCCTTTTTCGTAAAATTCAAGAGCTTTTTCGAAATCTTCCATATCGGAATAAACACTACCCATATCGATATAAGTAGAAGCGGCATAAAGATTGTCTTCAATTTCGAGATAAATGGATAACGCAGATGATAGATATGTTAGGGCTTCTTCAAGGTGATTTTGTCTGGTATTCAACTTTCCAATGTTTCTTAAAACATCAGCTTTTCTATAAGGCTCTTCTTTTATTGTGTCCAATATTTTAAGCGCCTTTTTATAACCCTGCATTGCTTTTAGGTAGTTTCCTTGATCATAGTGGTTGGCAGCAATATTGTTGATGGTAACACCATATCGCAGGTTTTTGTTGTCTTTTAAATATAGCGTTCCAAGAGAATCGAGTATTTGGTTTGATACTAAGTAATTTCCTTTATGTGCCTCTACCAATGATAAGTTCTCCAGTGCAGTTAGGACAATGTCCTTATGATAATTTCCTTTTGATAGTTCAAGGGTTTTTCGCAAATAAAACTCAGCAGAATCAATTTTTTCCTCTATGTAATAGTAATAACCAAGATTTAATTTGCCTGTTATGACCCCTTGACTATACTCTTCTTTTTGAGAAATTGAATCCATTCTTTGAGCAACCTTAAATGCTTTCTCTGCATTCACATAAATGTATGATTCAAATAGCTCATCATATGTATCAATTATTTCTTTAACAGAATTGACTTTGTTTAATACGGTATTTAAACTATCAATTCTTTCCTGTCCTTGAAGTTGACCTAAACACCATAACGGGGCAAAAAGAATTACCGTCAAACAAAATCTTAGCTTTTTCATGAGAGGTTGATTATAACACCAAGATACCTATTAAATCGATTGTTCTGACATGACTTCTTCCTGGTCAAAAATGGCCAGTCCATATAAAGTCCATGCTAAAACAAGTTTCGGGATACTTGACGTACTTCTATAAGGCATTGATTTTATTGATGTTAAAGGATTTTTTGTTTACTGCTTAAATTATTCTTGTCCATGCATGATTTTGCGTCCATACGTACTTGGTGTCCATGCTTTGTCCATGTTCAAAATTAGGGTTGAGGGATTTTCTCTTCTAGGTTTGGAGTGTTGAACCCTAAAAACCAAAAAGTTATGAAAACAAAACACCAAACCTTAAGAGTATTTATGATAATACTGGTAAGTGTATCAGTATTAGGTGTAATTTCCTGCGGCAGCGAAATTGAGCCCGTAGAACCACCTGTTGAGACCGGTGGGGGAGAAAACCCTGTGACTGAAAATCCAGAGGAGGAAACTCCCGAACCAGAAAACAATTCAGATCTTGATGCAATCAATGCGGCGATAGCCAACTTAAACTATGATCCCGAACAAATTTTAAATGTTCAAAGCACCACTGGTACTGAGCCGACCAATGACCGAACAAATAAAAATACGGATTTAGGTTGGATCACAGAATGTAGAACCATTGATTATAACATCCGCTCCAATTTTGAGGACGTAGTGGTCTTTGATCCAACCATAGGTGTGATTTACCCAGGAGCTTTGGTCATTGGAAATGGAGAATTGTTGAATGGAGCTCCATTGCCCCTACAAGTTTCCAAGGCCCCTACAAAACTTAGGGTAGATTTGCCAGGGATAGGAGACGGCGGTAATATCACGGTTGATGATCCCACCTTTCAGAATACCCAGGCCAGTATTGATGAAGCGCTTGAATACTGGAATGGACAAATACAACCTCAAGGTTATGAAATTGATGCGGATACCTATTTTGAGAAAACTACCGCATATAGCCGGGAACAAATGAGTCTTGACCTTGGTGTAAGCACCGAATGGTCCAAAGGGTCATCTTTTGAATCACAATTTGATTATACCAAGACTACAGAGAAAAGAGTAGCAACATTATTGTATAGACAGGTTTTTTATGACGTGGTCATGGAAACCCCGGAAAGTCCGGCCGCTGTTTTTGGTAATGATGTAGATTTGGCGACAGCCCAGTCCATTCTTTCCAATGAAAATCCACCAGCATATGTGAGTTCGGTACAGTATGGAAGAATCATAATGATGCGAATGGAAACCACGGATACGGAAACCGATGTAAATCTAGAAGCTGTTTTGGAGTACAAAACCGCTAAAAAAGGTGCCACAGTTGAAATTAATGCTGAATATGAAAAAGTCATCAAGGAATCGACTATCAATGTTGTGACCATTGGGGGAAATGCGCAAGTGGCCACCGAAGTGATTACAGGAAGTGAAATAGAAGAAGGCAAGGGAGGTCTTAACTATGTCATTTCAGAAGGAGCGCTCTACAGTCGTGATAACCCTGGAGCACCAATCGGTTATACCGTAAAATATTTAAAGGACAACAGAATAGCCAAAATGGGATACAATACCGACTATCGTGTTGAAAAATGTACCACGTTTGAGTATGTTCATAAGAATGCAAAGCTTCGAAAAAAGATTCTGGTCGATGTACGATTCCGATTCTCTTATAAAGTGAAGGGCACACAGACGGTAAAAGAGACCGAATGGGAAAAAGTGGATAAACAGAACATATTCTTTAGTATGGCTCCGCCCGAAGGTACACATGATGTCACTATTCAGTTCCAATTCTGGGATGTGATCTGGAGAACCCTTGGTGAGCAAAAGCTTGGATATTTGGATAAGGAATACTGTTATGAGGCCTATTGTTCCAAACGCGTTTTAGGTCTTTGTACTGAGTACACATTCAAGAGTGTAAGTTGTAATTAAGAACGGACAATCTATGCAGCTGGCCGCTCAGGTTGGGTTCAACAACCTGATGCCGGCTGTTCTTTAATTATCAATGGGCAATTGACAAGTTTCAATAAACAATAATTTATATGTAATAGTTAAGACTTAATCTGACAATCTTAATAAATTAGTTTAACCCTTAAATTAGATTTGTCAGATGAGTACAGAAGAAAAGATCATCAAACCAAAGTTAGGATTATTAGAACTTGCCAAACAA
>NZ_SRXX01000030.1 GCF_004804315.1 Flagellimonas onchidii
AAACTACCATTGCTCTATTTTCTGTTCAAATATGGAAAGATATATGGTAAAGAGTTTTATACAAATTTTGCATTGGAAAAATTTGGAGAAATATTGATAAATGAATTTTCAGAAGAAGGGGATCCCCCCACCGATTTTTATCAAGGAAGCTTGGGAATAGGCTGGGGGCTGGTAAAATTTATCGAAGAAGGTTTTTTTGAGTTTGATGAGCTTGATGACACCTTATCAAAATTGGATGCTATGGTATTCAGGGAAATGGACCAAAAAATAGAATCCGATCTTGGGTCAGTTCATGGCCTATTGGATTTTTTAGGAATGGGATTTTATTTAAGGGGAAGGGCCGGACTGGCAAAGAAAGAATCAAGAAGTCCCGAAATTCTCCGATATCTTTTTAAAACAGTCCAAAAAATAATAAATATTCCATGTGATCTTTCAATGGGGAGGCCCTTGATACTTTCCCTTTTTTATCATTTCATATCTCAATGCAATGGAAACGACATGGATTTTGATGTGCCATTACAGGCCGATATAGAAAAATTTCAGGCAACACTGCATAAAGAAATTGCTTCTAAAAACATCATAGATCAATACCAACATTTATTGCTAGACAATGAAGTTTACGGGGCCATATGCTACAATAATTGTTTGGCCAATGAGCTTCCAGAGATATTGGCAGAAAGAGACTTGTTAATACAAAAGGTCTATATTACGGCAAATGAGATAATGGGCAAACTATATTCAATGACCAAAAACGATAAGGAAACACAAATCAATCAACTTGCCATATTGGGGATGACACTATTGGATGATAAATCTGGAATAGGTATTTCCTCTTTTAGTCAAGTATATAATGCCTACGCACGATTAATCACATAGGTTGTTTTGAAGACTTTCCAACCATGCCCCCAGAACATGTAATTCCCTTGATGATACAATATTGTTCTTTTCCAGGGCTTGGTATGCGTTCATCAAGTTTGTAGCTATGGTATGATTGGACTTGATGGCTTTTTTTACAATTTCAACTGTTCTTTCAGCATATAGGTAACAGGGAATCTCCTGTTCAAAATCCTTCATTAGATTGTGCTCGTTCCTTTCTTGGTATACCGTGGCCTCATTGATTCCCAATTGATAGCCATGGGCCCACATGATGGGCTGGGCGACCAATCCTCGCAATATATCCGAAAAGCGCATGGTGACCGTGGAAGGAATGTACAGCAATGGAAAAAGCTCTTTTCTAAAAGCGGTGTTCTGTGAATTGAACGGTGATAGTGTGCCCGTGGGCAGCACGATGTTTCCGTTCTTCTTGAAGATACATGGGACATTGTCCACCAATCTATAGACAGCATCAACATCGGGATCTTGATCGGCCAGCCCCTGCCACACTCCTACCGTCACCTCCTTTTTGTCCAATTCATTTGGGTGTATTTTTACATCTGGCGAGTTGATGAGGTGCAATGGAAGTCCACGGGGCCATATTCTTTGGTCTGAGTAATGGGAATAGATATTTACAAACCCGCTACGTTGTCTTATTTCGAAGAAATCACCATCAAAATTTGGGAATGACCAATCTTTATAGGGGATATTGTCATCATCTGTATCCACAATGATATCGGCCCCATTGTCGATTGCGTGTAGATAGCCCAAATTTTTCCTCGCATAATGGTTGCAGGGCAAAAGTTCCTCCATATTGGGAAAGCATTTTTTCTGCTCGTCCACTGATAGGTAAACAGTATTGTCCTCCTTCCAGTCAAAGGGAGTTTTTTTGTCCCCGACCACTATAAGTCCAAAACTATCTTTCTTGGAAAACTCCTTTACGGCCTTGGTAGGTTGGAATATGGTAGTGATCACAATATATCTTTTGCCCATAATTTGATTTTGAGAGTTGTCTTGTTTGGATTGCTTTTTTATTTCTTTAAATAACCAGGTTCGACCTATTGATGGGATTGGAAATTTAAGCCTATGTATGAATTCTTGATTATAATATGTTGGTTTAAATTTTTGAGCCTTCAATAGAAAGATGTTCAATGGTTTTGGTGAACAAAGAGTAAAGCCCAATTGTATTTCTGATATTCAGGGTCCGAACCAATAAAAGGAGAACTTCCCCTACTATGACAATATCTTTTTCCACAATTCCCGTACAATTTTTTTGGAAAAAAGTGGATATCAACCGCCACCATTTAATCTCAGAAGCGTCTTCATATTCTTTTTTACCTATATATTCCCCAAGATATTCCAACAACGCCTCCTTGTTCTCCATAAAATCTTGTCCACTAGTGGCCATTATCTTTTCCACTTGTTCTTCTGTATATTTTTTTTGCTCTTCTTCAATGAACTTGGTAAAAAAAGTTCTTTTTTCGCCATGATCATAGGGCAATGCATTATATAGAATGGTGAGTAATGGAATGAAGAGTTCTTCGGTGTCATCAACCAACTCCCTTCCATAATTTTCACAAAGTGTGATCAAAAAATCACTGAAACCCTTTTTTATGTCTATTATGCCGGGATGGTCATAAAAATCATCATAGATTCCATATTGAATGGAGTTGTTTCCATAATCCATAAAAAAACCTTCTTGTTTTTTTTCGATAGGGGCATTAGTCGATGGGTTATTGGACAGAAATGCCTTAAAATGGGTATCTGCTCCCAAAGCAACAGCATTGGCATTTTCTTTTTCGGCTTTTAACACCAATTTTATATGCTCTCCCCTGGTCTCACCCATGTATATTCCATAAGAGATGATTTTTTTGTTTCCCTGGACAAACGGCCGGATTGCATTTGTGACCAACACATCCCAGACCGATTTATTATAAAATAATGAAATGCACAGATCTATAGGGTCGGTTTCCTTTCTTTCGTCTGTCATATGCTTAGACATGTTTATATTGGACTACTTTCCCTTCTCCAAACGATTCTCCATTGACCTGGATTCTTTTTTCAATCAGGTTTTGTTTCATCTTTATCCGGTTGCCAATTTGTGAAAAGAACATCACCATTGACATGAAATCTTTTTGTTCCGTTATTTTAACATAATCAGGATTTTTTTTAATCCCTTCGACACAAAAATTCTTAAACAATGTATTTCCGTCCGCCGAATAATTACCTATTTCCCATTTATTGGCCATTAGGTTGTATTCGTATTCAAACTTTCTATTTTCAGGGAATAGATTTTCTATGGATTCTGAATTATGGGTCCTGTTGTCCACAATTTTTCCCCAATAAACTCTATTGTCCATAAAATGAAAAACAAGTTCAGAAACGGAGGGGGTGATATAGCGTAAATAAATTTTTTGGATTCCTGATGAATTATACTCATTTTCCAAACGTATGTCGTCATCATGGTTTAGGGCGGTCAAAAATTCTTTGTTGTCAATAAACTGGTTTTTTAACCCCAGTAGTTTCAATCTGTTTACAAGGTCAAAATCCTCAAAGCCATAATTTTTCATTGATTCATCATAACCTCCCAATTTCATGAAATCTTTCCTTTTCATGCATATCCTGCCGTAACAATCCTTTATGTTTCCATTTTTATTGACCGACAAAAATATATTATCGTCCTTATGAAACTGGGCATTGACGTAATCTGCAAAACCTTTTCCGATGAAATTGTCGGCATCCACATTGCAGATAATATCCCCCGTGGTCTGTTTGGCCACCACGTTCCTTGAGTGACTCCTTAAAAAATATTTAGGTTCTTCTGTCTTGAAGTACTTTAATGTCCCCTTTTTGATAAGATGGGACATTTCCGATTGTACCCACTCATCCAGACCATCTTTGGAATTGTAGTTCAATAGTATAAACTCCACGTTGCCATACGATATGTTGTCCTCAATATTTTTGTGGAGTGTTTGTTTTAAATGGTCCAAACGGTTCATACATACTATATAGAATGAGATTTTGTATTTTTTTTGCTTATCCATGTTAATAATGTCCTGTCAATATTTAAAAATATCTTTGAACTTGTAGAAGATTCGTTCGGCTACACTAAGATCTTCAGTGATGATTTCCGCATTGCCCAAAAGTTCTTGGTCAAAGGGAAGTTCCCGGTTATAGGAAGTCATTGTTCCACTGGGAAGGGAGATATAGACAAAATAGTTTTCCTCTTTATCAGGGGATATGGATATGTTCTTTACCTTACCGGACAATGTACCGTATTGTTGGTAAGGGAAGTTGTCCAATTTCACGAGTACTTTTTGATTTAGGGTGACCTTGCCCGCATTTTGTGAAGGGATGGTCAACTTGCCTACCAAGGTAGATTTATCGGTTGGCAATATGGAAAAAACTACCTCTCCTGAATTAATGAACTGATTGGTGCCCCAGAATTCCTGAAAGCTTGCCACTCCTTCAATGGAGGAAGAAAGCACATAGGTATGCTCCCAATCCCGAATGGCCTTTTTAAGGGTGTTGTATGCCTGTGAGAGATTGGCCAAAAAACGGGTATCATCCTCTTGCTTATTAATCTGGGTGCTCTTCAAGGTTTGTCCAGCAGAGGAAATGGCTTCTCGCATTTGCGAAATGGAAATGGCCATGGTGCTGATGTTCTTTTCCATCTGGAGGAATTCCAGTTTCTTGGTCTCGAACTCCTGCTCGGAGATAACCCCCTTTTCATAGAGTTTTTGATGCCGTTCAAAATCCTTTTTTTCAAGTTCGTATTCTTGCTCCAAGACTTGTTTTTGCTTGATTTGGTCCTTGAGCCTTAGTTTTATCTCTGCTAGGGATTGGCGGTTTCCCGACAATTGGTTGGTGTAAGGATCCAAATCCTTCAAAAGGGAATAGTCCACATAGCTCTTTTCAAAATTGATATAGGCCGTCTCAATATCACCCAGTATGAGGTTGGAAGTTAAGCCTATGGGAAATATAAGGCCACTGGACTTTAAAGGGAGAGTGTCTAAAATGGATTTTAAAAAATACACATCACGGGTGTTTGCAGTGTTTCGGATAATGGCCATGCGTTGCCCGACTTTAACGGTATCGCCATTCTCAATATAGATGTAATCTAACGCTCCAGAATATCTGGCCACTATCCTTTCAGTGGGCCGCTCCGTGGTAACAATGACCTTGGCCGTCACAAAATCGGGATACTTGATCATAAAAGAAAGGGCCAGGATGATAATGGTGAACATAAAGATCAGGGTAATGCCCCACCGCACGATCCAAGCTGGGGGATTGGTCAATATCTCCTGTACCTCTTCCGACCGTAGGTTCAGTTCTTCTATATTAAGGTTTTCCGGCATCTTCCTTTATGTATTTAGTTTTTCGAGTTCCAATTGGTTCTTTACCAAATTATAGTAAGCCCCTTTTTGAGTCAGCAGTTCTTCATGGGTGCCCGATTCGATTATTTTACCTTCATGCATCACTACAATCTGGTCGGCATTTTTGACCGTGCTCAATCGATGGGCAATGATGATGACTGTTCTATCCTTAAAAAACCGGTTCAAATTTTCCATAATAACCCGTTCGTTCTTGGCATCTAGAGCGGAAGTGGCTTCATCAAAACACAATAACTGAGGGTCTTTATATACCGCACGGGCAATGAACAATCGTTGTTTTTGGCCTGTGCTCACCCCAATGCCCTCGTTCCCGATTTTGGTGTTGAAACCGAGAGGGAGTGATTGTATAAAATCATAGATATTGGCAATTTTGGTGGCCTTGATCAAGCGTTCTTGATCAATGGTGTCCTGTCCCACGGCAATGTTATATGCAATCGTATCATTGAACACATAACCCTCTTGCATGACCACTCCACAGTGGTCTCTCCATGCCCTATGTGAAATACTGCCCAGATATTGGTCCCCGTAGAGGATATTACCTTTGTTAGGGTCATAGAACTTTAATAATAGCTTCATTAGAGTGGTCTTGCCACTGCCACTGGCCCCAACGATGGCAGTAACCTTATTGGCAGGAATCTCCATCTCAAGTCCTTTGATGACGTTCTCATCACTGCCCAGATACCTGAAGAAAATATTCTTGAGAACCAGATCTTGATTCGACCTTATTTTGTTGACAAGTTGTTTCTCTTTGTTTTCTTCATCGTCCTTATCATGTATCTCTGCCAAACGCTCCATACTGATCTTGGCATCCTGATAGGAACGGATAAAACCTACCATCTGACCAATAGGGCCATTGAGTTGCCCAATGATATATTGTATGGATAACATCATCCCTAGTGTAATATTCCCTTCAATCACTAAAACAGCAGAGGTAAAAGTGATTATAATGTTCTTGAGTTCATTGATGACAGATGAACCCACACCTTGCGTCTGTTCCAAAGTGAGACTCTGAATGGATACTTTGAACAGCCTTGCCTGAACAAACTCCCACTTCCAACGCTTCTGCTTTTCGGCATTGTGCATCTTGATTTCCTGCATGCCATTGATTAGTTCAATGACTGTACTTTGTTCCTGGCTCAATTGTGAAAACCGCTTGTAGTCCAGTTCTTTTCGTCTTTTTAAGAAATAGAGAATCCATAGGATATAAAGGATGCTCCCTAAGGCAAATATCCCAAAAATGGTAGGGCTGTAATAAATGAGTACTGCTCCAAAAACCACCAAGTTGAACATGGAAAACAAAGTACTCAAGGTGGAACCTGTCAATAGATTTTCTATACGGCTATGATCATTGATTCGTTGCATGATGTCCCCGGTCATACGGGTATCAAAGTAGGCAATGGGTAATGCCATTAGTTTGATGAAGAAGTCTGAGACCAAGGAAATATTGATCCGGGTGCTCAGGTGCAACAATATCCAGCTCCTGAAAACTTCCACACTGGTACGCCCCAAAAAGAGCATCACCTGTGCGGCCAGCACCACATAGATAAAGTTGATGTCCTGGTTCTGTATGCCCACATCCACAATACTCTGGGTGAGAAAGGGAAAAATGAGCTGCAACAGACTGCCGACCAGCAGCCCAATACACAACTGTACCAGTAACCCTTTGTACTTAAAAACATATTGGAAAAGGAAGCGGAGCGATTTTTTATCGGTGTCCTCCCAATGCAGTTTCTTAAACTTTGGTGTGGTTTCCAATAAGAGCACAATACCTTCCTTGGTATCTTCGGTGGCATTGTTGCCGATCCATCGGGGCAAAAAATCCTTTACAGTATAGGTGATCAGTCCATAAGACGGGTCTGAAATGTAAACAATCCCTTTTTTTATTTTATATACTACCACAAAATGTTGTTTGTTCCAATGAACAATGCAGGGCATGGGTACCTCTTCCAGTTGTTTGTAACTGAGTTTGGCACCTATGGTCTTAAAACCAATAGTCTCGGCAGCATCGCTGAGTTTTAAGAGGTTGCTTCCCTCCCGTGTGGTCTCGGCGAGTTCCCGGATTTCCTGTAACGAAATCAGTTTACTATAGTGCTTGGCAATAATCCGTAGGCATGTGGGGCCACAGTCTTTGGCATCGGGTTGTTTATAAAATGGGAAGGTTTTTTTCAATTAATTAACATTATTTGCGTTATGGAATTCAAGTAAATTCAATCTTAATCAATTAAATTTTTCAAGTCATATTTTAAATCATCCATATCGTTTAAAGAAGTTGATGCAGCAAGGTAACGTCCGACAATACTTCCCCTTTTATCGATTAAGACATATGCAGGAATAGGTTTAATGTTATACAATTCATTAATAGGTTTTTCATTATCCCAAGAATTTATGTGGTGCCATGTATCCGAACCTTCTTTTTGTATTGTTTGCAACCAAACCTCTTTATCAGAATCAATAGAAACACCTAAAATTTCCAATCCTTTTTTGTTGTATTGATTATATAATTTTTTTAAAATTGGATGATTTTCAAGACATGGAGCACACCATGATGCCCAAAAATCCAGTAAAACATATTTGCCTTTAAACTTTTCTAAACTAACCCTGTTTCCATAGGTGTCTTCTACTTTAAAATTGGGAGCTTTAAAACCAATAGTAGCTTTTTTAATTAGCTCCATTCTCTCTCTTAGCCTTATCCCATATAGTCCATTTTTTATTCTTGGATTAAGTTTCTCGTATAAACTCTTAAGAGTATCCATGGAAAGCCCTCTTGAATAGAAATGTAGCCAAAACGGGTTTAAATAGGATTCTGGATGACTTTGCAAAAAACTAAGTCGTTCAATTTTAATCTTCTCACGATAACCTTCCAATTCTAATGCTATTGATTCAATTGTATTTTCAATGAGCCTACGATTTTTGGGTTCATTTAATTTTTGTTTTCTCAACCTAATCATCTCAGATTTTAATTCATCTATTTTTGAATACAAAGGTTCTACACTATTTTCAAGAACTTCATATTCTTCTTGTGTTTTTGACCCTGATACAATAGCATCTTGAAAATTATTCTCTTTTAAAGAAATATAATTTTTAGTAGGCTCCATAAAAAAAAGAAATACATTTGGGTCGCTCATACTCTGAGACTCTATACTTCCCTGAATGCGAGCACGAACTGCGCCATTAATCTCTCCTTCAGCAAAAAATCTTCCATTTTTTATAGGAATTGTATCTGTAACAAAATAATTTAGGGAATTTTGATAAGCCAAGATTAATTGTTTTGTATTTGTTCCGTAAAACTTTCCGGAAAGTTGAAATTGATTATTCTTTTCTTCAGAACAACTATAAAAAAACTTGGTAGTTATCAGAAGTATAATTATCAAAAAATATTTTTGTAACATTTTATTCGATTTTAATAACAATCTTAAAAAATACCCGTTGCACATTTAAAGGAAACTTAAGATTCACTTTTTTTGTGAAAAAAATTAAAAAATGTGCAACAGGTCTGTTTTTGTGATTAATACAAATTAGCTGCCACAACCCCCATCATTACCCGAAGTAAAGTAGCATTTCGGGCAATCACCGCCACAGTCACTATCAGATTTACAATCATCAAAACATCCTCCATATCCACCATATCCTCCAAAAACAGTTTTTAATTGTTCTTTTTGAACCAAATCATCTTTGGAAAGGTTCAGCTTTTTTAAACTCAATTTTTTCATGTTAAAACAAATTTTAAAAATTACATTTGCCTTGGACGGTTAAGGTCACCCAAGGTTTGTGACCACATTTCGCGAAAATGTATCGTCTAGGCCCAAAACAAAGTTTTGGGCCATATTTTCTTTTTCTTGCGGAGGTTGTTCCTTATAATTCGTCCACATACCTCTTAAAGGGCTTTTGTTTTCTATATAAATCGTATGAGTGATTTTTTCAATGTTGTATTTTAGATACACTTCCATATTCCTTGGCATCGTATTGTTCAGGCCCCAACTCATTGGATACATCTTTACATGAGTTAGTCCTTAAATTTAAGAGCCCAACCCCTAGAAAAGAGAGTTGGGCTTAGATTGATTAAATTAAAAACTAAACACAACGGCAATATTCCCAGTTACAACCAAAAACTATTACTGGTCTACACGACGTGAAGATACTACATTCCGCATCACTAAAGCATGCGTCGTAACAATTAGGATTGTTTTCATTCTGACCATTGTATCCCCCAAAAACAGTCTTTAACTGCTCTTTTTGCACCAAATCATCTTTGGAAAGTTTTAGTTTTTTCAAACTCAGTTTTTTCATAATAAAACAAATATTAAAATTAACTTTGCCCTGGACGGTTAAGGTCACCCAAGGTTTGTGACCACATTTCGCGAAAATGTATCGTTCATGGCCAGGGTTTGCTTGGGCCGTTTTTTGTTTTTTTACCCTAAAACTTCTTTTAAATCTTCCACACTGTATTCCTTGGGCAATTCATGTCCGTTAATAAAAATTGTGGGGGTATGAGTGATTTTTTCGGCATTGCACCATTGGCGCATAGCTTTTATCTTGGTGTCCTGTTGTTCCAGTTCCCCGTTCATGGGGTATTTCTTGGCAAAGGTCTCATAATCTTTTTCTTTGGTTAAGTACCAATCATCTAATGACCGCTGTGTTCTTTTTCTATCACCTTGGGCATCGACGGCCAGGAAATGCCCTACCGGTTTGGCTTTTCGATCATTTTTGTCGGTGCTGGCGTTAAAGAGTATCTGAAGATTGATTTTTCCTTTTTCGAGCAGTTCTTCCAAGATGGGGTGTGCATTGGCACAGGGACCACAATAAGGATTGCATACTTTTACGACGTTGTATTTGGCCGATTCACTGGATAAAGTGATACCCAGACCTTCAGTACTTGTGGTTATTTTTCGTGTTTTGGAAAGAAGGCCATGGAGTACATCGGGGTTGTTTTTTATTTTTTTGAGTCCTCTTTTGTGCAAGTTGGCCTCTTTGCGTTCTTCCAATACTGGTTTAAGCCATTTCCATACAAAAATGGGCAATAATAGCATAGCAAGAAAAAATGATATATCGGTAAATTGGAAAGAACCTTGGTGAAAACTACCTATAAGTACAACAAGTACCTCTAGCATCAACACTGCCTGCATCACAATGCAGAACCTGCACCATTGCTTAATGATTGCTGCTTGATAGTATATAGAAGCAAATATCACTGGAACCGCTGACAAACTAAGATAGGATGAAAGGGTCAGTGATGAAATGGAAGCACGGGCAATGACCAATAATGATAATGTTCCAAAAAAATAGGAAAAGCCTAACAACCCCAAACTTAGTTGCCCATCAAATAGTTTAGCATATTTGGATTCCAAGACGGCATTGCAGTTTATCTTATTTCCCCCAGACCCCGAACAAAAACTTTGCAAAGTAGGATTATATTTGTCCACTTCATACCATAGAAGCATTGTTCCTGTTACTAATCCAATGAGTTTTAATACCATATATATAATGCCAAGGAAATAAGGCGTGCTTCCTAAAATAAAAGATTGAACCATTTCCATCAGAATCCAGCCTGAAAACAAAATAGCCACAGCCCATTTTAGAAAGTTCATCCCCTTTGCTTCCATGAGTTTCCTTTTAATTTCCGGTTCAGCAGAGGTTTCTGAGCTTTCTACCAAAAGACAAATCCCTGTCCACCTGTCCAAAAAATCTGTAGATGGAACGGTTTTGGTTTTGCCCTTATCATTCAGATAGACCGCCTCTTCATCGGAAAAATGCTCCAGTAGATGGAACATGCCGCCACTGTCAGAGAGTTGTACGATACAGGGAAGGGGTAGTTCCTTCAATTTTTCCCCATCAACCTTGACAGGCAGAGTCTCGATACTGTATTTCTCCAAGGTATCCGATATGCAGAGTAAACTGGGGTGTTCAGGATGCGAGAGTATGTTATCCTCAATAAATTGCTGCGTATATTTTACGTTAAGTCGGTTTAGTAATAGTTTTAGGGCTGCTATACAATTATCCATATAATAAATTCTTTCTTTAAAAAGTTGAAAATATATGAATAAATGTAGGCTGTTATTTACAAATAATAAATGTGTTTTTTGTTAAAAATTATATATATTTTGATTTATCCAACATTTGGAAAGGATGGATTGTGGAAAGAATCAATGAATTTCTTTTTGAGAATCTGTGGTCTATTATCCAGTTAAAGAACTCCTTTTGTAAAGTATTTAATACGTCTTTACCGTAATGATATTTATTTAATGTATGCATTGGTGTATGATAACTTTTTGTCAAGATGGGTAATGTAGTAAAATAGTTGATATTCCAATGTGCTATCACAATCTACTAAAAATCAGTGGCAAACAATTTGTTTTATCACTGGTCTTGATATTATGGAATACACTTGGCGCAATAAAGATTTGGGAGATGTCATAAAACAAGGGTTGTTTTCATCTTTGTGTGGTAAATTAGTGGATGGAGAAAACCTACTGTCCAAACTGTTCTGGAAGCCTGTCAAAAACGGAAAGCAAAATGGCAGGCAGCGTTACCAGTGCCGATCCTGTGGAAATCCTTTCAATCATCATATCGTTATACGGCCTGCAGATAAAGCGTAGACAATATGATAAAGAGCTTGCTCAGGGAAGGTTGTGGGGTGAGGGACATTTCAAGGGTAATGGGAATCTCTGCCAAAACGATCCTGTCAAGGATCATAAAGATAGGTAGGCGGTCCGTTCCTCCCCAAATTATGGAACATGGCCGTAGTTTTGAGGTTGATGAGCTATGGAGCTTTGTAGGGAGCAAGTCCAACTCTGTTTGGATCACCTATGCCATTGAAAGGAAAACAAAACAGGTCATCGGTTTTTTTGTAGGCAGGAAGACCAGGGAAAGCATCAGACCGCTCATTGACAAACTTTTACTGCTTCGCCCAAAACGAATCTATACAGATGGATTGAACATCTATCCCGGTTTGATTCCAAGGGAAATCCATCGGCAGTTCCAATACTCCACAAATAGGATTGAACGATTGAACCTTACTCTTCGTACCCATATCAAGAGACTCTCGAGAAAGACAATATGTTTTTCAAAAAAACAAGAATATCTCGTGGCACACCTGAAAATCTGTTTTTGGGACGGGACTTGTAATAAAGGCATGACTGTTCATCATTCTTAAAAGAATGAGTTTTTCATTGTGTGGGAAAAACCCATTTTTAATTAAAGTCAATCACTCCTGATATGAAATGATCTATTGATAATGCTTTCAATATCTTCCTTCAAAAAGTTTGAACTTTGTCCCTCCGCGGTCACTTGAAAATCAAGACTTTAAAGATTTATTTCTTTAAAGTCTTTTTTATTTGCACTCAATTTGCACTCAAAAATCGGCGTCATCTGACGTATTATGAATTGATTTGATATAAATTGTCACGAATTCACTCAATAATCAATTCCGAA
Organism: Flagellimonas onchidii; assembly: GCF_004804315.1. Lineage (GTDB taxonomy): Bacteria > Bacteroidota > Bacteroidia > Flavobacteriales > Flavobacteriaceae > Flagellimonas > Flagellimonas onchidii. The sequence goes on from NZ_SRXX01000030.1 coordinate 12,696, forward strand.
ACAGCTTTTATGTTACCAAGTTGTTTCTTTATTCAAGTGTAGCATTTTGTAATAAAAAACATAAAATAAGATGTTTTTTCACTTAATTTAGTAGTTAATTTCTTTCCCCCATCTATTTATTTCAATACTATATCTGATTAAGGATGTATTAAGGGGGTACCATTGATTTCCTTAATTACTTGGCTAAGTGCATATTCCTGTGAAAGTGAACCAGTGATTCCTGTTTAAAGTGAGCATAGCAAACCATGTTCAGGAACGTATCCTAAGAGAGTGTCACAAAGTATTAAAATTTGGCGTTTTCATCATTTAATTTTT
>NZ_SRXX01000031.1 GCF_004804315.1 Flagellimonas onchidii
ACAAACATGCCTCCTAACACATTATTTTTCCTTCAATATCGCCCCCCACAAAAAGACGGGGCGGGTTGAACGGGAAAATAATGACAAAAAAGTTCAAATTTAATTTGGTAAGTCCATAGAATACTTACCAAACTTTTACCTATGCAATGCCTATGGTAAAATCATAAGATTTTGAATTCTTTTTTCTCCCAAGTAGTATAATAGATTTTACCCCCAGTAACTGTAGCGTATTGCAATAAAATATTAGCGATTTGGTATTTTTTAATCCATCTTGTCAAAATATAAGCCCTATCAATTCTATCAAAAATTTTATAAGCGTTCTCCTCAGTCGAGGTTACTTCTCTATAAATATGATTTTCAGACGTTTTCGAACGATTTCCAATAATTTTTATTTCAAAAAAGGATTTATGCGCCATAAAACGTATTTGGATAAGACTATTTTGAGTTCATCTTTAAGGTGATTACCACTTTCATTTGGGATATATAATAAAACTAAGGATTGTTTGAGTCATTGAAAAATTGAATTAAAAGTAAGTAAGGGGGCAAAAGCCCCCTTAAAGTTTAAGGTGTGGGTTGTGATTTAGGTGTTGTTTGAACAACTACTTCTTCACGAGCTTTTGTTTTAAAAGCGACCATATCACCAAAGTTCATTTTAAAAGTATCATCTTCAGCAGGCTCAAAACTTGCAATTTTTACCTGACAAGGTTGACCATAGATTTTCGTATTCACATATAATGATGGTGAGTTGTTGCCCTTGGAATCTTTTTCTTGACGAAGAATGAGTTCTTCCAATCCGAAGTTAAGACCCTCTCCATTTTGGTGTTCCCACATAGCTGCAATTTTGATGTTAATTGCCGGATTGAAATCTTCTGATTTTACAAAAAGCATGTGGGTAGGACGTTTTCCTTTAGTTTCAGTTTTTTGTGTTTTGGTAGTCATGATGTACTCCTTTTTTACAGTTTTCAGTTGATGAAGCGAAATCAACATCAATATAGAAAGGATTTGGTCGAAACCACACGGTTTAGGTGCGCGGCCAGTGAAGGCAAATCCCTATGTTGGTGTTATCAGCTAAATCAACAACTGAGGGCTGTTGTAAAAGAAGAGATTTTTGTTGACTACGCACCTAAAATTTAAATGTGAGGGAAACTCTATCCAATATTTTATAAATTAGGGCATCTTATTCCAGTGCGTAGTTTTCAAAGCATCCCCCATGTAATTAGGACTGTTGCACATAAATTATGGGGGGACTTATGATTCGAATGTTTCAAAGCCAAACGGCTGGGCATGCCAAAAGCTATTTTCGTGATGCACTTTCCAAGGCAGATTATTATATCAATGACCAAGAACTGAACGGAACATTCAATGGAAGGATTGCCCATAAGTTGGGACTTGAAGGGCAATTGGTCAATAAAGAAACTTTTGAAAAACTGTGTGATAATATCAATCCCAAAGATGGCGGGTCTTTAACGCCCCGTACAGTAAAAGACAGACGGGTTGGGTATGATATTAGCTTTCATGCTCCAAAATCGGTTTCCATTGTTCATGCATTGAGCGATGATGACAAAATCATGCAAGCTTTTAAAACGTCTGTTCATGAGACTATGAATGAAATGGAATTGGATATGCAAACCCGTATCCGTTCCCAAGGGCAATATGATGACCGTTCAACGGACTCCCTATTATGGACAGATTTCATTTACCAAACAGCGCGACCAGTAGATGGACATCCTCCTGACCCTCATTTGCATTGCCATTGCTTCACCTTCAATGTGACATATGATGAAGTGGAGAATCGTTATAAGGCTGGACAGTTTCATAATATCAAAAGAGATATGCCCTATTATCAAGCTCGTTTTCAGAAACGGTTGGCTGATACACTTTCCAAAATGGGCTATGGCATTCGAAAAACTAGAAGTGGATTCGAATTAGCCGTAGTTCCTCAAAAAGCGATTGACCACTTTTGCAAACGCACCAATTTGATAGGTCAGGTAGCTAAGGAAAAGGGAATTGTTAATAGAACAGAGCTAGATAAACTTGGAGCAAAGACCAGAGGCAAGAAACAGAAATCACTTTCGATGCCTCAACTACAAGTCCTCTGGCGTAAGCAGCTTGAAGAAAATGAAATTGCGGAAACTACTAGAAGTGAAACTAGAACTACTGATAAAACTCTTACCACTAAAAGAACAATAAACCATGCCATTGACCATGTATTCACCCGTTCATCAGTAAAACGAGAACGTCAAATCTTAAGTGAAGCTTATCTACATGCCATCGACAATAAAGTTATTTCAATGGAAAGTCTGGATAAAGCTTTTAAGAAAGATGATAGGGTTTTCAAAATAAAATCAGGAAATGAATTTTTATGTACCACCGCTCTTGTACTAAAAGAAGAACGAAAAATGGTAGAGCTAGCCCGAAAAGGTATAGGAAAGTTTAGACCGTTCAACCCTTTGTATGAATCTGGAATGAACAAATATTTAGGCTATGAGCAAGAAATTACCATGGACCATATTTTAAAATCCCAAGACCGATTGACCATGATTAGAGGTGGAGCGGGAACAGGTAAGACCACTCTTATTAAATATGCTATCGGAGAAATCGAAAGGAACAAAAAAAATGTTATTCTGTTAGCTCCAACAGCAGACGCAGCACATGAGGTATTAAAAAATGAAGGGTTTAAAAAAACGGATACTGTAGCTCGATTTTTAAAAGACAAAAAACTTCAAGAACAATCTGTAGGACAAGTGATTTGGATAGATGAAGCTGGAATGTTGGGAACAAAGGATATGGCCGATATTTTGGGAATAGCCCAGAAAAACAATGCAAGGGTTATTCTATCGGGTGACCCTAGACAGCATTCTGCGGTTAATCGTGGTGATGCGATGCGTATACTAAAAACTGTTGGACAGATACCACAGGCCAGCTTGGAACATATATATCGCCAGAGAGAAGATAGATATAAAGCTGCCGTTGAACATATTAGTAAAGGAAATATACTTTCCGGCTTCAAGCAACTAGAAAATATGAATGCTATCCAAGAAATCGATTACACGTCTATTTCCAACAGGCTTACCGATGATTATTTGAAAGTTGTTGATGGCAAAAAATCTGTTTTGGTGATTTCTCCAACCAAAGACCAAGCTCAAAAAGTAAACGCCGAAATCAGAAAGGGTCTTAAAGAAAGAGGTAAGGTCTACAAGCGAGAAAAATCTATAATAATATTGGATAATTTACACCTGACTGATACCCAAAAGAAAGATGCTAGGTCATACCAAAAAGGAGATGTTATTCAAGCGCATCAAAATTTAAGGGGACTAAAAAGAGGCGGTAAGGCGGAAATTGACCGTATTGAAGATAAGAATGTCTACTTGAGGAGTGGTGAAAAAGAAACCACGATTTTAGATTTATCCCGCGCCGCTCATTTTGATGTGTATCGCAAAAGAGAAATCACCTTGTCCAAGGGTGATGAAATCCGAATTACCAAAAACAGCTTTGATGAGAATAAACAACGTATCAATAACGGAACAGTTTTGAATGTGAATTCAATTGATAAAGAAGGTCGAATGACGGTTTACAAAAAATCAAAATCCAAAAACAAGGAATTTATCCTTCCCGCTGATTTTGGCAATTTAGATTATGCTTATTGTTCCACCTCATATATCGCCCAAGGGAAAACTGTTGACCATGTTCTGATTAACCAACCAAGTACAACTTTTCCAGCCAGTAATCAGAAACAGTTTTATGTTTCAGTATCGCGTGGTCGGGAAGGAGTTCAGATTTATACCGACGATAAGGAAAGCGTGCTGACCCAAATCCAAAAAACAGGAGATAGACAAGGGGCAACCGAACTTATTGGAGGTTCAGACGTATTTCCTAAAACCAGAAATATTCAAATAGTAAGAGAAAATCTTGATTTTGAAAAAACTATAAAGCCAAACAAGGAGTATGAGCCAGACCTATAAGTTCAAAAGTCTTAGCATTACCAATAATGATAAGATCAAAGATAATTATCAAGAAGATGAAAATTTAAGTGTATTTGCACTTGGAGAAAGTAAAACTATTGATTTCAGGCTAAAGGGTGGGTCAAGGCAATGTTTTCATTATACTCATTTCATATCAGCATGGATGGGCAAAGAAGATGAATTACAATTTATCAAAATCTTTTTTTCAACGCATTTAGTAACGATTAAAGGGTATTGTTTAGAAGAGCTCTATGATTGCCTGATCGAACATAAGGTCAAAAATATCACTGAGTATGACGAACGATATGCTAGTATGGTAGAAGAAAGTAAAGTTTTTGTGATTGAAATTGAAATTTCTTGGAAGAAAGATAGAGAAGAACACGAAAAGTAATTGATTAGACTCATAACACCTTGAATATTCTTGCATTTTTACCTAGATAAATAAAGGAACTCCAAATTTTATTTGCTCCCTTTTGAAAATAATAAAAAGGGTTGTTTAGCCTTTTAGCGGGAATAATTTGGCTTGCACTTTATGAACACATAAGGTTCAAATGATTTCAAAAAGCTTTTAGAACTTAGAATTTTAAAATCTTGCTGAATTATCAATTTGTTGGGGTCATTATTTGGCTTGCATTTAATACCAATTAATTTGTGGGCCATAGTAAAAATTTCCTGTAAAAACCTCACATATAGCTTATTGGATATACTATGCTCTAAAAAAATCATCTTACCACTTTCTGAAAGTATTTTTCTTGCTTGATGGAAAAACTTTTCAGGATTTTTTAATGAGCAAAGGATAAAAGATCCAACAATATAATCGATTGAATTTTCCTCTATTTTTGCATCCTCGAATCTTTTTTTTTCAAAAACAACACTATTGTTTTCTGTGCTTGCATTTTTCGAAATTTTCGGATCTATTACAATTAATCGAACTTTTGACAAGTTATAAAAAGAGTAGTCTTCATCGTTGGGACTTCCAACATGAACCACTTTGCCTTCTAGTGAAGCAATCTCTCTTCTCAAGTAATCTTCTTTCAAGAATTTTATGTAATTCTTCTTTGATTTATACATGTTCAAGTATCAATCATTAAGTTCTCGATTTTCGGAAAGAAATAAAAATATTTGATAGAACAAGGAAACCAAATGTAAAAAGACTTGGGAATAGAACGGATTCGGGTTTATCATTAATGATGCCAGAATATGCAGAAGCGACAAAACTTAATATTGCAAAAATAAAAGCTAAAAAAATATGTTCTTTTGAAAGTTTGAACAACTTAGAATAAATGAGTACTACCGATATTACAGTTGTTAACGAAACTAATTGTATCACATAAGTAAGAAAATTAGAAAGATATAGGGCAGTTAAAACAGCAATAATCGATATAATTATCATAGTAATTCTGGTTCTATTCACTTCCTTTTGCTCATCATTCTCATGGAACTCATCTGACCTGGTTGTAAGCAAACCAAATTTGCTGATTTGTGAAGAAACAGCAAATAAAGAAGAGTCAATTGAAGACATGAATGCCGCAAACATAGCAACCGAAATAAATGGAAGAAAACCTTTAGGTGAGGTCTGCCTTAGAATATCGTAAAACAATGTTTGTGGATTATCTACTCCCCCATTAACAAAAGCGGATAAGCCTATTAAGATAATCGGAACAATAAAAACTGTTATTAATCCATATGAAACAAAAATTCCCTTTTTGATTTCCTTAGTGTTTTTAACAGCATAATATCTTTGCCACATCTCAGGTTGAACTAGAATTGTCAAAAATTGAGCTATTGCAAAACTTACTGCTCCTAGAATAATATTTGTGTCAAATAATTTTGGACTAATAGAAGAAATAGTAATTGAAGAAAAGTCTACATACATAGCCAATCCAAGAAATAAAAACATCAGTATTCCTTGGAAAATATCAGTGTAAATCTCCACTTTAAGACCTGCAATAAATGTATAGATTAGAACTATAACACCTACCGATATGGTTGAAATATATTTATTCCACCCTATTAGCTCTGAGAAAATAGTAGAATTTACAAAAAATTGTAAGGAGATGAATATGAATAATATAATCGCTAACGAAACATTAAGTGTTTTGGCATTTTTTAATCCAAATTCAATATTCGCATAGTCTATAATTGAATTGAATTTGGTATCATTCACCCCCTTTTCGCGTTGTTTTTTAATAAGAACGTATATGACATAAAAAGCCATAAAAGCACCGATATATACAAGTAAAACCCAAGGGCCAAATAGATAAGTAAAAGTAAGCCCAACAACTAGATTGTAAGAAGAAAATAAAGATGCAAATAAGGAAATGGACATTCCGCGCCAACCAATTGAATTAGAAGCACGAAGAAAATCGGAAGCCGTATTACTTTTTGCCAAAAAAGTAAGAACAATTAGGATTGCGAAATAGATTCCTAACGCTATGCCGACACCTGTATCCATATTTAGAACTTTATTCCAGTAATTAAGCCTTTAGGTATTTTCACGACACTTTCCCCTTTGCCCACTTTATTTCTTATTTGTTCTGGTAATTCATCAATATCTGAGAACTCACCGATTACAAATAACTCACCATTTTCATTGGAAAAAACTGACGGACAACCTAATCCTGCACATCTAAATTCTTTTGGTGTTAATTCAATTATTTTATTTTTTTTCATGGTACATTTTCTTTTATTAACCAGTAAATAACAATAATAGTTCCAAAAATAAACACAGATGCTTGAAACTAAGCAAACCTATGACTTTTATTAGAAAAATTATAATCCAAAATATTACCGAACAAGGATACATGATAGTCATCAACTTGAGAAAGTCAAATCCTTCGGTACCTGGTTTTTCAAAGTTAGGAACAACATCAATTCCTAGGCAATTTTCATATCGATTTATTACCTTGTTTAGGTATTTGAGTTGTGATTTTGTATTTCTGATAAATTGATTAAAAAGAATCCAGCCTATTATCATTGACAAAGGAATCAATAAAATGATACTACCTTCCTGTAAATTATAGTAATGGTATGCGATTATAACTTGGCCACTCACTACAAAAGACGAGATAGCCCAAAAATAATTGTCAACATGTCGTGACCATCTATTGGCTTCATCCAGAGCTAAAAAAAACTTCTCTTGATTTCCTTTTTCATTGTTTTGGTAATTTAGATGCTCCTCTTCATTGGGAGCTGATTGTTCGATTTTCTCTTTATCGGACAAAACTTCTTCATCCTTTGAATTTTCTTCTGCCATAAATGAAAAATTGATGTAACGGATATCTTGAGTGAAAATCAGCTAGTTTGCCTTATCCTGTAATATTAGTGCTTATTTTATTAAAAAGTTACAATTCAAAGAAATAAACTAAACAGTTATTGTTTTTCGAAACTATTGCCTTAGAAACTTTAAAAACAGTAATTTAGAGGTCTTTATTTCATATGGCATGAATTATTTTCCATTTATTAATACAAATGGTGGCTATGCCGCTAAACAATATTACGAGACACTATTGCAAATCAAAGTAGGTCTTAACGATTCCCCATTGCTTTTAACAAAAGAATCTTCTGACATTCTCACTTTTACAACTGATTATTTTGAAGAAAGCAAAAAGGAATTGACTACCAGGGGAGCGAATTTAATTGAAGAGGATATTTATACCATGAAGTTTAAGGATCCCTTCGGACTAGAATTTTTAGTCGAGAGAAGGCTTACTCGATGAACTTCCCATTTTTCACCGAGGTGTCCTTATTTTTTGACATTATTTAAACCCTCAGATACTAGTTCAAATTACGAAAAGGAATTTACAAGTTATTCTACACAGGTTATAATAATGCCATAAAAACAACCACAAACTATTTGTGATTTGATGGATTTATAAAAATGGTTTAGGAACAAGAAGTTGGTCTGTGTAGAAGTTAAAATACTACTCCCTTCTAAGCAATAGGTTGCAGGTTCGAATCCTGCTGGGACCGCCACTTCTTTTGATTTCATGTGCGTACATATTGCACTGTAAACCCCTATAAATAAATCCAAAAAATCATATGGCAGCTCAATTTTTTAGAAAGGGGTCTTTCATGAGTTTTCAAGAGATTTCACAGAATATCGGCCTGAATACAGCCACGGAAACATCCACGGAGGAAAAAAAGGGACGTGGGAGTCCCCGAAAAAACACCATAATACTTAATCATCAATCCATAGAAGAAATCAAGAATGTCTCGAAAAACACGATTTTTTGGTTTGATGGATTAAGAGGATTTGGTCTTCGTGTAACACCAAAGGGCATAAAAAGTTGGATTGTTCAGTACCAATCAAATGAACGGTCAAGGAAAATCACCATAGGGCGTTACCCGAAAATGTCACTGAGTGAAGCAAGACAGCTCTATGTCGATATGAAACTCAATATTGAATTTGGAGCAGACCCAGTAGAGGAAAAACGTCAAAGAATCCAACGCCAAAAAGAGGATATTACACTTTCTGAGCTATTGGATTTATATGTTGACCACTCCATGAAAACAGGCAAAAAAACCTATGACAATGAATATCGGATTATCAAGAATGGATTGGGTGATAAAATAATCAACAAACGAATTTCTCAAGTAACGTCAAAAGATATTGCAATGGCTGTGAGAAAAAAAATTGAAAACAATTCACCTTCAATGGCAGTCAGTCTTCTAAAGTACACCAAGCGACTTTTCAATTACGGAGCCAGTTTGTTTTTGTTGGAACAGGCATATAACCCATGCATTGGTATAAAGGCTAATGTTCCCAAAAGGAAAAGAACAAGACATTTAAGTCCAAAGGAAATCTATCAGTTTTGGCATAATATCGAAAGATTTCCCGTTGCTAGAATTTTAATCTTGGCGTTGAAATTTTTGCTTTGTACTGCTGCCCGTACTGTTGAAGTGCGGACAATGCGTTGGCAAGATATTGATATGATTGAAAGGATTTGGACAATGCCGACTTCTAAAAACGGACGGATGCATCGTGTTCATTTATCTAGTTTGGCGATGGATATATTACATGAAGCCAGAATTTTTAATGGGAATAATGAGCACGTATTTGCTTGCGATAAATATAATGGTCGTAGCCAGCAAATAACTGATAACGCAAAATCATTTAAGGTTTGGACATTATCACAAGTATTTCGTCATCATTTTGAGAAATTGGGAATAGCCCAACCATTTTACCCTCATGATTTAAGAAGGACTGGAGCAACATTGATAGCTGGACTTTTTGGCCGCAGGGATTATGCGTCAATGGTTCTGAATCACACAACATCAGATGTCACGGGAATTTATGATCATTATTCATATGATGTTGAAAAGAAAATGGCTCTGGACACTCTCAACAGAGCACTTTTATTAATCATAAAGAGTCAAAATGTGGAGAGTGTCCCTAGTTTTGATACTATTCGTTCCAGTATTTTTCAAAATCATGAACAAAAGCCAATAAACGGAATTCCTAATCTTGTTGATAATTCTCAGGGTCTTCCAGCCAGTTTTTCAAATCCTGTAGTCTATAAGCTTTCCTACGGCCATGATGATTTAAAGCGATTAACTTAGGAAATCGTCCAGCTTTGCGCTCTCTGTATTGAGTGACTTTATCCAAGGTAGTCGCAATTTCTGCTGTTTTAATGGATGCAAACGCGTTCATTTTCAGAAGTAGTTGGGCTACAACCTCCGCTTCTTCATCGGGGTCAATTAAAATAACATTATTGTTGGTGATGGTTTTGATCATATGCTTTTCCTTTTATGATTGAATATTGGACAAGGAAATAAGGCCTCATTACACTCTGATGTACGCACTCGACTGAGTTGATTTTTGAGAGAATCAGGATTTTTAATGTTGATTGAGTGAAAATCAATGGTACTCGTCAATTTTTTGTACCCTCCTAAACCTATGTATTAATTACATAATGCAACTTAAAGTTGAGAAAACAGATTCTTGTTTATGGAAACTTAACTTTTGGGTGCGTATGCTCTCCGACAACAGAGTTTTAAACCAAGCGTAGATAGGAGGTTTCCATGAATATGAACTTTAACTACCCGTTTAAAACTAGAAATGACTTTCTAAGAGAAGTTGTGAAGCTGCTAGTTCAACGTCGGTTGGAATTGGGTGTAACCCAAGACGAGCTGAATCATATGTTGGGTGTGGCGGACCGTTTGGTCAGTAAATGGGAATGTGGGGTGAGAACACCTTCATCTTTCCATTTGTATTGCTGGGTTGATGCGTTAGAAAGTCAGATGACTATCGTGGCCAACGATAATAATCTGCCAACACCAGAAGGTACGACAGAGAAGGCTCTAAATGACAACCTGTTGTTTCAGGTTCATCAAAATAAAGAATAGTCATTAAACTATTTCCCAACTGGAGAAAGGCAAGAAAAGAGAATTCTTAAACGGCAGTCCCAAAAGCTTAGGCGTTTAACTTCTCTTTTCTTTGCTTCTCTAATACACAAGGAGATGAAAAATTGGTCAAAGAAAGAAACTATATCAATGCTATTGTTGAATTTTATGACGATGGTATACAAACTGAGGTAATTTTCAAAGTTGGTGAAATCGACCACGAAGATGATATGCATGTTTTTGCATATTTAAAATCTGAGGATGAAATTGAAGAATTGGTTACAAGAGGCAATTCAGAATTTAAGGTATTGGAATATTGGAGGGGTGTCAGAAAAGACGTTAAGCCATTGAAGCCTTACAATCCCAAGGAATGGGATGAATTCTTTAGTGTAGTTGTAATAGTTAAGACTTAATCTGACAATCTTAATAAATTAGTTTAACCCTTAAATTAGATTTGTCAGATGAGTACAGAAGAAAAGATCATCAAACCAAAGTTAGGATTATTAGAACTTGCCAAA
>NZ_SRXX01000032.1 GCF_004804315.1 Flagellimonas onchidii
GAGTTCACCCCGTTCCCTTTTATCAAAAACCAAAGTTATCCACAAAAAAGGAAGTTGTTAGTCTCCCCCGGACCCCCTCTTTTCAACATCACCAACATGGTTTATTATATGGAATCTAATCTAAGGGCTTTGGGCAAAGCTTCTTTTTCTATTTTTCCGGTACTTCGATAGGTTTCTTTAAAAAATCCACCTTCAGGATGTGGCGCAAGGTCAAATTCCTCAATCAAAAAATCTACCTCGCTCATATCAGCTTTTCCAAAACGCGTTCCACTCCAAAATCATTGTTGTTGGAGGTGCCAAATTTGGCTACCTTCTTTACATTGGGATGCGCATTTTCCATGGCAAAACTATAGTTGGACAGCTCTAACATTTCCAAATCGTTGTTATAATCCCCAAACACCATTACTTCATCGGTGGAAAGCCCATAGTGTTGCATTAACTTTTCCAAGGCATAACCTTTATGGGCATTTTTATGGGAGACATCCACCCAATTGGAGCCAGAAACCTTTACTTTTAATGGGCCTTCCAAATGTTTGACCGCCGGATAAATATACTTTTCTGAATTCTCGAAATGATAAATGGCAACTTTTAGGACCTGATCATCCACTTTGGTTTGATCTTCTACAGCTTCGAATTCTGTGTAATATTCTGAGAGCAACTTCAAAAAATCTTGGGAACTACCATTGGCATATGCCTTATTGTTACAGCACAATACAGGATGAACATTGGGAACGTCCGATAGTGCAGAAAGTACTTGGTTGACATTAGATCGCTCAATTGCCGTTGTAAGCAAAACTTGCTCCTTTTGCTTGGCGAAAGCCCCATTTTCGGCAACAAAAATCACATCATCTTTGATGGTCTTCAACTTATCCACCATGCTGTGGTATTGCCTGCCACTAGCTGCAACAAATTGTATGTTTTTTTTCTTTAGCGCTTCAAAAATTTCAAAGAAACGGTCACTTACTTGATGGTCGGAATTTAAAAGTGTCCCATCCATATCGGAAACCACCATTTTTATTTGCGAAAAGTCCATTGTTCAATTTAAAACCGCAAAGGTATGGCTTGGTAGTCAAATGAAGTAAAGTTTGTATTAATTTCACCGATTATGAAATGTTATCAGCACGAAATACGGTTAAAACCCTATAACAGGGGGTTTCATCTCATCACGGATACTGTTATCAATGCCATTCCTGAAATTTCAAAAATAGAAGTCGGGATATTGCATGTCTTTATAAAGCACACTTCGGCAGCACTAACCATTAATGAAAATGCGGACCCAACAGTTCGGGTCGATTTTGAAAGTCATTTTAACCAAATGGTGCCGGAAAATGCGCCCTATTATATTCACACCTATGAAGGTCCGGATGATATGCCCGCACATATAAAAGCTTCCTTATTGGGGAGTTCTGTCCAAATTCCAATTACAAATGGAAAATTAAACCTTGGTATTTGGCAGGGAATCTATTTGTGTGAACATCGGAATCATGCCTCGGGAAGAAAATTGGTACTTACGTTATTTGGGAATTGAGGTTATTTGTAAAGCTTCTTGCTTATCTTCTTAGCCCACAATCTATACATCTTTTTGGAAGGATGTAGACTGTCGGATGCAATTAGAGAAGGGTTGAGAAGGGCATTTTGGGATATTTTAGTGATATCAATAAATAATATGTCCCGTTTTTCTGTTTCGTTCTTTATGTGGAAATTATACCTGCTTAGCTCCTTGACAATTTTCTTTTTGTCATTAAAACGGGCAAAAGGTGTTACGCTCCAATCAGGAATGGAAAGCACAAAAACATGCTTTGTATTGCCTTTGGCCAAGGCGATACTTTGGTTTAGAAGTATTTGAAATTCCTTTTTGAAAATTTCAAAATCCAAATTTTGATATTGATTGTTCACGCCTATTAAAAGACTCACTAATTCATAGTTTGGAGTTGGTTTTTCAGTTTGAATCGCATCCAATAAGTTTGTAGTGGTCCAGCCTGCTTTGGCAATGATTTTTGGAGTCTCTATGTCAATTTTCTTCTTTCTTAATTGATACATGAGTTGAAAGGGCCAGCTATTCATTTTTGATTCACCAGTTCCAATGGTGTAACTGTCACCCAATGCTAGAAACGAAATACTATCCTTTTGTCCACGGGAGGAAACTAGGCTAAAAAAGACAAGTAAAAAGGTTAAAAGTGATTTCATCTTTGTAAAACTACAATGCCTTAAAATACAAAATCCCAACCATTTTTGGTTGGGATTTTAAATTCGATTATTTGGATTTACCTATTTGATCAAATTGATTTCTACCCTTCTATTTTGTTTTCTTCCATGTTTGTACATATTGGTGGCAATAGGCTTTTTCTCTCCGTATCCAATGGCAGAAAGCCTTTGGGCATCAATTCCTTTTTCAATCAAAAACTGAAGAACGGACTTCGCTCTTTTTTCGGATAGCGTTTGGTTATGGGGTGCACTTCCAATACTGTCGGTATGCCCCTCAATTACAAATTTTGCATTGGGGTATTCTTTTAGAATTTTAATGATTTCTGCCATGACCTTGGCTGATTCGACTTTGATACTGGCTCTTCCTGAGTCAAATAAAATAGTCTTCGCAAAGGAATTCAACTCTTTTTGAACGGTTTCGGTCACTTCGGGGCAGCCCTTGTTCGCTATTGTTCCTGCAACATCGGGACATTCGTCTTCGGTATCGATAATGTTGTCCCCATCCGTATCAGGGCAGCCGTTATGGGCGACTTCGCCAGCTATATTGGGACATTGATCCTCTGCATCTGGCACACCATCATTATCGGCGTCAGGCCAAGGACAACCTCCATTTTCTATAGGTCCGGGAATGTCCACACAATCATCATCTTTATCTGGGACCGTATCTCCATCAGTATCAGGCCAAGGACAGCCATTATTCTCTTCTGGACCTGGGGTGTCCTCACATTCATCATCTTTGTCTATTACACCATCGTTATCGCTGTCGGGCCAAGGGCAACCATCATTTTCTTTTGGGCCTGGAGTATCTGGGCATTGATCTCTTCTATCTTTTACACCATCTCCATCTTTATCCCTACTTCTTGATTTAAGTCCTGGAATTTTTAAACCGGCAAATACATCACCTGCTTCAATATTTCCTATTAAGACATTGGAGAGTGCTGAACCACTGCCTACATACAATGGACCCAACCGGAATCCAAGTCCCCACAATAATCCGTTACCCTGTACAAGGCGAATTGGGGAGAACAAACTGAAAACCCTGCTTTCATAGCGAGGTGTTACACGTAGCTCGTTGGCAATTGCATTTCTACCGGTTTTAGAACGTGAAGTCAGTGAAATATTAGTGGCCATGTTCAGATAGAGATTTTTGTTGAACGACCAATCTGCATCAAGGCGCAAAAGTGTTGGTAAGACTGTTTTTATTTCTGAATCCTGGGTTGTCAATGAAACAACATTAAAATCAGTAAGTATGTCATCTAAATTCTCAAAATTTTCTAGATCATCAAGCAAAGTACTTAACTCATCTTCATTGTTTTGCAAGATTAACTCTGCTTCAGCAAGGTTGTTGGCATTCTGCAATTGCGTAACAAGATCTTCAAATGAAGTACCGGAGGTAGCGTTGTTGATCAGGTCGGCATATTGGTTGTCATTTAAAACTGTTTGGATATCATTGAAATCGTTGGCAGCGTTTAAATCACCAACAAATTCCAAGGTGGTCGCATTAATATCCAGACCATTTAATGTTCCTTCGGTATATTTGATACTTCCGATATCCGAAATCGACACGCCAACCCTTAACTTATATTTGTTTTTTGTGCGATCTAAGACTTTGTTTCCTTTTTTGTCCGTGATATAGTAATCCTGATAATCGGGTCGCCATTCATATACTGCTCCGATATCTAAACCTAAAGAACGCGGTTTTTCAAGTTCGTCAAATTTAAACTCGTCTTCCAGTTCTCCGTAAGAAAGCCCATAGTTCAGGTTTCCATCCAACGTAATGTTTCCATCTGCTAAGTTATCCAGTATATCATCTCCGTTGGCAATATAATTGGCGGTAAGGTTTTGTGTTTGTGCATATCCACTTCCAAGTCCTACCAAATACTTTAGGGTCACCCCACCTTTATAGAAATGCTCATTGTTATTTTTAAAGATGCGAGCATAGGTAAGTCCAACCTCACCCCAGGCATGTCCGGCGATGTTCGTGTTTAGGTTATTTAATGCAAAATTATCAGTATCGATGTCGAAGTCATCAGTAAATTGGTTAATCTCTGAACCATTGATGCCGGAGACATTAAAAATAGCTCTTGCTCTAGTGTAAAGGGCAATAGCACTTTTCTCGTTCAGGTTTATCATTAGGGATGGGCCTAAAACATCTGTATAGCTGTAGGCAAAATTGTCATTTGTAAAGCTTTCGGACAAAGAGTCCGGGAATTCAAAATTATCATCTGTGAGAACAGATAGCGATTCCGAAGCGTAGGCATCATTGCTGAAAATAGTGCTTACTCCAATTAAATTCAAATCGAAGTTATATGGAGTATCTACGATATTAGCTGGGTTGTTTATGACCCGATTTACACCGCTATAGTTATCCGAAAGAAACCCAATGTAAGATTGGGCATTAAGATTAAAACAGGCAAATGCAAAAATGACAATTATAAAAAATTGCTTGGGTAAAATGAGGTTGGATATGGCCATGTGTTTTTCGTTTAAGGTTGATTGGCTGTCCCTTGTAACGAAAAAAAACAGGCATAAGTATTCTTTTGTAGGAATTTTACACTTGAAGTTTGTTTTGTAGTAAATAAACTCAATGATAGCCCAGAACCAGAATTGTCTTAAAAAGGGTGGCTTTCGGCTTGACCTTAAAATTTGGACGCAAGTTTTGGATAAACAAACAAAAATCCCGCTCAACACTGAGCGGGATTTTTAATAAGCGGGGTAAGTTTATATTAAATCTTTATTTTACTCTTTCAACGATGGCTTTAAAAGCATCTGGATGGTTCATCGCCAAATCGGCCAAAACTTTTCTGTTAAGCTCGATTCCATTTGATTTTACCTTGCCCATAAATTGAGAGTAAGACATTCCATGCATTCTTGCACCTGCATTAATACGGGTAATCCAAAGTGCACGGAAATTCCGTTTTTTATTTCTTCTATCGCGGTAAGCATAAAGCATTGCTTTTTCTACCGCATTTTTGGCTACTGTCCAAACGTTTTTACGTCTTCCAAAGTAACCCTTGGCTTGCTTCATCACCTTTTTCCTTCTGGCTCTAGAAGCAACTGAATTTACTGATCTTGGCATAATGTTTCATTTTTTTGTAGCAGGCGGTCTATTTTTGACACTTCTATAAGCCTGACTCCATGGTTAATAATTAATGTACCTGATTGAACAATTATTTTAAACGTAATTGTTCTTTAATGCTGTTGACATCTGACTCATGTACTAGAGTAGAGTGTGTCAACTTAAGCTTACGCTTTTTAGACTTTTTGGTCAAGATATGACTCTTAAAAGCGTGCTTTCTTTTGATTTTACCAGAACCGGTAAGCTTGAATCGCTTTTTGGCACTGGATTTTGTTTTCATTTTAGGCATTTTCTCCTATTTATAATTATAACTGAAAAAATCAGCTTCCCGCTTTAATTTATTTTTTGGTCTTTGGCGCAATGAACATGGTCATTCGCTTTCCTTCCAATTTAGGCATTTGTTCCACCTTGCCTAATTCTTCGAGTTCTTGGGCCAATCTGAGTAATAATATTTCGCCTTGGTCCTTATAAACTATAGATCTTCCTTTAAAGAAGACATAAGCTTTGAGTTTGGCACCATCTTTTAGAAATTTTTCAGCATGACGCTTCTTAAATTCATAATCGTGGTCATCCGTTTGCGGCCCAAAGCGTATTTCCTTTACAACCACCTTAGTGGCTTTGGCCTTTAGGGCCTTGTCTCGTTTCTTCTGCTCGTAAAGAAACTTTTTGTAATCAATAATTTTACAAACTGGTGGATTTGCTTTTGGCGAAATCTCCACCAAATCCAGTTCCAGTTCGTTTGCCTTGGCCATCGCCTTGGCAATGGGATACACTCCTATTTCTACATTATCCCCAACAAGTCTTACCTCTGGGGCTGTAATTTTATCATTGATATTATGAGGGTTTTTATTTTCCCTCCTAGGTTGGGGTCTAAATCTTCTTCGTATTGCTATGACGTATACTTTTTAATTAAACTAATTTTTTTAGAACGACTTTAAGGTACTATTTATTTCAGTAGATACCAAGTCAGAAAACTCACTTAAGCTGATACTTCCGAAATCCTCCCCTCCATGTCTTCTTACTGAAATCGTTTCCGCCTGCTCTTCCTGCTCTCCAACAATGAGCATAAATGGAATTTTCTTGAGCTCAGCTTCACGGATTTTCTTCCCTACCGTCTCATTCCTATTATCAATGAGCGCGCGAATTTCGTGATTTTCTAAAGAATTCAAAACTTTTTCCGCATATTTTTCATGTTTCTCGCTGACTGGCAGCACAATGGCCTGAGTGGGAATAAGCCACAATGGGAAATTTCCTCTTGTATGTTCAAGCAATATGGCAACAAATCGCTCTAAACTTCCAAATGGTGCGCGGTGTATCATTATTGGCCTGTGGAGCTCATTATCGCTGCCTTTGTATGTAAGGTCAAATCGTTCCGGAAGGTTGTAATCCACTTGAATGGTGCCGAGTTGCCACTGTCTTCCAAGGGCATCTTTTACCATAAAATCCAATTTTGGGCCATAAAAAGCGGCTTCTCCACTTTCAATTACAAAGTCAAGGCCTTTTTCCTCGGCTGCATTAATGATAGCTTGTTCCGCTTTTTCCCAGTTATCAGCATCTCCGATGTACTTTTCAGGTTTGTCTAAATCACGAACAGAAACTTGAGCTGTGAAATTCTCAAAGCCAAGAGAGTTCAATACATATAATGATAGGTCGATGACATTCTTGAACTCATCATTTAATTGATCCGGAGTACAGAAAATGTGGGCATCATCCTGGGTAAAACCTCTTACCCTTGTAAGACCGTGCAGTTCACCACTTTGCTCATATCGATATACGGTTCCGAACTCTGCATATCTCTTGGGTAGATCTTTATAGCTGAACGGACTGCTATTATATATTTCACAATGATGTGGGCAGTTCATGGGTTTTAACAAGAACTCTTCATCCTCTTTTGGAGTGTTGATAGGTTGAAAACTGTCTTCACCATATTTTGCATAATGGCCTGAAGTCACATATAGTTCCTTTTGTCCAATATGCGGTGTCACAACCATTTCGTAGCCGGCTTTTTTCTGTGCCTTTTTCAGAAATTGCTCCAGACGTTCTCTTAAAGCTGCTCCTTTAGGTAACCATAAAGGAAGCCCTTGTCCTACTTTTTGTGAAAATGTGAAGAGTTCCAGTTCTTTGCCGAGCTTTCTGTGGTCTCTTTTCTTGGCTTCTTCTAAAAGTTCAAGATATTCAGTAAGCTCCTTTTGCTTTGGAAAGGAAATGCCATAAACGCGGGTAAGTTGCTTATTGTTTTCATCTCCCCTCCAGTAAGCTCCGGCTACACTTAATATTTTAATGGCCTTGATGATACTTGTATTCGGAATGTGCCCTCCACGACACAGGTCGGTAAATGTGCTATGATCGCAAAAGGTGATGGTGCCGTCCTCCAAATTTTCAATAAGCTCTACCTTATATTCGTTATCTTGTTCTTTATAATAGGAAAGTGCTTCAGCTTTGGAAACACTTCTCATTTTATAATCATGCTTGCCTCTGGCGATTTCCAATGCCTTTTTTTCAATAGTTGGAAAATCTTTCTCTGAAATGGATTGTTCGCCAAAATCTACATCATAATAGAATCCATTTTCAATAGCAGGACCAATAGTCAATTTAATTCCCGGATACAATTCTTCGAGAGCTTGGGCGACCACGTGTGATGTGGAATGCCAAAACGCTTTTTTCCCTTCTTTGTCTTTCCAGGTATGTAGAACCAAGCTTCCATCCTGGGTCAACGGGGTGGAGCTTTCAACAGTTTCATCATTAAAGGTGGCTGATATAACGTTTCTTGCCAGTCCTTCGCTAATTTCTTTGGCAACCTCAATAGGAGTGATGCCATTTTGATGCTCCTTGATACTTCCGTCTGGTAATGTAATCTTGATCATTCCCTTTTAATATAAAAATAAGGAGGCAAAGATAATACCTTGCAATAAGGCACACAATATAGATGGGGTGGAAATATGTATAATGATGGAATGAGAAAAAATTTCATGAAATCTTCCATAATATAGGATAGATTGATGTAAATAGTTTTTAACAGGGATAAGGATAAAATATGTGAAAAGTAGATTCATTCCTTGTTTTGGTTTGATGTGGTTGATGGTTGCGGTACGTTTATGAATACCGCTGAGATAGAACTGCAGGATAAAGTCAAATAATAAATAGAAGAAAAAATAAAGTTTTTTTGTTTAGTCAAACCCTTGTAAAACAAGGCTTTTGAGGTGTATTGGTTTGGGTAGAAAAAAAATATTTAAAAAAAGTTTGGCAATAGTTTGGTCAATAGAAAATAACCTTTCTATATTTGCACCCGCTTAGCTGATAGGGCAGGGCGATAAGGAGAGGGTTAAAGGGTTGTTTTCGGCCCGTTTTTTTTCTCTTGAATTGAATAAGAAGTTCATTTGACATATTGT
>NZ_SRXX01000033.1 GCF_004804315.1 Flagellimonas onchidii
CCCTTTGCAGACTTTTGAGGATTCCATACTTTTAGCAAAAGAAAAGCTCATCGAATACAATGAGCTTAAAGGTTCTTTTCAAGTGTCAGATTAACCACAACTGTCAGGTTAAGTAGTGGCTAGTACACTTAATTTAATACTGAATCTAGTTAAAAAATAACTCACTGGTGTCCTGAATAATTAACTGAAAACTAAATACAGTAGAGTTTTATATTAGAAAACCATATTCATCTAATATCTTTTTAAGGCTTTGATAACAGCAGACGACAAATTACTGATTACAAAAGAAATCAATACGATTGTAGTTGACTATACCAAAAAAGTAGTGATTCGTAAATTGTTGGTGTTGTTAAGTTTTGAATCAACTAGCGATTGCGAAGTTGTTACAGACTTAATTCGAAGCCTGAACTTTTATGGTATGAATGCCAAACCTACAGAACTTGAATTTCAGCTTTCTGAACTATTAGAAAAATTCATTGAAAACCTTAAAAAGGAAGAACAAACTGCCTTGCACTTTTGGACACTTAATCAAAAATACCTGTACTACCTAGAAGAATTTGAATGTGACGATGATAGATATTTTGAAAATGAATTTGATAAAAGGTTCGGTAGGGAATTGGCCCATAAAATCTATGATCCCAATAATAGTAATTTGAGACAAGACACTTTTCAAGAGCTAAACAACTTCCTAAGCATTTTTGCATCGGAATTGGATTTGTCGATAATTGATGAATTTACCGCAGAACAAATTTTGGAAGAAATTGACAGATATTGTTTACATGCTTAATGGCATAGTTTTTGTCGCGGCAAGTTGTTATTTTTAACTTGTTTGTCTGAGAGATTTAATTGTAAAAGTTGAAAAAACTATGAGATAATATTAATTTGAATTCTCCTATGGAAGCTCCGAAAATGCCCTATTCTCTGGCCAGTCAACAGAAACCTAATGATAACTCTCCCAAGGAAATGTTGACTTTTATAATCAGGAGATTATACAAGAAAAAATGTGAACGGGAATTTTATTTTAGTAGTCAGATGGCCAACCTTCTCTTTACCCACGGTTTCGAAGATCAACCTAAGATAACTAAAGTTAGAGGGTCATTTAAAAAATTTGTTGAATACAAGGGGACGAAATTCAGATTTAGGTTGAATCAGATTTATCAAGCCTACCCAGAAATTTGGGGCGTAGAACCAGAGTCAATTCCATTAGAAGATGAGATTGTTAAGGCCATAAATCACGAAATTAGTTCAGTAATTAACCGAAAAGAATTTTTAAGTGTTTTCAATGTAAGTCATGTTGGTACTATTGATGGAAATCAAGTCTACACAGCTTATTACAATGATGATAATGAGGAGTCCCAAACCATGTTGCCTGAGGGTATTATGATTGATTGTAAAGTCGACCAGAATAGGTATAAGGTTGTTCTACTGGAACAAAATATTAGAAATAGAAAAGTTACATGGTCGGTCGAGGAAGAACTACCCAATTCTAGTAAAGCAACTTTAAGTGCAAGCCCCGAATTTTTACTTAAAACGTTAAAAAAAAGAATTGAGGATTTTGATTCAGACTACATAGCTTTTGGCAATTTGTTTGATGAAATTATTTATCCAGAGAATCTTCCTGGGCAAATACATTATAACGAGCTTTTATCAACTTCTCAACTAAGAGCACAAAACAATTGCCTAAACAATGATTTAAGTTTTATTTGGGGGCCTCCGGGTACAGGGAAAACACACACACTAGCAAGGGTTTTATATAACTTGTATCTGTCCAACGAGAGAACTTTAGTTTGTAGCATTGCCAACGTAGCGGTTGATGGAACACTTAAGAAGTTTTTAGAACTCACTGACGGTTTAGCTCAAAAAGGCAAACCTAGACTAAGAGATAAAAGTGTTCTCAGAATTGGATTTGTAACAGATGAAGAGCTACTTGAAAGAGATGATATTTACCCGGAAGATGATAATATTAGAAACCTTGTAGCTAACAGGGAAAGATTATTAAAGCAGAAATCCAGAATAAGGAATGATTCAGCCAGATACGGCTTAATTCTTTCTGAAATCAATACACTGGAGGAACAGATTAAGAACGCAATCATAGGCCTTTCAAACAATGCCCAAATGCACTTTTGCACGTTATCAAAAGCTATCTTAGATGAGCATTTGTTTGATTCATATTATGATGCTATTGTCATTGATGAGGGAAGTATGGTAAGTCCAGCTTATTTATATGCTATTTGTAGAAAGCAACCGAAAAGAATAATAATTGCTGGTGATTTCAGACAGTTGGGGCCTATAGCAATTGGGAACTCAATGTATATTGATAAGTGGCTAAAAAGATCATTGTTCGAACTTTTAGGAAGTGATAAAGAGATAACATCTCATCCATCTGTAAATATGCTACAAGAGCAAAGGCGAAGTCATTCCGATATAGTTGAACTCATATCCAGGATTTACTATGAAGATAAATTGATTCCCGTGCCAAGTAATCATCATTCAAAATATATCGAGCTAAATCCAAACGCTAATAAGAGCGTGGCCTTTATTAGTCTTACTGACAACCCAATGTATAAAGTTGAGTACAGTGCAAGCCAATCAAGATTTAATTATGGTTCTTTTGAGAAAGTAAAACAAATGGTTTCAAGTATTATACAGGATTCTAAGGACGCTACAATCGGTGTTATTACTCCATATAAAGCACAAGTAAACCTTTACAAAAAGTTCTATGCCGAAAATGCTGAAACAATAGGATTAGAAAAGGAACAACTATCAGTTGGAACGGTCCATAGTTTTCAGGGAACTGAATATGATATTGTAATTTTTGATATGGTGGATTCTCTGAAGAGTGAAAAAAACATTCCTATAGGTAATTTATACTTTCACAAGGTTGGTGAGCAGTTAACCAATGTAGCCGTCAGCAGGACCATAAGTAAATTGATTATAGTTGGCTGTGATAGAGTATTGTCTGAAGGTGCTAAAAGAGATCAAGTTTCTTCATCAACAAAGAGGTTAATCAGATACGCAAAGGAGTTGGCATATGGTTAAGAGTTTTCGTTATGGAATATATTATGAAAACTTAGTTTGCGAAATAATAAAAGGAAATAAAAAACCTCCATTGCTTTTCGATAATGTTATTTTATTTCACTTTACAAATAGGGATTTTTCTATTGAAAAGAGTTGTAAAATGCTGCAAAAGGATGAAAATTGATTAAAAATGCAGCACGAATGCAGCACGAAAAATATAAAATGGATTTTTAATTTTTATGCAAATTATTGAAAATCACATACATAAAAAGAAAAAAGCTCCGAAATTTCGGAGCTTTTCGCGGTCTGGACGGGACTCGAACCCGCGACCCCCTGCGTGACAGACTGAAATTTGCTAATTTAACCAAAACCAAAAACAACATAAATAATTGAATGTCAATTTATTAGTAAAATTTGATTTCATTTGAAATGCTTTGGTTTCAAGAAAAAGTATGCACAAAGTATGCACATTTTTTTGTACCTTAAATAGAAAATCAAGCATAAAATGGCACTTATTAAATTGGCCTTGGACACACGGAAAAATGTTAAGAACAGAGATGGACTTTTTCCAATCGTTCTGCGTGTTTTTCATAAAAAGCAGAGCTTGATACGGCTAGGTCATCATACTTCAATAAATGGATGGGACGATAGAAATTCGCGATTGAAAAAGTCAGCTCTTGTGAACAGAAATATAAATTGTGATGAGATTAACCAAGAATTGGACGGAAAATTATATGCCGCCAAAGAGTTGGTAAGGGAGCTTGGGAGTAGTATTGATAAACTGGACATTCAAGGGTTTGTGGACCATATTAAAGAAAAATGGGACTATAATCCAACTTCTGAGGTCAGGCATAGGATAGATAATCGAATTTCGATTTCAGAATGGGGCAAGGTGGTAATCGATAGAAAGAAGAGTGCTGATAGTCCTGCTACTGCAAAGTGGTGCCAGGACGGGATAGATGCATTAGTAAAGTTTAATAAAGGGAAAGATGTAATGCTCTATGATATCACGGTTTCTTTTTTAAAGGACTTTGAAGCTTACCATTTAGGAAGGGGCAATAGCAAAAATACCATCAGCATATATCTAAGGGCCATAAGATCCATCTACAATAATGCAATACAAGAAGATAGGTTCATACCAATAAAAAACGCTTTTGAACACTATAGGATTCCTTCAGGCTCAAGAACAAAAAAAAGGGTAGTGGGCAAGGAGAAGATTACTGCCATTAAAGAACTACATTATGAGTTTGGTTCACCACTCTGGCATACAAGGAATTATGTTCTCATCATGTTTTATTGTAGGGGCATGAATTTTATTGATTTGGTCAAGATAAAAGTTAAGGATATTTCCAACGGACGCTTATATTACGGTAGAAGCAAGACGGGCAATCCCTTTTCTGTAAAGATTACGGAAGGACTACAGATTATATTGGATTATTACCTCAAGGGTAAAAAACCTTCCGAGTTCTTATTGCCAACCAACTATGATGGAAGTTCCAAACATTACCAAAAGTATAAGTCACAGAGAAGAAGGATGAACGAACGACTCAAGATTATTGCAAAGGACGCTGGTATTGAGGGGAACTTCACCACTTATTACATACGTCATTCCTGGGCAACAATAGCAAAATACATGGGAATATCCACTGAGATTATTAGCGAAGGCCTTGGGCATTCCTCCATTAGGACTACTGAAATATACCTAAAAGATTTTGATGATCATATTTTGGATGAAGCTAATGAAATGATTGTTTCATAAATGTTTAATGTTAAAAGTGTCAATGAATACTTTTAATTGACAGTCAATTAGTTTATTTGATTCCATGATGAAATAAGAATATTTATTGGGTCTCTTTCCTCAATATTTTATAGCATATGGCATAATATATGTAGCTATTAATGTACTTAAACAGCAAACCCCATAAAATGAAACAAACATTAACCTCTATATCCCTTTTGCTCTTTTTGATATTTTATGTGGTATCCTGTACTGCACCAAAATTTACTTTTGAACATGGGGGACTAAGTGAAATCGACTTTAATCAAGGAAAATGGATTTTGAACAGACCAATAACGTTTGGTATAGACGATGATCAATACGAGTATGTTTTGAAGGAATGGAAATCATTGATAGGTGATTCACTTTATTCACTATATGATTTGCGACAAAATAGTCTGATTTCAGAAAAAATTAAATTTGAACTCGATGATAAGGATTTAGAAAATATTGGTTTAGGTACTGATTGTGATTACATTATAACTACAAAAATTGAAATTTTAAACGAAGAATTAAGTGCATTATCTCCGCCCAGGACTACAATAGATGGGGCAACAACCATAAGGTCTAATGAAGCTACTGTCCATGTACAAATATATGACCTGAAAGACAAGAATTTAATATCATCACAAAAAGCAATAGGTTCTATAGGAGAAGTTGCAAGAAATGACGTAAAAAATGGAATTAGTATGGCGTTGACTTCAAAGGGAATCGCAATAAATGGAATAGATGAAATAATCAATTATTACAAAAAAAACAAAAAAAGCCGTCATGATTGATATTCATGACGGCCGTGGCAGTGTCGGTAGCTTAATTCAGTAAAAATCTGATTTCTACTTACAGATTATTCTCTTATAAGCAATAAACTCAATCCCCTTTGCCGATGACTCTTTTCCCTTTTATTTTTCCATTTCTGAGTGCGGCACCATACATATCTATGGTAACTTTGTCATGTTTTTTAGCATTCATCTGGTCGGCAAAGTGTTTCCAGGCATTACTTCCATTTTTAGAATTATATGAAAGTAAAAATGAAGGCGGAAATTTATAATCCGTATAGCTTTTTCCTCTCGTCACCCTATTTGCAACAATCACTTGGGTATCCTTGGGAGCGTATCTCACTATCCTTACTTTTACCTTGTTGTCTTTTAAATTCTTTCGGAATTCCGAGCTGAGAGCACTTTTCGCACCTTTCAATAGTTCTTTAATGCCATCGTTAACGTTACCAGCAGTTACACCTTCAAAATGAATGTCCCATTTTGGAAATATGATATCATTTATCTCAATTACCAAGGGGATAAGAATCTGACTTTCATTACTGATTGGCCATGCAGGTTCAATTATTCTGTCTTGAATTACCCTTCCCTGCATATCGTAGGTGACCCCTTTGTATTTATATTTTATATGGTGCGATGAGAATGGGTTATAAATTGTATATGGGTTTTTATAATTGAACATGAGAGAATTGATTCCCATTTCCACATAATCCGCAGTACTTGATTGACTCCATCCGACGAGTCTCTTTTTTTGGTACTTAACTTTCATGCCTATTTTATTGAATAGGAGATAATTCTCATTGTAAAATTGAGTTTGAACCCTATGAGTGGAATCGTGATAATCATTACACTTTACTCTATTGCCGAAAATACTTTGCCAAACACTATCCTCTGAATATTGGCAAGTGCCAAAGCTCATGGGCTTTATTATCGGCATGCTGGCCTGTAAAGATGTAGAACTGCTACCTCCTGACCCACTACCAGAGCTACTGCCAGATCCACCACTGGACCCCCCTCCAGATCCACCACAATTTTTATAACTATTTATCTTAGAGTCAATAGATACTCTTTGTAGTTTCATTGGTTCTAACATATTATTTGAAATGCTAGATTTATAATGATTACATGCACCCCTAGCGGCTAGTAATTTTTCTTTACTGGATATTTTTGATGATTCATTTGAAAGATAATTTCTTAAATATTCTTCATCTCCTATTTTAGATGCATAGATTCCCAATGTAGTGTAAATGTATAGTGAATCTCCCACATAGATTTCGCGATCTTCATTTAAAATTGCAGCAAAATTGGCATCACTGATTAATTCATCGTCCAAGTCAATTTCATCATCATCATCATTTTTAGAACTATATAAATACCCTTTTTTTGCAATTTTAGCTTGTTTTTGAATTAAGAAGGCACTCATTGCATCTTCCTCATTATCTTCAAAGAGTGGACGAAGAGTTTTAAATCCTTGCTCAGTGAATTTGTTGACCTTTTTTTTGATTTCGGATTGGTCATTTTGCTCCATAAACTGCGCTAAGGATTCCTTATTGTCAAATTTAAGTTTGTTATTGACGACTTGTACTTTTACCTCAATTTGTTTAGGTTCTTCCGACGCAATTGCTTCAATCTCCGGTTCTTTTGAACAAGAAAGAATCAGCAAAGTCATAAATATCAGGTATGGTATATTGTTTATTTTTTTCATCTTAATTGCAATCAATGGTTATGGTTTTTTTTCTTAGAACACCGTCATTTTCTGATTGTGCCCAAAATTCAATTGAAAATTTGTAGGCTTTCAATCGACGACTTGAATAATAAGGTCTATATGACTTGTTTGCCTTATTGAATATACTGGACTGATAAGGACCAATTGTACCTGATTTCTTTTTATTTCGCCAAAAGTTTCCTGAACCATTTGTTTTTAGGAACATTTTCCATTTGCTTGTACCATCAAGTCCCAGTTCCTCTTCAATTTTACTTTGCAAAGAGTTCAAGAATCCCGCTTTTTGGTAAACAACTTTTGCATGAATCTTCGAAGGTGTTGTACTAAAATTCAAATTCCATGATAGCTTTCTTTTACCACAATACCTAGATTTCGCTGAAATCGCATCATCTACTTCTCCATTTAAAATATCTAGAACGTTATCATCGGTGCTAAATATTCTTGTATCCTTATTGTTGAGTATTTTCTTGGAATCTTTTGAGTTGGTAGTAACATAAACCTTCTCGCCGAGGGCATCAAGCCTTAGTATATAGTCACCAATTTTTATCTCAGATTTAGTGTTTATCAAAGTTGCCAACAAGTCGTCGTAAATACCATTTTCTTCTCTTTCTGATTCCGAAATTTCAGTTTTCA
Source organism: Flagellimonas onchidii (assembly GCF_004804315.1). Lineage (GTDB taxonomy): Bacteria > Bacteroidota > Bacteroidia > Flavobacteriales > Flavobacteriaceae > Flagellimonas > Flagellimonas onchidii. The sequence goes on from NZ_SRXX01000033.1 coordinate 7,925, forward strand.
TGGATTTAAACCCAAGATTGTTGTTCCATGCTTCTAATTCTTGAAGAGACATTTGGCCCAAATAATCCAAAGCTTGGTCATAATCTCCCCTAGATGGGAAGTCTAACATGCCATCGTTAACAAGGACTTGGAACAATGATTGTTCGCTTGGCAGAGAATTTTTATCACCGTTTTCTATGTCGGAATCATTTTTTTCACAACCGAAAACGAAAAGGAGGTATAATATTCCGAATAAATAAGATTTTTTCATTTTTTTTGTATTTAATCATGAGTCATGACAACTTAAGAGGGTTGTTTCTTAGGTTATGTATGATGAATTTATATAAATTTTCGTTTCTATAATTATATCTGAACTCTGTTTCTTTGAGGTGTAGGTAAAATGTGTTTTTGTGCATT
>NZ_SRXX01000034.1 GCF_004804315.1 Flagellimonas onchidii
TTGGTATTAACAACTTCAAGTACTCCAAAAGCATCAAACCTTAATCCATTCCCAATGTTTACTTCAAGTCTACCAAACCCCGCTCTTATTCCATTCCCAGTGTTTACTTCAAGTGCGCCATTATTCAACTTTAATCCACTACCAAGGTCAACCCAATCGGTCCCAGTTGTAGTGCTGGAAAGCAATCCCCCCATTGCTCCAGGAAGGCCATTGCTATCTTTAAGGGCTCCATTGATATGAACACTGCCAACAACATCCAAGGCATCGTCAGGAGCTGTGGTTCCAATACCTACCTGGCCTTTGAGTGCAGTGGTCTCCACATTGTCATTTCCCAGCACAACAGAATTATTTCCCAGGCCAATTGCATCAGTTCCAATTACTATTTCATACTCAGAGCCATCTTTTGCAGTACGTGTTTGGGCTCCAATATATACAGAACTATTAGCTGTAGTATTAGGGATAAGATTTATCCCGCTCCCCCCGTTGTCAACAAATTTTCCAGCTTCATCCCCTATAGCAGTATTTCTACCTCCTCTAGTCAATTCCCCCAAGGTACCTTTACCTAGAGCGGCATTCTGACTTCCACTGGTGTTTTTTCTTCCAGATTTAGAACCAATATATGTATTTATAAATCCTCCACGCATATTCTCACCCGCAGCATATCCCACCAAGGTGTTTTCAGAATTCTTCAAGCTAACATCATCAAATCTACCGGCACCTTGCCCTATATAAACCGATGTGTTCAATACTTCAAGACGTGGACCGTCCATCACAAAATGCTCTTCGCCCCCCATCTCAAAACGAATCTTATCTTCATCAGCATTCTTCTCCACTTGTACCCTTGTATCACCATCAATGTCTTTTAGCTCTGCTGGTAGTGTAGTTTTCCCAGACAATAGCCCTACCCATTTAGTTCCATTGTAATAATAATATCCTTCTGAAAGGCCACTGCCGTCCGGAACGAACACAGTAAGACCTTTTGCCGGTGCAATAATGGTAGAGGTATCGGTCTCTCCCGTAAGTGCCACTCGGGGCAAAAGCACCCCTTTGTTCGTGGCACTTACATCTAGGATAGAAGAAGCATCGGGATTCAAGGTGTTTATCCCCGTTGAAGTCGTCTGGGCTATCATATGCACACAAGGTAATACCATGGATATTGCCAATATAAAATATTTCATCATCTATTAAAATCTTATTGTTTTATCATTATTTCAATCCTTATTCCATGAGGCAATAAATTTTGAACTCTTTTAAGAAGATATTAATCTAATTCGTTCCATTTTTTAGAAGTTTATATACCTCACCCTATAACTATCAATTACTGTCTTGATTTGATATAGCTTCCTATTTTTCCTTTTCAAATTTCTTTTCCAATGCGAACAAACGTGCTTTGAGCGTATCTATTTGCTCTTGTTGGCGTTCTACTTTTTGTTGCTGTTCTATCAGATATAGATATAATTCTTCTATCTTTTCCAAGCTCTGCACCGCTAAGTCCGTAATGTTAAAGCTATAACCATTAGCTGTACGTGGCAATTCATTGATTCCAGTTACACCAGGAAGATGTTTATAGGTTTTTATATAAGTCAATACGTCTTTCAACGAACGACGTCTATAATCAGGAACAATTTTAGAAACACCTTCAACAAACTCTTCAAAAACATAATCTGGATAGACAGATCCCGAAGTTCGAATAGTACCGTCCACCCAAAGACGCTCTCCAGTGGCCACTACATCATCAATGGTATTGGAGCGATCTTGCATGCCAATACCCAACCAATCTGCTTGAATATATATATCATTGGTATTTGAATTGGCAACTGTTGTGGTCCCTTCTCTATTCCATGGACTCCGAGAACTTTCCACCTCACTTTTCAATTCCTCTAAAACACCCTCTACATCAGTAGCCGTAAAGTGATTTGCCGCATCAGCCACTTCAACCTCGCCCGCGGTCTGGTCGTCAGTGCCGCTGTCGTCCAAATGGGAAAGGTCGACCGTCCGGGACGCGCCGTTCTCGATGCCCACCGTCAGAACGTTGGTGCCGGTGTCAACCACAAGACCCTCGATGCCCTGGTCGTCGGTGCCAACAAACCTTGTCGGCGTCCCGTTTTCACTCGCATAGGTGTACGTGCCGTCAAGGTTATCCGTCAAAGTGGTTACCGTCTCCGAAATGCTCACCGAGGCAACGTTCAGATAGAGTCCGCCATCGGTACCCGCGGAAATGTCATTGTTCGCATTATTGCTTATCAGGTCGACCCTTGATGGATCCACACCATCGCCTTCCAGTGAGATGTTAAGCTCTCCCCCAAAAAGGAAAAGGTCATCAACAGACTGGTCGTCAGTGCCACTGTCGTCCAAGTGGGAAAGGTCGACCGTCCGGGACGCGCCGTTCTCAATACCCACCGTCAGAACGTTGGTGCCGGTGTCAACCACAAGACCCTCGATGCCCTGGTCGTCGGTGCTGGACTAAGAAAACACAGTCAACCATCTTATATTCAATTAGTTGAACGTTGAAATCCTGAATCAAATCCCTTTTTGGACACCAACAATCAATAAGTAGCTAAAGAACGTAAAACTTATGCGGTTTTATTAAAGCAAAAATACGCATAACCCATTGGTTAATACCATATTACAAATGATAATTACTAACAAAATATTCAACATATTGAAGCAATTGTGTACCCAAATAATAAGGTAAGTTCATCAATAGAAAAGGTGTTCCTGCTATTGTTGTTGAACTTTCTACTTTGTACTCCCCCCCATAAATTCTTATGGCATAAGGATGCCCCGTCCTGTCCATGAACTGATGTAAGGATTTTAAAGTCCCTGTCGCTCCCGATTTAATCTCAATGGGAATTACCTTATCTCCATAGGGATAAACCAAATCTACTTCCGAGGAGGATTGCTTCTTTTCCCTAATCCAAAAATGGGGCTTTGTACTGGTAATCGTATTTAATGATATTATTTCTTGAGTTATGAGATGGGGAATAATAGCTCCTTTGAAAGCATTACTCAAATCTTCCATCCCCAAAAGCTGTGCTTGAATTCCCAAAGTGTAGTTTACCAGACCTGTATCCAAAAACTGTAAGCGAGGTGATTTATTGATATTTGGTTTAATAGGTGGCTCAATGTCCGTCGTAGGATAAATCAGTTGTATGATTTTTGCCGCATCAAGGTTACGCATGGCCTCGCCTACCTCCCTTGACCTATAATTCGAATTTCCGAAATTCTGGAATTTTATCCTTTGGTCCATATAGAGATGGGCAGTTTCCATAATATGTCTGATTACCCGTCTTTCGGTAGTATTGGAGGTGTATTTTTCAACATCTTCTTTATAAGTAGCCCAGAGGCTTTCGTACACTTTGGGGAGATTGGCCAAATTTCCTTCTCCAATATCCTCTTTGACCACTTCAGGCATTCCTCCAATTATTGCATACCGATGAAAAAGCCCCAATAATATCTTATGTGCTATGGGGTTTACAGGCACACTTTTTAAATGTTCGAAAGCCGCATTATGGTTTATCGCTTGTAGGTATTCTGAAAAATTTAAAGGGTACAAGTAAAGGAACTCGACCCGTCCCACCGGAAAGCTCTCTACCTCTTTAACTGCAAATTCCAGTAGAGATCCTGCTGCAATCACATGAAGCTCTGGAACCTCTTCAAAAAAATACCGAAGTAACTGGATGGCCTTGGGCAATTCTTGAATTTCGTCAATGAAGAGTAATGTATTCTGCTCTTGGTCAGGAGTAATATTATTCGATAAAAACAATGCCTCTACTATGGTATTAACATCGTCATAGGCTTGAAAAAACTCTTTATCAGAAGTTTTTTCAAGGTTCAATGGAATAAAAAAATCATAGTTTTTGGAAAATTCCGTTACCAAGGTTGTCTTGCCCACCTGTCTAGCTCCACGTAATATTAGCGGTTTCCTATTATTGCTGGCCTTCCAAGCTTCTAGATTTTTTAACACATGCCTTTTAAAATTCATATCATAACAATATTTGTAACAAAGTAAGGGTAATTTTTTTATTTTTTTGTATTAAAGTAAGGGTCAAAATTAAAAATATGTGTAACAGAATAAGGGTAGTTATAATGCTTAGTGTACATATTCAAACCCATGCTATCCCAAATCCTTACCTCCAAACTTTGCGCACGGATCCTGTCCGGTTTTTGTAGCATTCCGGCAGATAAGCGTATAGCAAAAACCGGATAGGGCGCAACCTACTTTTTGCCTTTTGGATTCCGCCATTCTTCATAAAGGGCACTTGCCTCTGGGGTTTTCTCCATAAATCGCTCAAAGTGCCTAACAGCGTTACCTTCCCCTTGCGAAAAAGCAATCTGTTCCTTTTTGGGAATACTCGAAATCTGGAAGATGGCGTAGCCCACGATTAAAAGAATGATGACTGATAATCCCTAGAACAATTTTATTGCCCATTTTGGAATGGCAATGGACTTCTCGATATGATATATGACATTGGCCAATAGTTTGTTCTGTTCTTCAACTACTTTTTTCTGGCTATCGTCGTATCCTTTAAGAAGATAGTCAATATCGGTGGTGTCCGCTGAGACCTTATATCCCATGAGAAACTCTTTCAGTTTTTCCATTCGATTGACCGAGTGTTCAAAATTCTTCAGTTCCTCGGTCAACAATTCTGCTATTTCGTCCAGTTTTGCCATAATTCATTTTTTTTAAATGCCCATTCCAATGTCAATGCTCTTCTTGATGGTATGTTTCATAACCCTGACCGCTATTTTGGCAGTTAGGTTTGGGGAAATGTTTACCGTCTTCCCAAATAGTTTTATGGTATTCCCTGTTCTTGTCTTTTCAATTATCTTTCTGTCGAAACCGATCTGTTCGGCTATTTTGTTTATGGACATGGAACGGTGTACCCCACTGCCCTTTAGATTTTGCCCAGCAAACTCAAATCGAAAGCCCTGCAATTGGTTCTGTTTATTGATGGAGGGGATGACCTTAACGTGATGGGCTTCCATGGCCTTGATATATTGGTCAAAGTCCTTTGGCTTGACCTCTTTGATGATCTTCTCGTGGATTCTTTTCAGAACCATTCGCATATCCTTTATCTTGTCAAGTTTTTGTTGCTGGACTTCCCGTACTGTGGTCAGGCCCATGTCCCTTGCCACCTGTTCCGCAGCTTGTTGACTCCGTTTTCCAATAAAGTTGTCCTTGTAGGCCTGTCCTTGAAAATTGATTCGGTTCACATACAGATGGATATGAACATGTTTCCGGTTTCTGTGTACAAAGGCAATCGCCTGGTGCTCCTGTAACTTCATCTGTTTTAAAAAGCGTTCCGTGATTTCTTGGAGCTCTTTGTTCTTCATTTCCCTGCCATCCTCGATGGTAGGACTTAGGACAAAACTCAAGGTGTTCTTTTGGCATTGATGGTTCTGTTGTTGGATCGTCCTGAACTCCTGGGTAATCTCCTTTGGGGTATCTCCTGCCAAATATTGGCTATGTATGATATCTGGTCTCTTTTCCTCCCGAAGTCCGTAAGCCATTGATGCTGATGTATGCGATATGGATTTCCCCATTCCGATCATACCTTAAAATTTAAAAGGTGTTCCCTGATTTCTTTCGCCAATTGCGTGACTTCGTCCGCCAATTTTGGGTTCCGTTTTCGGAACATGTTACCGATGCGTTTGAAATTGTTCTGGTATTTTACCAATAGTTTATAAGCTTCGATCTGGTCTTCGGACAATCTCTCGATGATCCTGTCATCAAATGCGGCACGGCGACAATACTCGCTGATGGAAAGGCCTGACTTTTTTGCCTTTACCTTAAGCAGTTTCTTCTCAAATACTGAGCACCTGAACTGGACGAATTCCCTTTTCATACGTTTTTCCTCTTTTGCGACCTTCGGGAGCAAAAGCAAGATTTGTCATGACAATGACACATCTTGAATTCTCACTCAAATGGATATTCCACGCTCTGGAAACCTCTTCTTTTTCTCCCTTTACACTTTTATGCATTCCTGTTTTTAAAGTTATGCTCCAAAGTTTCCTCCTCAATTTCTGCTTCGGATTTTCTCTTGTTCCGTAACAGCCAAAGATTGAGTTTCCTCTTTTCGAAGAATATCATTTTGCCATTGGGTTTTGAGTGTGGTATCTGTCTTCTGGAGGTAAGCTTGTACAAAAAGCTTCGTGATACGCCCATGTATTCACAGGCCTCTTCAAATGTCAATACTTCCTTGTTGCTGGACAGTAATCGCTCTATACGTTCAAGACGTTCCTCTAGTTTTAATTGATCCATAATTCTAGATTTTTTTAGTGTAAAACAATGGACAAAGGCCTTTGTACTTTTTAATCGAATTCTTTCCGAAAACTAGCATGTGAAACAAAATGAAAGGCTTGCATTGCATGTAGTGCAAGCAAAAAAGGGATCAATGCAAGCGGATTTTTATGAAAATGAAGCAAATATGGCTTCCAATTCCTCACTTCTTTTGGAAACCCTGTTTCTGGTAAGGGCATTTCTTACGGTATCATAATTATAGGGCTGGCCATCCTCACGCCGAAGCAAATCGGAATTTTTAATGAAATCGACAAGCTGTAGGTCGTTCTTGGGAAAGTTAGCCTTGAACAGCTCATAAAACTCCTTGCATGCCGAATTTTTTAGTTTGAGATAAATTTTGGAACCATGTGATTTCCAATCCTCCAAAAAGCAACGGACAAAATCATCTTTTGAGGTTTTGTCAATTAGGACCATATCGTAACGGATCATATTATCGTAAAGCTTTCCGAGTTGGGATTCACTGATTGAAATGTTGAAGTTTTTGGAGGATTTCAATTTTTCCTTGATCTTGGGAATGAACACTCTCTTGAACCTATTTGTCCAAGTCAATTGGGTAAAGGCAATGCCACTAGCAAAGATGAACCAATTCAATACATAGAACAACTTGGGCAGTATGGTAGCTTGATCAAAGAATGCTGGGTAACTACCATGCATCAACGCCAGGCCCAATCCGTAGAATACCAAACGGGGCTTTTCTACATATTTGTCCCATCCAACACGTTCATTGAACATAAATCTTGCAAAGAAGCCTACGTAAGGAATCAATAACCGTACATATACAAAGGCAAAGCATAACCATAATACTATTTTTAGTATTAAAGACCACATGCTTTCCAAATTAATGATTTTATATGATTGAACATTGTAAAATTTTGTCTGAGGTACAATTCTCGTACAAAACTGCCAATGTTTTTTAATTTTCTGTTAATCCATGTTAATATGGATTTTTTTCAAAAATGAAACGCCTACTATTGTGGTAAACCGATTACTTTCATGAAAAGACTGAACATTATTTTTTTGTTCCTATGTATTGGAACGCTTCAATCACAGGAAATAAAAACTTACCCATTGCTGGCTCCTGAATCAAAGGAAGTTGACGATTTATCATTTTTAAAGGACGAACTGGAAGGAAAACGACTTGTAATGCTCGGTGAACATACACACATGTACGGGAACATATTTGAGATGAAAGCCCGTATTGTAGAGTATCTGCACCAAGAATTGGGATTTACGACAATTGCCATGGAATCTTCCATGTATGACATCTGGAAAATGAACCAAAGTGGTTTTACGGCCAAAGGTTTCAATAACGCAATTTGGGGAGTTTGGTCAAATGCCTTGGAATTT
>NZ_SRXX01000035.1 GCF_004804315.1 Flagellimonas onchidii
GGATCAATTGCACGATGGGTACATATTTTTCCAAAGGGCAACATTACCGAAACATAGGGTTATTATGGACAGTTTGGCCATTTCTGAAAAACAATTGGGTTTTGGGAAAAAAATTGGGCAAATCGGGAAAGGACAAAAAACGATCATAAAAGGGCAGGTCATCGACCAAACAAACAATGCTCCCGTACCATTTGCTACCTTGATCTTGAAAAATGAAGAAATCTACAGGGTGGCAGACAAAAATGGATATTATCAACTTCCTGTCGACAAAAGAATAGAGCAAGGTTCTTCAGTGGAAATATCATCTTTGGGCTTTGAGACAAGTCAAGTTTTGTTCAAGAAACTAAACATAAAAACCTATTTAAAACCGAAATTCGAGGAACTTAAGGAAGTCGTTGTCACGGGATATTTGTCACCAGCAACAGTTCTTAAAAAGGCCATTTCAAGGAAAAAAACAAACCACCCAATAGAACCATTCAACTTTTATAGGTATGGCAGGGTACTGGTCAATAAGAATGATAGGGACGAACTTGATCTGGAGTTAATCACAAAAGATTATGACCAAGGTTATCTATCCCCTTATGTAATAACCCAAAGGGTCGAGCAAATCAAATGGAACAAAAACAACAATCCGAAAAAATATAAATATTCCTCCCAATTTTTTTCTTACAGGCAGAATGCCATACGATATGCCAACATTTTGCACAAAAGAAAATACAAGAAGTTCAAGCTGGAATTTATAGGGTCGAACAATGAAGTGGAAGATGGATTATATGTGATTTCTTTTCAGACCGAAAGGAATAAATGGAGTTATACAAATCGGGGGTATCCTACCAAATATTTCGGAAGGGTATATATTGACAAAGTAAATTTTGCAATAGTGAAGGTTGTGGAAAACTGGGAAACCCTATTGCGCGAAGAGGAAATCGAGAAGCATTTAAAAAGACATGGCCACCACTATCAAAACATTGTCCAGACAACGATAAAGGAAGAGAACATTTGCTATTTTGAGGATATTCTAAATGATGGAAAATATTATGCAACAAGATATTTTAACCGTAGCTATGATGAAACCATTGATAAAGACAATAAACGGGAAAATGGTGTACTTGAAATGGATTCCCATCTTTTTGATTTCCAATTAAAGGATATTGAGGAAATAGAGTATGAGTTTTCTGAAAAGGAACATACCGTTTTAAATCGAGTTGAATTTGATAAGACCTATTGGGACTCGTTTCTTAAACAATTTGCTCAAAAACAAAAACAATGAGGTATAACCGCTACATTCTTCTGTTTCTTTTGTTCCAGATATTGAACCCCCATGTGTTCTCACAGAAAATTGAAATGACCGGAACAATTGCCGATGCAGAAACCAAAGAACCTATTGAATTTGTGAACATAGGGATATTGAACAAAAATAAGGGGACAATCTCAAATTCAAATGGGAAATTTAAACTGGAAATCCCCATTGAACATTCCAAAGATAGTCTTACGATAAGCCATGTGAGCTATCGCTCCATAAAAGTTGCAATCGAAAACTTTAACGATCGAACCATATTTCTGGAACTCCGGACAAACGAGCTAGCCGAAGTAATTGTTTCGAACAAAAAGAAGAAAAAGAGAAAAATAGGGGTTAAAAGTCACAATCCATTGTTGTGGCTCGGTGCAGTTTCTAAGGATACGGACATTATCGAGAACGCCCAAAGAATCAATATACCGGATAAAACTGTACGGGTGAAATATATCAATATTTATCTGAGAAGAGGTTTTGACTCAGATAGTAGCCACGTCAGGGTCAATTTTTATAAAAATTTGGAAAACACGCCAGGCGAAAAACTGATATTCGAAAATATTGTTCAGAAAAAAAAGATAGAACCTGGGTGGTTGCAAATTGACCTTACCAAACGCCACATCTATCTAGAAGAAGATTTTTTTGTTGGTGTGGAATTCATCCCAGATTTTAAAAATCCATTGGAAGTTTACATTGGGGCAATTTTGACAAAAGGAAAAGGGTATTCAAGAAGAAATAGTCTAGGGAAATGGAATAAACTTCAAGGGGCATCAACAATAAATGTGGAAATAGAATATTGAAATGTGATATTATTACTTTTTGTTCACCCAAACTTTGGTACACCCAAAAAAGGGTAGCTTGGGTCACAACATCATTTTTGATGATTACTGAAAATAAATACGTTGGGACTTTCTTTTGGTAGCCACCCAACCAAATTTAAGGTTCAATATGGGGCCATACCCAGAAGGCACCCCATCTCCCAAATAATATCCCGGCCCCACAGAAACATCAAAATTGAATCCATTCTCGTAAGTTCGTTGAACACCATAAACCAACCCGAAGTAACCAATATTAAAATTAGCTGATGGGATATCCGTGGAAATAATCAACTGATCAAAATAAATGGAACACGAAGCAGCAATGTAATTCCCCGAATTTCCAGCGATGACCTTGTCATTTTTTATTCTTTTATTGAGATTGTGATAGAGACGGTATTGGGCGGTAGCTGCAATTCCAAAAGCATGACCTTCTTCATAATAAGCCAACCCTACACCTGCCCCACCTACAATGGTCTGATTTTTAAAAATTCCTATTTCAAAATCAAAACCGGGACTTAATAGATTCAGTCTAAATTGAGTCTTCTCCACAATTTTTGTTCTTGCTCCTTTCCCTTCGTATGACTGCCCTCTGGAAGATTGTGCACAAAACATAACCATCAAGAGTGCTAAAATCGCTTTTTTGTTGGTGTGTTTCTTCATCGCACCAAATTTAAAGGTTCATTCCTAAATATTCGTTCCTTTAAAAAACTTTAGGCTTTTCTTTCACTTTTTACAATTGAAAGGAGAAAATGAAACCTGGTGGGTAGAAGATGTTTTACCCATGTTGTACCAAAGGGAAAGAAAAAGGCTTCCTGTTTCGGGAAGCCCTATGTTTACTAACAATCGTGGCAAGAAGTCTAGCCCTAACCATAACATCCTGTATTACAGAATATTGAATATCAATCTATCAATACGCACACCGAATGGCACACCAATATCAAATTGAACTTTTTTAAACGCAAATATCATTCTGGATTTGCAAGCACGAATGTATGCATGTAATTTTTAATATGAAACACCATCAAATGATATTCCAAAAAACATCCCAATAAGACGGATTGTAAATCTTTAACTAAAAGTGAACCGAACTTAATCCAAAGTTTGGGATGATTTTGTTATCTTCAAAAAGTAGCGAGGTTGGGATTTAAACTTCCGACCTCCGAATTATGAAGAATAAATACTGTTTTAGGACATTTTTTTAATTCTAAGATTTTTAAATTCAATCGGAAATCAGATGCTTATACTTATTATACAAAAAGGAAATTATTAAGAGAAGTACCCCCAATGATACAAAAGCAATGGTTTTTGAAACCGTACTCAAGTGGGTAATGTCATAAAAAAAGAGTTTTAAAAGTGTTATTCCAAAAAGCATAATTGCTCCTATTCTTAAATACTTTTTTCTTCTCCAAATACCCAAAATGATGAGGAGTAGGGAATAACCCCCCCAAAGAATGCTCAATTCAAGCTTATATAAATCACTTAATCCAGAAATATCTAATAAATTAATTAACTCACTGCTTGCAGTCCATACCAAGGCAATATGAGTAAATAAATCGAAGGTAATTTCCAGTTTTGGTTCTTTAAGATAGAATGTTTTAATTCTATGACAGGCGAAAATCGCAGTAAAGAAAAAGACATATGAAATATATCTGATAAGAACATTAAAACTATTTTCCTGGTTAGATAGATAAGATTCCCTTAATTCACTTAATACATACAAACCCTGAGAAAGAAAGATTATGATGGATAACGCACCTACTATCATAATAGGTTGTGACAACCGTCTGTCCTTTAACTTCCATGTATTTATAAATGTCAAAGCAGAAATAAAAAGCAAAGAATAGTTGATAATCCAAATTATCTTGAAGTTTTCTAAATCAGTGTTTGTAGTGAGACTTGTCAATGAGCTGCCATTGGAATTTTGAACATTTGAGTTAGCGATTAGAGCATTCCAATAATGTGCTATTTCCAATCTGGACATGTAATAAATTGTAAAAAAGAAAAGTATAGATATAGAAAGGGTAAAAGTTTTGGAAAAGTATGTTTGAGAGTTACCAAATGGGACATACTTTTTGTCGAAATAACTAACTAAGCCTATAGAAGCAACAAAAAATAATGATGATAGAAAATTGATATTTATGAGCGGGGTAAACTTTTCAATTGAAGCGCCCATGAAGTAAATACTATAACCCATAAACCAATCATGGACAGTACTCATAAAGGCCAATAGAATCAGTGGATAGGAAAGTTTTTCATAGATAATCACGTTTTTTGTTCGACCAATCCAAAATAAGAGCGCTGCTTCTCCTGACCAAAGAAAGGTCACCCAATTACCATCCAGTTGCACAGGAACTGCAATTGTTATAAAAAGTATGGCTATACCCGAGATAAGATATGTCAGATATTTATCGATAGCTTTCGTTCTAGAGATAATGAGGTATACCAATGAATGCATAATCCCATTGCCCAGGGTAAAAATGCCCAATAGGCTTTTCGTTGATTCCTTATCATTTAAAATGGAGAAGACCAACCCATAGAAAATAAAAGAGTTAGTCAGTAGCAAGAATATATTTTCTACACCAAAACTTTCCTTATTGATTATTTTATACACTAAGAAGGAAGCATAAAACAATAGAAAAAATACCATCGAAAATATTATCGCAATGGTAAAATTTTGACTTTCATTGTAACTAAAAATATACCAAAATAAAAATATTAGCCATGTTAGAATAAATGAGGAATAGTACAGTGATTTCCAATATTTTTTGATTGAAATAAAAAGAATGCCCACATTTATTATGGTCATGTAACTAAACAATACAGCAATATTGCCACTATTGTCACCTAATAAAAAGGGTACTGCATAGGCTCCTACTAATCCGAAGTGAGCAATTACTTGTTTGCTGTAATTTAATGCCGTTAGAACAGCGAATACTGTCAACAACGCCATAATTATAAATGAAACTGCTTGCGGTATTAGGGTATAAAAACTGAATGCGACATAGGTGATAAAATAAATGATAGCGATAGCGCCACTCACAAGAACTGCGCTATAATTTATGTACTTCTTTTTCAGTTTCATACCAATTACCAAGAGTAATACTCCCATTGAATAGCCAAGTATTATTCTAGTAACTGGAGCAATTAAATCATGGTCGATGGAGTATTTGGTTCCAATAGCTATACCTATGATTGTTATTATTATCCCAATTTTATTGATGAGGTTTTCACCAACAAATTTTTCAAAATCAGATTTTATCCTGGGATACTTGCTGTGAGTTAGAGGAATTGTATTTTGAATGTCCTCCTGTACCCTGGATTGCTCATCCAAAGCGGGGGAATTCTTTTTTTCAACTTTTTCGAGCTTATCGGGGTTCTTTAAGTTCTTTATCTCAATCTGTATAGAACTAATATCCTTTGAGAGAAGATTTTGTCTTTCCAAAAGCTTTTCTAAGCGATTGTAAAGTTGATGAAACCTATCTTCTTTATTAACCATTTTGATAAATTTAAAAAAACAGGATTTAAAAGAATAAAGTTTCTTGATACATTCCTGAGCTAAGCTTTAAAGATATGTCAATAAAATCAGTTGGATGCGTTTGGTATATCATTCTGAAAAATCAAATAAAACCATGACTTTTAGCCCTGTCGAGTAATTCGTAGTTTGAGTTAGTTTCCAATCCAAAGTATAGTTTGATTTTCTTTTTCCTTCTTTCTATGCTAGACAAAGAAAAAGGAAGATAATTAGGTAAATTCTTGGTTTTCTCACCCTTAGAGAGTAAGCTGAGGATTTTTATATCATAAACATCAAGACAATCTTTTCCCGAGTTTGTTAAATTCGATTGAACTTTTAACATTTTTTCGCTCAAATAAGAATTACCAGATAATACTGCTGAAATTGATTTTGACAGAGTGTGTTTAGTTACGTCGGTTTTTATAATCAGTCCATCAGGTTTTACGTTGTGAAGTATGTTGGATATCCTTTTTTCATCGCTTAATGAAGTTAAAACGATAATTTTGGAAGTGTATCTTTCCCTGATTTTAATTCCTAATTCTTCTCCATTAATAAACGAGTATTTAGAACTTGGTGGCATGCAAATATCCAAAAGAACTATATGGAAAGGTCGTTCATTGGTTTTCAATATCTCCCAAGCCTGATCACAACTTTTGGCTTTCCAAAAGTGTATGTCATAATCTAAACCACTTTTTTCGATTAATAACTGATATCCTTCAAGAATAGATGGATGGTCATCAATCATCAAGATTTTTACTTTTTCTCTCAAATCTGAATGTTTAGTAGGCACGAAGTTGGGGATTTCTTCTATTTGATTTAAAATAAAAACTATCCCTCTTGAATTAGCTATCCTAACAAAGATACAGTTAAGCTATAGTTGACCAAAACTGACGGTAAAACCGTCAGTTTTACGAATGTCTTTTTTCTAAGTTTGTTATTGCTTTGATATTTCAAGAACATAGTTTTTGAAATGGTTCCCTCAGATAACATATGTAAAACTTTAAATATCTTTCTAAATGAAAAAACAAGCATTATTCAATTTACTATTCTTAAGTATTTTTTTGTCTTTGAATTCCTGTACTAAAAATGAAGGTTTTTCTCAATCTGCTTCTAGTGATATTACTTCTATGGATGAAGAATCGACTGAATCTTCGATTACTCCTTCAGATGATATCATCGCAACAGATTTGTATGACAAAGAATATATTCGACTAGCTGAACTAGATGAACAATTAAATTATCGTTCATTTCATTTGGCGCAATTGGTGAGTGAAGTTGTTTCCTCTAAGATAGATTACAACAATTCATTGGCGCAGGAATCTAGTAAAAGGAATGGTTCTGGAAAAGTTTTACTCAGAGATTTGATATACTCGGATGCATTTGATAACAAAGGAGGTATTGTCGATAAAGACATACAGTATTCATTAGGGGCATTTGATGGACTATCAGAAGAAGAAATGATTCCGTACATTGAGAAAATTAAAGAAGGGGACGATTCTTCACCTCTGTTTTTAATGTCAACTTATGATACCAAAGCTGAAAGAGAAATTGTGATTGGTTATCAATTAAATTCTAATAATGAATTGGAATTGGTTGAAGGTGAAATTTTGGAGGAAGACATATTTGGCTCAACTTCCGGAAAATCGGGATCTAGCAGCACATACAAAATAGGCACTACTGATGGATGTGGTAACCATTACAAAAGTGCAAAATGTGGTACTACGGGTACAACCGGGGGAACAGGCGGCACTACTAGCACAAATGTAACCTCAAACAATGGAGGAAGTCAGAAAATAAGTTTAAGAATTGAGAAAATGAAAATTAAGGATAAAAAGGAGTCTTGGTTAGAAAAAGCTGATGTTTATATTGCAGGTCGCTTTATGTGTAATAGTTAAGACTTAATCTGACAATCTTAATAAATTAGTTTAACCCTTAAATTAGATTTGTCAGATGAGTACAGAAGAAAAGATCATCAAACCAAAGTTAGGATTATTAGAACTTGCCAAA
>NZ_SRXX01000036.1 GCF_004804315.1 Flagellimonas onchidii
TTGACCAATGGCAAATCGTTCAGGGTGTTCAACGTAATCGACGACCATAACAGGGAAGCCTTAATGTCCACCATCGATACCTCGCTCAGTGCAAGGAGGATAACAAGGGAGTTGGACAGGCTCATCGAATGGAGGGGCGCGCCTTCAACGATAAGGGTTGACAATGGGCCGGAGTTCACCTCGGCGACCTTTGGGGCCTGGGCAAAAAAGAACGGTGTAGAGATCCGGTACATACAACCGGGAAAGCCGACCCAGAATACCTTGGTCGAACGTTTCAACGGCATTTACCGAAAAGAGGGGCTCAATGCCTACCTGTTCACTGACCTTGATCTTGTCAGGGACCAGACACAGAGATGGATTTGGGAATACAACAATGTACGGCCACATGAATCGTTGGGCAACAGGCCACCAACAAAATTTTTGGAATCCAGAGGGAAAGCTAGCTTTCCCTCACTTCAAATGGACAACCATTTGATAAAAGAAAGTATATTTATGGACGCTTCGCTTTAGGGGAGCCTTACAAATTTGCCAAACAAAATGGAAAGAAAGTAGGGTAAGGATGGGTACAAAAAAATGTGGAAAGGGGAAAAAGACCAATGTTTAAAAGGTTTGAGCATTGCCTTACCCAAGTACGGTTGACACTTATCGGGATGGTGTTAGAAAAAAGAAGCCAATTTTCTCAAGTTGAATTGCAATCGAATTTTGAGGAAGTATACAAAGGTGGTAGGTTGTTCTTTGAAAAATAGTTTCTTTTCCCTAATGGACTTAATTCAGATACTGGTTGAAGAATATTATATGCGCTTTCTAATTTTCTGTTTCAATTAAGGTAACATTACTTAATCTATATACCACACTTGGTGGTACAATAAGTGTATTACATAGAAGAAATTCCAAATCCTCTTCTTTAACTTCTTCCATATCAAACCTGATTCTGGTGTCTTTGTTTGTAAACTCCTCGGGAACCATTGCAAAAATCACATCACCTCCATCAAGTTCAATATTATGGAGACCACTACAACCGGAAGTACCCAATACTATTCCCTCTATATTCTCTTGTAAAATATCATCATCATTATTACTACAGCCGATAAGAAAGAGTACAAATACAATGGTCAATGACCACATCCATTTTTTAAAAGATAGATTTTTCAACGTTGATTAGTTTCTTTAAGGATGCTAAATATGCAAAATGGTTGCTAACTACGGATTGGTTAGCACAACATAGAAAGTTCAAAATAACAGGTTTTATTCGTTAATTCAATCAAATAAAGGATATTTATAGCCCTTGATATCGAATTTAAAAGAACTATCCAACTTCATAAAATAATATTTACTTATACTTTTATCTATATATCCATATAAATAGATATTCAATGCTATATTATAATAGTAGTAGATATGAAATATTTTGTGGAGAGGGGAAAGGAAAATCTATGCTTGCAGTTTAAAGGGGCTTTTCCGAAAGATTTGGGTGTACTTGGCTTCTTTTTCCCCTCACCATAGTCTTCTGCGGAAAGTGTCAAAAACTTCGTTTTTGACACTCTCTCTAATGGATAGAATAAGAATAAAAATCCAATTCTGGATTTTTATTCTTACCACGAATAGACTTGTTCCATACAAAAAAACTAGAATAATTAAAGATTTGGCGTACATAATGTTATGTATGCCAAACGGATTAAATATCGTTCAATACTGCTAGGTTTGTTCAACAATGTAAAACAACAAATCCCTGTAAAATGAAACGAATATTTATTATGGATGATGACGGAATAAAAGAATACATTCCAGCTGAGTTACTCAAAAAAAACTCCATCTCACCAATTGAAAGTTCACAAGATGAAAAGAAAACGGAAGACGAATTATTGACCATTTCTGATTTGGTCAAAAAATTTAAAGTGACACGCCCCACTATTTATGCTTGGATGCAAAAAGGATTACTTAAAAAAATATCTATTGGAGGCAGAGTGCTTTTTCACCCGAAAGACATTAATGAACTCATTAATCAATTAAGAGATATTTCATCGTAAAGTGAATCGACAACCTCAAAACAGAATGATAGGAATTTTTTAACCGGAGGTCAGGAAGCAAGTTATGTTTTTGTATACAAAAACTGCTCACTTTGTTCGCAAGTTTGTTGAAGATACTCCCCAAACCCCTAAAATATGGCAAGGCCAAAAACAGATATAAAATCATTAAAATCAATTCATATAAGTTTTAGAACTACCGTAGATAATTATCTCATTGTGGCTCATAATGCAGAATCTTGCGGTCTTTCAATCGCTGATTATATCCGTAAAAGAATTACCGGAAAACCATTGCCTAGATATAAGGCCTCTCCTTATGAAAGAAAAATATTTATAGAACTGAGTAGAATTGGTAATAATATAAATCAACTGACAAAACATACCCACTTGGGCAATCATCAATCAAAAAAATTAAGTAAGGAATTGACCGAACTTCGTGAAATTCTCTCTACTTTAAAAAAAGAACTATTGTAAAATAATGTCTGTTACTTCGTCAAATGTTGAGTACCGTAATAATGCTTTTGTAATAGAATAGACAATTCAAGTTTGAAGAATCATGGAAAACGAATATAACATCAATAAGATTATTGAATCTGGGGAGATTCAAAACGAATTTGACTTAGAGGTTGCTTTGGCTTGTCATCGATTGTTAAGGCTCATGATCAAAGGAAATCCCAAATTGAAGACTACCCGTAAAAGGTTGGGTGATATGATACATGACTATGAAAGTAAAAACTGGTCTGCTGACTCACCCATAAAGCCAAACCAAATAAAAGAAAGTGATTTGGCTGAATTGTATATGGAAAAAGAAATGCACCAGATTCGGCAGTCACTTACCCGCTTTGTTCAGGATAATTTATTATAGACTTCCTGTCTTTTTTAATTTTTTAGTAAAAAAACTAGAATAATAGCAATAATTGCCAATATTATTCTAAATTTACTAAATGCAATTGTCAAGCTTTGTTAAGGATAAATTATCGTCAGAACAATATGCTTTCTCCAGAGCGGAATACATAACCTACTCAGGAAAGAACTCCAATGCGGTAACTACGGATTTGGCTTACCTATCCAAGAAAAAAGAAATCCTTGCTCTAAGAAAAGGGTTTTATCTTATCATACCCCCAAGATATTCAAAGCTGGGCATCATACCTCTAGAACTCTATGTGCATAAATTATTTGAACACTTAAACAAGGCTTACTACGTAGGTCTATATTCAGCAGCTCGATTACATGGGGCAGCCCACCAACAAACACAAATCGATTATGTCATAACACAAGGCTCAAGAATGTTGGATATTCGAAAAAAGGCCATTGCATTGGATTTTTTCCTTACCAAAAACTGGCCACAAGCCAATATAGTTCAAAGAAAATCTGATGCAGGCTATTTTAATGTTTCAGACCCATTGTTGACTATTGCAGATTTATTATATCATCAAAGAAAGCTTGGGGGTATCAACAGAATGTTGGCGAATATCGAGGAGCTTTTAGAGGAGGTCACACAAGGGCAGGTCAATTCCCTATTACAATGGTATCCGCATAAAAGTGTGCTACAGCGGTTGGGTTTTTTGTTAGAATACATAGCACCTCAAAATAACCAGCTCGATCCCATCTATGAATATTTAATGAAGCAACAATTTTACCCAGTTTTCTTGAATACAGCGGATAAAAATAAACCTGGTTCGGTAGACAATAGATGGAAGGTCGATGTAAACATGAAATTGGAAAGCGATATATGATACCGAAGCCTTACATAACAGAATGGCAAGAATATGCACCTTGGAAATCGTTCGACCAGATTGAGCAAGACCTTATTATTAGTCGAGCGTTGATAGCCATCTTTTCCGATGATTTACTTCGTGAAAATCTAGCTTTTAGAGGAGGAACGGCATTACATAAGCTATACCTACATCCCGCACCGCGTTATTCTGAAGATATTGATTTGGTCCAAATCAAAGAAGGCCCTATAAAACCCATCATGCAACGGTTAAAAGAAGTCATTGACTTTTTTGAAGAGCCAAGACGTACAGAAGTTAGAGGACATGGAGCAAAGGCACTGTATCGATTCAACTCAGAATACGGAAATACGAGAAAACGGTTAAAACTGGAAATCAATTGCAAAGAACATTTTAATGTATTGGATTGGGTTGAGTTTCCATTTGAAATCAAGAACGGTTGGTATACTGGAAATACCAAAATACGAACGTATGATATCAACGAACTTCTAGGAACCAAGCTTCGTGCTTTATACCAACGCAGTAAAGGTCGCGATTTATTTGATTTAGATTATTCACGTTTAAACATGAGTTTGAACACAGACTCAGTCATTAAATGTTTTAAGGAGTATATGGCTTTTTCTGTTGGTAACCCGCCTAGTCAAAAGGAGTTCTTAAGGAATATTGAAGAAAAAGAAAATGATCCAAATTTTACAGGGGATATGGAAGCACTTTTGAGACCTGAAATTGAGTATGACCAATGGGTGGCTTTTGAGTGGTTGAAAGAAGAATTGATTGCGAAGTTTTAGATTGATATAAATATGTTAGTTGAAATTAAAAGTAATTGTGAGTAAAGAACCTATAGAACATAAGCTACCCAAAAGTTGGATTTGGTCTAATCTAGGCGGAATCACTCTTACCTCAACCAAAACCAATAAAAAAAATGAAAAATCAGATAAGGAGTTTCTTTATATTGATATAAATGCTATTGATAATGAAACCTTTAAAATTACTGCGCCTAAATTATATACTTGGGGTTCTGCTCCATCAAGAGCCCAACAAATAATCAAAGAAAATGATATAGTATTTTCTACTGTTCGCCCATATTTAAAAAATATTGCATTCGTAAAAAAAAAGTATCATGATGAAATTGCATCAACAGGTTTTTGTGTAATTCGCCCAGTTCTCATTAATCCTAAATATGTTTTTTATTATGTCTTAAGCAATAAGTTCATTAATGAAGTAAATTCTCTAGCTAAAGGGACAAGCTATCCTGCAGTAACGAACAAAGTTGTATTTAACCAAAAAATACCCATCCCTCCCCTCAATGAACAGCAACGAATCGTTTATAAAATAGAAGAATTATTAAGCGAGTTAGACAATAGTGTAGCAAATCTGAAACTTGTTCAAAGTCAAATCAAAGTTTATCGGCAAGCTTTATTAAAACATGCGTTTTCAGGAAAATTGACTGAAAGTTGGAGGAGAGATAACCATGGCATAGACGCTACCTCAGGATTAATTGATATTCAAACGTCAAGAAAGCAGAAATATAATCAAATTTTGAATGAAGGTTCTGTTAAAAAACCTAAGGCCGATTTTAATTTTACATTTAAATCAAACAAAGACATTCCATCTTGGGCTGATGCAAGCCTTGATAATTTAATTGGTATTAATGCGAGAATTGGTTGGAAAGGTTTAACCAAGAAAGAGTACACAAAAGAAGGTCCCTTATTATTATCTGTACATGCATTAAATTATGGTAAAAATGTGGTTTTTAAAGATGCGAATCATATCACTGTAGAAAGGTATGAAGAAAGCCCAGAAATAAAACTTCAATTAGACTATATATTATTATGTAAAGATGGCGCAGGTATCGGAAAAGTTGGAATTATAAAAAATCTACCTGATAAGGCAACCGTGAATTCATCTCTATTGGTTATAGATGCTAAAGAGGTGTTTAATCCAGATTTTCTATATTATTTCTTTTTAGGACCAACCATGCAGAAATTGGTTAATGAAAAGATTTCAGGAAGTGCAATACCTCATTTGTTCCAAAAAGATATTAAAAAATTTAATTTGAAAGTTCCTCCAAAACAGGAACAAAATCGAATTGTTGAAATATTGGAGTCTCGTTTCACCCTTATTGAACACTTGGAAAAATCAATAGATAATTGTTTAAAGGATTCTACAGTTTTAAGAAACTCCATTTTAAAAAAAGCTTTTGAAGGTAAACTTGTAAATCAAGATTCTAATGATGAGCCTGCCATAAAATTGCTCCAAAAAATTCGAGCCGAGAAAGAAATTTATCATAAAGCCCTAAAAGAATTGGATAAACTTAAGCCTAAAAAGAAGAGACAAATGGAAACTAAAAAAACAGTTCTTGAAATTTTAAAAGAATCCAACTCTCCTATTTCTGCTCAAGAGCTTTGGACTAATTCCATACATCAAGGAGATATTGAAAGCTTTTACGAAGAGATTAAAGAAATTCATAGCAAGCTTATCGAGGTCAAAGAAAATACAGAATCTCTTTTATCCCTTAAGAAATGAAAATAGAAAATGTTCACATAAGAGGAAGATTTAAGAATCTTGAAAATTTCCAATTTGATTTTGGAACAAAATCAATGGAGACAGTATTACTAGGTTTAAATGCTACAGGAAAGTCAAATTTCATGGAAGCTATTGTCATAATCTTTAGAGATTTAGACCTAGAGAGAATCCCTTTGGTACAGAAGCAAACCGAGAGTTTCGAATATTATATTAGATATAGTTGTCGAAATAGGGATATAGAAGTAGAATACACAACTAAAGGAGGATATAAATTTATCATTGATGGTGGAAAATTACGTTCAAAATCGCAATTCTTTAAAAATAAAAATGAATACCTGCCAAGTCATGTGTTTGTCTACTATTCAGGATTAAGTGAAAGGTTAAAGTCGTTATATGCAGACCATAAAATTTTGCAGTTTAAAAAAATGATGAGTTCAGAAATGAAATATGATGATTTTAACGAAATGCCTCGCATATTTTTAGTTGAACCTATTCATGCAAGTTTTGCCCTAATCGCTTTTTACTTATTTGATGAAAGAGAAAAACAAACTATCGATTTCTTAAAAAAAGAATTAAACATTGTAGATTTCGGTTCTGCCCTATTCATGTTAAAACAACCCAATTGGTCAAAGTCAAGAAAAGGAAAAGACCAATTTTGGAATACAGACGGTTTGGTAAGGAGGTTTATTGAAGATTTATGGAATTTCTCAATAGCTCCAATGTTTTATAAGGAAACTGTTAGAGGGTCATTAAATAAGAGAGAGACTCTACAAAGGCTCTTTCTATATTTAAAAGACAAAGAAGCAATTAGAGCATTTGTTGATATCAAGTATAAAAACAAAATAACATTGTTTAATGCTTTATGCAGTTTACACTATTCAGAATTAGTTGAAGATCAAGATGTCCGAATAAAAGTAGTTAAGGAAAATATAAAAGGAGAGCTTGCTATGGGGGAGCTAAGTGAAGGCGAGAAGCAGCTAGTAACAGTTTTAGGACTACTTAAATTCACAAAAGATGATGAAGCTCTTATCTTATTAGATGAACCAGATACGCATTTAAACTGTAATAGTTAAGACTTAATCTGACAATCTTAATAAATTAGTTTAACCCTTAAATTAGATTTGTCAGATGAGTACAGAAGAAAAGATCATCAAACCAAAGTTAGGATTATTAGAACTTGCCAAA
>NZ_SRXX01000037.1 GCF_004804315.1 Flagellimonas onchidii
CAATTTTTTTCATTTTGGTAAGATTTAATCGGTTAACGGCCACCAAAGTAGGATAATGATCAATGGTTTTGGCCTGCCAATTGACGGATGCCCTGTTTGGATTGACGGATGGGCCTTCTTCGCCAAAGTGGCTTGGCCACGACGGCTGAAGCTTTGGCATAAGCACAGCCGAAGCATGATGTGGAATCATACCATTGTGACATGGATTCCGTGTCAAGTACGGGATGACATACTGGACGGATTACGAAACATATTTAAGCTTCACTTGTTGGCACATTCGGCATTGTTAGGGGGGAGGATAGTGCATATAATGGTGCGGCAAAGCCATTTCATAAACCGACCACCCAGTTTGTTTTCCATAAAAAAGGAATCACTTTTTACACTTTATCGATTTTGATTCGATTTTAATCCTGAGGTATTCAAAATCAAAATTTTGTAAAACCGACCAGCGGGTTGGAATGTTAAAATTTAAGATTATTGGGATTATATTGTAATTGAAACATCCCAGTTTCGACCTAAATTCTTAATATTAAGAGTACGATAGGACTCATATTTTGAATAACAGGGGATTACAGGAAACGGCTGTTTTGATTTTTGCGAACTCTGCGGAGGTAGATGTTCGTAATAAGATATCTATAGCCAGACCAGAGCTGTTTCAAGAACTTACCGAACATACCCTTCAAGTAGTAAGGCAATCAGGCCTGCCCTTTTTTCATATTTCGGAAAAGGAACAACACGGGAATACTTTTGGGGAACGCTTTTCCCACGCCATTAAAAGCATTTATGATAAGGGCTATAAAAACGTAATCACCATCGGAAATGATAGTCCTGAACTTAGGGCACATCATATTCTTGAGACCGATAAACAGCTAAAACATGGCAAAACTGTTCTAGGCCCGACTCTTGATGGTGGTTTTTATCTAATGGGATTGCATCAATCGAATTTTGATGCCCAACTTTTCCAAAAATTACCTTGGCAGCGCGTGGGGTTGTTTCATAAAATTTCCCAATTGTTTAGAACGAATAGTTCAACGCTTTTCACACTTCCTATTCTTCGCGATATCGATGTTCTTGAGGATGTAAAGGTTTTGTTGAATTTCATTGGACGAATTCCTAAAACTGTCTTTAAAGTCTTGGCGGACTTAGCCAAAAGAAGCATACAATTTTTCGAAACGTATATTCCCAAACCGGAAATTCGTTTCATCATTTTTTCTTTCAATAAAGGTTCACCCAACCTTTTGTTATTCTCTTAATAACCCAAAATGGCATTTGCCATTGAACTCCCTCTTTTACTAATTCGAAGTATTGGCTTCTTGCCATAAAAACATAGGATGTAAAAAGGGCTTTATTTCAATTCAATATTCAAAAAAACATAAATACCAAAAAATGGCAAATAGTTATTACGACCCGGCAGATCTTCGAAAATTTGGAAAAATCACTGAATGGAGTGAAGAGATAGGCAACAAATTTTTTGATTATTACGGTAAGGTTTTCGAAGAAGGAGCACTAAGTGCTCGAGAGAAGTCCCTCATCGCTTTGGCTGTAGCACATGTTGTTAAATGCCCTTATTGCATTGATGCGTACACTAAAGATGGATTGCAAAGAGGAATCACCAAAGAAGAAATGATGGAGGCCGTTCATGCGGGAGCTGCCATAGAAAGCGGTGCCACTTTAGTGCACGGAGTTCAAATGATGAACAAGTATAACAAGTTATCAATGTAAGAAGTACAAGGTTAAAAGTACGAAGGAGACTTTCTTAAATACAGTCAATTCGAGTTTTTCCTGTCAGATTGAGCGCAGTCGAAATCAAAGGGAAAAGTATCGAGAATAAATGTTTTGAAGATAAAACTTAAAACAATGAGTGAAAGTATAATGCCCCAAATTAAAAAGGCGGCCAAGAAATCCCTTAAAGCTAGGGATGGCGAATTAGCTTCCATCAACAGGCAATTGGACATTTTGAATGGGGGGATTTTTGCCGATGGTGAGCTTCCCTATTTTAAAGATAAGATTTCAGAAATTGGCCATTTTCCACTGCGACCCAACAAGTTGGAAATCTTGCAAATCAATGTTGGCTATATGTGCAACCAGGTATGTGAGCATTGCCATGTGGATGCAGGACCGGATAGAAAGGAAATCATGACACAGGAAACCATGGAGCTTTGCTTGGAGGTCATCCGAAATACTGGAGCACACACCTTGGATCTTACCGGAGGTGCTCCCGAAATGAATCCCAATTTTAGATGGTTTGTGGAAGAAGCGGCCAAAGCGGGTATCCAAGATTTTATTGTCCGTTCCAATTTGACCATTATCCGCGCCAACAAGAAGTACTACGATTTGCCGGAGTTCTTTAAAAAGCACAACGTGCACGTAGTTTCATCCATGCCGCACTACACTCGAGGTAAAACAGACAAACAACGTGGGGATGGGGTTTTTGATAAATCCATTAAGGCGTTACAGGAATTGAACGCAGTAGGGTACGGGATGCCGGATAGCCCTTTGCGTTTGGATCTCGTCTACAACCCTTCCGGAGCGTTTTTGCCCGGTGACCAAATGGCCATGGAACGTGATTTTAAAAAGGCTTTGGATGAGGATTTTGGTATCCAGTTCCACAATCTGTTTGCCATAACTAATTTGCCCATATCCCGCTTTTTGGATTACCTGATCGCTTCAGAAAACTATGAGGATTATATGTACGCCTTGGTCGAAGCTTATAATCCAGCTGCAGTAGCCAATGTGATGTGCACCAACACCATTTCGGTAAGTTGGGATGGTTGGCTGTACGATTGTGACTTTAACCAAATGCTCGATCTAAAGGTCGCCAGCAAGATAAAACACATCAAAGATTATAACGAAGATGTTCTAAACAACCGCAATATCATTATATCCCAACATTGCTATGGCTGCACCGCTGGAGCGGGAAGCAGTTGTCAAGGTACAGTAGCGTAAACTAAATCAACCCACCAAATTACGCGAAACTCTTAAGAAAGAACTCTAGATGAAAAAAATCTTCATGCTAGCTGTACTATGTTGTGCAACTTTATCATATGCCCAGGAAACCACAGGAAAACTGGAAGGAAAAATAATGACAAGCGATGGTGATCTATTGGAATTTGCCAATATCGTGGTCACAGACGCCGAGACCAATTTTAAGTTCGGTGCCATTTCCCAAGAATCCGGTTACTATTCCGTACTGAACATCCCACCTGGAAATGCTTACACCATTATGGTGAGTTTTTTAGGATACCAATCGGTATCAACACAAAATGTAAGCATCAATCTCAGCGAAATCACGCATCAGGACTTTGTTTTAATGGAACAGGGTGAAACATTGGATGAGGTTGTGGTAATCGTCAATCAAAACAGGCCTTCAGAATTTGAACAGACCATCAACTCAGAATCCTTAAAAAACACTCCAACTATTACCCGTAGCATTCAAGATTTGACCCGAAACCTCCCGGAAGCGAACCTCAACTCCTTTGCTGGAGCCAGCAACCGTTTCAATAACCTCAACATTGACGGTGTGGCCAACAACGACGTTATCGGTTTTCAAGAACCGTCGAGTGGAGCGGCAGGTTCTTCGGCCAATGGAAGTCCGGGAAGTTTGGCAAGAACGCAGCCCATTGGTTTTGGAGCCATAAAACAGTTATCCATCAAAACCACCCCTTTCGATGTGAGTATCGGGAATTTTTCAGGAGCCAATCTAGATGTGGTCACAAAAAATGGAACCAACAAGGGAGAAACTGAAGTTTATGCCTATGGCAATAACCAAGCTTTGGTGGGCCGATATTCGGATGGTACCGAGCAAAACGTGCAGTCGTTTTATAATTTTCAGGTCGGTTTCTCCAAAGGAGGTGCTCTTAAAAAAGACAAACTCTTCTATTTTGTAAATTTTGAACAGGCTACTTCCAATAATCCCGTTTTAAATGCTCCCGGCAGTTCTAGTTCCAATATTTCAACCGCGACCATAAATCAAATTGTTGACAAACTGCGCACAGATTATAACTATGATCCGGGTACCTTTACTGACGCAGCGCTGCGGACCAATAGCACAAAATTCTTTTTGCGGTTCGATTTCAATATTTCTGACCGCACCAAACTGACCTTACGCAATAATTATGTAAACAGTTTTGCCGATAACTTGGAATGGAACGAATCCATTTTCAATTTTGGAAATCAAGGATTTCGACATAATAGTGTGGCCAACAGTTTTACAGCTGAGTTGAAATCAAATTTTGAGAATTCCAGTTCAAACCTCTTGAGTATCGGCTATAATTATGGCAAAGAAGGCCGTGATTTTAATGGGGAAGTTTTCCCTCATTTACAAATTTCAGATGCCTCAAACCGAATCTTTGCCGGGACCTATCGCGAAGCTTCCGTGTACAACACCAAATTGAATACGCTTCAAATCTCTGATAAGTTCACCCTGTTCAAAAACAAACATACTTTCACCTTTGGCGGATTGGCGCAATACAACGACATTGATTATGGGTTTTTATCGGCTTGGAACGGACGTTGGGAATACAGTTCCGTGGATAATTTCTTGAACGATAGACCTTCGCGCATTCGAGGTGTGTACCGCTTAAGTGATAACAATTTCGATTTTGTGCAAAGTACTCCTTCGGCAACAGTGGATATTTTGGTAACCGGGCTTTATGCGCAGGACAGGTTCCGATATTCGGATAGACTTTCGTTGAATTTTGGACTACGTTTGGATTCCCAATTTTTGCTGAACGATATTCCTTTGAGTGAAGAAGTGATCCGAACCCCAGAGTTCAGTCAGTTTAGCAATAAGATTCGAACTGCTCCCCATATCAATCCAAGGTTTGGCTTTGAGTATGCCTTTGATGAGGATAGAAAGATAAAACTGCATGGTGGAACCGGACTTTTTACGGGACGATTACCCTATTTATGGTTCGCTTACGCCGAATACATTTCTGGCACACAATATTTTAATGTAGATGTGCGGTCCGATGGTGTTCAGCCCATTGTCAATGATGTTTCGGATTTGGCAGGAGATTCGCCCATTGCGGAAATCAATTTGGTGGACAACGATTTTGAATTACCACGAGATTGGAAGAGTAGCATTGGCCTGAACATAAAATTGCCCAACAATTATGACCTTACTTTTGATGCTTCCTACACCAGAGTCCTAAAGGGTATTTTCTTTCAATCTATAAATAGAAGGGATAATCAGGGCACTTTTGATGGTGCCGATAACCGTTCTTATTTTTTAGAAACGGGAGATGCCATTAAAATCAATTCCAATTTTACCAATGTGTTTTTGTTGACGAATTCCGACAACGGATTTCGATACAATTTGACCTTGGGGCTGTCCAAATCCGCGAATAATTATAATGGTTATGTAGGCTACACCTACGGGCGAAGCAAGGACATTTCGAGCACGGTTCGAAGCTCTCCAGCTGCAAATTTTGAATGGAACCAGTCCATTACACCCAATGCACCAAGCTTATCCGCTTCGAACTTTGATTTGAGACATAGAATCGTAAGCACGCATACCTACGGTTTTGATTTGGGGAAAACAGGGCAGTTGGAAGTCTCGGCACTCTATAATGGCACTTCGGGTAGTCCATTTTCTTTTGTATACCAGGGTGATGTAAACCGGGATGGTTCCTCAAGAAACGATTTGATCTATATTCCTAGGGATGCTTCCGAAATCAACCTAATCGATATTGTGGATGGTAACGGCACGGTCACGCAAACAGCGCCCCAACAATGGGACCGTTTAAATGCTTTTATAGAAAGTAATGACTACTTGCGAAGTAATCGCGGTGGATATGCTGAACGGAATGAATCCAAAACACCTTGGAACCACAGATTGGATGCGAAACTGGCCTATAATATCAACCTAAAGGAAAGCAAGCAGTTACGTTTTTCCATGGATATTTTTAATGTATTCAATTTGGTGAACCGGGATTGGGGCCGGTTGGTTTTTGTGCCCAATGTGGTCAACTCTAACTTTAGCTTGCTACGCTTTCGGGGCATTGAAAACAACCAACCCCAATTTCAATATAGCAATACGGATGCTACACCTTGGGTGGTGGACAACCAAAACTCACGTTGGCGCATGCAGTTTGGAGCGAGTTATCGGTTTTGACAAACTGGCTTTCTTGTTTACTTAGTTTCAAATTTGAAAGAAACGATTTTCCACCTATTCCCAAAAATCATGTTCTTTTCAACCGTCCAATCCCCTCCTGTGGCGACCATTAAATATATATCCTTGATATTCAATTCGAAATCGTTATTGGTTTTGCCTTCTTTGAGTTCAATTATCTTTCCTAGTTTTTGATCTGTTAGTTGACAAACCATTTTCGCTTTTAGTTTGGCTTTTGCGATTAATTTTTCAAATAATCGTTCTTCCCACGAATCATTTTCATCGAATGTGATTTGTCCAACATTGCCGGTTATAAAATCAAACTTTTTCAGTTCAGAAGTTAGGGTCTCCAGCTCCTTAGATTCTGACAAATCCACCGCATAACCCAAATTCCAAAACCCCACGTAATCATGAATTTGATATTTTTCATTGTTCAACGGTCTAATCTTATAGTTTTTAGACTCTAAAAAACTTTTTAGTTCAGCTAGCTTTTCTCGCATTTTGGTTTTGGTCGAGTCCGTGATTCCATGGGCACTTTCGGTATAATTTACAAACCTGTCCTGACTAATTTTGATTTCATACTCAAAATTGATGGGTTTTAAATGGATGGAATCTTTGACCTCAATTTCAATAAACCCGGTTTGACCAAATCCCAAATTGGTCAAAAGGAAAGCTAGGCAAACTATTTTTCTCATAAGTTTTAATATAAAGTACAGTGATTTATATGGAAATTTTCCATCTAACAAGCAGAAGTGAATTTAGCCTATCTCAAGTTAAGATTCAAGATTAAATTAATGAATGCTGTCTTAATTGAAAGAATGCACAGTTATAACTCCTTCCTTTTCTTCGCTAAAGCTTCGAAAAGGGTAAGGGAAAGTGGCCGAAGGTCGGAAGGGATGGTTTTACCCTTTCCGTCCACTAAAGTGGATATCTTTCCCTTAAAGGGAAAGGAACTTTTTACCAGGTCAATTTTAAGCACAATACGGATGCAACGCCTTGGGTAGTGGATAACCAAAATTCACGTTGGCGTATGCAGTTTGGGGCGAGTTATCGGTTTTAGGAGGGATTTATCAGCAGGTTTTTTGAACGATACTTATACAAAAGGTTATTTTTCTATATAAATGGCCTATGATGTACAACTATATCATTCTTTGGTTTTAAATATTCTTTAAAATGCTTTCTACCATATTTTTCGGCCGATTTATGTCTAATAATATGTAATAGTTAAGACTTAATCTGACAATCTTAATAAATTAGTTTAACCCTTAAATTAGATTTGTCAGATGAGTACAGAAGAAAAGATCATCAAACCAAAGTTAGGATTATTAGAACTTGCCAAA
>NZ_SRXX01000038.1 GCF_004804315.1 Flagellimonas onchidii
TGGTCGGTAATACAGGCTTGAACTGGGGACTGAACTTTCTTCGTTTTCCTTTCATAATCTCGGTTAAATTTAAACTTTCGTTTTTTAACCAAGCAACTGGTCTAGTTTTCGGGGAGCATTACAGATTTTCTCATGAAGAAAATAACGGATAATATACTGTTTTCCTGCATCTTATCGACTTTTTAATTGAACATTTTTTATGCAAAGTCGAAAGTTAAATCACGCCCTAAAGCCCTATCAAGTTACGATAAAAATCGCAATAGTGCGTACACCGGATAGTACACCTTTTATTTGATTTTAAATGATATTATATAACATCATAAAAATAAAAATCATTGAAAATCAAATGATTAACGATGCTTTTTGTTGACCTATTTCTAGGTTCGTCGGGGTGGCAGGATGTCAGCCAATCCCATTATATTTTTAAAAATCAAATAGTTACGTTTTATTAGAAACACTTGGTGACCGAATAGGTAACTTATTTGACAAGAACTTTTGTTACTATTTGCTTTTTAAAGCGATTCAAATATAAAATGAATTTATAACTAAAAAAAAGACTGTATTTGTTATTTTAAATATATTTTCTTTCTGTTATAGACTTTCACTTTTTGTTACTTTTAAACAAGTCAAACGGCAAGAAAACATTTATGTATTTAAAAACTTCAACAGATTTAGTTCCATTATTTAAAAGATTAATAAGGAACTTAAAACCTTATGCAAATCAGCAAGGTGTTATTTTAAGCTTCAGAAGTAAAATTAAATCTTTGAAAGATTCTTACAACCCCGAAGAAATTATACCACAATTTTCAAATGTAATAAGCAGTATCATTTCATATACACCACAATCTTATGAAGTAAGTATAAGTTTTGACTGTTCTACAGAAAATGCTGTTTTGAAAATTTCTAATACAGGTGCGGATTTAAGTAGAATCCGTGAAATTACAAACGAGCTAAATTATTCCTTTAATACAAAACGAATAGAAAATGGAACAATCTTTAAAATAGAAATACCAATAAATACTTTAAACAGAACAAAAACTGACGATAAAGATAAGAATAATCTTGGCTACACCCCGTATTATAAGGAAATTGAGAATAGATTATCCAATTATTTTAGTGATCTAAAAAAAATGCAGAACGCTGCTGACCAAAAAAGTGCAAAATCAGGCCTCTTTCTTAGAAGGGCAAATACTATTATTCAAACACATATGGATGATCATAACTTCAAGGTAAGTGCCTTAGCCTCTGCTATGTCATTAAGCAGGGCTCAGTTATATCGTAAAATGAAAATGTTGACAAATATGTCTCCAAGTCAATATCTGTTATATTTCAGATTACATGTAGCGCGAGAATTATTAGAAACTAAAGGCAATGGCTTTAATGTAAGTGAAGCAGGATATAAAGTGGGGTTTATAAGTAAGAGCCATTTTACCAGATCTTTTCAAAAACAGTTTGGGTTTATACCATCAAAGGTTGTAAATAATATGCAACGATGAAGCAACAAATTGCAACTAACAGTCAAAAAAAGTATCCTTTATCTCTCTAACTTTGACCTGTTAAAGAGCAATAGTATGGATAAGATAAAACAAAATCGAGCATTTATAGTTCGTTATTTTAATGCCATATCAGGTGTAAAAAAAACGAAAGAACTGTGTGAAAAATTTATGATCGATCCAAAATTAATAGACCATATTTTATTTTTTGATGGAGCCTTTCCTGGATATGAATTGTTCATAGAAGAAATGATTGCTGAAGAGAAAAAAGTATTGGTAAGAGGGAGAGCCAAAGGTGTTCACGAAGCTGAATTCAATGGTATACCTCCCACCTATAAAGAGATGGATTTGCCTTTTGTAATACGCTATACTATCGAAGATGGAAAAATCGTTGATCATTGGCTTATGGCCGATCAAGTTATATTAATGAAGCAATTAGGCATTTCTGACTCAAAAGAAATACAACCTACCTAGTACAATACCTTTTCATACAGGTAATTATTTAACCCAATTTTTATTGATTTTTTAGTACGAAGTGTATTTCGTATAGGATTCCTATACTTCATTATTTAAATAATAATAAAACAAAAACTATGAAAAATGTATTCATTCTAATTATCTGTTTGACAGTTGTCTATTGTCTATCCTCTTTTAAGGATGAATCCCTTAAAACAATCAATAACTTTCAAAATACAATAGTTGAGATGAAGACTATATCTATGGGCAATGGACTCATTAATGTATTTGCTAAAAGTAAAAACGGAGAAATATGGAACAAATGGTGGGATGGAAAAAAATGGAACGGATGGCAAAGTCTAGGAGGCATAAAACCTTTAAACAAACATCTATCAGTAGTGAGTTGGGGAGCAAATCGTATTGATTTATTTGTATTGGGGAGAACTGGCTCAGTTCATCATAAATATTGGAATGGTAGCCAATGGAGTAATAATTGGAAAAACTTAGGAGGAGAAATACCATATAGTTCTAATATTTCTGCTGTTAGTTGGGGGGAAAACCGTATAGATTTATTTGTCAAAGGCAAGGATAAGTCAGTTTATCAAAAATCTTGGAATGGTAACCAATGGAGCAAAGATTGGACTAACCTAGGTGGACAGATACCTGAAAGTTCACAAATATCTTCTGTAAGCTGGGGGGAAAACCGTATAGACTTGTTTGTAAAGGGCACGGATAAATCAGTATACCACAAATATTGGAACGGTAGCCAATGGAGCAAAGGATGGATAAACTTAGGAGGTCAACTACCTGAAAGTTCACAAATATCTTCTGTAAGCTGGGGAAAAAACCGTATAGATTTGTTTGTAAAGGGTGCGGATAAATCAGTATATCACAAATATTGGAACGGTAGTCAATGGAGCAAAGGGTGGATAAGTTTAGGAGGGCAATTACCTGAAAGTTCACAAATATCTTCTGTAAGCTGGGGGGAAAACCGTATAGACTTGTTTGTAAAGGGCACGGATAAATCAGTATACCACAAATATTGGAACGGTAGCCAATGGAGCAAAGGATGGATAAACTTAGGAGGGCAACTACCTGAAAGTTCACAAATATCTTCTGTAAGTTGGGGAACAAACCGTATAGACTTATTTGTAAAGGGTATGGATAAGTCAGTATATCATAAATGGCTTAGTGACAATCAATGGAATAAGGGTTGGGCAAACTTGTTACAAACAAACTTACCTATACCAAAAGTAGATGGTAGCATTGAAATTTTTAAACCAGAGAATTTTGGGGAAGGTTGTATTACTACAGCTGAAGGACATCTTAAAGGTAACAATAGAAATATTGGAAGTTCATCGGAAGGTAAAGTAAGTATGAAATTTGAGTTAGTAAACAATTCTATCCGAGCTACTGCTAATGTAAAAATATGGCCAGACATAGATTTTGTAAGTGCAACATGGTCTAAAATTATATTTAAAGGGGGCGATAAAGAGATTAAGGGATTTGATATTATTTCTCACCCATCAATTCAACCAAACTTTCAATCTAAGCATATACAAATTGATGAGTTTACATTACCTAAAGGAGGTGCTGATTTTTTTGACTGCCATAAAGGAACAATTAAAGAAGTAAAAACAAGATACGGGCTAATAAAAATGGTTGGTGATACTGGCGGAACAGATATTACCACCAATTATGATTGCAGTTGTGATGCTAAACTGGTTGACATCATATTTAACAAAATGGTTGTTAAGTATAACAACAGCCAAAATGAGATCTGTACACATTTTGGCAATGACACCTTAAAACCGACTTACGAATTCACTATTTATAATACAGATGGTTTTGAATTTACTTTTACAGAAAAAGATGCTGTTAACCCTAATGATTTTGAAGTAATGCTAAAACCAAACACGGGTGGGAGACTTAGATATAAACTAGTTGTTAATGATATAGGAGGACTCAAAAAAGTGCGTCTCAAAACCTTTAATAAAGGTCTTGATTTTATGAATAACATATCTAACACACACAATTGGAAAATTAACAAAACAAGTTCAGAATTCGAATATCAGTTGGATGGGGATGTAAGCAATCCTATGTGCAAAGCAGAACTACACGGCATGATACGCTTTAAAAGCAATAACATAGATCGCAATGAAATATTTATTCTTAATGTAGAAGATTTTAGTGGCAACTCATTAAACAGACAAATAAATGTTACAGTAAAAAATAAACTGCAAAAAGAAAAAGTGAAATATTTCTTTAATTATAAATAATTGCCATGAAAACTTTATATAAAGCTAAGAACATCGACGATTCACAAGATATGAAGAAAAGGAATAAAATCATTCTTACGATTTTGGTATTGCCCATATTGGTCAGCGCACAGCTTAGGAACAACGTCAACCTTGTAGCTACACTAGAACCACCAAAAGGTGATGAACTCCATTTTGGAAACCTAACGGCAATATCGGGCGATGGCAATACTATCGTTGTTTATGGCAGAGGCATTCAGTATAACACCAGCATAGACTTGAAGGGGAATAGTGAGAAAGTAAATATGAAAATGAGGGGAGCCGGAGTCTTAGTAACCTATAAAATGGTAAGAGGTAAACCTTTAAGAATAAGACAGTTGTTGAGAGGAAATGTCCCAAACGAATTTTTTGGAAACAAAGTGTCCCTCTCCTTTGATGGAAAGACTATGGCTGTAGGCAGCACAATGGCTTATTTTATAAAAAATAGTGAAAGCGACCACATGAACGGAGCAATGTATTCAAGCGACGGATGCGGTAAGGTAAATGTATATTCGTTCGATGATGAAAACCAGATTTGGGTTCCCAAGGGACAGGAGCTTCACGGGAAAATCTATGGAGGGACTCAGGTCAATACCGGCAACATTTACCTTCCGAGGGTCATTAGCGGCGAAGGTTTTGGCCAAGTAGCTATTTCAGACGATGGAAATATATTGGCGGTTGGCACCCCAGGACATAGCAAAGGAAAAGGTCTTGTTAAGACATATCGCTTTAATGGCATAGGCTGGAATTTGATGCACGAAATACAATCCCCATTACCAGATAAATCCTATCGTTTTGGTGTTAGGTTGGCCTTGTCGGGCAACGGCAAACGATTGGTGACAGCTTTTCGGGCAACGGCAGAAAATTTTTTCATGGTGTACGATTTGGAAAATGAAAGATGGACAAGAAAGGTTGCTGGGATAGGAAAAGGAAATTCTGAGTTTGACTTTGTAGTATCGAAGAAGGGCAAATTTATTTCCGCTGGGGAGAAGCTATATAAAATTGGAGCCAACAAAAAAATAGAGCTGGTAGATGATTTTGGCGAAAACAAAAACATTGTCAAAATATCAGTTGATGGTACTAAACTGATAGTACTTGACAGAAAGAAACAAACGGGGAATAATAGTCCAGGCGTGGTTTACTTCTACAAAAAATCAGAAAACGGTTATAGACAAAATGTTAACATGGTATACGAAGGCGATGTGATTTCAGCAAATGAAGGCTGTTCATATTTTTTGCTTTCAAGCAAAAACTTGGGTCAATTTGGTCCTCCGTTAAGACTATACAAAGTTGCCGCAAACTTTGAAATGTTTAACGGCCCAATAGAAATTATTGTTCTACCTGCTAAAAATGATTGACCTCTATTTGGTGGACTAAATAGTACACTTTTTATGTAAAATAATACTGTAATAAAGTAAGGATTAATATCAAGAATTGAAAGGATAAAACCAAATGAAAAAAGAAAGGAACTGGTCCAATTTATAGATCTTCATGCACAATGTAAGAAACTTATACAAGAAGTTAAAGCAAATTTATTGTGTGGATGGGAAAGAGCAAATGTCATTAATTATAATTCCAGAAAATGGGCACAATTACCTAGTTGAATTTATATCTACAATGAATACCAATCCCTCAAAATATAAATCAAATAGATATAGTAGTCTCGGTCCTATCAGTTTTAGGCATGATATTGTTTTCGAAAAAATTAGAGTTCTAGAATTAAATAATTAAGAGTTATGGTATTAAAGAAAAGTAAAACTGTTTTTATATTATTCATCCTGTACTATTGTTCGCTGAATGCCCAAAAAGTTGGAGAAACTTATTACATACAATCAGCCATTGGAAATAATAAATACTTAGAGGTTAAAGATGCTAATCCTAATAGATGGACACCATTACAGCTTTGGGATTATAAAGGCACTAAAGAACAGAAATTTAAACTGGTTGATGCAGGTGAAGGTTATTTTTATATACAATCAGAATTAGGACGGGCACTACATGTACAAGATGCTAACAAAAACCCACAAGCAAAAGTAAACCTTTGGGAAATTGTAAACCAGGATAACTTAAAATGGAGATTTATAGACGCTGGTAATAGCTACCATTACATCCAATCCAAATTAGGAACTTATTTAGATATACAATGGGGGAAAGATGCCAACGGTACACCTATTTGGATGTGGAATGGTAATAATGGCAATGCTCAAAAATGGAAATTGGCTCCATTAACATTCCAAATGGTTGAAACTCCCGTTTATGTAAATCTTGCATTTGATGCTAAAAGTGATATCAAGAAAAATAAAAACGGTATACAGAAAACATTAACTGCCAAGCTAAGCAATGGTAATAGGAATGATATTAAAATTCTCAACAATTCAGAAAAGTACAATGATGAGTTTTGTACCGTAGTTACATATGATATTGAAAATACATCAAGCGAAGATATAGGGTATATCATAACAAGCGGCTATGATAGTGATATATATCCAGGAGCAATATACAAGAGTAATGCTTTTATGGATGGCACTTTAGAATCACCAAATTATAACAGAATCCCTTTTAATCTATCTATTGATTTGGTATCTGCAAGTTCTGGAGCTTTAACTACAACTGTTGGGGATGAAAGTACAGCAATTAATTTTGCTAGTGTATTACAATCTATTAGTGGTTTGTTGAAAGAAAACAAAAATGTAAGAGTATCGGCAAATAATGGTATTATATTAAAAAAAATAGACGATGAAAGGCAGCTTAAAGTAGCTTTTGAAGGGAAAGCACATGCTTTTGGCTCAAGTATAAGTACTAGTGCTAACTATGATTATAATAAGAAAAAGAATGTATATATAGGCCGATTTTTTCAAAAGTACTATACTATAAAATTAGACCAAAACCCAGTTTTAGTATCCAATCCTCCTTTACTAGCTAATGATGTTTATATTTCCGAGGTAGCCTACGGAAGAATAGGATATATTAAAATAGAATCAGAAAATACGCTACATGAAGTACAAAAAGCGTTTACTACAAAAGCTAATGCATTAGTTGCTGGTGGAAGTATGAACATTGATGCTAAATTTAAGCTGTAATAGTTAAGACTTAATCTGACAATCTTAATAAATTAGTTTAACCCTTAAATTAGATTTGTCAGATGAGTACAGAAGAAAAGATCATCAAACCAAAGTTAGGATTATTAGAACTTGCC
>NZ_SRXX01000039.1 GCF_004804315.1 Flagellimonas onchidii
AGTTCACCCCGTTCCCTTTTATCAAAAACCAAAGTTATCCACAAAAAAGGAAGTTGTTAGTCTCCCCCGGACCCCCTCTTTTCAACATCACCAACATGGTTTATTATATGGAATCTAATCTAAGGGCATTTGGGACTGAAAACTCTTAAAAGACAAAAAAGCCCTTAAATAGCTGAGAAAATCAACTGAAGACTGATTCAAAATTGCAGCTAACGGTCTAGTATAAGAATAGTGCGGGTTTGCGTCCGAGGATTTTCCGCAGGAAAATCAGAGTGACCAAATACGCACTGTCCATTTGATTAAGCACTCAAATTAAGCATTATTTTTATACAATGTTAGCAACTGGCTTTTCATTCAGTTAATTTTTTAGAGAAGTATATTCGTCTGTGTCCTTTCGGAAAATCTTTCATTTCTCCAATCGGTTCATATCCGTTTTTTAAATAAAATTCCTCCGCTTGAAAATCAAAGGTATCTACCATTGAAATTTCAGCTCCTTTTTCTTTTGCAATTTTTTCAACGTGCTTTATAAGTTGGGTTCCTATGCCTTTCTTTCTGTGATTTTCTTTAACCCACAATATTTTTATTTCTAATCCATTCCAATATCCAAGTCCAGCCAATATTCCACCAATTTCAATTCCATTATCATCTTTAGTGACATATTCTAAACGTGTCCAAATATCAGCAATTGCTGAAACTTTACTTAAATTATATTCGTTGATTCCGTCTACTATTTTCTTAATATTTTCCTTTTCGCAAGGTTCAATTGTAAATTCAGTCTTCATTTCCATTTGAGTGCGTTCAGCTTGTTGCTAACGGTCTCGGCTATGATTAGTTGCTTGGGTTAGCACTTAACTTAGCAAGTATAGCAAACTGAAAATCCTCGCGGATTTTCAGAGGTAGGCGAGAACGAGCAATTACTTATAGCCATTGTTGGCATTTCGTTATTTTTCATCCAATGTTTTAATCAGTCCGAAACATAACTGGTCAATATTCCCCATTTTTTTGTTAAATGCTGAAACATTGGATAGTATTATTATTCCATTTTTGTTTTCTAAATCTAAAGCCATTGACGAGGTATAACCTCCAGTTCCTCCATTGTGCCAAATCAATTCTCCGTCATTTTTTCTTTTTATAATATGCCATCCAAGTCCTATTTGCATATTGTCATTTATTTTAAAAGTTGGTTTTTGGGTCAGAGTCAATTCTTTATTCTTATTGTCAAATTGAGCTAAAGCAAATTTTGATAAATCTTCTACTGTAGAAAATATAGCTCCACCACCTGCTAAAACATCAAAATCCCAATTCGATGTTATTTTCCCACTTGGTTTTAAACCTTTCACAAGTTTAGATTTTATGCTTTCTCTTTTACTTGTAGAGTTTTCCATTTTATATTTTTGGAAAATTTTCTCTTGCAGTAGAGATTCATAGGATGTGTTTGAAATGGCCGCTATTTCAAATCCTAAAATTCCAGCACCAAGATTAGAGTATTCGTATTTAACACCTGGTTCTTGATTTAGCTTGATTTCAGAGGTTAAATATTCTTTGAGTTTTTCTTTATCGTAGTCTTTATAAGGATTGTCTCGGTCAACAATCAAAAGGTTTAGATTTGAAGGTATTCTTGGAAGTCCAGAAGTATGATTTGCCAATTCTTTGAAAGTTATTTCTCTGTTTAATTTGATTTTGAAATCAAGATAATCTTGGATGTTATCATTCAATTTTATTTTTTGGTCGTTTATTAAATTTGATAATAATGTTGCTGTAAATACTTTAGTTATAGAACCAATTTCAAAGACGTTTTTGTGATTTTCAATTAACTTAATTGTGTCATTTGTTCTTTCTATCCCGACAAAGTCAATTTCTCCGTTTTTAATTAAGGCAACTGATAACTGTGTGTTATTTGGGAATGTTCTTGTGTTGTTAAATATTAGTTCAGATTGTTCTTTATTAATTCCGTTTATAGCGTCTATTGTTTGTCCGTTCAAACAGCTTGAAAATACAATTCCAATTAATGCGGTAAAATATTTTATCATTCGGTTCTTCATAATGAATGCCAACGGTCTCGGCTATGATTAGTTGCTTGGGTTAGCACTTAACTTTGCAAGTACGCACAAAACTGAAAATCTTCACGGATTTTCAGAAGTAGGTGAGAACAAGCAATTGCTTATAGCCATTGTTGTAAAACGTTTTTTTAATTCCATTTAATAATTCGATTAATATTTTCTATTTCTCCACTCCAAAGTCCCATATGACCTCTTTGTTCCATATTGAAAGTTCCTTCAATTAAGACGTAACTTTTATTTAGCTTGTCGTCAGATATTGTTTTCCCTGTTTTTTGGTCAATAGAAACCCAAAACCCGTTGCTATAAATTCCGTGTTCATAGTCATTTTTATGTAAATAAATTCCGTTTCCCTCAAATTCAATATTTAAAAAACCTACTATTTGAACTTTCTTTCCGTGGTATTTTTCTGGTGTTGCAATTAAATTTACTAATGAAAGTGTATAATTTGAAGCATATTCCATTTCAGGTTCGTTATTAGTATTTGTGTGTTCAGACTTTTCTGATTTTTGAGCACAACATATTTGAGTCATTGTCAAAAATGCTAATATTAAATATTCTCTCATTTTTTGGTCAAATGTTTTACAACGTTTCGTGTAAGGATAGTTGCGTGGTTAAGATACTAACTTAGCAAAAATGGAACGAACCAGAGGAAAATCCGCAGGATTTTCCGAATAGGCTAGAACCAAGCAATTATTTTTACACATTGTTAGGCTTTGTTTTTATATTCATTTATTATTTCATCATCCCATACTTGAGCTTCAATATATTTATCATATTTTAATCTTTCTTCTGTCAGATATTTTTCATTTGATGGAATTCCGTATTCATTTATAAGGTCATTGATTTCGTCTAACAAGAAAACCTGTCCGTTACAATCTTTTCTATAAGTCTCAAGTTTTGGCTCATCGTAAAACTGAAACGACACCATACTGTCAGGATAAGTAAAACTTATGTGTTCAGGTTTAAAGTCGGTTAAAGGGATTTTTATGACTCCTGGGTTTGCATACCAAGATTTTGCCCAATCGCATTGTCCCAAAGTGAAATAGAAAGGGTCATTTCTGTTTGGTTTTCCGCCTTTCAAGATAAATTGTTT
The DNA here is from genome assembly GCF_004804315.1 of Flagellimonas onchidii. Taxonomy (GTDB): domain Bacteria; phylum Bacteroidota; class Bacteroidia; order Flavobacteriales; family Flavobacteriaceae; genus Flagellimonas; species Flagellimonas onchidii. Next base: position 3,154 of record NZ_SRXX01000039.1, read on the forward strand.
TTTAATTCTATTTTCTAGAGAAAATCTTAAATCAATATAGTTGTCAGGTCTTTTGCTATTAAATCCTTCTGATATTTGATTTTGAACACTTTCAGCTTTTTCAAATCCATATTCAGTTATATTCCGAAATGGTCCGTTGTCAAGTTCGTAATAATGAAATAGGAATTTCGGTATGTTCATATTTTTCCTCAAATAAAGCCTAACGGTATCGTATAACCGTCAGTTACGGGTTAATATGCGTTTATTTTCGGTTTGGTACTGACTTTAGCAATTCCGAGTGGATTCGGACGCAGTCGAATCCGCCGTAATTGCGGTTATACATTGTTGGCAACTGGCTTTTTTTATTCACGATTAAACACTTGGTTGTAATATTCGTTCAACAATCCTTTTCCGCTATGCTTAGTTTTTAAAATCAGTTTTGATTCAGCACAAGCGTTTTTATATAAACTCTGTTCTCTCTCATTCAGACTCTTTGAACCCAAATAAACCATTTTATAAATCGGATTAGATTGTTCCAATTCAAACGCCTTTTTTAGCATTTCGTTCCCTTTAATTTCCAACTCTTCGTAGTCGCCAAATTCGTAAGGGAAAATTGAAATCGCATATCCAGCAATAAAATTAAACTCAGCTAATTCCGAGTATTTTTTCAGTCCGTTTTTTAATTCGGATTCCAATTCGGTTTGTAAGTCAATATCTTTTTTAAAAAGTCCGTTCACATCTTCAAGCATAGACCACAAAAAGAAGAAATAATATTTCCACGTTTCAAAATCCGCGTTGTTTTCCAAAATCAGGTTTCGATATTCAGAATATGCTTCATTATATTTTTCGGCAGATTCTAATTCAAATATTTGTTCCAGATTTTGATTCATTCGTGATTTTTTTCAGCTTGTTGCCAACGGTCTCGGCTATGAGTAGTTACGTGGTTTAGCAGTTAACTTTTCAAATACGCACCCAACTGAGAATCCGTAAGGATTTTCAGAAGTAGGTTAGAATAAGCAATTACTTATAGCCATTGTTACCTGCTGGCTTTTGTCATTATCTGATTGAGTTTCTTTGTTGGAAGCCCTATAGACTTTTCGATAATTTTCCCATCTTTATTTATTAAAAAACAAGTCGGTGTAGATTGAGCACCATAAATTATTTTCATAGGGCTATGATCTTTTTTAAAATCATCTACGAAGATGAAGTCCAATTTATAAAGGGTTTTTAAATTTTTCATTTCCTCAACATTGGAGCAAGAATTAAATACAACTATTTTAAAATCATCCTTATCTATAGTGTTGTAAAAATTTTTTAAGAAAGCTCTCCCATCTTCTCTAATACAACCTAAACCACCATACAGCAGGAAAATATCATTTCCTTTGAGGTCGGATAATTGAAATGGATTTCCATTGGAGTCAGTTGCTTGAAAATTGTAAAAATCATCCCCAATTTCTATTTGTTTTGAATCGATATGTAATTTGATAGTTTTTCCATAAGTTGATTTCTGTTTATTGGTAGGCAACTTATTGTAAAAAGACAGAAGAGTATCTTTTGGAATACTTGTCCTAGCCATATAAACATTAATTAAACCATTGGGGAGAGAAGCGTATTTTAGTGCTATTTGGCAATTTTTTTTATTATAGTTTTCATCCAATTGTTTGACAACTAACATTAAACTGTCTTTTTTTTCGGGATGTAATTTGTAAATTCTACCAAGTTCTTCCATTCCAGCTGAATATTCTTCGGTAATTTCTTTTATTCTCTTGTTGTAGTTTTCTTCAGTGATTTCTTGAGAAAAACCTTCAATCAGAGAGGTAGATGCGAATATTATTGTGATTAGTATTTTTATTGTCTTGTAGTTCATGTTTTTATTTTTAAGCTTGCAGGTAACAATTGTATATGATCATTGATCATATATTCATTATACGCCTAAGATAGCAAATCCTCTATTTTCATAAACGACCTGTCTGCAACATGTGTGTATATTTCTGTGGTTCTTGTGGATCCATGTCCAAGTAATAATTGAATATGCCTAATGTCAGTGCCTTTTTCAAGCAAATGGGTAGCAAAACTATGACGCAACATATGGGGAGTTACCCTTCTGTTTATCCCAGCTTTCTTAGCTGCATTTACAATGATGTTCAAAACACTCGAAGAACTATACCTGTTTCCCCTCACACCTTCGAACAGATAGTTTTTTGGCCGATATTCCTTGTAATATCTCCTAAGGTCATCCAAAGTATTTTTGCTCAAAATAGTAAGACGGTCCTTGTTTCCCTTTCCTTGCCTTATCCTGACCATCATACGTTTACTATCGATATCGTTCGGTTTAAGCTCCAAAAGTTCATTTCTTCTTAAACCAGAAGAATATAAAAGCTCAACAATACATCTATGCTTAAGGTTGTTTGTGTTTTCTATGATATTGATTATTTCCTTTTTTGAAAGTACTTCGGGGAGACGCTTCTCTTTTCTGGGTCTTTCTATAGAGTAGAACCTGTTGGGCATCCCATTGACCACTTCATAATAAAACTTGATGCTGTTCAACGCCTGGTTTACATAGGAATTTGATTTTCCTTGTCTTATCAATACCTTTAGATATTCACGAATTTCATTTTCGTCGATCTCCAAAGGGTTTCTTTCATGATAATGATTGATAAAAGCCTCGAAACAGTTTACATATGCCCTTACCGTGTTATTGGAGTACCGTAGGATTTCCAATTTGGACAAGTAAGATTCTGGACACCTTTTTCGATCGGGGTGGAGCTCCCTAACCCTGAACCATTGAACATCAATGGGCTTATTTTTATTTATAGATTTTCTGTCCGTAAAGAAAAAGCTCCCGTTTATCCATACCTCTCCTTTAAAGATCTTGAATATTAATTCAAGGTTTTGCTTGGTATTGGGCAAATGGTACATATTAAAATCATTGGACCAAATAATATGTGGCACTTGCTCTATCAAGGCCTGGATTACCCTGTCGGACTTAAACTGTAGTCCGATTTTCTTTTTCCCCCCAACCAACAGATGCTTTAAAGTAATGCTTCTTCCCTTGAACACAATATTTTCTTGGCAAGATGGAAATAAGATTTGACCTAAGGAGGCATTAAACATTTAACGTACGGTTGTAAATAATTGTAAACGTTTATAAGTAAAAAAAACATTAAGGGTGTTGGCACCTATTATACAAAGCGGGACAGGATTGAATAATATTTCTGGGATATACTGGGAAAGATATTTTGAATTCCAATAAATTTTGATGAAATTTGGTTAGAGACAAGTTCATTCCAATATGCTCGTTGGCACAAGCGCCCGAATCGGTGAGCATTTTTTGAGATATTAATTTAACTTTTTGAATATCAAATAGATATAAAAGATTTGATGATCCTTCCGCGATCACCAAGAATAACAAGCCTTCACAGATGTGGGGGCTTTTTTTGTTTCTTCTTCCTGCAACATACCTGCAACATTTTTCGTTTTTGGAGATATGGATTCAAATGTCAATCTGTATTTATTCCCTTTTGAAAAGATAGAAGCCTTTTTGAATAGTAGAATTTGCACCTGACAAGATCAAGGTCAGTGAACAGGTAGGCATTGAGCACCTCTTTTCGGTAAATGCCGTTGAAACGTTCGACCAAGGTATTCTGGGTCGGCTTTCCCGGTTGTATGTACCGGATCTCTACACCGTTCTTTTTTGCCCAGGCCCCAAAGGTCGCCGAGGTGAGCTCCGGCCCATTGTCAACCCTTATCGTTGAAGGCGTGCCCCTCCCGATGAGCCTGTCCAACTCCCTTGTTATCCTCCTTGCACTGAGCGAGGTATCGATGGTGGACATTAAGGCTTCCCTGTTATGGTCGTCGATTACGTTGAACACCCTGAACGATTTGCCATTGGTCAA
>NZ_SRXX01000004.1 GCF_004804315.1 Flagellimonas onchidii
ACAATATGTCAAATGAACTTCTTATTCAATTCAAGAGAAAAAAAACGGGCCGAAAACAACCCTTTAACCCTCTCCTTATCGCCCTGCCCTATCAGCTAAGCGGGTGCAAATATAGAAAGGTTATTTTTATCCCACAAACAGTTTTAAACTATTTTTTTTCAAAAAAATCACCTTATTCTGTAATTGACTGTTTTTCAACTTCAAAATATTTCAATTTAATGAATTTTTATGAAAAGAAATTCCAAACCAATCCAAACCGGATTACAAAATCACGATAGGGGTAGTTTGGTGCAGAGTAATAATTGGGTTCAGAAAATATGGAATTTAAATGTTCGGCCTTCAAATAAATTCTTGTTTGTCTCACTTTTGCATTGATGAACAAATCCAACAACGGATATCCTCCTAACTCCTCTCTATTTTGAATATAGAATTCTCCCAATAGCGGATTGTAGGCATTCATATTATATGAAGTGAAATATTTAAAGGTAACTCCTGTTTGCAAATACATGGCTTTTTTGAAAATATCCTTTGAAAAATACAAAGAGTTTCTAGTAACCAACTGAGGTAGGTTTAGCACCTGCTTGTCTTGGGTAACCTCTTGATAAAGCACTGTATTAGTAAGGGTCCATCTTCTCCATTTTATATCGTTCTCATATTTTACCCTTAAATGATTTATGGTCTCTGTCTGCTGAAAGGGTTTTACGAAAGCGGTTTCCTGAGCATTATCGATTTGCTCTTGTGTTGCTATGGATTCAAAATAGGTGTAGCTGTCCAATGCGCTGTACTCGGCACGTAAGTGCCCCCATTTTTTCAAATTTACCCCAAAATGGATGCTTTGCGTCTGTTGTTCTTCAAAAGCATCAGAGTTTTGCCAATTAAAATTTCGGTAATCACTTTGGTATAAAAGAAAATTGAAGTTGGGCATTCTTGAAGATATATGGATTCCACCATATATGGAATAATTATCATTTATCTTATAATCTGCGGATGCATTAAAAAAACTTCCACCCAAATCTCCTGTAAGGTTATAATTGACATCTCCCTTAAGCACTAAGCGCCCAAAATTATTTAGATAACTACCCCCAACTGCTATTTCCTCTCCTTTCAATTGATTTTGAATAGTCCCCTGATCGGTAATCAAAACACTGTTGAAAAAATAATTGTAATTATAAAGGCTGGCCCATCCTTTTATATCCCCCAAAGTTTTATTTGAAAATTTCACAAAACCTTTGTTGAACATGGTCTTTAAACGGGCACGATCCTCAATTGGGGTTACAAATGGCTCCGAACCGAAAGCGTCATTTTGCGCAGCTTGCGTAAAGTCATAGAATTTTGTTTCATAACTAAATTCATGTCCAACTGCCAAAGCCGTTGGCTTTATTTCTGTGGAATCTTTTTTACGGCCAAACAATTTAAGTTGATGATCCAGAAAATATCGTTTCCCCAGAATTCTATTATTCGCATTTGTGTAACGGAGATCAATTCTTGACCTATCCGTAAAATCATCAGTCGTCGTATCTTCGAACTGTTCGCGATTCAAAAGTCCACCATTCTCTTCTGCTTCAATATCCTGAGCAGTGATGTGACCTCGCATATTATAGTTTCCTTTTTTATTGACATAAACAAATGACGTCCTAAAATTACCTGATTGAGCTTGATCAAACCGGTATTTACCTAATGAACGAAACCCTTTATACGCAAGGGATACATTTAATCTTTCCGTAAAGTTAAAAGTCAACAATGCATCCAATAGCTGCCCCTGTTCCAATGTAGTTTTGAACATGAGCTCGGTCATAGGCGTAGGCACATTGTAATAGTTGATGTCTTCAATCTCGAAATAATTATAGTGCTTTGCTACAGCTCCCAATTGGGGATATAAGGTATTCTTCGAAAAAATTCGTCCTAAGACATTGTAGGGTTGCCCAATGTTTGAAAAGGGCATCAATTCAAAATCATCTTTCCTAATATAGTTGTATTTATACTCCTTTCTTATGGTCAATGTGGTATCCACAATCGTGGTATCTCCATAGTAGGAAATGATTTTATAATCCGTGATAAAAACGGAATCCTTTTCCTCAATTCTTGTTTCCGGAATCCGGAACATTGGCTTTTTGGCGTCTATAGGATTCTTTTTTGCAATGGAGTCGGTTTTCACCAAAGAATCAATTTCCTTAACCGGGGGTAGTGAGTCCTGTTGGGCAATCAAGGTAGCGCTCACCAAAAAGAGAAGGGCAAATACTAAAAATCTCATTCCTTATTATTGGTCAGGCAAAGGTATATGTTTTGTTTCTAAAGAAATGTGAAAGTTTATACTGTAAAAATCATAATATTGAAGGAATTTAATCCACCTCGGAAAACATAACTTTTAGACAGAACAATGCTTGAACCTTTTTTAAAATACCCAGACGAGGCAGGAACGGACGAAGCTGGAAGAGGTTGCTTGGCAGGACCCGTTACTGCCGGGGCAATAATTCTGCCTGCGGGTTTCGATAATTCTGTATTGAATGATTCGAAACAACTTTCGGAAGGAAAACGAGAACATCTTCGACCTATTCTAGAGAGAGAAGCACTTACATTTTCGGTCTGTCATGTCTTCGAAGATGAAATAGATAGCATCAACATTCTTAATGCTTCTATTTTAGCCATGCATCGTGCCTTGGACGGATTAAAACAGACTCCTAAACTTATATTGGTCGATGGTAATCGATTCAAACCATATTCCTCCATCCCTCATGAGTGCATTATAAAAGGGGACGGAAAATTTATGAGCATTGCAGCAGCCTCCATTCTCGCCAAAACCTACAGGGATGCTTATATGGCCAAAATTCATGAAGAGTTTCCGATGTACAATTGGAAAAAAAACAAAGGGTACCCCACAAAAGAACATAGGGAAGCAATAAAGAAGTACGGTATTACCAAATACCACAGAAAAAGTTTCAGACAACTTCCCGACCAGTTGACACTGGAATTGTAAAACCCTAAATTTGTTCGAAACTTCGAAAATGAAATACAGGGCATTTCTCACTTCTTTTTTACTTGTTTTATTTTTTAGCTGCAAAAAAGAGGTCAAGACCACAGACTCTTTACTTGGATACTTGCCCCCAAACGCCTCTTTAATCATTAAGATCAACAACCTAACCAATTTTAAAAGCGAACTTAAAAACAGCTCTTTTTTTGATAAGACCAAAAGTCTTCCCTTATACAGCAAAATTTATAAAAAAGTACATCCTCTTGAACATCTTAAAACAGATTCAAACTGCCTACTTGGCCTTTATACAGTGGGAAAGGACAACCATGAATTTGTTTTAATCATTGAGAATGCCGCCAACCTTTTCAATCTAGATAACATCACTGACAAAACAGTCGAGACATTGACATATGAAACCAAAAGCATTTCCAAATACACTCTGGAAGGTACAGAGACTTTTAGTATGCTTGTAGACGACCAACTCATTGTTAGCTCTTCCATGTTGTTAATAGAGAATATTGCACGAGCGAAAAAAAACAACCCAACCAACCCCTTACTGGAAAAACTTTACCAAACTGCTACAAAAAGTAAATCTGCAACACTTTTTATGAACTTGGACGAACCTTCGTCTCTTCTTTCGGCTCAGTTAAAAAATGATAATTCCGATATAATCTCATTTGCAGATTGGATTTCACAAGATTTTTCAACCAATTCAAATGATGTAAGTTTTTCTGGAGTAGCAGTCGCTTCTGATTCCACAAAAAACTTTATCAATCTGTTTAAAGGAACCAATCCTTTAGTTCATAAGACCCATTTGTTTGCTCCACTAAGTGCTCAAGCCATAACATCATACACTTTTGACGATTATCAAACTTTTGCCAAAAACCAGAACACTTATCTGGACAGGGTAAAGGCTCCCGATACTATTTTCAACACTATTGAAGAAGTTGGTATCATATTCGCAAATAACCAAAAAGTGGCATTATTAAGCTCTTTTGGAACAGAAAGTCTTTCTTCATTTTTAAATGCAGACAAGCAAGGTTCCACCAATTATCAGGGCAGCGAAATCATTGACCTTAAAACAAATAATTTGCTGGTAGACGGTTTCAGCCCCTTGATAAAGGACTTCAAATCCAATTTTTACACAGTATTGGAAAACACTTTTGTTTTTGCGGAAACGAAGGAATCATTGCAGAACATTATAAGCAATGATCGAAACAATGCTTCCTTCGGCAATTCACCCTACTATAATACGGCCATGGCGCAACTCGCCAATGAATCGAGCTTGCTTTTCATCTCCAAACCATCTGGAATCCGATTTCTATCTAAAGGACACATGGCTTCACAATTTTCTGAGCCCCTTCAGAAAATTGATTTTGACAATTACACTTTTGCCACTCAATTGGTAGCGGATCAAGGGTTTTCGCATTTAAACTTTTTGGTTTCGAAAATTGAAAAAGCGGTGGCGATAAATTCTGTAACGCCCTTATTTAACCTTGAACTTGATACGGATCTTGTTATAAATCCCCAGTTCGTCAAAAACCACAGAACCAATAAACAAGAGATTGTGGTCCAGGATCAAAACAACATTCTGTATTTAATTTCCACGGAAGGAAAAGTACTTTGGAGCAAGCAGTTGAATTCTAGAATCCAAGGCCCTATTCAACAAGTGGATATTTATAAAAATGGCCGTTTGCAACTGGCATTCTGCACCAGTAACGAATTTATGATAGTAGACCGAAACGGCAAAGATGTTCTCCCTTTCAAAAAGACCTTTGAAGGCGGAAACCTCAATCCCTTGGCCGTGTTTGACTACGAAGGAAACAAAAATTACCGCTTTGTAATAACCCAAGGCAACAAGGTATATATGTACAACAACCAAATGCAGATTGTTAGCGGGTTCAAATACACGGAAGCTGAAAGTCCCATCTTGACCTCTCCGAAACATTTCAGGGTATCAAACAAGGACTATTTGGTATTTCAATTGGAAAACCTGAAGCTAAAAATTTTACATAGAACAGGTCAAGAACGCCTAAAAGTTGCTGACAAAATTGATTTCTCAAATAATGGCGTATTCCTGTACAAGAACAAATTTTCAGTGACAAACAAAAAAGGCGTATTGCATCAAATTGACACCAAAGGAAAGCTCACGGCAACCAACTTCAATCTTAGTAGTGACCATGGTATGTATACCACTAGTAAAACTTTGGCTCTTATGGACGACAACATTCTAAGTATTAAAGGAAAGAAGGTCGAGCTAGATTTGGGAGTGTACACCAAACCAAAGATTTTTTATATCAACGACAAGATCTATGTGGGTATTACGGACCTTCAAAATCAAAAAATATATTTATTTGACAGTCAAGCAAAACCAATACCAAATTTCCCGGTTTTTGGGAGTTCCCTTATTGATTTGGCCGATATCGACAATGACAAGAAATTAGAGCTTGTTGCCAAAGATCAAGAAAACTCCATAATTGTATATAAATTGAATTAAACCGTCTTCACAGCAACCCATACAGTAGTTTATACAAAATACACATTCTTTCTTTCTCGTTCTCTTGTAAATTTTTAATTTACAGTCAATTACACTATCTAAACACTTTTTGAAATGAAAACCTCCTTTTTGGGCAAAATCTTGTTTTGTTCCCTTATTGCTTTTGCCTTTAGCACCAACACCAACGCTCAATTCCTAAAAAAACTTGGTAAAAAAGCTGAAAGAGCAGCCGAACGTACCATTGAAAGACGAGTAGAACATGAAACTTCCAAGAAAACCGACCAAGCCTTGGACAGTATCTTAGAACCCGGTTCTGGGGGTAAAAAGCAGCCCCAGCAAACACCTCAATCTACCGGAGGAAACACCAACACTCAGGGCGGGCAACCCAATGGGTCTCCGAATTCAGGTTCAGTGAGTTCATCAGGTCAAAAGTCCATCCAAATTTATAGCAAGTTTGATTTTGTCCCTGGTGACAAACAGCTGTTCTTTGATGATTTTGCAAACGATTTTATCGGAGATTTTCCTGCTAGGTGGAATACAAATGGAAGTGGTGAAGTGGTTACCATTGACGAATCCCCTCAAAAGTGGATGGAACTTATCCCTGGTTATGGAATCTACTATATTCCCGATGTTCCCCAGTTGCCGGAAGAATACACTATTGAGTTCGACATTTTAACCTACGGAATGGACAACAAAACTTCCTCAACAGCTGGTATTGGGCTCTATCTAAGTAATGACCCCAATTTTAAGGATGGAGACTACCGTGCCTCAGTATGGTTTCCCGTTGGCCAGTACGGTGCTTTCGATATTAGGGTACAAAACCATATCAAAGGCGAGGGCCGTACTATAAACAACGGTATAAGGGCAGACATACGAAAAGCTGTATTAAATCAACCTCATATTTCCATAGCGGTGAACAAAGCTCGGTTCCGTGTTTGGGTAAATGAAAAAAAGTATGTTGACATCCCTCGTATGATTCCGGAAAACAGACTTACTTCAGTAAAGTTTCATGTGAACAACCTAAAAGATGGCAAGGAAAAAATCTTTATCACCAATCTCAAGGTTGCCGAAGGGGGAGTCGATTTAAGAAGAAAACTGATTTCTGAAGGTAAAATTTCTACTAATGGGATTTTATTTGATGCTGGCTCAGCCAATATAAAGCCCGAATCTATGGGAATCATTAGACAGATCTATCAAGTATTGCAGCAAGACGGTTCTATTAACCTTAAAATTGTTGGCCATACCGATAGCGACGGTAGCGACGAAAACAACATGAGCCTTTCTAAAAAAAGAGCGGCCTCCGTTAAAAATGCGTTGGTCTCTATATATGGTGTAGATTCAAACCGATTGACCGTGGATGGCAAAGGTGAAAGTGAACCGGTTGCGGACAACAATAGTCCGGATGGCAAAGCACAAAATAGGAGAGTTGAATTTATAAAGCAATAACCATGAAAAATATCATCTCGGCCGTATTGATTATAGGTCTCATATGCGGACAAACCTTAATTGCCCAAACCGACTGTAGCAAGTATTATCCCGTTTCAGATGGAGCCAAATTTGAACATACGCTTTATGGCAGTCGAATGAACAAAGAAGGTAAGGTGGTCTATTCCGTCACAGATGATGGTGGTGACCGTGTACTGTATACCATGGAAATGTTTGACAAAAACGATGTTCAACTTGGAGATTCTTCCTATGGGATGCAATGTGAAGAAAACGGTGTTTCCATTGACTTTAAATCCCTTATGGGTAGTGCCAGGGCCAGTCATTTTGATAACATGGAGGTAGATATTACGGGAAACAACATTTATATACCCAATGACCTATCAGTGGGCCAGACTTTACCTGATGCGGAAATGGAAATTGCCATAACCGGTGCACCGATTGCGATGAAATCATTTATGAGAATGTACAACCGAACCGTAGAAGGTAAAGAGAGTGTCACTACTCCCGCTGGAACTTTTGAATGTTTTGTCATCAGCTACGATACAGACATGAGAATGGGTATAAAATCCACAGGGAAAACCAAACAATGGTTAGCTGAGCATATTGGTATGGTAAAAACCGAAGATTATAACAAAAAAGGGAAATTACGAAGCATGAGCTTGCTTACATCCTATGAGCGATGACAACAAAACCAATCAAAACCGGAAAACCGAGGCTTATGCTTCGGTTTTCTCTTTTATAAATTCAGCTTCAAAAAGGGATTCAAAATGATGCTGTAATTTTTCTTTTACCTCATCCATATCCACTTCCTTTTGGCCAAGCTCCACATTCAGGGAGGTAACAGCCTTGCCTTTTATCCCGCAGGGAATCATTAAATCAAAATAACCTAAGTCCGCATTTACATTCAATGCGAAACCATGCATGGTCACCCAGCGGCTTGCCCGTACACCCATGGCGCAAATCTTACGGGCGAAAGGAGTTCCAACATCTAACCAAACCCCAGTTTCTCCTTCAGAACGAACTCCTTTTAGGCCATACTCCGCTAAGGTTAGGATTACCATTTCCTCAAGTAATCTGAGATATTTATGGATATCGGTAAAGAAATTGTCCAAATCCAAAATGGGATAGCCTACAATTTGTCCTGGACCATGATAGGTGATATCCCCTCCCCTGTTGATTTTGTAAAAAGTAGCTCCCTTTTCTTGCAGTTTTTTTTCATCGACCAACAAATTGGCCATATCCCCGCTCTTTCCCAAAGTATAGACATGCGGATGCTCTACAAAAAGAAAATGGTTCGGAGTTTCAAGATTCGCCTCTTCCCTTCTATTCTTGATTTTTACATCAACAATTTCCTTAAATAGGGCTTCTTGGTAATCCCAAGTTTCCTTGTAATCCTTATGGCCTAAATCCTGTAGCTGGACTTTCTTGTTCATCCAGCAAAGATACGAAGCGTTTTATCTCAAAACTAATTCTCCAGCTCTACCTCAAGATCCAAAAGCGAAGGGTCTTTCATCAAATCTAAAAACTTGACTTCATAAATAAGGGTTTTACCATCTGCGCTGAATGTGGCTTCCTCTGCAGTGGTGGATTTTACCTTTCTTGGGAAATGGTATTTCAGTGTATAGGTAGATCCTGAAAGGAACATTTCAGCACCTTGGAGGCTGTCCACTTGCTGTTGAAACAGTTGCTCATCCAAAATCTTGGCCTTCCTTGAAAAACTGTTCCCCGTGAAGGCGTAGCTTACCTCAGAAGCTGAACTTTCCATTGGCGCCGGAGCACCCTGCTGATTAGAACCCAAAACATTAGCACCTTGAAAAGCATTGAACGCATCATTGACATCGCTTACATTCTTAAATTCACTAAATAAATCAAACTTCATCACCTTTTCATCTGGGTTCATCACCATATGCATCATAAAGGGCTCCAACTTTTTCAGTTTAGCCTGTTCTTCTGGTGTAAGCTCAGCAATGCTATCATGCTTTTCTTCCAGCAGATCCTTAAAGGAAATTAAGGAGTCGATGGGTTTTTCGTTGGTCTTTTTCATTTCCTCACCTGCCATTTCCATCAGCTCGGACCCATCAAAATTGATGGAAAGCTTTCCTGAACCATCTTCTTGTAACGTAATTTCTTCCGTAAAATTGCATGATGAAGCGAAGGCAACCATAAGCGCCGATGCTAAGATTTGGATTTTTTTCATTGTGGTGCTCTAATTTGTATTGTTTAAAATGACAAGCGCACCAATTACTCCGGGCACCCATCCGCAAAACGTTAAAAGTAATACAATAACAAAAGACCCACAACCTTTTCCGATGACCGACAAAGGTGGGAAAAGAATGGCCAATAAAACTCTCCAGAAACTCATTGATTTGATTTTGATTGATGTATCTCATTAGTATCGGAATAAACCAATTTGTTACACAAAACCCTTATTTTTAAACTTCATTGAATTAGTTTATGAAAATTGCCCTGTTCCTTATCTTGCTATTGAGTCATCTATCCTTATTAGGTCAGTACAGTTTTTCAGGATATGTCTCCAAAGTCAATGAGGGAAACGCCATTTATTTATCCCTGGTTGAAGATTATCGAAAGACTTCCAGAGTTTATTTGGAACAAATCATAAGCAAGACCAAGGTTGACTCCTTGGGTTTTTTCAATTTCACAGGCGATAATCTTTTAAAAGACAATCGGATATATCGCATCCATTTGGATGGCTGTTCTAACAACTCCGAGGCTAGGCATTTTTTGGGCAGTTGCCCTTACAGTAAAAGCGTGCTCTTTATAGCCAACAATGGAGATACCATAGCATTTCCCACCTCATTTGAAGATCAAGCACTTTGCACAATTACCTCTACCAATTCAAAATCTTCACTTCTTTTAGAAATTGAGGCCTTAAAGGAGGAAATGATATTTGATTTTGTTGATTATCGAAGTGAGACCAACAGAAAACTGAATTTGGAAAAATGGTTTACCACCCTTCAAAAATTCGGTGAAGATTCCAACGAACCTTTGGTTGAGTTACTTATTTATGGTTTTTTATCTGACAAAAGCAATGAAACCTATTCCCATTATCTCGGGGATGTTGTTTCCAACGATTACTATGACCAAGTTCTGGAACGGTTAAATACCGCCTATCCAAATACCGATTTCACCCAACAATTTGAAGCTGAAGTTACAGTGGATAGGCAATTGGCCAATTTTAAGGATTCCACCAATTGGAATTGGAAATGGGCAGTCTTACTTCTTCTTGTCTTATCATTAGGATTAAATCTGTATCTACTTATCACAAGAAAATCTGCAGCAAGAGCAAAAACCAATGACTTGTTACAAAAACTGACCCCACAGGAGCAGAAAATTGTACAGCAAATTTTAATGGACAAAAGCAATAAGGAAATCGCTTCGGAGCTTTTTGTGAGTCATAGCACTATCAAAACCCACATCAACAATTTGTACAAAAAATTGGAGGTTTCTTCTCGTCAAGAAATTGTTTCCATTTTCAATAAAAAATAAACTTCCTAAGAGTAAGTCCCTAAGACATTCGTAAAAGAATAATCTTAGAAACATCAAAAAAATCTTCAAAATAACTTAAATCTCGATTATCGAGTAAAATTCCACCTGGGGTCTAGTCCCCATTTCCATCCTTCAAAACCCCATTACCACCCTGATTTTGGTCAATTTTCGGTTCCAAATTTTAAACTGAAAAATCATGAAATCAATTCTAATGACGCTTTTGTTCGTAAGCAGTTCTTTGCTTGCACAGGATTTCAACAAAGAAATCGAACTGGAAAATGGTAAAAAGTTCCTAGTGGGACAGATTAATTTGGAAGGACTCCAATCCCAACCGTACGCCAACTGGTTCAGCACAAATTATGAAAACTATGTCGTGGACAAATCCATGACAAAAATGTTCAAAAAGCAACTTAAAAAGCATCAAATCAAACTCTTTTTGGGAACATGGTGCGGTGACAGCAAAAGGGAAGTTCCACGAATACTGAAAATTTTACATGAGGTCAAATTCCCAATCGACCAACTACAAATTGTCGCCTTGGACTATCGCAAAGGACATTACAAAAAGAGTCCAACAGGGGAAGAAAAAGGACTGAATGTAATTAAGGTCCCGACAATGGTCTTCTTTAAAGAAGGGAAAGAAGTGAACCGAATTGTTGAAAGTCCGCTGGAATCTTTGGAAGAAGACATGGCCCAAATCATGAATGGTGAACCTTATACTCCAAATTATGCTACAATAAGTAAGGCTAAGTAAGGAATTAAAGCGCAAAAGTGTAATTTTGCGCTTTAATTTTTTATCGACTATGCAACTATCGGAACAGGAAATCGTTCGAAGGGAGAAATTATCAAAGCTTAGGGAACTGGGAATCAACCCATATCCCGCCGCACTTTATCCAGTGGATGCCACTTCAAAAAGCATCAAAAACGATTTTGAGGAAGGAAAACAGGTAGTGATTTCTGGTAGGCTGATGTCAAGAAGAATTCAAGGAAAGGCTTCTTTTGCTGAACTTCAGGACAGTGATGGTCGTATTCAGGTTTACTTTAATCGCGATGAAATCTGCCCAGGAGATTACAAAACCCAATATAATGAGGTTTACAAAAAACTCTTGGATATTGGTGATATCATAGGTGTAGAAGGTGAACTGTTCACCACTCAAGTAGGTGAAAAAACGGTCATGGTCAAAAACTTTTCGCTATTGAGCAAAGCACTTAGACCTTTACCGCTACCAAAGGTAGATGCAGATGGAAAGGTATATGATGAGTTCAATGACCCTGAACTTCGCTATAGACAGCGCTATGTGGATTTGGTGGTAAATCCGTCTGTGAAAGATACTTTTATTAAACGCACCAAAATCACCAATAGTATCCGTGAATTTTACAATGAAAGAGGGTATTTGGAAGTGGAAACCCCTATTCTACAGCCCATTCCAGGTGGTGCTGCGGCTAGACCTTTTTTGACCCATCATAACGCCCTGAATATCCCCTTATATCTCCGAATTGCCAACGAATTATATCTAAAAAGATTAATTGTTGGAGGTTTTGATGGGGTTTATGAGTTTTCCAAAGACTTTAGAAACGAGGGAATGGACCGTACCCATAATCCAGAGTTTACCGTAATGGAACTCTATGTGGCCTATAAGGACTACAACTGGATGATGGATACTACCGAACAGTTGTTGGAAAAAATTGCCATGGATGCAACTGGTGGAACAAAAGTGACCATTGGGGACAACGAAATTGAGTTTAAAGCTCCATATGCCCGCGTACCGATTTTGGAAGCCATAAAAATCCATACTGGATTTGATGTAGCTGGAATGGACGAAGCACAATTACGCGAAGTAGCCCAAAAACTCAATATTGAAGTGGATGAAACCATGGGTGTAGGCAAATTGATTGATGAGATTTTTGGAGAGAAGTGTGAGCACCACTACGTTCAGCCGACGTTCATTACCGATTATCCCAAAGAAATGAGTCCGTTGACCAAAGAACATAGGGAAAATCCAGCCCTTACCGAACGTTTTGAGTTAATGGTAAACGGGAAAGAATTAGCCAATGCCTATTCCGAGTTAAATGACCCTATTGATCAACGTGAACGTTTTGAAGAGCAGCTTCGACTTTCCGAAAAAGGAGACGATGAGGCCATGTTCATTGATCAAGATTTTCTACGTGCCTTGGAATATGGAATGCCACCTACTTCCGGAATTGGTATTGGAATTGACCGCCTGGTGATGCTCATGACCAATAATTCGTCCATACAAGAAGTACTTTTCTTCCCTCAAATGCGCCCCGAGAATAAGCAGGTGGAACTTACCGAAGAGGAGAAAATCATTATGGACATCTTAAAGCCTGTTGATGAGATGCCTTTGGCAGAATTAAAAGAAAAGGCTGGGCTCAGTGGGAAAAAATGGGGCAAGAGCACTAAGAATCTTTCTAAATTGGGGTTGTTCCAAGTCGAGAAAAGAGATGATGGGCTTTTTGCCAAACTAAAACAATAGCTCTATTTTCATCTTTTGCCAAAATAGCCTAGCTTCGGAAATTATATGGAGCTAAGCAAAAAACTGGGGCTGTTCTTTGGCCCTATCACATTTCTCATCCTGGTCAATCTTCCCTTCCAAATGGTATCCGAAAAAGGCGACTCGGTAATTGCCGTTGCCATTTGGATGCTAGTTTGGTGGATTACCGAAGCTGTTTCCATTTCTGTAACGGCTTTGTTGCCCCTGTTATTATTGCCTATTCTTAAAATACTGCCCATAGCAGAAGTTGGCGCCAATTACGGAAGCCCAATCGTTTTTCTCTTTTTTGGTGGATTTGTGATGGCCTTGGCCCTGGAAAAGGTCAATTTGCACAAGCGCATAGCTCTGAATATTATCAGGTTAACAGGCACAACTCCAAACAAGGTGATTTTGGGCTTTATGATAGCCACTGCTTCGCTTAGTATGTGGATCAGCAACACGGCAAGTACGGTGGTCATGCTTCCTATAGCTTTGTCGGTAATCAATCTGTTGATCAATGACGAGGATGGATTCACAAAAAATGACAGGAATTTTGCACTAAGCGTAATGCTTGGAATTGCATTCTCGGCAAATGCCGGTGGAATAGCCACGGTTATAGGAACTCCTCCAAACTCTGTTTTAATAGGTCTTTTGGAGAACGAATACAACACAGAGATATCATTCTTGAAATGGATGACCCTCGGGCTGCCCTTTTCAATTATTATGGTCAGTATAAGCTATCTGGTCTTGGTGAAATGGATGTTTCCCAACAGAGACTTGAAATTCAATGCTTCCAAAGAGGTCATAGATACGGAACTTGAAAAATTGGGACCAACCTCTGGAAAAGAAAAATTAGTATTGGCCATTTTTGGGGTTACCGTCTTTCTTTGGATTTTCCGCACGCTGATCAATGCCGTTTTTCCTCAACTTGGACTTACAGACACCATGATCAGCATCTTTGCTGCTGTAACTTTGTTTGCTATCCCATATAATCTAAAAAAAGGAGATTTCATCATAAAATGGCAAGATACCTCGAAACTTGCATGGGGTATTTTAATACTTTTTGGGGGTGGGCTCGCATTGGCCAAGGGCATGTCGACCAGTGGAATTGTGGATATGGTGGCAGCCGCTATCGCCAATAGTGATATTAGCGTTTTACTTACAGCATCACTTTTGATTCTGCTGATGCTCTTTATGACCGAACTCATGAGTAATGTAGCCCTAGTGGCTGTCTTGGCTCCTGTTGTGGCAGGAATAGCCATTGGACTGGATATTCCTATCCTTTATTTATTAATTCCAGTGACGATTGCCAGTAGCTGCGCCTTTATGCTTCCCATGGCGACACCACCCAATGCCATAGTTTTTGCGAGCGGTTATGTGAAAATTGCACAAATGGCCAGGGTTGGTGTCATCCTCAATCTCATTGCAGTTGGCCTGTTGATTTTAGTATTTCAATTTGTGCTTCCCTGGTTGTTCTAAAACAAAAGCCCCTCCTTTAGGAGGGGCAAACAAACTAACTAACTCAAAAAAGTATGAAACTAACTTTATTGTATATACGGATCAAAGCCCTCAGGTAGATATCCTGATGTGTCAAATCCGATTTCTATATCATCACCTTCATCAATAAAATTGATGGCCTTAAGCGAAAATTCACCTCCGTATGGATCAAAATTCTCCGGTAGATACTGTGCTGTATCAAAGCCCAATTCCCAGTTTAGGTCTTCCTCCACAAACACTATATTATTGATGTCAAATTCTTCTTTAGGAACTTCAGATTCCTTGGCATTGGCCGAGGTGAAAACTGCTGCTCCCACAAGAATGGCCGCTGTATAATTTCTAAAATTCATAACTGTCATTTTTTAATTGTATTACAAAGGTAAAACCAGAAAATGTGAAGTTTATTACAATTAGTTTTTTGTTAATGCTGGCCTGAAAATGGGTCAATGTGCAGTTGTTAATTTAGGGTTTTAAATATTGAAAAAGTGACGGTTTTGACCCTTGAATATTGTAGGATTGATAGTGTTAAAGGTGTTTTTTTGCCATTTACACTTGGTCGATTTTTGTGTTATTTTTTTGTTAAGCACCACCAACTGAGATTTAGTGCTTTTAAATTAACGTTAAAACAACAAAAAGCCCTCGGTGGAGGGCTTTTCTAACTAACTCAAAAATTTGTAAAATGAAAACTAAAACATCCTACTAGTTTGTCCCTTCATACGGGTCAAATCCTTCTGGGAGATACGCTGAGGTATCGAAACCCAAATCTATATCTTCTTCCTCTATGTAATTCACGTTGGTAACTTCCGTAGAATCTGCATAAGGATCAAATCCTTCAGGCAAAATATAATCAAGACCCAAGTCCAAGTTAAATTCCGTTTCCTTGACATAAGGGATGGATTTTAAATCCACATAAACATTATAAGGTGAAAACCCTTCTGGTAAATAATCTTTGGTATCAAATCCCAAATCATAATCCTCAACATCCATATAGCTGATGGAATGTACGTCAACAATATCTGAATAAGGGTCAAAATTACTAGGTAAATAGTCCGAGGTATTGAAACCTAGCTCGAATTTTGTTTCGTCTTCAACGTATATAATGGAATTCAAATCAAAATAAGTCTCGTAAGGGCTAAAGCCCTCGGGAAGATACTCTGAGGTATCAAAACCCAAATCTTCCGCGGATTCGTCTTCTACGAACTCTATTTCATTTAAATTAAGTTCAGATGCCTCCTCACTGTATAAGTAAAATAAATTTGAGGCGGTTTCTTGAAGCTCAGCATTGATCTGCAATACTGTAAAATTGTTCTCAAACGTACTGGAGGTTTCCAACTTGGTTTCTACAACTGGGACCGCCATACTTTGCGGGGCACTTGCTACGGCGGAACTACCTAAAAGTACACAACCGTAAATTAATAATAACTTGTTCATTTTTGATTGAATTTTTTGATTGATGATGTATGCTTATAAGACTACCCAAATTGTAAAATGTTACAGCTTTTTCATTTTTTTAAGGAAAAACAAATCCGCGCTCAACTCAACTATAGGTCACGTTTGAGCGGAAACCATCAGTAAAATTGGATTCTCCCAAAGGTTGGCCATTATCAGAAAAAAATTGAGAGTTAATATTTATTTAACAGTCTGTTTTTATGTTTTTTAGGTTCTTTGGTAGCTATTCATTAAATCAAACCGATAATAAATGATCAAAAACGTTCTTAACAAGGTTTTTTTGGCCCTATTTCTTCTATGTGCCATTCAAACTTCAGATGCACAACTTTTCAAAAAGAAAAAAAATAATACAGAACAAAAAAGTGAGGATAAACCAAAAAAAGGAGACATTAAGCCTTACGACAAAGTCATTACCAAAGATGCAAAGACTGACGAAGGTCTTTTTAAGGTACATGAGGTAGATGATAAATATTTCTACGAGATTCCCGATTCTCTTTTTAATCGGGAAATGCTCATGGTAAGTCGTATTGCCAAGACCGCCACTGGAATAGGTTTTGGTGGGGGGAAAATAAATACCCAGGTGCTACGATGGGAGAAAAAGCCTAAAAAGGTACTACTCAGGGTCGTTTCTTATGGCAATGTAGCAGCCGATTCACTCCCTGTACACGAAGCTGTGGTGAATTCCAACTTTGAACCCGTACTTTTTGCCTTCAACATTAAAGCCTTCAATAAAAAGGATTCATTAAACCCTGCCACGGTTATCGAAGTAGACCCGTTGTTCAGCAAAGATGTAAAGTCTTTGGGCATGCCGGATGGAAGAAGAAAGCAATATAAGATAAGTCGTTTGGATGGTGAGCGAAGCTATATCGAATCCATAAAAAGTTACCCTTTGAACATTGAAGCGAGGCATGTAAAAACCTATGCTGCAGGCTCACCTCCAAGTAATCAGAGTCTGGGTTCCATCTCCGTGGAAATAAACAATTCCATGATTCTTTTGCCAAAGAATCCAATGAAACGTCGCTATTTTGATGAACGTGTTGGTTGGTTTGCAAGAGGTCAAGTCGACTATGGGTTAGATGCGCAAGAAAGTAAAACTGTACGATATTTAGATCGTTGGAGGTTGGAAGTAAAAGATGAGGATATTGAAAAATACAAGGCTGGAGAACTGGTAGAACCCAAAAAACCCATTATTTATTACGTGGATAGGGCCACACCAAAACAGTGGATACCCTATATTAAACAAGGTATTGAGGATTGGCAAGTTGCTTTTGAAGCAGCAGGATTCAAAAACGCCATTTTGGCCATGGACCCTCCAAGCGAGGAAGAAGATCCTGAGTGGTCTCCAGAGGACGTACGTTATTCAGTTGTAAGGTATTTGGCTTCCCCTATCCCGAATGCCAACGGGCCTCACGTGAGTGATCCGCGTAGTGGTGAGATTTTGGAATCGGATATCAACTGGTATCATAACGTAATGACCTTGCTCCGCAATTGGTTCTTTGTACAGACGGCAGCAATCAATCCAGAAGCACAAGGTCCGGCATTCAAAGATGAGGTCATGGGCCGATTGATCCGTTTTGTATCTGCGCACGAAGTTGGACATACCCTTGGACTTCCACATAATATGGGAAGCAGTGTAGCATACCCTGTAGACTCGCTACGTTCAGCAAGTTTTACCCAAAAGTATGGTACCGCACCTTCCATTATGGATTATGCTAGATTCAACTATGTTGCCCAACCTGAAGATAAAGGAGTAGCCTTAATGCCCAATATTGGTATTTATGATAAACATGCTATTAAATGGGGGTACAAACCTATTCTTGATACCTCTGCAGAAGGTGAAAAGCCTATTTTGAATAGCTGGATACGAGCCCATGAAAATGACCCAAGATATAGATTCGGTCATCAACAAGTGGGTGATATACATGATCCTAGTTCGCAAACCGAAGATTTAGGTGACGATGCCATTAAAGCAAGTTTATATGGTATTGAAAATCTAAAGCGTATTGTTCCAAAACTTCCAGAGTGGACCACTGAAGATGGTAAGGATTATGATGACCTTGGCACTTTGTACGGACAGGTAGTAGCTCAGTTCAGAAGATATATGGGACACGTTTCCAATAATATTGGTGGCGTTTACGAATATTATAAGACTGCAGATCAAGAAGGGGCCGTTTATGTTCCTGTTTCCAAAGAGCACCAGAAAAACTGCATGAATTTTATGCAGGAGCAACTGTTTAAAACACCTGAATGGTTGATAGTACCCGAAATTTTCAACAAAATCGAATATTCAGGTTCAGTGGAACGTATCCGCTCCATGCAGGTAAGCTATTTGAATACCATGCTACAACTAGGTAAATTGGCCCGAATCATAGAAAATGAAACCATTAATGGCAAAAACGCCTATGGCCTATTGGAAATGATGCGGGATCTTAGGAGAGGCATTTGGTCTGAAACCCGAAGTGGTAAATCCATTGACACCTACCGTAGAAACCTTCAAAAAGCGCATATTGACCGTTTGGCATATTTAATGACCGCAGGTAATCAAGGGAAATCACCTGATTTTGGAGGATACCAAAAATCTACGGCAGTCAATACCAGTCAATCAGATATCCGTTCCGTCGCCCGAGCCGAACTGAACAACTTAAAGCGTGACATTAAAAATGGTCTTGGTAGAGTTTCGGACACTATGAGCAGATACCATTTGCAAGATGCCCTAGAGCGCATCGACATGATTTTAGATCCGAAATAATTCCTCTACCGTAGGAATTCACTTTGAGATTGGGCCTTTTTTGGACAAACCGTGCATTTTGTCGATTATACCATACTTTTCGACCGATTCACATCCAAAAAAGGCCTTTTCACAACATATGATGGTTAAGTGCCTCCGCTTTCCCTATTTTAGTAATCCCAAATCTCAAAATCATGACCTACAAAATCAAAAGCTTCCTCTATTTCCTATGTTTTGCTATTGCGGCCTTTATCTATAACAAGGTTGAGCAAGAAGATAAAAGGTTTCAAGAACAAGTAAGTTCTTCATCTATTGTTGAAACCGATGTAGAGGATATCGATGACCTCAAGGACACTCAAGAAAATCAAGTAAAGGATTTGGAGTAACTGTCCATCAATTCCATGTTAAATGCTTCATAAATGATGATATGGTGGTTAAACCATAGTGCACAAGTACTGTCCTACAACCAAATCATTAAAGTTTAGACATATGAAACAGTTAGCAGTAGTATTGGTCTTGATGACCACCATGAATGTTGTGGCCCAAAAACCCACAAAGACAAGACAAGGTCAAAAAATGGATATGACCGCTGAGCAATTGGCCACCTTGAAAACAAAAAAAATGGCACTTGTCTTGGATCTTACCACTTCCCAACAAGCCAAGGTAATGGACATAAACCTGGAAGAAGCTGAATATCGAAAAGCGAGGTATGAAGAAATAAAAACTAAAAAAGAAAGTGGTGAATGGAAAAGACCCACATCTGATGAGCGATTTGAGTTTGAAAATGCCCGATTGGACCGCCAAATTGCGCATCAACAAAGAATGAAAGAGGTATTGACCAAAGATCAGTATCAAACCTGGAAAAAAATAAAACTTAAAAAAGGACTGAACGGCAAAAAGAAAATGCAGGAGAAGGGAAGAAGAGGATAGTGTTTTTTGTTGATTTTAGAAGCCACGCCGGCCATGGACGTGGCTTCTTTTTTTGTCTCAACTTTTATTTCTTATAAAACGAATATCGTATTTTGGAATACATATTTTCAATACGATATTATGAATCTGAATCAAGTTACCGTTCCTTCACTCAATGTTGAAAACAGCATTGCTTTTTATAGCAAACTAGGCTTACAATTAATTGTAAAAGCATTGCCCCATTATGCCCGTTTTGTTTGCCCCGATGGCGATAGCACGTTTTCAGTTCACCAAGTGGAAGAATTGCCCAAAGGTGAAGGTATTTCCATTTATTTCGAATGCGCCGATCTAGACGAAACGGTCTCAAATCTTATAGAAAGAGGCATTGATTTTTACGAATCTCCATCTGACCGTCCTTGGTTATGGAGAGAAGCGCGGCTACGAGATCCTGATAACAATCACTTGATTTTGTTTTTTGCAGGGGAAAATAGGTTGAACCCTCCCTGGCGTATCAATTGATTTCATTTAATTAGGGTGAATCCCGTTTTTCATCAAAAAGGATATCTTTAATCAACATGCGGAATCTAATCGAACAAGTGAGGCAATTTTCTGTAGTTCCGAACGAACTGGAATTCAGTATGGCAACTGCTTTTAAGAAAATTCAAGTTCCTAAAAACACTAAGCTTGTTGAGGAAGGAAAATACTGCCAACACTATTATTTTATAGAGAAAGGCATTTTTCGTTCGTATTATCTCAACAAGGATAAGGAAAGGACCTATTGGTTTTATTCAGAAAGTGATTTTTTTACTTCATGGTACAGCTTCTATGCCAATCAGCCAAGTTTTGAATCCATTGAGGCTCTTGAGGACAGTGAAATATATGTTATCTCAAAAAGTCAATTCCAAGAGTTGATTGGCAGTTTTCGTGAATTTGAAAAATTTGCACGATGCTTTATTGAACAACAGCATGCCATTATGGATTTCATCACCAAAAATTTCCAAGACCTTACGGCCAAGGAAAAATACGAGTTGACCATGCGTGAAATGCCAGGATTGGATCAACGGGCAAAACTTGGTCATATTGCTTCATTTTTAGGAATGTCCCAAGAAACTTTGAGTCGGTTGAGAACCCAAAAGTGATTTTTTGATATAGGTCAAAAAGTTGTCCATAACCAGTATCTATTTTTGTCCCAAAGTAATAGCAATGCATAATTTTAAATTATTTATGATAAGCTTGGGGGTAATCGTCGTTCTAGCAGGAATTCCCCATGTATTGGCCGAACAGGTCAAATCGAACCAAAATGAAGTATCTCCAGTAACCCAACAAAAACCTTTAGAGCAGTCCCAGCCAGTTAAAAAAGAGAATGACAATCCTTTATTTGGCAAATGGAAAGTCAATTATAATTCCGAAGCATTCAAGGGTGCCGTAATAAATGAAATAACCCTAGATAATGGAAAAATGATAGGAATCACAGTTGCCTACATAGATGAATATGGCAATTCAGAAAAAGCCAATGACACTATTTTGGAAATAACACTTGAAAAGGCCCATCCTTATAAAGGGATTTACCAATTGGAATACGAAGGTGAAAGTTACAAGGTGCCTTGTAAAATCCAATCCGTTTCTGAGACCCAACTACGACTGAGTTATGACTATTACGGCTACGCCGACACTGAAATTTGGAACAAAATACGGTAACAAATGATTGAATTTTTATCACAAGAGCTTAATTGGGTCGATGTTGAATATTGGTTCACCATCTTCAATGATTGGAGTCTTATCTATATCATTATACCCTTCTTTTTTGTGGAGTTGATTAGATATACAGTGCTTAAAAAGTTGACCATGGATGTCATTTTCGACTCCATCGCCAATATCATCTCCTTTTTTGGTTTTGTATTGATCGAATACATCCTTGGAATCTTGGCCATCACAAAGATTTACTTTTGGACCTATGACAATTTTAGTTTACCCCACCTTCCCATTAGCTGGGCTACGGTGATATGTTGCATCTTATTGGCCGATTTTGCCTACTATTGGGATCATCGAATGATGCATCGTGTAGGATTGGGTTGGGCAACGCATACCGTTCATCATAGTTCAAAACACTTCAATATGTCGGTTGCTTACCGTTTTGGGCCTCTTGATGCCGTCTTTCCTATTTTGTTCTCCTTGCCCATTGTAATGCTAGGGTTTGACCCCATTCTCGTGTTGCTGTCTGAGGTTTTCGTTCAAGTCTTTCAGACTTTATTGCATACCGAAGTCATCAAAAAACTTCCAAAACCTATTGAATACATTTTTAATACGCCTTCACACCATCGGGTACATCATGGGTCAAATCGGCAATATTGGGATAAGAATTACGCTGGTATCCTTATCATTTGGGACAGAATGTTGGGCACCTTTGAGCCTGAAGTTGAAAAAGTGAGGTACGGTATCGATAAACCTATAAACTCCAACAACCCTATCAAGGTATTTCTTCATGGTTTGCAGCGTTTGTTTGAAAAAGTTGCAGATACCCCAGGCTTTACCAATAAATTAAAAGTATTGATCATGCCCCCTGGATGGCAGCCAAAACCCAACAAATGAAATCGAACAACTTTATTTGGACCGATTTGTCGACTTTTGACCTAAAAGTTTCCAAAGATTTTTATTCCAAAGTCTTTGGATGGGAGTATCAGCAAGTAGACACTGATTACTACTATGCCTACAAGGCAACAAAAGAAGCGTCAGGTCTATATGTAATGCCTAAGACTTTTGTAGATATGGGCATGCCCTCTTTTTGGATGCCTTACATCCAAGTGGATAGCATAGCTGATACCATTTCAAAAGCTAAAACCTTAGGTGGACGGGTTGAATTGACCGAATCTATGGAAAACTTTGGGTCCATAGCACTGATTAGGGATCCCTCAGGTGCCGGTTTCACGGTTTACGATGGAAATGCATTGGACGCTCGGACCGTGAATGAAGAAAGTACAATGGTTTGGAATGAACTCTTCGTTTCGGATGCAAAGTTGGTATTGGATTTATATACCCATCTTTTTGATTGGACTACTGAAGAAACAGAAAACAAAAGGTTTTTAGTTTACAATAATCTAGGTGAAAACATCTCAGCCATTCAACAATTGGATAATGAAATCAAAGGAAAACATGAATATTGGTCCGTTTTTTTCAAGGTGGAGGATATTGATTCAACTATTTCCAAAGTTTTGGAATTGGGAGGCAATCTGATTTATCAAGATTATCATTCAGCACTGTTGACCGATTCCTTTGGTGCCATGTTTCAGGTAATTGAAAAATAAATTTATTCCTTTAAATTCATCATTCTTATCTTTATGCAACGACTTTCCTAAGCGCATTACGGAAATCCATTTTAGCATTTTGGCCCGTATATATTTCAACCTCCCTAAGGACTGTCCTAATCCTTAAAATTCTGAAATATGAAATCAAAATGCACAATTGCGGTACTCACCGCCCTGTTATTCGTTACCCTTAGTTTTGCTCAACGTATCCATGACATTGATACTTTTGAGCCGGGAGAACAAGTATATTCCTTTGGTAACAATGTTAAGTTAAGAACCACTCCCGACACAGATTCCAAAGTTTTAGAACTTCTTAAAATTGGAGAATGGGTAGAGATTATTGAAAAAACAGATTTCACATGGCCCTATAAAGGTATCGACCATTCTTTTTACAAAGTAAAGTATAACGATATGACCGGCTACATTTTAGGTGGATTGCTCTCTTTGGATAGAAAGACGGTTAATGGCATCCACTATTATTTTGCCTATAGCCAAGAAAGAGGTACAACTTACTTGAATATAAGAAGTCGGAATTTAGGTCAACTGTATGAAAAAAAAGTTCCATTAACCAACACTCATAATTTTAGCATAAAAACCTACGGTACTAGGGATATTACCCATTTGGATGGCATAATCCATATTAAATATTACTTTGATTGGGAATATGAAGAAGGAGGTATTTATCTATTTGCCCATAAAGGTGCTTTAACCGCATATGAAATATCCTCTTCGCACGATTTTGAGCGCTCTTACCATTCCGAGCGATTCATTTTTCCTGATGAGGAAGGAGGTATTCCGGAAAAAATAATCCTTAAAAAAGAAAAAGGTAATCATTATAGCGGTGATGAAAACCTATGGCTCCATACCAGTCTGGAAACATGGAAGCTGACTTGGGAAAATGGAAAATTAGCTCCCAATTTCCGAAAGAAACACGCAGACTAGAAAACTTGAGCTGTCTAAAAAGGATTGTTTCGTCAAACTGAACTCGTTTCAGTTTCTCATAAAATTTGGCTATCAATCTATTGAGATTCTGAAATGAATTCAGAATGACACATTGCTATCTTTTAGACAACCTCATTCTTTCCATTTTTCATTATCGGCTATTTCACCGATATATTAAATTATCTGCTTTTTTACAGATATTTGTAATTATCGGTTATTTTACCGATATTTGACTTATGAGTATAACAACAGCCGTAATCACTGGGGACATTATCAATTCTCGAAAGGATAGTCCAGAAGCTTGGTTAACCAATTTGAAGAAAGTGCTAAATACCCACGGAAAAGAGCCCAAACAATGGGAAATCTACCGTGGTGATAGCTTTCAATTGGAGATATCACCAGAAAAAGCGCTCAAAACGGCCATTCATATTAAAGCAAGCCTAAAACAGAAAAAGGGCATAGATGTCCGCATGAGTATCGGTTTAGGAGGAAAAGACTATCATGCTGAAAAAGTAACCGAATCCAACGGTTCAGCCTTTGTATTTTCGGGAGAATGCTTCGAAAATTTGAAAAAGCAGACCTTAGCGATAAAATCCGGTAATGAAGCTTTCGATACCCAGATCAATCTTATGCTACAACTTGCCTCCTTAACTATGGATGCTTGGTTACCAGCAACCTCAAGGGTTGTGAAGACCGCTCTGGAACATCCTAAGTCCAACCAAAAAGAGTTGGCTGCCCTACTGGAAAAATCACAAAGTAACATCAGTGAAGCATTGATACGCGCAGGATTTGATGAAGTGCAAAAAATGATTCAATTTTATACCACCCAACTCATACAACTATGACTTTATTAGCCTTAAAACTGATTCTAGCCCATTTTTTGGGTGATTTTGTATTCCAACCCGTCCACTGGGTAGATGACAAATTAGAGAAAAAGTGGAAGTCAAAATATCTCTATTGGCATATCGGAGTGCATTTGTTGGCATTGCTTCTTCTCTTACAATTTCAGCACCTGGGAATTATCGCCATCATCATTATTTCCCACTATTTAATTGATTTGGGAAAACTGGCATTCACCAATGAAAAAAACTATCGCTGGCTTTTTGCTCTGGATCAGGTGTTGCATATAGGTGTTCTTATCGCCATAATTCAATGGGTTTCTCCATTTGAGTTCGATTTTCAATCTATATTGGGTGAAGCAAACCTTTTACTCTTTACATTTTTGGTATTCGTGACCTATGTTTCAGGAATTATCATGAGAATGCTACTGGCTCCATATGTCGCCGAAGTCCTAAAAGATGACACGGAAGAAGGAGGCTCTCTCAAAAATGCTGGGAAATACATTGGCATGTTGGAACGATTGTTTGTTTTTGGCTTTATTTTGTTGAATCAATGGGCTGCCATTGGATTATTGATAGCAGCAAAATCCGTTTTCCGATTTGGGGACCTTAACAAGGGTAAGAATAGAAAACTCACCGAATATGTGCTTATTGGTACACTTTTGAGCTTCGGTTTGGCTATTCTAACCGGAATGTTATATAATCACTTAACGGAAATCGTATAGATAAAATCTTTCAAAATAATTGTCCAATAGTTGCTTGGTTCAATCGTCATGATGTAAACAACAGCAAACCATGAAAGAAATATTCAACACTTATCGTCCCGATGGATTCAGTACAGTAAACGCCTATTTATTTGTTGCGAATCCAGAAGAAGAAATTAATTTCTTAAAGAAAGCTTTTTATGCCGAGGAATTGAATCGGACAATAAATGAAAAAACAGGTGACATAGCCAACGTGATTCTTAAAATTGGAGATAGTTGTTTTATGATCAGCCAGGCTCGAGGAGAGTTTGAGGGTATGAGAACTTCGTTTTATTTGTTCGTGAACGATGTGGATCAAGTATATCAAAATGCATTGGACCATGGCGCTCAAAAATGTCTTGATCCTATGGATATGGACTATGAAGACCGACAAGGAGGAGTAATTGACCCTGCAGGCAATTATTGGTGGATTTCAAAGAGGTTGGTGGAAAAAAACTATTAAGCATAAAAAAAGGCCACCCTTTTGGGTGACCTTTAACCAAACTAACCAATCGCTATATTACTTTAAAATAAAAGCATCTATAGTCTTAGCAATATTCTCCTCAGAATTATCAAAATCTTCTGAAAACAAATGGGCATACAGCGGCATGCCATCAACTTTTTTGTTCAATTTTAAATCTTGTTTTTGTGCAAAGACATTATCCCATTTGGTTCGAACCTTGGCCCAATCAGCGCTATACTCCTTCCACCAGTCCTGGGCAGCCTTACATCTGCTATCGGCCACTTTTTTATAGGTATTGAATCCTTTTTCCTCGGCTAAAACCACGTCCGTAGTACCTGCTTTTCTAATGATTTTTTTATTATCCTGATCATGTACCCATCCTTCTGCATTAACAACATGTCTATTGTTTCTAAGGGTCAGGTTATAATCACTTCTTTTTGTGTATTCTCTTCTTGGCAGGGGAGCTTCAGCGGCATTTTCCCAATAACTCTGGCCATCTGCATGAATCCAAGTAGCTGACCCTTCATAACGGGGGCTATCGTCTACCTGATAAACCTTTTGGGTCCATTGCCCTTTGACATCTGCCTTAGGAAGCGATTTATAGGTCCAATGGTTATCTGCATTATAGGTGTACAAATCTGTATTCTCGAATAACCAGTCTTGGCGCCAGTGCTTAATTACTCGAGGAGCATCTGGTTTTCCAACAACCAATAGGTATTGCATTACAATCTTGTCTTTGTCATCTTCAACAAGTTGAACCCATTCGAGGGCTTTGGAATGTTTAGCCTTTGAAGGGACATAGTCTTCATCCTCCGAATATTGAAAAGTTTCGGCAAAATTGAAGCCTACCTCATAACAGCCGCACATGCCTTTGATGGCAGCTTGGTCCTGTTTCTTCTTACTCTGGGCGTTAGCACCGAGAACAAGTATTAAGCTCAGTACGGTAAAAAATGTAGCATGTTTCATTTCAGTGTTGCTTTTTGGTATTAAAAAAATCGAAAATTAATATTATTCTTATTTAGATTGAATTAAAATAAATATATATTTGCCACAAATCTAAACTAGAATGAGTCTAAATAAAAATAATATTTCATTTATTTTTTCCTTCTTGATGGTCCTGGGACTTACTGCCCAAGAAAAATCAGACTCGGAAAAAGATTCCATTCTTATTGAAAACTTGGATGAAGTTGTGGTAACAGCAACTAGAACGATTAGACAATTATCATCCCTACCCCTTCCTGTGACCTTGATTCCAAAAAAACAACTCCAGCAAACCGGAGTAACCCGTCTGAATGAAATATTGAACGAACAAACCGGAATCATCATGACGCCCGATGCGACTATTGGAGGTGGTGAAGGTGTCCAGATTCAGGGCATAGCTTCGGACTACATTTTAGTGCTCATAGACGGGGTGCCTGTAGTGGGCCGAAGCTCAGGGAATCTGGACCTAAGCCGTTTTGCCATAGGCAACATCAAACAAATTGAGGTGGTCAAAGGGCCTTCCTCCAGTCTTTTTGGTTCTGAGGCTTTAGGTGGAGTCATCAATATTATTACTGAAAAGCCCGTTTCCGATAAAATCAGTGGCCAAGTATCCCATCGGGTGGCTTCCTTCAACAACCAGAATACCAACTTTAGCCTAAACCAAAGGTTAGATAAGATTGGTTATTCTTTTTTCGCAGATAGATTAAGTACTGATGGGTATGACCTGACCCCAAACCAAGAAGGGAACACCGTAAACCCCTTTGTCAATTATACCTTTAACGGACGGGTGTTTTACGACCTTTCAGAACGATTGGATATTTATGCTTCGGGCCGTCATTTTTTCCAAGAATTTGATGTTTCCCCGAGTACAAGCGAAGAAAAGGATACCAATCTACAGTTGAAAATCAATCATAATCCTTCAAAAAGGATCAATCTTCAATACGAATTTTACTATACCAACTACATCACCAATGAAAAAGTGGTCGATGCGGGTAGCAACGAACTTCTTATTGAAAACGATTTTGACCAAAAGCTCTTTCGTCCCGAAATTCGGTTCAACCATACGTTCAAAGCCGACCATATCCTTACTCTAGGTGGAGGTTATAATTTCGAAAATCTGAATCGTTCCCTTTTTGCTGAAACGGTGTCCTTCGATTCACAATATGTATTCGCGCAGTACGATTTCAAACCTTTGGAAAGGCTCAATGTAATTGCAGGTGCCCGTTTTGACAATCATAGCGAATACAATTCACAACTCAGCCCTAAAATCTCCGCTCGTTATGAGCTCACCGATCATCTAGCCCTAAAAGGTTCTGTGGGAAGCGGATTTAAAGCTCCAGATTTTAGGCAACTCTACCTCGACTTTACCAATGCCGCTGGGGGTGGATATTCCGTATTTGGAAAAGAGGTCGAAGCCGCTGGCATACAACGCCTTCAAAACAATGGAGAAATTGCCACCCTACAGGTAGCTACCTCCGAATTGGGCCAAAAACTGAATGCCGAAAGTTCCATTGGTTACAATCTTGGATTTGCTTTTAAAAAAGGAAAAATTTCCTCTGAACTCAATTTCTTTAGAAACGATTTCAAAAATCTCATCGATACCCGAATCTTGGCCGCCAAGACCAATGGTCAAAATGTATTTGGCTATATCAATAGGGAAAGTGTCTACACTCAAGGTCTGGAAGTGGATGTCAAATACAACCCTACAAATCAACTCAATCTATCTGCAGGCTACCAGCTTTTATTTGCATATGATAAGGACAAATTGAAAGCCATTGACAATGGAGAAGTATTTGCCCGTGATCCCGAAACCTTGTCCACAGTACAGTTGGAAAAATCGGATTACTTTGGATTGGAAAACCGCTCTAGGCATACTTTAAACTTCAAGGCCTTTTACGATATCCCCAAATGGGAGGCGAATGCCAATCTAAGGGTCACCTACCGAGGTAAATTTGGACTTACCGACCGCAATGGTAACGGATTGCTGGATGATTATGACAACGCATTTATAGATGGGTATGCCTTGGTAAACCTTGCTTTCGGAAAAACCTTTTTCAAGTACTATCAACTTCAACTGGGAGCAAACAATCTTTTGAACTTTAAAGGAAACAATCCATTAGCGACCCAAGATAGCGAAGTGCTCATCAACCCAGGAATTCAACTATTCACAAAACTTAATATTCAATTTTAATTTATAAATACACATGAAAACCACTTTTAAACTTTTAAGTCTATTGTTCGTATATATCACTTTCGTAAGCTGTAGTGATGATGACGGCCCCAACTTGGTCCCCGTAGAGAGCAAAACCGCATCCAACATTGCTGCGCCACAAACCGGTGGCCAAGGTCAACCCGTAGGTGGTCCGTTCACCAAATTCAGCTTTGCCACAGGGGAGGTGACCACAAGTGATACCGAATGGGATTTAGCCTTTAGAGGAACAACAGTTGCTATCAATGGAGGTGCGGTAACCGGAACCGCCGAAGAACCTGCGCGAAACGGAAATGGAGGCGCATCTATTCAATCCGGAACCTTTGCGAGTATCACCAGTGCTGATGGACTTACTTTTACCCAAGATGCAGACGGCGCCTTTGCCATTCCAACCGGAAGTGATAATGGATGGTACAACTACAACTTTATGACCAATATTGTATCTGCAATACCTGGAAAGGTGTTTGTAATCCGCACCCATGAGGGAAAGTATGCCAAAGTGGAGTTTTTGAGCTATTACGAAGATGCCCCCACCAGCCCTGACCCCAGTACGGATGCTTCAAGGTTCTACACTTTTAACTATGTGTACAATCCCAATGCTGGCGAAACCACTTTGACACAGTAAAATGAAACTGAATATCCTATTTATTGTTTTGCGACTCATTTTGGGTGGAATGATGCTTTACGGCGGAATTCAAAAATTCCGGAAACCCATCCCCTCGCCCATTGAAGTAGTTGAAAAAGCCGAAAAGTTTAAAGCGCCTGAAAAGGAAAGCACGCTTCAAAAAATATTGTACATCAGTGGAGCCAAACAGACCGGATACTTTTGGCAAGTATTGGGTATTTGCGAACTGTTGTTCGGTCTATTGGTACTACTGCAAGGAACCAGCTTTATCGGTGCTGTGCTCTTGCTGCCCATCACTTTGCATATCTTTTTGTTTCATGCTTTTCTGGAAGCGGATGAATTCGGTGAACTCCTTCAAACCAGCGGATTGTTCGCCATCAATGTGTTGCTTATCTTAAAGGAACGCAATAAATGGAAACACTTGCTCTGGATTAAACCAATTTAGTCAAGTTTAGTCGGAGTCAGTTAGTTTTAGTTTGTTTTTGATGAAAAAGGGGTTCACGCCCCTTTTTCTATTTTATAATTCCTTTCCCTAAAAGGGAAAGGTGGCTCCTGAAAGGAGTCGGAAAGGGTGTAAACCAAACCATCTTTTTACTATTTTGGTATTACAAATGAAAAGGCACGACCATCCAAATCTTCGGCCTCATCGTAAAGAGCTACGTCAAAACCTGACTTCTGCGGAAGCATTTCTTTGGAAACAACTTCAAAACAAAAAGCTGAATGGCCGAAAATTCAGAAGACAGCATAGTATTGACCATTGTATTGTTGATTTTTATTGCGCTTCGGAAAAACTTATCATTGAATTGGACGGACAAGTCCATATGAATCCAACTGCTGAGGAAAAGGACTTGAAACGTACTCAATATTTGGAAAATCTTGGGTTTACCTTAATACGTTTTGAGAATAAAATGGTGTTTGAGAATTTGCCTTCTATACTTCAGGAGATTCGGGAGCATTTTAAATAAAATATCTACACAATCCCTTCTGCCCTTCGGACACCTTCCCTTTCCTTCGACTGCGCTCAGGATGACGGGGAAGGAGCTATAAAGTTAAAAAACAGTTTTTACCGCTTCAATGGTCTTATCCAGATCAGCATAGCTGAGAGCATCATTTAAAAAGTAGCTTTCAAATGCCGATGGAGGCAGATAAACCCCCTGCTCCAACATACCATGGAAATATTTTTTAAAGGTATCGTTATTTCCTTTGGCTGAAGATGCGAAATCCACTACGGGTTCTTCACAAAAATGTACCGAAATCATACTACCATAGCGGTTGATTTGATGCGTGACGCCTCTTTGCGTCAACACCTCAGCGATTCCTTTATGCAAATACTCTGTCTTTTCGGCTAGGCTAGTGAATACTTCGGGATTGTTGTTGAGTTCGGTAAGCATGGCCAATCCGGCACTCATCGCCAAAGGGTTTCCACTTAAAGTTCCTGCCTGGTACACTGGACCTTCAGGTGCCAAATGGCTCATAATCTCCGCTCGTGCGGCAAATGCCCCTACAGGAAGTCCCCCACCAATCACTTTTCCAAACATTACGATATCGGCATCAATGCCCAAGGCTTCTTGTGCGCCTCCTTTTCCCAATCGGAATCCGGTCATGACCTCATCAAACAACAACAAAATACCTTCTTGGGTGCATATATCGCGTAAACCATGAATAAATTCATCTGTTGGGATAATACAGCCCATATTTCCAGCCACAGGTTCCAAAATCAAAGCTGCAATTTCACCTTTATTGGCCTCTACCAAAGCTTTTACACTTTCCAAATCATTGTAATTAGCCAGAAGGGTATCCTTTGCCGTTCCTTGGGTCACCCCAGGACTGTTGGGACTTCCAAAAGTCACGGCGCCACTCCCCGCTTGAATCAAAAAGGAATCTGAATGACCATGGTAGCACCCTGCAAACTTGATGATCTTATCTTTTCCAGTATATCCGCGGGCCAATCGGACTGCACTCATACAGGCTTCGGTACCACTATTTACAAAACGAATCTTATCAATATTGGGCACCATGGAAACGGCCAGCTGGGCCAATTCGGTCTCAATTTCAGTGGGCATTCCAAAGGAAGTTCCCTTTTTAGCCTTTTCTATAACCGCATTGATCACAGATTCATGGGCATGACCCAAAATCAGTGGGCCCCAAGAAGCGATATAATCGATAAGTTGGTTTCCATCTTCATCATATAAATAGGCTCCTTTGGCCTCTTTTACAAAAATCGGGTCGCCACCAACGGCTTTAAACGCCCGAACCGGGGAATTTACCCCTCCTGGAATGTATTTTTTGGCCTCTGCAAACAGGGC
The DNA here is from genome assembly GCF_004804315.1 of Flagellimonas onchidii. Classification (GTDB taxonomy): domain Bacteria; phylum Bacteroidota; class Bacteroidia; order Flavobacteriales; family Flavobacteriaceae; genus Flagellimonas; species Flagellimonas onchidii. Next base: position 31,901 of record NZ_SRXX01000004.1, read on the forward strand.
ACTACTTCTTTGGTAAATCATTTGGTTTTTTCTTTCCGGATGTTGAGCACCTGCCCAATGGAAATGGTATTGTTGTTAAGGTTGTTGATTTGTTTTAATTCATCCACCGAAATGGCATATTTACGGGAAATTGCATAGAGCGTTTCTCCCTTTTCCACCACATGGGTAAATACTTCATATTTTTTGGGTGCCCTTACCGTATCCAATCCACCATCAACCACCTCATCATCATATTTATCCAGATTGTACCTTTCAATTAGGGCAATGAGCTTCTGGGGATACTTTCGGTCGGTGGCATACCCTGCCTGTCGCAAACCATAAGCCCATTTTTTATAATCGTCCCTTCGGTAATTGAACAAAAACTTATAACGCGATCGAGTAGATAAGAAAATACTATGGTCGCGAAATGAATACATGGGGTGATTGTACTTTCGGAAGCACTCGCCTTTGGCATCATCATCGTGAAAGTCGAACTCCCCATCCCATCCGGTATGACATTTTATGCCAAAATGATTGTTAGTCTTTCGGGTGAGTTCACCTTTACCAGAACCACTCTCCAAAATACCCTGTGCCAAGGTAATACTGGCAGGAATGCCAAAGGCACGCATATCATACTGAGCTATTTCGGAAAAAGTATCGATGTATTCTTGGGTATTGGCAATAGGAAATTTTACAAAACGACCAGGATTAGCAGGCAACGGATACAATTTGGATTCCTTTGGACCATCTTTCGGAAGTCCAGCGTTGGGATTTCGGTTCTTTTTTACCTCTACGACCGGTTTGGGTTGATGGGCCACTGTTCTTTTTTTGGATTTACAGGCTGTAAATATCAAAATGAGCACTAAAACATATCCTATTCTCCGAATCATACGTCCAACAACGGTAAATTTCTTTTCTTCAACACAAGGTTCATGCCTTTTATTCCTTGAAGCCCTCCGGTATGGATGGCCAAAATTTGGGTTCCTTTTTTAAAGGCATCCTTTTTAATTAGGTCAAAAATACCAAAAACCATTTTTCCAGTGTAAATAGGATCTAATGGAATTCCTGTTTCCTTTTTAAAGGTGTTGATGAAGTCAATCAAATCTGCATCAACCTTAGCGTAACCTCCAAAATGATAATCGGAAATCAATTCCCAATTTTCGTTTCGGGCAAATTTACGGATATCTTCCTTTAAGAAGTTTCCTTTCAATGCAGGGAATCCCCAAACCGTCTGATGGGGTTTTGCAGAGTTGATAAGTCCAGCTATAGTACCCCCAGTCCCCACACAACTACAGATAAAATCAAACCGAGAATCTGTTTCGGTCAAAATTTCTTTGCAGCCTTCTACGGCCAACTCATTGCTTCCTCCTTCTGGAATTAGGTAAAATTCACCAAAAACATCCTTCAATTCATCCAAAAAAGATTTCTCGTTCTTCTTTTGATAATCGCTTCGGGAGACGAAATGAAATTCCATCCCGTGTTCACGCGCCAATTGTAAAGTTGGATTGTCTTGCCAATTGTCTTTGAGTTCCTCGCCACGAATCACACCGATTGTTTTTAATCCTTGTTCTATTCCTGCACAAGCGGTTGCCGCAATATGATTGGAAAATGCTCCACCAAAGGTGAGCAATGTGGAATGGTTTAGCTTTTTTGCTTCCTGCAAGTTGTATTTCAACTTTCGGTATTTGTTCCCTGAAATATGTGGATGGATGGAATCTTCCCTTTTTATATAAAGTGAAACTCCTTTTTCCCCAAGAATGGGCAAATCTATTTTTTGATTGGGAATAAGCAAGCTATGTGGTTAACGCGTCAAATAATCCAAAAAACCAAAGGACTTTCTGCGCGCAAGATACTGCTTATCCTCCTCATTGGCATAAGCCTCACGCTCAAAACTAATATTTTGGTACGCCCGGTAACTGTCTAAATACAAGAGGGTTCGCAACAACCATTCAGCAATATAAAGGATGTAAAAAGGGAGAATCAACAACTCCCGTTGCTGTTTCAGATGGATGCGCTCATGGTTGATGAGCACCTCATCATGTTTAAGCGTACCTTCCTTTAAGAAGATGAACGGCCATAGGGAAAGCCCCACGTAGTTTTTATAGAAGAAATGTTTAAAAACCAATATCACGTTAATGGTATAATGGGTTTCCTACAAAGATAACCCACAAGGTATTGGAAAATTGGAATAATCCGATAATAACATTAACAATTTCGGTGAATTACTTAACAATTCAGTAATCAAGCCTTTTCCCGAGAATACCTTAACTTTATCTTGGTTTCTACAACTATGAAGAAATATATTCCCCTTGAAGAGGGCGATTTTTACCTTTCTGAGGAAGGTTATAAAGTGTTTACCAAGCAATATCACCTCAAAAGAGGGTATTGTTGCGAGAGCGGTTGCCGTCATTGCCCCTATGGGTATGATAAAAACACAAACTCAAGGCGTTAGCACGGTGTTCGGCACAATATTTGTGACTTATTTTTTTGTGATTTCATTGAACTCAAAAAAGATTACTATGAGAAATTTAAAACTGTTTTCCTTAGCTGCCCTTGCAGTTGTTTTATTGGCATCCTGCAGCTCTGTCAGGGTGGTTTCCGATTATGATAAAAAAGCTGATTTTCAAACCTATAAATCCTATGCCTTTTATAAGACAGGTATAGACAAAGCCCAAATTTCCGATTTGGACAAAAAACGTATTCTTAGGGCCATTGAAAATGAAATGGACTCTAGAGGTTTTGTAAAATCCCAAAACCCGGATGTACTCGTAAGCATCTTTACCAAAGAACGTGAGCGCGTAGACGTTTACAACAACAACTTCGGCTGGGGCTGGGGTTGGGGCGGTTTCTACAACCCATGGGTCTGGGGCCCAGGTTGGGGTTGGGGATGGAACAATCAGCCCAATGTAAGCACGCGTACCGAAGGCTCATTGTACATTGATGTAATTGATGCCAAAAAGAAAGAATTGGTATGGCAAGGTCGCGGTGTTGGCACTTTGAACAATACCAAAAACATAGAAAAGAAAGAGGAGCGTATTCGTGAGTTTGTATCCCATATTCTTAAGGAGTATCCTCCTATGCCGACTACGGCGGTTGCATCAAACTAGTGGATTTTCTTGAAATAAAACCCCGTATTTGGATTTCCGCAAAAGCGGGAATGACAACATAATAAAAATAGGGCGAAGAATCCAACGTAGCTAAGTTGTAAGTGTTCATCGAAGTTGGAAAAGTGAAATGGGTTCTTCGTTCTTTTTAATCCCCTAAAGCAACGGAAAGGTATTTTCGTTCTTCACCTCATTTAAGACAAAAGCACTTTTTACTGCCCCAATATTGGGCAAAGAAGCAATTTTTGTCTTCGCAAAATTGTAATAGGCATCTAAATTTTTCACAATAACTTTCAATAGAAAGTCAAACTCCCCACCTACTACGAAACACTCCGTTACTTCTGAAAATTGATTGACCTGACTCAAAAAGTCGTCCATCAAATGTCCTTTCTGGGCTTCAAGGGAAACAAAACTGAATACGGTAATGCTACTCTCTACCTTTTCTTTGTCGATTATGGCCGAGTAGTTTTTGATAAACCCTTCGTTCTCCAATCTTCTGATTCGCTCATAAACCGGAGTTTTGGTCAACCCAAGTTGTTCCGCAATATTTTTTGCCACCGTTTTAGCATCTTTTTCCAAGATTTTTAAAATCTCACGATCAATGGCATCCAGCTGGGCTTGCATACTTTTTCCTGTTTAGTGGTTTGCAACAAATCAAAACTAACACTTATTCCTTATAAAATCCATTAAAATGGACTAAATTCCTATACATGTTAGTTTAACATGTTATTTTTTCCATAAATCATATATTTACAGGAAGTTATTATGGTATTTTCATGAAAAAGAGTGCGTACGAAAGCAATCCCATTTTAGATAAACTGCCCAAACATTTAAAACAGTTTATCAAACCGCAGAATTATGAAGACTATTCAGCCATTGACCAGGCGGTTTGGCGTTATGTAATGCGTAAAAATGTGGATTACTTAAGTAAAGTGGCACATCAATCTTATGTAGAAGGATTGGAACAGACCGGAATTTCCATTGACCATATTCCCAATATGTACGGCATGAACCGCATTTTAAAGGAAATTGGCTGGGCGGCCGTGGCCGTGGATGGTTTTATTCCTCCTTCCGCTTTTATGGAATTTCAGGCGTACAATGTTTTGGTGATTGCTTCGGATATACGACAATTGGAAAATATTGAATATACTCCAGCACCTGACATCATTCATGAAGGAGCAGGCCACGCTCCCATTATCGCCAATCCCGAATATGCCGAATATTTAAGAAGGTTTGGGGAAATTGGAAGCAAAGCCATTTCCAGTGCCAAGGATTATGAGCTTTATGAGGCCGTTCGACATCTTTCCATCATCAAGGAAGCACATGGTACCTCTCAAGAAGAAATTGACACGGCTGAAAAACACATAGAACATTTACAAGAAAATATGGGCGAACCCAGTGAGATGGCCCTTATTCGAAATCTACATTGGTGGACGGTGGAATATGGTCTTATAGGTACTGTTGATAACCCAAAAATTTACGGAGCCGGTTTGCTTTCATCCATTGGAGAGAGTAAATGGTGCATGAAAAAAGAAGTGGTCAAACTTCCTTATACCATAGAGGCTGCTCGTCAATCCTTTGACATTACCAAACCGCAGCCACAGCTTTTTGTAACTCCTGATTTTGCATTTTTAAGTCAAGTTTTGGAAGATTTTGCCAACACCATGGCCCTACGGACAGGGGGGCTTTCCGGAATTCAAAAATTGGTTGACTCCAAGGCTTTGGGAAGCATCGAGCTCAGCACAGGACTACAGGTTTCGGGGCAATTTCATAGGGTAATAGCCCATCAGAACAAACCCATATATTTCCAAACCGTAGGGCCAACTGCCTTGGCCTATCGCGAGAAAGAACTGGTCGGACATAGTACCCAACACCATTTAGAAGGTTTTGGCTCACCGGTCGGAAAGTTAAAAGGAATCAATCTGGCCATAGAAGACATGGGGCCAAGAGATTTAAAAGCTTACAAAATTTATGAAGGAGAGCAGGTTTCGCTCGAGTTTGAAGGTGGCGTAAAAATCGAAGGCACCATTATTACCGGGACTCGCAATCTCCAAGGAAAAATTCTATTAATCACTTTCAGGGATTGCACGGTAACATATGATGGCACCATGTTATTTTTACCAGATTGGGGACTCTATCATATGGCTGTCGGCCAGGAGGTAGTCTCAGCCTTCAATGGCCCTGCCGATTTGAACAGTTTTAACCTCATCACCCATGAACTGTCTGAAACTACCATAAAACCAGAAAAAAGTGCTTCTCGCAAGCAATTGGAGATGTTCTATCAACAAATAAGGGATTTTAGAGAAGGCACCAACACTACTACTTCCCGAAATAAGGTTTTCAACGAGTTACAAAAAAACTATCCCGAAGATTGGCTGCTATCAGTAGAACTTTATGAATTGGCCAAAAAAAGCAACGATGCAGGGTTTCAACAAGAAATTAGGGCGCATCTAGAAACTGTGAAGCAAAACAATCCTAAAGCGGGGCATTTGATTGATGATGGAATTGAGTTAATCGAGACGAACTTTGCCAAGGCTCTTTAATTCATCTAAGGAATTGATACTTTTTTCGTGGTATTCCAATGTCCAGCCTAGTGAGTTTGACAGCACATAGATTCGTGATAGTTCACTCAACAATCGGTTCTGGGCATTAGTCTTTAAAGAGGAAGCTTCAATTTTTTTCATGAGAGATTGTTTCACATTCTCCTTGATGGCATTATAATCCTCTGCATTAAAAGGGTTAAGGTAATCTGCAGAAACATCGTAATACTCAAAATCAGGGTTTATCTTAATCTCTGGTTCGGGAATCGATAAAATACGTATCGTTTTTTGTCTCTCATCAAGTTCAATTTTGATTTTACTCAAATCATAGGAAATTGATGCTTCCGCATTTACGACCACCAAAGCTTTTTTATCGGCTGTAATCAAAGTCCCAAAAAGTTCTTTGGAATCCGCATAATTGTACACTTCTGCAAAATGACCTTCTGTCACCACAAGCTTGGACACATTTTTTAGTTCTTGTTGAATCAGCACCGAACTCTCTTTTAGTATCGCTTCTTCTTTTTGGTGGTTTTCACAGGACTTATAAATCAAAATGGAAGCTAAAGCAATGACTGCACCGACAAGGACTCTTTTCATGGTGATAAGGTTTAACTACGGAAATATACAAGATTCCGTTTGATCACTTTGCTATTTTTAGACTGGAATCCTTATACTGATTTTTGTCCCGGCTGCATTTTTATGTTGGTCTTTCTTATCTACAATTTGAATCATGTTTTCATCCGCTTCCCCTGTGAGGGTTTTAAAACGCTGCATGGTTACCTGCATACCCCTTGATTTTTTATTTTTCCGAGTACTTCTTTTTAGAGCTGCCTGTCTTCCTATTCCATTATCCTCAATTTCACATAGTACATAGTCCCCATCATCTTTGAAGGACAAGGAAAGCATTTTTTCACTTCCTTGTTTGGGCAGGAGCCCATGCAGTATGGCATTTTCGACAAAAGGTTGGACAATCATGGAAGGAAATTCTGTCATTTCCGGTTCGATAGATTCATCCACAATTATGCTGTAATCGAATGCGTTGTCAAAACGAAGGGATTCCAACTCCAAATAATCATTGAGCATTTTAATCTCATCTGACAACATGATTTTGGTCTCAATAGAGCTTTCCAGAACGTTTCTGGTTAATCGACTAAATCTTGAAAGATATCGAAGCGCTGATTTTTTATCATTTCTTGTAATCAGGTTTTGAATCGAGTTTAAGGAGTTGAATATAAAATGAGGATTCATTTGGGCCCGTAAAGCTTTGGTTTTGTTTATATGGGCCTCTCGTTGAAACTGAAGTCGTTCTTTATATTCAGTCTGTATTTTAAAAGTAAGTCCGGCGGCAAAAATCAGTATATCCAAGCTGGAGCCGGCCAACATTAAATACCCATTTCTAGAAAACAAAAATCCCAAAGCCCCCATCATATAACAAAAGGAACCTGCCACAATAAAACAGGCCAAATTGTTCTTCCGCACCTTCAATAAATAGATCATAGCCCCCAAGCCGAACACTGACATAATCAAGCGCTGAAAATGCAACAGATAAATATGCTCCAAAAAGTACTTGTTTAACAAGAACAGAACATCCAGAATAGTTACCGCAACCAACATCCAAGCTATCTTTTTTATGACCCAATGTAACCTTGGGTATAGATTTTTAGTATTGAGGTAATACATCACAAAAAGAACATAGCTAAGGTTGATCAACATCTGCATCTGTTGAAAAAAGGTGTAGCTGGTGAGATTAAAACTGGGAAGTAGCATTACATACAATCTGGAAACATAAGGCCCCAAATAAAGAAACAAGCACAATACATAAAAGCAGTAAAACAAAAATTCCATCCGTTTGGAGTACACAAAAAACATCAACATCATCAAAAACATGATAATGCATACCCCGGCAAATAGAAAGGAAGGAACCACAAACTTTAAATCTTCCAAGCTATAAAACTTCTTGGCCAGCCCATCCTGGAGGTGAGATCGATAACTCATCTTCCACTGGGCAATTTTTTCCATATCCACAACACTTCTGACCTTTAGGTAAACGTATTGATCGTAAAAAAGCCGATCGCTCTTAAATGGAACCCCATGACTATAGCTTATACTTCCCTCATTGGGTATATCCTCAAACCAACCAAACCTTATTTTTGCTATGGCTCCATCCCCATCCTGATAAAGCGTACCGTAATCAAAAAGTGATGGGGTCAACACCCATAAAGAGTCCTGTTTCAGCCTATGAAGCTCTGAAGTAAAATCTATCCTTATCCAATAAATATCATCTGGATGTGTTCTTTCGTCTACATAATCATCAGGACTTTTAAAATCATATCGATTCTGTAAAACATCCTTTATTGTGAGCGTTTCATCGGATGTTTTAAATACGGTGAATTCTAAATCTAAGCCTTCTGTGCTAAGGATATTTTGTGCAGCGATCACCAGCTGACAACTCAAAACCAAAACGATTGTCAAAAGTAGGCTCAATATGGGCTTTGCCATTATTCATATAGATTGGGAAGTTTTAGGGTTATGCTTACGCCTTTTTTGTCTTGCCTATCAACAAATGCTATCCTCTTTTCAATATTATAGTCCTTTATAGCATTCAACAGTTTAATCTGGTCCTGCCAACCAAGTATTTGATCTCGATACTCAGGAGTGTAATCCATATCTTTTAAGATGGAATAGCTATAGGAGAGCATTACAAAAACATGTTTACCGCTGACTTTAAAGCTAACTTCAAAGTTTTGATCCTTGTATTGATTATAAGCGCCCTGTTCTATGATATTCTCGAAAAGGGTATGGATAACAAAAGGAGGGACCATTGCATCTTCCAATCTGTTTTCGTTTTCAATACTGATATCATATTCAAGCTGCTCAACATACCTAAGCTTTTGAAGCTTCAAGTACCATTTCAGCATACTAATCTCTTCAGAAACATGCACTTTATCCGAATCTATGTGTTTTAAATGAAAGCGCACCAACTTGCTAAACCCCGAAAGATAATCCAATGCCGACTTTTTAGCTTCAGAGGTAATAAAATATTGAATGGAGTTAAGCGCATTGAAAACAAAGTGCGGATTAAGTTGTGAGTTTAGGGCCTTAAACCTTAGCTCCATCATTTCTTCTTTTAGTTTAAGGAGTTTTTCCTGTTTTTCAACCAGTTCTTTATGGTCCCTAACCCCCTTGATTTTCACTGCGCAAATTGAGGACATGATCAGTAACATACGCAAATGATGCTCCGAAAAGAAGTTTTTTTCGTGGTGTTCGCAATCAATAATACCAATTACATTGCCATCGATAATTATGGGAACACACACTTCGGAATACCTGAACTCGTCATCCATCCGATAACGCTCATCTTTCGAAGTGTCGTGCAAAAGTTCAGCAATTCCCGATTGCGCAACATGGCCCACAATACCAAAACCCAAAGGACGCTCAACAGGCTCATATATTTCAAAATCTTTCGGGTTTTTCGGCCCATAGGCTGCCTTTTGTATCATCACATCCCTATCTCCATCTAACAGATAAACCACACAGTCAATAAAACCCAATTTGGAAATACAATTTTTCGCCAAATCCCACAAAATCTCGTCTTCATCATCAATACCAAGAAGGGACTCGGAAAAATACATTAAGACATCAGCAAACTTTATCTCATCTTTTTCGGGGAACAACCGCGAATTCTGAGTAATCTTTGCCATAATTATTCCTTGAGGTTTTAAGCTTGTAATTTAGTGTTTTTCAAAAAATACCCTATGTAGATCTGACGTACACCCATTTTGAATTGACCAATAAGGCGTTTCATCCAACCTATGAGGTTAATTCAACTTATTAATCAATTCCTTTTATCTAAATTTTATGAATGGATATTTTTCCTGAAAACGTTCAATTTTTGTTTCAAGTGATGTTTTGAATTTTTGATGTTCTTCAGAATTTGGGTTGAAGGGCCGATGCAATAGCCCTTTTTGAAGCTGGTCGACTTCAACCATAATTGGACAGGACTTCGGGGAAATCCATGTAGATGTGAATTTTTCCCAGATATAGTCAATCGCTAAATTATTAGGATGTACCATATCCTTACCATAAAAACGGTAGTCACGAAGCTCGTCCATCATAATTTCATAACTAGGAAAATACGAGGTAAGAGGGACGAAGTTAGAAGTAGTTTTATAAACAGAGGAAATCAAATGTGCCTTGCTGCGTTGGTTTTCCACAAAACCGTCTTTTAAATGACGAACAGGAGAAATAGTGAAAACTATTTGTGTCTTCTGGTTTACCGACGTAATCAAATTGATCATTTTTTCAAGGCTTGACCGAATCTTTTCAACAATCAATAGCTCTTTTGAAAATTCTCTTTGGGGTACCTTATGGCAATTAGCAACGATTTTTTTGGTTTCATTATTTCGATATACCCATGCGGTACCCAACGTTATAATAATGTGAGTTGCATTCTCCAATGCTTCCCTCGTCTTCTCTAACCCTTGGTTTAATTTTTCAAGCAGCTCGTTTTCCGACTCAGCGCTAACATCCGAATGCGTATCAAAACAATGCCAAATTCCTGCATGCTCAAAAATCTCTTCTTTTTTGTATATCTGGTTGGTAACGGCTCTTTCCACTAAATTTTCAATGGCAAGTGGATGGAACAAAATTCCAAAGGGGTTTTGGGTGGTTTGAAACTTAAAATATTCTAATTTTCGGCCTATGTTTTCTACAAAACAAGAACCCAACAGCAATATTCTACTACCATAATCTATGGGTACACTTGACTTTTCTATCGATACAATGGTCTGCAGTTTCATTCTGATGGATTACTCACAATTCTCTATATTCACAATCATATCTTTATATTGGGCTTCCAACTGGGCTTCCAATTGATCCATAAAACTCAAAACTCGAATCAGGTCATCAATTGATTTGTTCCCCAAGGCTTCGGTAGCCTTTTTAAGTTCTCCCTTTACTAGATCCTGTGTGTGATACAGTCCTTGCAATTGATAAAGGCAGTCATAGCCAAATTCGTGAAATATTCCAGTGGACTTAGAGATTTCCCAGGCAATATTGCTCAAATCCGTAATTTCAAGATATACCTTGGTCAGACCTTTGTATTTGTACAATTGATTCCCAACTTTAGTCGAATCCATTTTCCTATAAAATTCCGGATAACGTCTAACAAAAATATTCATCATATCTGGGCTTAAAACCAAATCACCCTGCTTGTTCTCCAAGCTGTTGAGTTCGTCAAAAAAAGAAGGTATTTTTTGGTTTTTAAATCTGCTCTCTTCCAGTTGAGCTAAATTATTGCTCAATTCATCCTTTATCTTTAACAATGCTATTTCCTTATCCTTCTGAAGAGATTTCGAAGCATTCCAGTCGTTGAACCAAATAGCTAAATTAATCCCAATAAAAAGCAGCAATATTTCTCCGAAAATGTACTTCCAGTTGAACTTTTTTAATGAAAAGAATCGCATACCTTAGTCTGTTACGGCAACAAACCCCCGTGCATTACTTAATGCTTCGGGTATCCCATCTGGGTTCTTACCTCCTGCAGTCGCAAAGAAGGGTTGCCCTCCTCCTCCTCCTTGGATATATTTACCCAATTCACGAACTATGTTGCCTGCGTTTAATCCTCTGTTTGACGCCATTTCTTTTGAAATGTAACAGGATAATAGCGCTTTTCCATCTTTTTCAGCACCGAGCAGTAAAAACAGATTGGAAATTTGTCCACCTATTTCAAAAGCCAAATCTTTGATTCCGGCCGCATCTAAGTCTACTTTTTTGGCCAAAAATTGAACTCCGTCGATTTCTTCCAGTTCGGCAATCAATTCGTTTTTAAGCCCTTTGGCCTTATCTTTCAACAATAGTTCAACCTGTTTTTTTAGGGCTGCGTTTTCTTCTTGCAAACCTTCAACAGCTTTCACCGGGTCTTGGGCTTTGTTCAACAAATCCTTAATCTCGAACAACATTCGGTTGTTCTTAAAATAGAATTCCTTTACAGCATCGGAGGTAATGGCTTCAATTCGGCGAATCCCAGCCGCAACGGCACCTTCAGAAACTATTTTGAAATGCCATATTTCTGAGGTGTTCTTTACATGGGTTCCTCCACAAAGTTCAATCGAATGTCCAAAACGGACTGTTCGAACGGTATCTCCATATTTTTCTCCAAAAAGTGCCATAGCTCCCTGTGCCATAGCTTCTTCAATCGGAATATTTCGGTTTTCCTCAAAAGGCAGTTGCCCTTCTATACGAGCATTGACAAAGTTCTCTACATCCCGAAGCTCTTCCACTGTCAATTTTGCAAAATGCGAAAAATCGAATCGAAGATGTTTAGAGTGTACCGCTGAGCCTTTTTGTTCTACGTGCGGACCCAAAACTTCCCTTAGTGCTTGGTGAAGCAAATGTGTTGCGGTATGGTTACTGGCTGTACGTTGTCTTTGTTTTTTGTCAACAACCGCTTTAAAAGTATCGGAAACCTTTTTTGGAAGGTTACTAGAGAAATGAACAATTTCATTGTTCTCCCTTTTGGTGTCCAAAATATAGATTACATCTCCATTGGGAACCTCCAAATAGCCTTTATCACCAACTTGTCCACCTCCTTCAGCATAGAATGGCGTCAAATTAAAAACCATTTGATACTGATCTCCTCCTTTTTTGCTGCTGACCTTACGATATTTCACCAGCTTCACATCAGCCTCAAGGCTATCGTACCCAATAAATTCCTGCTCCGAATCATCTAAAAGGATGGTCCAATCTTCTTTGGAAACTTCTGAAGCTGCGCGAGATCGGTCTTTTTGAACCTTAAGCGCCTTTTCAAAACCTTTAATGTCCAGTTCATAGCCATTTTCTTCAAGAATCAACGCAGTAAGATCAATGGGAAAACCAAAAGTATCATACAATTCAAATGCCTTTTCACCGTCGATGGTTTTTCCTTTTGAAGATTTGATAACGGAATCCAACAATACCAACCCTTGCTCCAAGGTGCTTAAAAATGAGCTTTCTTCCTCTTTTACCACATTCTCAATCAATTGGTATTGTTCACGAAGCTCTGGAAAGGCCTTCCCCATAGTTTCTCCCAATACCTTCACCAATCTGTAAATGAATGGTTTACTGGTTCCCAAAAAGGTGAATCCGTAGCGTATGGCTCTTCGTAAAATCCTTCGAATTACATAACCTGCTCCATTATTGCTTGGTAATTGACCATCGGCAATAGAAAAGGCCACCGCCCTAATGTGGTCGGCAACTACTCGAATGGCAATATCCGTTTGCTCATCCTTTCCATATTTTTTACCCGTAATGGTCTCTATTTCTCGAATAAGTGGTGTGAAAACATCGGTATCATAGTTGGATTGTACTCCTTGAAGCACCATACACAGCCTCTCAAAACCCATTCCAGTGTCCACATGTTTTTCTGGAAGGTTTTCCAACTCACCATTGGCTTTTCGGTTGTATTGCATAAAAACCAAGTTCCAAATTTCCACCACTTGTGGGTGATCTTGGTTTACCAATGATGCACCAGAGACTTTTGCCTTTTCTTCCTTAGAGCGAATATCAACATGGATTTCGGAACAAGGACCACAAGGGCCCTGATCACCCATTTCCCAGAAATTGTCCTTTTTGTTCCCCATGATGATCCGATCCTCAGGAATTATAGCCTTCCACAATTCAAAGGCTTCTTTATCCATTTCTAAATTGTCGGCGTCATCGCTACCTTCAAAAACAGAAACATACAAACTATCCTTATCTATTTTGTAGACCTTGGTCAACAGCTCCCAAGCCCATTGAATTGCTTCTTTCTTAAAATAATCCCCAAAACTCCAGTTTCCCAGCATCTCGAACATGGTATGGTGGTAAGTATCCTTGCCCACCTCATCCAAATCATTGTGCTTACCACTTACACGTAGACACTTCTGAGTGTCGGAAACCCTTTTGGCAGACGGCACCGAATTCCCAAGAAAAAACTCCTTAAACTGGTTCATCCCTGCATTGGTGAACATCAAGGTAGGATCATCTTTCATCACCATTGGTGCAGATGGAACGATCTTATGTTCCTTGCCTTTGAAAAAGTTTAAAAACTGCGCTCTGACTTCTTTGGATGTCATTGGATTTGCTAGGGTTATATTAAATTTAACAGTTTAAGCAAAACAATTTTTATATTTGCTTGTTCTGACTATACAGAATGCGCAAAAATAGGATAAAATCGCTTCATGTCTAAAGTTAAGTACTATTACGATCCTGATACACTTTCCTATCGAAAGATAGAACCGAAAAAATCCAGAAAGTACCGTAATCTTTTCTTCTTTGTATTAGGTTCTGCACTATTTGGGCTTTTAGGTCTAATCTTGCTACTTAACACCAATTGGCTGAACACTCCAAAAGAACTTTCCTTAGATCGCGAGGTTCGTAATTATGAGCTTCAGTTTGAAATATTGAGCAAAAAAATGGAGCAAATGGAGCAGGTTTTGGCCAATATTGAAGATCGTGACAACAATATTTATAGACTATATTTTGAAGCCAATCCCATACCGGAAGAACAACGCAGGGCTGGTTTTGGAGGAGTAAACCGCTATAAATCATTGGAGGGTTTTAACAATTCAGAAATCATCATTGATGCTTCCAAGCGGTTGGATATCATTCAAAAACAAATGGTGATTCAATCCAAATCGTTGGATGAAATTGCCAAACTCGCGGAAGAAAAAGAGAAGTTATTAGCATCCATTCCAGCCATTCAACCTGTTCGAAATGAAGATTTAAAACGGATGGCATCAGGCTTTGGGTGGCGTTCCGACCCTTTTACCAAAGCTAGAAAGATGCACTGGGGTATGGATTTTACCGCACCAAGAGGAACCCCAATATATGCTTCTGGGGATGGCACGGTAACAAGAGCTGACAATCGGTCTTCAGGGTTTGGAAAGCACATACGGATAGACCATGGTTATGGGTATCTTAGCCTATATGCCCATTTAAGCAAATACAATGTGACCAAAGGTCAAAAGGTAAAGCGAGGGGACTTAATCGGTTTTGTTGGCAATACCGGACGGTCCGAAGCACCTCATCTCCATTATGAAGTTCATAAGGATGGAGAACGTATCAACCCTATTAACTTCTACTACGGAAGTTTGTCTCCAGAAGAATTTGAGAATATGCTCAAGTTTGCCAATCAAGAGAACCAATCCTTGGATTAATGCATATCGACCTTCCTGAAAAACGATATTATGGCATTGGCGAAGTAGCCAAGGCCTTTGGGGTGAACACCTCTTTGATTCGGTTTTGGGAGAAGGAATTTGATGTGCTTCAACCTAAAAAAAACGCAAAAGGCAACCGAAAGTTCACGCCGCAGGACATCAAAAACCTTCAACTGATTTATCACCTGGTCAAAGAACGTGGTTTCACCTTGGAAGGCGCAAAAATCCACCTGAAAGAAGAAAAGCAAAAAGTACTTTCCAATTTCGAAGTCATTCAAAAACTGCAAAAAGTAAAGGCCGAGCTTTTGAAAATCAAAGAACAACTATAAACACTAAAACCATATAAAATGAAAAAATGGCTAATTCCACTAGTTATTATAGGTGCCCTGATATTTATACTTGGAGGGTGGTATGTTAGAACCAACAATACACTCGTAGACATGAAAGGGCAAGCAACCAAACAATGGGCAAATGTCGAAAGCTCGTACCAACGAAGAAGTGATTTGATAGGTAACCTAGTGAAAACTGTCCAAGGTGCAGCAGATTTTGAGAGAAATACTCTGAAAGAAGTCATCGAAGCACGAGCAAAAGCGACATCGACCACTATAGACGCCAATAACATTACAGCTCAGCAGTTAGCAGAGTTTCAACAAGCTCAAACTGGTTTATCCTCAGCACTGTCGCGGCTCTTGGTTACCGTAGAACGATATCCTGAACTTAAAGCCAATCAAAACTTTTTGGAACTGCAATCGCAATTGGAGGGTACAGAAAATAGAATTAATGTAGAGCGTAACCGATTCAATAATTTAGCTGGTGAGTACAATATCAAAATCCAAAAGATTCCAACCAATATTATAGCAGGTATAGCCAATTTTGACCCCATTGCATTATTCAGCTCCAATCCAGGCGCAGAAAATGCCCCAGATGTAAATTTCGAATTCAATTAAAGGATGTCATACGTAGAGGAATTTTTGACCGCCGAAGAAGAAGGTGAAATCGTTAACGCCATTCTAGAGGCTGAAAAGAACACTTCAGGAGAGATTCGGGTACATATTGAGGCGACTACCAAAATCGATCATTTTAGTAGAGCACAACAAGTTTTCCATTTTTTGAAAATGGACAATACCAAAGATGAAAATGGTGTATTGCTCTATGTGGCCGTGGAAGACAAAAAGTTTGTGATTTATGGTGATTCAGGGATAGATCGAGCCGTTCCCAGAGGTTTTTGGGACGGTACCAAAGACGTTATCTCGTCACATTTTAAACAAGGAAAATTTAAACAAGGAATTGTTGAAGGCGTTTTAATGGCTGGTAAGGAGCTTCAGGCACATTTTCCGTGGGACCAAACAGACACAAACGAACTAAGTGATGCCATTTCCAAAGGTTAATTTTCTTTTTGTGGTTTTTTGCTCCACTCTTTCGTGGGGACAATTCACTATTCCCGAAAAACCACAAAAACAGACAAGTGTTTATGACTATGTAAATCTACTGTCCGCTCCCCAAAGCAAGGCTTTGGAACAAAAACTTATCCGATATTCGGACAGCACTTCAACCCAAATTGTAATAGCCATTATTGCTTCGACGGAAGGTGAAAATATCAACTATCTGGGAGCCCAATGGGGTCAACAATGGGGTATCGGACAAGCGAACAAAGACAATGGGGTATTAGTGCTTTTGGCCAAGAATGACCGTAGAATTGCTATCAACACCGGTTATGGCGTAGAAGGCTCTCTGACCGATTTTATGTCAAAACGTATCATCGAATCCATCATTATACCAAAATTCAAACAAGGTGATTATTACCGAGGACTGGATAAAGGAGTAGATGCTATTTTCCAAGTGCTGAATGGTGAGTTTAAAGAAGACCGTTCTTTTGGGAACGATACAGGGTTCTCAATTAAATCATTGCTCCCTTTTATCATTTTTATCATCATTTTAATCATCCTTTCAAGAGGCAGAAAAAATAACCGGAACAACAGAGGTGGTCGAGGTGGCCGAAACTCTGGATTGGATATTTGGGATATGATCATCTTGAGCAACATGGGGCGTAGCTCCGGTTCCTCTGGCGGTTTTGGAGGCGGTGGTTTTGGCTCTGGAGGATTTGGAGGTGGCTTCGGAGGTGGCGGTTTTGGAGGCGGTGGTGCCTCCGGTGGGTGGTGATAATTGTTTTATGCAATTACCCTCTTTCGGTCAAAGATTTTGTCTTACGCAACTTTTTTCATAAATTTTTATCTAATCATAAAATACCTCATGACTCTAAAAAAGCTATTCTCCTTTTTACCCGTATTTTTATTTCTATCATGTATTAATTCTGAAGATGATTGTTCAGTTTTATGTCCTCAACTAGGCGTTTTGGCCTTTGATGTACGCTTAGATGGCGATAACGTTTTTGAGAATGGCATATATAGCTTGAACGATTTAACCATAAACGACGCCAACACTGTAGTTTCGTTGGAGTCAATTTCAAGTCCAATTCTGCTGATTCAAGATCCAGATTGGGGGTCTAGCGAGCACTTTTACACTATAAGCCTAGGGGACAATGATTCGTTTACCGTCAATCCTTCTTTTGAACTATCAGAAAGAAGTGAGTGCTGTGCTCCTACTCCTTTATTAAGTTCCATTGTGGTAAATAGTGAGGAAGTGGCGCTTTCGGATGCTATAGGAAAGGTTATTATTGTGAACCTTTAATTTATTCGCTTCTGTTCTCAGTAGCCCAGCTTTGTTATTCAATTATTGCTTTTATCTGAAACTGAACTATCAATCCACTCTTTTATAAAAAATTTTGCTCACGATTTTCCATTCTCCATCAATCTTTAGCAAATTCATAAAATCGACAAACGTGAAATCCTCGTACTCCAACTCCAATCGTGCATTGGCGGCGTGACCTGAAACCGTGATTTCTGCAATACGATTTACCCTATCAACCCTCGGACCGGGTTTCATACCACTAAAAAACTCAAGAGCATTGACTTCTTTGTACCCCTCTTTGGTGATGTATTTCATGGTTGCGGTGTCATGAAAAGCTTTCTTTAAGGTTTCAAAATCCTTGTTAGAACCACCTTCCATATAATAATTCAAGGTTTTCTCTATCAATTGATAATCCGATTCTTGAGCATTTACAGTTGAAAAAACACATGCAGTAAGGAACAATAAGAGAATGTTGCGCATCATGGTGTTACGTTTTTTGTTTGTTCTTCAATTTATTGATTTTAAAATCAGGCATTTATTTTTAAATCATAAATATTTCATAAGGTTACGTCCATCCATAACGCTCATCCGTAAATTATAACAAGCCATTCATCAACTCAAAACGCCCCATCATCCATTTTTCATCTATCTTGTCCGTGGTTAAAATCACGTATAACTTAATACCGTTTTGTATGTCTCGAATCTTCCGAATTTTAGTTCTTTCAATCATTCTTCTTGCTGTTTCCTGTAAAAAAAAAGCTCCTGAATCAGAAATAGACAATCTATTCAAATTCAAGGATTATATAAGTTACCATACCAAAGGAGATCAAAGTGTTTCAGGGTTTGTTCATATTATGCTTGTACAGCAACTGGAACAGTTTGATCTTACCCAGGAGCTTCCTTCAGAATACATAAAAATATCCCCAAAAGTTGAAGGCAAACTCGCCATCGAAAATGGTAGGGAACTTGTTTTTCAACCTTCGGAACATCTAAAACCGGATACAGAGTATGTGGTAACACTTTCGCTCAACAAACTTTTTGAGGAGATTGATTCCGAATACAAAGAATTCACTTTTAGTTTTAAAACTATTGCCCCAAACTTTAAAATCAATTTGGATGACCTGCAATCGTACAGCAAAAACTGGCAATACCTCTCTGGATATCTTACAGCTTCAGATCTTTTGGATGCTAGTAAAATAACAGGAATCATTTCAGTAAAACAGGGTGATAAAGAAATTCCTGTAAAATGGAGCAATACGGAAGAAGATGCCCAATTTTTCAATTTTAGGATTGATAGTATACCTCGTTTAGACGACGACAGTGAACTCAACATTGTTTGGAGTGGAAAAAGTCTAGGCATCGACAACCAAGGAGAAGAAAACTATACTATCCCCGGACTGAACAAATTTGTGGTGATAGATTCCAAGACCACCTCATCGCCCAATGCCGTGCTTACCTTGAATTTTTCAGAACCGCTAAAGAAAAATCAAAACCTTAAAGGGCTTGTTACTATTGAAAATAACCAAAATCTGCGTTATGAAATTGATGGGAACCTATTAAAGGTTTATCCTTCAAACCGAATTATCGGCGAAGCCAGAGTAACGGTTCATCAAGGCATTAAAAGTGAATATGGTTTTAGCCTGAAAAACGAATTTTCAGAATTGGTCTCCTTTGAGCAGTTAAAACCTGCCGTACGGCTTATTTCCAAAGGAACCATACTGCCCAACGCCGCATCCACACCCATTTATTTTGAAACGGTTAATCTTTCCGCCGTTGAAGTTCGTGTCACTCAGATTTATGAAAACAATATGTTGCAGTATTTGCAGGTAAATAACCTAAAACAAGAATACGACAACGAAATTGTACGGGTTGGCAAAAGGGTCGCCTATAAAGTAATCCCTTTAACAGAAAATGGAGATACAAACACCAGCTATTGGAAGGCCCATGCCCTAAACCTTTCAGAACTGATTAAGGTAAGCCCAGGGGCATTGTACCAAATTGATTTCAATTTTGAAAAGGAACACACCACTTACCAATGTGAGGACCAGGAAGACCTTGAAGATAATGATTATTGGGAAAACAGAGACAATCCCTGCCATAATGGGTATTATTACTATCTAGATGATGTATCAACAAATCTGTTGGGCAGCGATTTGGGATTGATTATCAAAAAAGGGAACAACCAATCGTACCATTTTGCAACGACCAATTTGCTTACTACAAGTCCCGAAGCCAATACCACCATAAGGTTATATGACTACCAACAACAACTGATTGGTCAGGCAATTACGGATGAAAACGGTTTGGGATTATTTGATGGTGAAGAAACACCTTTCTTTGCCATCGCACAAAAGAACAATAATTTTGCTTATGCAAAACTGGAAGACGGCCATGCCCTTTCTTTAAGTAAGTTTGATGTCTCAGGAGAGACCTTACAGCGTGGTCTGCAAGGGTTTATGTATACCGAACGTGGTGTTCATCGTCCTGGTGACACCGTACATTTGACCTTTGTACTGGATGACAAAAACAATCCCATTCCTGACGATCACCCGGTTAATTTGGAAGTAAGGGATGCCCGTGGCAAATTGGTCCAAAGAAATGTCCTCAAAAAAGACCCTGTGCAAATTGAGGGCAGTCTTTATGCCAAAAAAGAGAAGAACTTTTATTATTTCCCTATCCCCACAAAACCCGAAGCCTCGACCGGCGATTGGAATGCCAAAATTGTGGTTGGAGGAGCTGTATACAACAAAAGCATAAAGATTGCCACCATAAAACCCAATCGACTTAAAATGGAGTTTTCCTTTGATGATGAAAATCTAAAAGCCGACGAGGTTAACAAAGGTGAACTCAAGGTAAAATGGTTACATGGAGCCCCCGCACGCAATCTTAAGGTTTCTATCAAAGGTGCAATACAGAACAGTTATTCCACATTCCCAAAATATAAAAATTATAAATTCCGAGATCCTGTACGATCCTTCAGTGCGGTTGAAAATGTATTTATTGAATCCTCTTTGGATGAAAATGGGGTGCTTGATTTCAATGAAGAAATCAATGTTAACGAAAATGCTCCAGGAATGCTCCAAGCCACTTTTATCACCAAGGTTTTTGAAGACGGTGGTGACTTTTCTATCGATGTATTCTCTAAAAAACTGGCACCCTACACCCATTTTGTAGGGTTACAATCTCCAAAACCGCACCGTTATGGCTCGTTTTTAACCGATGAAAACACTGAATTCGATGTGGTCAGCGTGAATGCAGGTGGAAAAGCCGTGGGTAATCGAAAACTGAAAGTTCAAATCTTTAAGATTGAATGGCGTTGGTGGTGGAACCGGGGTCGAGACAATCTATCCCGCTACGAAAATGCCACAGTCCACAGACCATACAAAGAAATGTCGGTAACCACGGGAAGCAATGGCAAGGGTAGTTTTAAAGTGAACATTCCCAACGATGATGGAGGTCGCTTTTTAATTCGGGTGATTGATGAAGCTTCTGGACACGCCACGGGACGCACCACTTATTTCTATAGAGATTGGTGGAGAAGACCCGCCTCAGGCGATTCAGAAAGTTCAAAAATCCTTCTCTTTTCAGCAAACAAGGAAAAATACCAACTGGGTGAAGAAGCATTGGTCACTTTTCCATCCAATAGAGGTGGAAGAGCACTGATAAGTATCGAAAACGGTTCAGAAGTGTTGTCCCAGCAGTGGGTTGAAACCTCGGCAAAAGAAACTACCGCCAAAATTCCAATTACCGCCGAAATGGCACCCAATGCCTATATCAACATTTCGTTATTACAGCCTCACGGGCAAGTGGCAAACGACCTTCCAATTCGCTTGTACGGAGTGGTCCCGCTTTTGGTCGAAAATCCGGCCTCACGTCTAAAGCCCCAACTTCAAATGCCCGATGTAATAGAACCTGAAACTTCGTTCGATGTAAAAGTATCCGAAACCAATAATAAACCCATGACCTATAGTTTGGCTGTTGTGGACGAAGGACTGCTCGACCTAACACGATTTAAGACACCGGATATTCACAGCGCATTTTATGCCAGACAGGCTTTGGGCGTAAAGACTTTCGATATTTTTGATGATGTCATGGGCGCCTATTCTGTGAGTGTAGGCAATATTTATGAAATCGGTGGTGGGGAAGAAGCCGGTGACGGTTCTAAAAACAGAAAAGCACAACGGTTTAAACCGGTTGTAAGCTATTTAGGCCCGTTCACTTTAAAAGCAGGTGAAAAAGCGTCCCATACCATAAAAATGCCCAATTATGTTGGCTCTGTTCGCACCATGCTGGTTGCTGGGAACCAAAATAGCGCCTATGGCAATGCGGAGAAGGCAACTCCTGTTCGAAAACCGTTGATGGTCTTGACTTCCCTACCCAGAAAACTGTCGCCCGGAGAGAAAGTAACCATTCCGGTTACTGTGTTTGCCATGGAAAAAAAGGTTAAGAACGTAAAAGTTTCCATTAAGGCAGGCAAAGCATTCGAGCCCATCGGCGCGACTTCCAAAAACATCACTTTTAATGCCGTTGGTGATCAAATAGTGAATTTTGACTTTAAGGTGAACCCTACAAAGTCCTTTCAAACCATAAAAGTTACCGCATCTGGAGCAGGGGAAAAAGCCACCAATGAAATTGAAATCGATGTGGAAAATCCAAATCCCATCACCTCAAAAAGCACCTTGTACACCTTGGAGGCAAATCAATCTGAACCCATAGTATTGGAACCTTTTGGAACATCGGGAACCAACACTGCCACCATCGAATTTTCGACCTTGCCCCCCATGGATTTTTCCAAACGGTTGTCATACCTGATTAGATACCCGCATGGCTGCGTGGAACAGACCACATCTTCGGCATTTCCGCAATTATTTTTGAATGATGTACTCGACATTACTTCCAACAAGAAAGAGAGAGCAGAAAAAAATATTAAGGCCGCCATTAGAAGGTTAAACAATTTCCAAACCTCAGGAGGTGGCTTAAGCTACTGGCCAGGTGGCAAAGAACCCAATGCATGGGGAACTTCATATGCAGGTCACTTTATGTTGGAAGCCAAACAAAAAGGATATCAATTGCCGTTGACCTTTTTAAGCAACTGGTTGCGCTATCAGAAAAATGAGGCTAAACAGTGGAGAAAAGCTTCTACTTATAATGATGATATCACCCAAGCCTACCGCTTATATACTTTGGCCTTGGCTCAACAACCAGAATTGGCAGCGATGAACCGCCTTCGTGAGTCAAAAAATCTGAGCAATGAAGCCAAGTGGCGTTTGGCAGCAGCTTATGCCCTAGTGGGGAAAAAGGAGGTAGCCAAAAAACTGATTCAAATTGCCAATATCGATTTTCAGCCAAATTCTTATAATTATAGAACCTATGGTTCTGTATTCCGTAACAGAGCCATGGCTTTAGAAACATTGGTTATTTTAGAAGACTCCCAACAACGTGAGCTAGCTGTTTCTTTGGCAAAAAACTTGTCTTCACAACGCTGGTACAGTACGCAAGAAACTGCCTACGCCCTTTTGTCCATGGCAAAAATGGTGACCCAAAACGGTGGTAAGTCGTTGGACCTTACCTTCACAAATAATGGAAAAGAAGTCACTGTAAAAACAGACAGGGCCATTGCGCAGCGAGACTTAGTGATATCTTCCGCTAAAGAGCAAATTCAGGTTAAAAACAACCAGAACAATATTATTTATGCCACTTTGGCGCAAAGTGGGAAGCTTCCCGTTGGTCAAGAGTTGGCCCAAGCACAAAATCTGAGGCTTTCAGTTGATTATGTGAATGCCCTTGGAAACCGTATTGATGTTTCTGAATTGCGACAAGGAACCGAGTTACAAGCCAAGGTTACCGTGTTTAATAGCTCCAACGATTATATCGACAATTTGGCACTAACCCAAATTGTGCCTAGTGGGTGGGAAATTGTGAATACATCATATGCTGGAACCTCGGATTTCAATTCCAACAAAACTGATTATATTGATGTTCGTGATGACCGCACAAATCTCTATTTTGATTTAGATTCCAAAAAGTCCAAGACATTTTATATAGCACTCAACGCTTCATTCTTGGGGGATTACTATTTGCCAGGATTACAGGTTGAAGCCATGTATGATGACAACTATTATGCCCGTAATAAAGGAAAATGGATTAAAGTGATAAAGTAATTATTTAAACAAGAAAGTGGAATTCTCCTTACAATTAGATGTCATTCCGAATGAGATACGAAGAGGAATCTCAATAACAATGGGATTTCTCATCACTCGTTCCTCGCTCTATCGAAATGACAAGATGCTCTAAAAAGTTCATAGCAACCAAATAGCCACAATAAAATTCTAAGGTCAATCTCAAGACAAATGATGAAATGGGCGCTGACATTCAAAAGAATAGTGTTAAAACACAAGATTAAATTCTCTGTATTGGTGCTGTTATTTTTAGTATGGTTCTTCTGTCTACCCAAGGTCTTGTTTGAAGACCCTACTTCCACAGTGGTTTCTAGCTCGGATAGAGTTTTAATTGGGGCTAGAATCGCCGATGACGGACAATGGCGTTTTCCTGAAATGGATTCTATTCCCGAACGTTTCAAACAGAGTGTATTGCTGTTTGAGGATGAATATTTCTATAAACATCCCGGATTCAATCCTATTTCCATTTTTAATGCCATAAAACACAATCTGACCAAAGAAACCCGTAGAGGTGGAAGTACCATTACCCAACAAGTGATACGACTAAGTCGGAAAAACAAATCACGTACTTATTTTGAAAAAATCATTGAACTCTTTTTGGCAACACGGCTTGAGTTCAGATACTCTAAGAAAGGAATTTTAAAATTATATGCTTCCCATACCCCTTATGGTGGAAATGTAGTGGGGCTAGAGACAGCTTCTTGGCGCTACTTTGGTATTCCTGCACATGAATTGAGTTGGGGACAATCGGCCACTTTAGCTGTCTTGCCCAATGCTCCTTCTCTAATTTTTCCTGGACGAAACGAACAGATTTTGCTGGAAAAGCGGAATCGTCTACTAAAAAAACTATGGGACAAAAAACACATTGACCAAACCACATATGAACTTGCCATTTTAGAACCCCTGCCCCAAAAACCACAAGCTTTGCCCAACATTGCACCTCATTTAATCGAACGGATTAAACAGGAACATCCAGGAGAACGGATTCACACATCCATTGATAGACACCTGCAGCGGCAGGTCAATAGGTTGGCGGAGCGTTATTACGACCAACTTAAAAACAATGAAATCTATAATTTATCCATTTTGGTCTTGGATGTAGAAACTAGAAAGGTGCTTTGCTATGTGGGTAATTCTTCCACGACACGCGAACATGGCAATTATGTGGACGTTATCACCAAAAAGAGAAGTACGGGAAGCACTTTGAAGCCCTTCCTATTTGCTTCATTGCTTCATGAAGGTCAATTATTGCCCAACAGCTTGGTCAAAGATATTCCAACCGTAATCAATGGGTACAACCCTAAAAACTTCAACAAACAACACACCGGTGCGGTATCCGCCAGCAGGGCACTTTCCCGTTCTTTAAATGTTCCTGCAGTTCGGTTATTACGGCAATACGGACTTCAAAAATTCTATAACAAACTGCACAAAATGAACCTAAAGTCGTTGGATAGGCCTGCCAGCCACTATGGGTTATCACTTATATTGGGAGGTGCCGAAAGCTCTTTATGGGATATTACCAAAACGTATGCTTCGGCAGCATCTACTTTGAACCACTTTTTATCCCATTCCAGCACCTACCGCTCCAACGAATTTACAGAACCCACGTACTTGAAAGATGGTGAAATTAATTTTGGCAAAGAACAATTTGAGTCATCCATTTTGAATGCGGGATCACTTTATCACACTTTTAAATCCTTGCAAGAAGTGAATCGCCCCGAGGAAGATGAAAACTGGCAGTTTTTTGATTCTTCGCAACCCATCGCCTGGAAAACGGGAACTAGTTTTGGGTTTAAAGACGCTTGGGCAGTGGGAGCAACCCCAAAGTATGCCATAGGGGTTTGGGTAGGAAATGCCGATGGTGAAGGCAGACCCGGCCTCACCGGAGTTACTGCGGCAGCACCCCTCTTTTTTGATGTTTTGGATGCATTGCCCCAGAGTGGTTGGTTTCAAGAACCTTTTGATGATCTTACGGAATTAGAGGTTTGCAAAGAAAGTGGGTTTATAGCTTCCCTGTTTTGTGACAATACCCAAAAAGAATTGCTTCCTTTAAAAGGAAGCAGAAGCAAGCAGTGTCCCTATCACCATCAAATATTTTTGGATAAAACGGAGAAATTCAGGGTAAATTCCGGTTGTTATCCTTTGGCAGATATGGTACAAAAAAGCTGGTTTAGCTTGCCTCCCGTTATGGAGCATTACTATACTCATTACAACCCTAATTATAAAAGTTCACCTCCCTTTTTGGAGGGTTGTTATGCCGAGGAAAGGCAGTTAATGGAATTTGTTTTTCCAAAAAAGAACGAGACTATTCTTTTACCACGGGATTTAGGGCAGGCCTCGAAGGAAATCATATTTAAATTGGCACATCAACAACCCGAAAGCACCGTACATTGGTATCTGGATGAAACCTATCTAGGATCCACCACCAACTTTCACGAAATGATTCGGGAAACACCAATTGGGGATTATCACCTTACCGCTGTTGATGACGAGGGCAACAGGATACAGCAAAATTTAAAGGTGCAAATGGCTTCGGAGGATTAACTAATATATCTAAGTTTTTCACCTTCTCATAATGACTGTAGATACTGAAACATATAATACCCAATAGACATGTCATTAAAAAACATAAAAAAGAGTGTTGTTATCAGCTTACTTGCTGCTTTATTTGGAGCTATCCAAATGTATTGGTTTCTTCCGAGCGGCTTGTCTTGCTTTGATGCAAAAAGTGGAATAATAGAAGCTATTGAGATTTTAATGCCTATTCAATTTATTGCAACCATGATCATTTGTGTGGTTTTTCAAAAAAGAACTCGTTTCTATGTTTTAATCGCTTTTTTATGTGCTTTTTGGTTTTTAATAAACAAACATGAATTTACATTTAGACATGCTTGTTGGTCTACATTTTTGGACTCCGAGATTTTATATTACACTTTTTTTGAATCCATTTACCCAATAATTGTTTGTTTGAGTGCCTTTATATTGAGTTATGTTATTTTGGATCAATCTAAAATAATAGACTCGTCATGAGTTTAACTATTCAAAAACAAGAGACTTCCGTTTTAGTGGGAATGACATATCAAATCATTTAAAAGCCAAATCTACTGGGTTTGGATTTTTTTCCACCAAACTGGTCGAATTTATATGTAAAACTGGTCATAAAATAGCGCTGTAACACCGTTCCTTGAAAGTCTTGAATAAAATCTTCACCTGTGGTTCTTCTGGTATTGATGTTCTGGTTTAAGATATCGTACCCCAATACTTTTAATGTGGCTTTCTTTTTCATCATTTGCAAACCAATGCTCATGTTCCAGAAAATGGCATCTTTATCAAAGCCTTCACCTACATTTCCGTTGTAGTTATAACCAATATCATTGCCCCACACCACATTCTTGGGCCAATATGTGGTGGTTTTTAACTTAAGGTTGTGTGACGTGAAATTAATGTCGGACAGATGATCCAAATTATATCTCGTGGAATTCAGCGAGATGGAATATTCAGGTTCAAGGGTGATCAACTCTTTGAAATTGAAAAGTGTACTTATTCTAGGGGTAATCGTAAATCGCTTAGCTTCCAAACGATCTCCATTATTGAACCCTACATTTTTTTGAATATTAAAATTTGGCCTAAAATTAAATCGAACGGTTAGCGTACTATCCTTTTTTAGTTCTTTGGAATACCCCATACCTCCGTAATGGTTATAATTTCCATCGACGTTGACGTAGCGAGTGGTTCTGATAAAGTTTTCATCCGTAGTGGTTGTTGGCGATACCCGGTCATCTGTATATGACAAGCCCATATAAACAAATAATCCTATCTTTTCCCTCCAATTGTAATTGTTGTAGTTAAAATAGACCCTACGGTTTATAGAAGGCCTTAGATTTGGGTTACCTATTATAATGTTGAGCGGGTTGTTAATATTGGGAACCGGTTGAAGTTCATTTATCTGCGGAACATTCAACCCCGTTCTTAAGCCCATGCTCAATCTTTTATTGCGACCAATGGTGTATCTAAATGAAGAATTTACTAACAGATTGTTGTAGTTCTTGGCAAAAGAACTGTTCTGTAAAAAATCAGTATTGGCCAAATCAGTATTAGTGTAACGTGCAGTAATATTAATATTTAGCTTGTCCGTTCTGGTTCTAAAGCTTAACGAAGGCGTGTTCTGGGCATTGGTGAATTTAAAATCCGAGCTAAGTGCCTGGTTGAAATCTGAATATCTTCCGGTTGCATCATCAAAATCAAAAACATTTCTAGCATTCTCCCTTTTGCTATTATTGTACAAATAGCCGAATTCCATTGAAAAAACTTTTGAAAGCGCCAATCGATAGGTTCCCTCAAGACGATAAGAATCAATTGAATTGTCCACAGCTGTCTGCTGGTTCAAAGATTCGGTCACGGGGTTATCACCAAAAACATTGGTTTCCGAATTAAAGTCCGCATTACTTTTTTCTTTCGAGTTATCATTGCTGAACGATAGCCTCAAAAAGCTTCCAATTGTATCCAGCTTTTTAAGAATACTGAGGTTATTGGTAAAACTGCGGTTCATTCGGTTGTTTTTGTTCAAAACGCTGTTTGTATTTATTACATCACCTAAATCATCAGTAGATATTGTCCTTCTGGCCGTTTCAGAGTCTGTATGGGTGACGCCCAATTGTGGCTGAATCGAAACCCGTAAAGTCTTGTCAATATCAAATTCCAGATTGGCACCCCCTTGATTTGAATTTGTTGTACCGTTAAAATCTGAGTCGGTTTCTGTAAAAAAGCTTCCGGTATTCAAAATGTTTTCCCGAAGCGTTTTTTCATCGTTAAAAGAATCACTCAAAGCCATAAAATAGTTGGCATCGGTTCTGTAGGCACCTTTTTTTTGATTTGCATAGCTAGCCCCTATGTTGGAAGAGGTGACAATTCCCTGTCCGAAACCAAAAGAAAGCCCCCCTACCGAAAAACCACCTTGATTGTTCATTGAGATTCCTCTTCTAGAACTTCTTCCGACCATATCGTAAATCTCATCAAAAGAGAAACCTGCATTGTTTATATTATTGCTTCCAGCTATGACACTGACCCGTTCTTGATCCCTGAAATAATTAAGAAGTCCATTGGCCTGATATCTTTCGTCGGTACCATACCCTGCCGATACTCTTCCCAAATATCCCTTATTCTTATCCTCTTTGATGGTAAGATTTATAGTTTTTGTATCGCCATCCCCTTCCTCACCGGTAAACTCTTGGGTCTTGGTTTTAGTATCCAAAATTTGGATTTTATCAATCACTTCCTTTGGAAGGCTTTTTGTGGCCACTTTAGGATCCTTGCTAAAGAATACTTGGCCGTTCACCAGAACTTTGTCGACTTCCTTTCCATTGGAAGTTATTTTTCCGTCACTATCTACTTCGACTCCCGGGAGTCTTTTTAAAACATCTTCAACAGTAGCATCGGGACGGGTTTTAAAGGAGCTTGCGTTAAATTCTAGGGTATCGTTTTTGATCTTTATAGGTATACGATCGCCGGTAACGTACACACCTTTGAGCTGTTGTACCTGCTCATTTAACTTAATCTCCCCTAAATCCAGATTTCTTTTTGGAGAAAGCTTCATTTTCAAGGTCTCATATCCTGTGAAGGAAAAGAAAACATTAATTTCCTTTAGCCTTGTCTTTCCCTCAATAACAAAAAAACCTTTGGCATCGGAAACAGAATAGGTTATTAGGGTACTGTCTTTAATGGTTTCGGCATATACTGTGGTGCCTTCCAACACTGACCCGGTATTGGCATCGACAATTTTTCCCTTGATATTAAAGTTTTGTGCTTGAGAAACTGAAAAAATAAATACTGTTCCCAGAATCGTCAACAGAACTTTCCGCATGTAGTAGTTTTGGTTATGGTTTTGATTGATGAATAACTCGTCGCAAAGTATATTATGTCATCAAAAACCAATCCAACCTTAACATAACTTTAATCTAAAAAATGCTAAACTCATCAAAATGCTAGTTTATTGTTACTTTTTTCGCATGAAGATGGTTATAGGTACACCACTGAAATCAAAATTTTCCCTAAGCTTGTTTTCCAAAAAGCGCTTATAAGGGTCTCTTACATATTGTGGTAGATTGCAGAAAAAAGCGAATTGAGGATGTTGTGTGGGTAGTTGGGTGCAGAATTTAATCTTAACAAATTTTCCTTTATAGGCTGGTGGTGGGGTATGCTCAATGATGGGAAGCATTATATCGTTGAGTTTTCGGGTCACTATCTTCTTTGAGCGGTTTTTATACACCTCGACTGCAGTTTCAATTGCCTTGAATATCCGTTGTTTAGTAAGTACAGATATAAAAAGAATTGGAACATCGTCAAATGGCTCAAT
Organism: Flagellimonas onchidii; assembly: GCF_004804315.1. GTDB lineage: Bacteria > Bacteroidota > Bacteroidia > Flavobacteriales > Flavobacteriaceae > Flagellimonas > Flagellimonas onchidii. Next base: position 61,919 of record NZ_SRXX01000004.1, read on the forward strand.
GCTCTTTTTGATTTTAGCCTCATAATCACGTACAGAGTTGGTCTCTTTTTCCACCAAATCCCATTTATTTACCAAAATAACAACACCTTTGTTGTTCCGCTGCGCCAGCCAGAAAATATTTTGTACTTGGCCATCAAAACCACGGGTTGCGTCCAATAATAAGATACAAACATCACAATGTTCAATGGCCCTAACGGAACGCATCACGGAGTAAAACTCCAAGTCTTCCTTGACCTTGGCTTTTCTTCGTATTCCAGCAGTATCCACCAAGTTGAACTCAAACCCAAAGCGATTGTATTTGGTATCGATACTGTCCCGTGTAGTTCCGGCAATATCAGTAACTATGTACCTATCTTCACCTATGAGTGCATTGATAAAGGACGATTTCCCAGCATTGGGACGACCAACCACTGCGAATCGAGGTAAGTCACTTTCTTCCTCTTCGGCCTCGGGAAGCACTTCTGCCAAGGCATCCAAAAGTTCTCCTGTCCCACTACCATTGATACTGGACAGGGTATAATACTCCCCCAATCCTAAAGCATAGAATTCTACAGCATCAGCTTCCCGTTGGGCATTGTCTACTTTGTTCACCGCCAGGAAAACAGGTTTGTCTACTTTTCGAAGCAATCGGGATACATCCTCGTCCATTCCAGTAACACCTGATTCCACGTCCACCATAAAAATAATGGCATCTGCTTCTTCAATAGCCAGTTCTACCTGTTTATCAATCTCTTGTTCAAAGATATCATCACTACCAACCACATATCCCCCGGTATCGATTAACGAAAATTCCTTTCCGTTCCAATCACTCTTGCCATAGTGGCGATCGCGGGTAACTCCACTCACCGCGTCGACAATTGCTTCGCGACGTTGAATCAATCGGTTAAAAAAAGTGGATTTCCCTACGTTTGGTCTTCCAACAATGGCTACAATGGCGCCCATCAGCATTAAATTTTGGCAAAAATACCATTATTTATGAAGAAAAAATGATACCTTTTTTCATCAATGTCAACCATTTATTTATGAGCGATTTAACCAATGAAATTGTTTTACGACCCCGATTTGAGCTATCCCTAAACACTGAGTTAGACCGGCTAAAGCAAATTTTTGATGATTGTTCCGAGGATCCATTTATGGTAAAACGCTTAGATGAACACATCTATATCCGATTCAAAAAAAAGAGCACTACTTTTTGGACTCCCCAACTTCATTTGGAGCTTACTTCTTTTGAAAAAGGTGTAAGTAAAATTCATGGTGTTTTTGGTCCCAACCCTACGCTCTGGACATTTTTTATGTTTTTACACTTTGGTGTTGGAACGCTATTCTTGATTCTTGCTGCTTTTGCCTATTCCAATTATTCTTTGGGCAAGGATATTACATTATGGATTGTAGGAATGGTGTTTTTGATAATTGTATGGTTCTCTCTTTACGCCTTTGGAAGAATGGGAAAAGAAAAGGGAAAACCTCAAATGGAACAACTCAAAACCTATCTACGGAAATTAGTATCAGATTTTAAAAGGGTTTAGAGCTTTAGTTATTGTATCCAAAGCGTCTTAGCTGACGAGAATTACTCCGCCAGTTTTTGTTCACCTTGACATAGAGCTCAATATGCACTTGTTTATCAAAGAATTTCTCCAAATCTTTTCGTGCCTCCATTCCAACTCTTTTCAATGCGCTTCCCTTGTGGCCAATGATAATTCCTTTTTGGGTGTCGCGCTCAACCATTATCACAGAACGGATACGGATAATATCTTTATCCTCAATAAATTCTTCCGTTTCCACCTCAACCGCATAGGGAATCTCTTTTTTGTAATGCAGTAGTATTTTTTCCCGAATGGTTTCATTGACGAAAAATCGTTCTGGTTTATCTGTTAATTGATCTTTGGGGTAATATGGTGGTCCTTCCGGTAACAGTTCTAAAATCCGTTCAAAAACTTCTTTTACGTTGAAGTTTTCCAATGCTGAAACAGGGTGTATTTCCGCCTTGGGAAGCAAGCTTTGCCAATGCTGAATCTGCTCCTCCAAAACCTGCTGTTCGGAAGTATCTATTTTATTGAGCAACAATAACACCGGTATTTTACTATTTTCTATTTTTTTAAAGAAGGCTTCGTCCTTCAACCCCTTTTCCCCTATTTCGACCATGTAAAGCAATACATCGGCATCTTCAAAGGCTGACTTTACAAAATCCATCATGGAGGTCTGCAACTCATAAGCAGGCTTGATGATTCCCGGGGTATCAGACAATATCACCTGAAAATCATCACCATTGACAATCCCCAAAATTCGATGTCGGGTCGTCTGCGCTTTTGAGGTGATTATGGAAAGCTTCTCTCCCACAAAGGCATTCATCAAAGTTGATTTACCCACATTGGGGTTGCCAATTATGTTTACAAATCCTGCTTTATGCTTTTCCATCCCTAAGTTTTGAGAAATATTCCTTGGCCGCCTTGTTCACTTTGGGTGCCAACAACAATACTGCAATCATGTTGGGAATTACCATTAGTGCATAAGCCAAATCAATCAAGTTAATGACTAAATCTACCGAGGCCACCGCTGCAAAAACAATAGTGGCCACAAAATACCAGTTGTAGTATTTCCCAATCTTAGCGTTGGTTAAGAAAGAAAGGCATTTTACCCCATAATATGAATAGGTAAACAAGGTGGACAGTGCAAAGGCTGATACTATTATCATCAAGAGTACATCTCCATAGCCGAACAAAGACTTCTTAAAGGCAATTAATGTCATTAAAATTCCATTGCTTTCCGCCTCCAAATAAGCTCCACTCAGAATAATTACAATAGCCGTTAGTGTACAAACAATTATTGTATCGATAAAAGGACCCAACATAGCCACCAAACCCTCTTGAATTGGTTCATCAGTTTTGGACTGACCATGGTACATAGGTGCACTTCCCAGTCCTGCCTCATTGGAGAACATCGCGCGACGCACACCTAGGATCACTAATCCCCAAAAACCACCTTTGACCATGGTTTCAAAATTAAAAGCCTCAGTAATAATTAGTTTTAACGAAGGAAAAATCCCAGACGCATTGTTTACAATCACGACTAAAACCGCAATAAAATAAACCAAAACCATAATGGGAACTATTGCCGAAGCCACTTTGGCTATTTTTTTTAACCCTCCAAAAATAACGAATGAGGTAATTACTGCTAAAACAATACCAACAATCAATTTCCAATTAAAATCTCCCAGCAAGGCCAAACTCTCATTAGGATTTACCACATTCATAAAAGTTTGGGTAAACTGATTGGCGGTAAATACACCTAAAAAGCCAAAAAGGCCAGCGATACAGAAAAAAGTAGCTAAGGGTTTGGCCTTTTTTCCAATTCCTTGGGTAATATAGAACATAGGGCCGCCCTGTAATTTATCATCAGAATCTGTACCTCTAAACATTATGGACAAACTACATGAATAAAACTTGATGCACATTCCAATCAATGCCGTGACCCATATCCAAAATACTACTCCAGGTCCACCCATATAAATGGCAATGGCCACACCTGAGATATTACCCAATCCCACTGTGGCCGCAACTGCCGCTGACAGTGCTTGTAAATGGCTCACATCTCCTTTGGCCCCTTCCGAATCGTATTTACCTGAAGTAATAGCTATGGCATGACCGAAATATCGATAGGGTAAAAACCTAGATTGAAAAACAAGAAATATGCCTCCACCAATTAAAAGTATTAGCATTGCCCATTCTGTATAGGGCAACATTTCGGATAAAAAGTTGTTGATAGCTTCCATAAAGTAAAATCCGAATTTATGGATTTCAACCGGACTTGACCAAAAGGATTACGTGAATATGGATTATTATTTGGAAATAAACAAAAAACGGTTGTATATTTGCTGTCCACATCGCGGGATAGAGCAGTAGGTAGCTCGTCGGGCTCATAACCCGAAGGTCACTGGTTCGAGTCCAGTTCCCGCTACTAGTAAAAAAAGGGTTTCAAGAGATTGAAGCCCTTTTTTTATCTCTTATGTGAAACATATGTGAAACAATTAGTAGTATTCTACGTTAGATGCTATATACGTAAAATAAAAAAGTAGAAATGTTGTTTTCTTAGTTTACTTCTAATGATTTACGTATTCTTTAATAGGAAATGATGTAATTATTTATGACTTTAGACAACTATTTAGTTTTGCCAAACTACTAGTAAATGAAAAACACCAATATACTCATTGTTGAGGATGAACCATTGTTGTGCAACTATTATAAGATGGTTTTGAATGAAATAAAGGACTATAATTTCAATATTTGTACTATTCATTCTTTTACTACAGCTAAACAAAAAATCCAAACTTTTCAGAAATCCGATTTCAAACTAGATTTGGCTATTCTAGATTTAAGACTACGTGACTTAGAAACCAAAACAGTTAACGATGGGCAAGATTTGGGTCTATTTATTAGAAAAATCATGCCCGGCACAAGAATCATTTTCATTACATCAATAGTAAGCCATTTGCGCTTTTACGATATTTTTCAATTTGTCAATCCAGAAGGTTTTGTAATCAAAGATGAGCTTGAAAATCAAGGTAAGCTTACTTTTATGATATGTGAGATCCTTAACGATGGGGCATATTATAGTAAAACAGTAGCTCGCTTTCTCAAGGAACAAGCAAACGGAATGCTTCAATTAGACCAAACGGATCGTATATTGTTGAATCTACTTGCCCAAGGCATCAAAACAAAAAACCTCACCGAACATCTTAATCTATCATTATCTACAATAGAGAAACGAAAACAAAATATTGTCAAAGTTTTTAAATTGTCCAATACCGACAATGAAAATCTCTTGCAAAAAGCTCGTGAAAAAATGATTATCTAACTCACCATAAAATCTTTTTTTTAAATCCAATTGTGTTTTATTAAAAATCCAGATTCAAACTTGCACACTTAAATTATAATATTAATTATTTTTAGTTTCTGATATGGAAATTATAGCTGTATCCAACTGATTATTAAATATTTATATGTTGTATGAATTTGATTTAACAACCCTTTTACTTTTCTCAAATCTTAATAATAAAGGAAACTCGTCACAAAAAAATCAATTCCCCATGAGTTTTTCTTAAAAACCACTTCAGTTTTTACTTTAATTCATGTATAGCAGTTCCCAAAAAATGGTTTGAAGCACGATATGATTCAATTATCAGTTTGATTATTATATAGTTGTAATCCATTGGTCACTTCGGGAGTTAATGGGCAAGAGAAATAAATTGTAAAATAAGAAAACTAGTTTTTCTATGACCATGCCATTTTAATAATCAGTAATCATTGCCTACATTATCATGGACTTTGTAAATATTCTTTTTCTATTTGAAATTTTCAAATCATTAGAGAAACTTGACAAGTAATTGTTTCATTAATTACCTGCCAATTCTGGTTTTCCCGTATTTTTTTTACGGATTAATTTTTGATTTAGTTTTGATCTCTCTCTAATTTTCCTCGCGTTTTTATAGGAGAAAATCGAAAATCCTTCAATAGAGTAGATAGTATTAAACAGTTTTTATGAAGACAAAAAAATCTTTTTTAGGCTTATTAGCAGTAGGAATACTGCTGTTTTCCGCACAATCTGTACGCCAAACTTCAGAAGCTCAGGTTGGCTCTTGGTTGGCTAGTCAGGTAACCGAAAACACTCATTTACAAAGAGGTGCTGCGGCTGCCACTGGGGTTGCTGCTGGTATGGCAGGCAGATGGGCTGGAGCAAAAGTTGGAGCCTTAATTGGCTCATCAATTGCCCCTGGAATTGGAACTGCCATAGGTGCTGGTATAGGAGCACTTTAAAACGGCTCTTGAAAAGGAAGGACTAAAAAAGTCCTTCCTTTTTAATTTCAAAAAGATAACTTGAACTCCTAGTTCGTCAATTGATTAAAAAATACTAAACAAGGATTTTTTTATATGAAAACGGTAGCTATATCTGTTTCACTAAGCGCCCTATATATTCTGGTAAATCTGTTTATTTTTTTCTTTTCAAAGGGAAAGCTCAAAAGTCCAGATATTATTAATAGAAAGATTATTCTAGCCGATTTGGCCATACTTTCAATACTCTTTTACTTTATAATTTTTGCCTTAGAGTATTTTTCAGAATTAAAGTTGAATACTATCTATTTTAACGTTTTTGTATTTGTTATTTTGTCCGTTATTCCTGCTTATTGGTTTTCTATTCAACCCATACTTATTATTAGAGGAAAAGGGCTTTATAAAATGCCTTTGATTGAGCAAAAATATCAAGATATCCTTGGAAAATACAAATTGTTTGTGACCAATGAAAATTTTAAAAATGCATATGCTTTAGGAGTTCTCCGGTTTACGCAAGCTGTTATAATAAGCAAAGATTTGATAGAAGATATGGGTGAAAATAATCTTGGAGCTCTAATTGCCCATGAAGTAGGACACCATAAAAAAAAGCATTTACTTAAACTTTACCTAGTAACTCTATTTGTTTTTTTAGTTGGATATACAACTTCTTTTTACACCGATTTAGTTATAGATAAATACCCAACTTACGTTCATCTTATTAGAGGTTTTCACGGCGCATTGTTTTATGGGTTGTTCATGTGGATGTTGACAACTAAAGCACAAAAAAAACACGAATACGAAGCGGATGGTTATGCAGCATCCGTGGTTGGAAAAGAAAGTATAATAACATGCTTAGAAAAATTAGATGAACTTTCTGACGGAAGTGTAGCAAAAGGCGGTCCAACTCACCCTCCTTTATCTAAAAGGATTGAACACATTCACAGTTTATGAAGGAGCGCAAATTCTTTATTTGTGTCGGAATTGCCTTTTGGTTGATTGGTGCTTTAAGTTCAACTTTATCGTATAATCTGCCAAAAAAACAAGATGACCTTAACCCAAATACAAGTAATAAACCCACCGATAAAATTGTGATTTTTGAGCAAGAGCACAATTATCAAAATATTTTGCTTACCAATTTACAAGTAGGACTTTTAATTTCAATAGGAGGTCTTTTAAGCGGGGGAATCATCTCAGCAATTATTTTTGTCTGGAATGGCTATATTCTTTCAGAAATCATCAATAATTGTATATCACTAGAAATGCCATATTCAAAAATCCTGTATGGCTTATTACACAGTCCAACAGAGATAATCAGTCTACTTTTGTTTGGAAGTATTGGGTTTAAAGGCTTTACTATTCTTAAAACAATATTAAAAGGTGAAATGTTAATCTTGAGTTTGTTACCCAAATTATCAAGTTTTTTTTTGCCAATAATTCTGCTTGTTTTTTCAGCAATAATAGAAACTAACCTATAAGCCATATGCCAAGAAAATCTTTATCCGAAATTGTGAAAACAATATTGATTTTCGGATTAACGTCTTTAGTTTGTGGTGCAGCAAAAAACCATTTAATACTAAATTTTTTTAATGATGACGTAAAGAACATTGCAACTTTTGCTAGTTACACAACTATGTTAATTAGTTTGCTTGTTTCCTGTATAGTTTTGGGATTAATCGCCCTAGTTTGCATATTGATGTTCGATGCCATTAAATTTTCTGAAATTTTTACAGGCTCAATTGAGTTGAATGAATTTTCCAAATCTTATCAAAATTTTATTTACGTTTTGATGTCAGGAGAGTTTATTAAAGTGTTTTTAGTTGTATTTTACCTTAGCAAAGAATTACCCGATATTGACATTGACACTACATTCCAAAGTCAACTTTATAATACGGACTGGTTTTTTTACAATAGTGTCTCCGAATTATTCATACTGTTCCTAGCAAACATAGTATTCATTATATCATTTAGAGATATAACCAAAGGATATAGAGTTTTTGGAATTTTTTTATTGAGCTTAACGATTGGTGTCACAACATATATCTCCAATACTTCTTGGTTTTAAAATGAGGAAGAGACTTCATTCGCAATTTTATATATCTCAAAAATATATAGACCAAAACTAACACCCAACAAATTTTGTTACCATGATAAATATAAAAAAGTTAATAAATCAAATCTTCATAACGGCAATTGTGATATTAATTATCGGAATCATTAAAGCAGAAATCATATTAAATTCTGCGACGCTGGACAATTCAAACTTGGTTAGGATTGGGTCATATACCACTTTGGGAATCGGCACCTTTTTTTTCAGCATACTTCTCATTTTGTCTGTATCCGCCTCACATCTAATATCCGGGATATTTAAAGAAAAAGCTGCAACTCTAAAAGCTTTTAAAAGAGCTTCAACTGTATTGATTTATACTTTCTTGGTTGGAGAACTATCTAAATTTATTATAACGGTAATATATTCAACTAAAATCAAGAACATCTCATCTGAAGTTGAGCTTGTTTCAATAATAGGCAATGAGTCATCTTTTAAGTTCTTAAACAGCCTGAGTGATATTCTTTTTGCCTCAATAGGAATTATTCTTTTTATTCTTATCCTTAAAAAAAATGATGAAAACCTAAACTATTCTAGAAGTATCGCCTATGCCACACCTTTTGTGTTCTGTTTCTTAGTAATGCATTTTGTTTAAACAACATTGTTTTGAGCAATAAGACGTATTCCATAACTCTTTTGGATTTGGCTCTATTCCTTATATTGTTAAGCCAGATTTTCACCTATTGTAACTCCCCTTATACATCTTTTGGCATCGACTTGTATTCAAGGCCTTTGATTTTAGTCCTGCTGTTTTTTTTATACAAGTACTTAATCAAAAAAAAAAAACAGATAAGGTTTCAAATTGTAAAAGCCATTACTTTACTAAGTTTTTTTCTTTTTATACTTAATATTCTATCTTTTCTTTACTTCAAGATGAGCCTGACAAACGTTGGCTTCAGCAAATTAGTAAATTTCAAAAATTTATACACTCCAATTGGGCACCTGAATAACTTATGGGCAAGTGTACTAATCCTATTGCTTGCACATAACACAATACAATCTTATAGGGAGGTAGAACTAAAATATAAGTTATTTACATTTTTGATTTTATCGCTAAATGTTTTCTGCATCTTTGTTTCTTTCTCGAGAGGAGTTTATATAAGCTTATCGTTATTTGTTATCTTATCCGGTTATCTAGGTTTTAAAAATTGTAAGAAAGCACCATTAGTCTTTAGTGTTTTTATTGTTTCTGTGGTAATTTTTCTTATTCCCGTTACAAGAGATTCTGTGACGACCACTTTTGCCTTTAACAAAACCTCTTCTCAGCAGCGAAGTACTTCCGGAAGAATTGATCGTTGGGAGCATTCATTTCAATTCGTTAAAGACAAACCTATTAGTGGTTGGGGGAATGGTAATTTTATTTTAGCAAGGGATACAAGACCATTTGTGGCCGAAGATTCAGCATTTTCCTCAAAGACCGACAACACTTATCTACAATTATTAATTGAAAAAGGGATCCTAGGTTTTGTTGCCTATCTTTCCCTATTTGTGATTTGTGCTCTAATAATTTCAAGAGGCATAAGAAATAAGAACAGAACCAAAAAAGAAAAACTAGAGTTGACACTCATTTTTTCCGGTTTGGTAGTTTTTTTGGTACGAGATTTGACTTTTTCCTCTTTGTTTAGTGACAACGCTGTTTATCTTTTGTTTTTTCATCTAGTTTTTCTTCTAATTCCATATGATATTGAATTGAAAAAAATCAAATTGTCCAAACCGTTAAATGCTGGACTGTTAACCATAGTGCTAGGTATGGCTTTATGCATAGCACATATTCATATACGAAGTACTAAATTAAATAAATCCAATAACTTATTTGTTGACTTATACAAAAAAGAAGAAAAACTGACTGCCAACAATTCTTTGAACAAAGCCTTAGAAATTGAACCAAATAACATTGTTTTAAACAAACACAAAGCATTTATCCTTTCGAAAAAAGCACTACAAATGAAACTCTCATGTAGACACCCAAATATCTTAGAGTTTAATGTCCTTGAAAAAGACACTTTAAGCCTATCAAAAAAATACTTGATGACTGTGCTAAGGTCAAATCCATTCGATGACGAAAGCCTCCATAACATGGGTTGGATCCACCTTGCTTTGAATCAAAAAGACAGTTCTGAAATGTACTTTAAAAAATCCCTCGAATTAAACCCCTATAACAGTACATATCGAATAAGCAAAATATTATTTGATCTTCAAAACAACAATCACACAAATATTAAATCCAACTTGAGTAAGGTGCTCAGATATTCTCCAGACGTTTTGGAATCTCCTTTCTACAAAGAAATTTCACATAAGTATCCTGAAACGGCTTTGTCAGCAAAAAAAGAAGCTATCGAAGGGCTTAAACAAGTTATAGAGCAAGATAATAATCCAATCCTAAAAGCACGTTTAGCAAGATTACTGTTGAAAGAAAATCCTGAAAATTCTAGGAAATTATTGCGTGAAGTTACCGCAGAACTTCCCAATCTCTATAGAGCATGGACATATCTTGCATATTTAGAAGAAAATAGGGATACATCAGTAGCAAAAAATTTATACAAAAAAGCCATTTTTTTAAGTAATGGAGATTTTTTACCAAAATTGTATCAAGCACGTTTCATTGGCAAACTTGGAAATGACGAAAACAGTATAATACTACTTTATAAGGACGCACTACACGCTTATGGTTATGTGACTTCTAGTTCATATGAAAAAAATAGGGTCTTGTCCGGTTTAAGGACAATTACAAATACCTATATTCCAAATGACTTATTATATTATGCGGCTCCTTCAATCCCGCATCAAGAAATCTTCAAGTACTTTATAGATTACTATGGCAAAGTAGACGATACTATATCCAGAAATTTTTACCAAAACTTACATGAAAAATATAATACCCAATTGTTCAACGGTCATGAACGTTTAAGATGACAACCTAATCATGGGAAAAGCTATAACAAAAGATAAAATTTCATCTTAATATTTTAAAAATATGATTTCCATAAGAACCAGATTTATGAAAAGAGTCATTCCATTAGTACTCGTTAGCATTTTCTTATTTCTGCTGTATTCATGTAAAAAGGACTATACAGAAAACACATTGAAAAATGCCTTTGAATTGGCCGGAAAGAATCGTAAAGAACTAGAAAAGGTCATTGCCTACTACGAAAAACCCAAGTACAGTCTAAAACTAAAGGCGGCACAGTTCCTCATAAAAAATATGGTCAACAAATATTCATATGACCATTCAAAAATAGGGCCGCACAGAAAAATCCTATCAGCACTGGATTCAGCGTACAATGTGGGAATAGAGGTAATGACAAACACTAGCACATCAATGCCTGGCAAGTTCAGCGTTAAAAGTTACTGGGATTCGTTGTGCCAAGTGCATGGAAAATTAAATATGTCGGAATTACCTAAAATACGGGACGTCGAAGTAATCACATCCAATTTCCTAATTGAAAACATAGACCACGCTTTTAATATATGGAGGGTAAAACCTTGGGCTCAACACCTTTCCTTCGATGAGTTTTGTGAGTTTGTTTTACCCTATAGAGGAACTAATGAACCACTGGAAAATTGGCGTAAAGCACAGCATGAAAAGTACAGTTGGTTGAATGACTTAAAAGAGGATGATAAAAGGAATCTGGTTCGACTGGCACAAATTATGAACGATAGCCTTAAATGGTTCAGGAATGATTGGGCCTCAATGTCAGATTATCCAGATCTTCCTCTCAGCGAGCTTTATGATGCAAAGGTAGGAACTTGTTATGACATGGGAAACCTTACTACCTATGCCATGCGTTCACAAGGTATCCCTGTAGCTCAGGTCACCGAATTCGGTGGACATTCATGGAACGTTATTTTGGATAAGGATAAACGCCTAGTGGATTTTCAAGGAACAGAAACCAACCCAACTAAAGCCTCCAGTGTTTTCAATTCGGTGTATTTGAGCTCATTTAAAGTTGCTAAAGTCTACATGATGACCTATGGCATAAACAATTCAATTTTCCCTGAAGATTATCCAAAAAAAAATATTCCGCCTTTCTTCCAGAGAAGAGACATCAAAGATGTTACCGGGATTTCACAAATTCCATCCCACAAAATTGAGATAGCATTGGATAGTTCTCTGGATGGGATAACCCACCTATATTTATGTCATTTTGACAACGGTTCTAAAAAATGGAATGCCGTTGCTGTTAGCAAGATAAAAAAAGGGAAAGCATCTTTCATGGATATGGGAGTGAGGAATATTTACCTTCCGGCTTATTATAAAAACAACCGTTATGTTCCTGCGGCTCCACCCGTATTCCTAAATGATAATGGAATAGTTGATGTTTTGAAAGCCGATACGGACAAACCTCATAAAGTGGCGTTATACAGAAAGGTGGGATTAAACGACGGAGAAATGGCTTTTGCAATGGCCATGCAAGATGCCGAGTTCCAAGCTTCAAATGATAAAGATTTTAAGAAATATACAACCTTGTTCAAGATAAATGATTTGCCAAGTCGCTTCGAAACCACTAGAGTTGAGAAAAATGATAAATTTAGGTTTGTAAGATATTATACAACAAAGGGAATAGGGTTTGGAGCTGAAAGAGGAAACGGAATAGCTGAACTGTCTTTTCATGGCAGAGACGGAAACTTGTTGTGTGGCACACCTATTTCAAATACTAATCACGATATAGGAATCTTAGAAAATGTATTTGATGAAAATATCCGAACAAATTTCAATTATGACGGACCATTTTGGATTGGTCTGGATTTAAATAAGCCTGAACAAATTTCCAAAATTAGCTATATGTTCCGAAGCTCCTTTAACACTATAGAAAAGGGAGATACCTATGAACTTTTTTATTGGGCTGATGAATGGAAATCCCTAGGTAAACAACGTGCAAAATCAGATGTTTTGAAATACACGATTCCAGGAAATCCGGCACTATGGCTCAAGAATCTCACAAAGGGTAAAGAAGAAATGATTTTCTTCATAAGTAAGGGCAAACAGGTATGGGGTTAGCTTTTGTAAACATATTCATGAGTAATGTCAGTAAACGCAAGGTCGAATTTCACAAAATGTCCTTAACTTAATACTTTGGATTTTTGCTATTTTCATTCTTTTCCTGAAGCTCATGCCACTTTTTGTGCCTAGTCAATGCTGGGCCCAAGACATTTTCCTTGACCTTGTGACAAATATTTAGATGGAGCCTGCCGTATTCTGTTTGGGTTATGATGGCGTATCTTTCAACATCAAACACCTCTTCATCAATCTCGGGATTTCTCAACTCCGATGAAATGTATTGACCGACCATAAAGTCCATACATGGTGATTGCAACAAACCATCCAATGAGGTTTTATACATTTCATATGCCTCTTCAGTTGCATAGAAATAATAAACTACCTCCTGTGGTTTTGAGCTTTTCTTTATTTCGTTTTTTAGTTTATCGGCTACGGAAAATCCCATTGCTTTGTGGTCGCAAGACTTTCTAAAAGCTTATCAGGGGGGGGAGTATTTTGTTTTGAAAGTCCTCAAGGACAAATATATAGCCAATTTGCAAAAAAGAAAAAATCGATTGGCTTTCTCAATATCAAATTTCTTGATTTTTACTTATAAATACCTCTATAATAGCAATTAATGATTATATTTGAATATTATTGCTATTATGATATCACTTATTACATCAAAAAAAGCACAAAACAAGGTCGCTCAAAATATCAGGGCACTTCGACTTGAAAAAGGATATACCCAAAAAGGATTATCCGAGCGTTCAGGTGTAAGCTATGCATCTTTGAAAAAGTTTGAGCAAAAAGGAGTGATCTCGCTTGAGTCTTTTTTCAAGATCGCCATGGCACTGGGGCGCTTGGAAAAACTTATTGAAGCAACACAGCCTTTGGAAAACGAGTTTTCGTCCATTGATGAGGTCTTGGATAAAAAACAGGAAAAGAAACCTAAACGGGGCTGGCGCGAATGAGCAGTTATATCTCCATAGAAGAATTAAAGGCAGGGCTTCAGTTTGATACTGATGTGATACCTGTTGGCCGTTTGGCCGAAAGGGAGGGCAAGATATATTTTGAATATGATACCAGCTTTCTTCGCTCAGGTTTGGAAATATCCCCCTTAAAACTCCCTTTGGACAGCGGACTTCAAGTTTTCGATCATAGGCCTTTTGAGGGCTTGCCCGGTGTCTTTAACGATAGCTTGCCCGATGGTTGGGGCAGGTTGCTTTTCGACAGGTATGTACGCAGCCAAAATCTATTGCCGGAGGATTTTACGCCACTGGACCGTTTGGCCCATGTAGGGATGAGCGGGCTCGGTGCGCTTGTCTACGAACCGGATCATTCCAATTTGGAAAAGGAACATGGGGCCGTTGACCTTGATATCCTTTCACAGCAGACACAAGATGTTCTGGAAGGTGGAGCAAGTGAGGTTTTACAAGAACTATTTGATTTGAACGGTTCTTCTGCCGGTGCGCGGCCCAAAGCACTGATCGGGCTGGATGCTTCAAAAGAGAACATTGTTTCCGGTAAACATACTCTGATTGATGGTTATGAGCATTGGCTCGTCAAATTTGCCAATAGCAATGATGGAACGGATGCAGGTGCCATTGAATATGTCTATGCCCTTATGGCCAAGGAAGCAGGCATTGAAATGATGCCTGTTCACTTGTTTGGGGCCAAAAAAGGGGCCGGTTATTTTGCCACGCAGCGTTTTGACAGAAACGGTAATCAAAAATTACATGTCCATACGGCAAGCGGTGTACTGCATTCCAATTTCAGGGTTCCCTCCCTGGATTATGAAGATTTGCTCACCCTGACGGGCGTATTGACCCAAGACATTCGTGAAGTGGAAAAAATGTACAGACTGGCGGTCTTTAACGTCCTGTCACATAACCGTGACGACCATGGAAAGAACTTTTCATTCTTGATGGATGCCAAAGGGGAATGGAAATTCTCCCCAGCTTACGATTTAACCTTTTCATCCGGCCCTAGAGGACATCAAAGTACCATGGTGATGGGTGAAGGACAATCCCCTACTCCGGAACACTTGATTAGGTTGGGCGCAGAGGCAAATTTGAAAAAGAAAAAAATTGAAGAAATCATAGAGCAGACCAAACATTCGCTCAGCCAATGGGAAAATTTGGCATCTAATCATGGTGTGACCAAGACCAATATCAAATTTATCAAATCCAGAATGCTATAAGCAAAAACGCATTCTCTAATCCCTTTCTTGACCAGATAACGTTTCCCAATGATGGTAAAATTGTTTTTGAAAGCACTCTAATCTTTGCTCAAGAGCATCGGCCACAGTATTATGTACTTCGCCATCAGGTAAAACCTGTTGCAACGCTTTCATCAAACCGTCCATTTGTATCAGGTTTTCCTCGAGCTCGTGTAGTTGCTTATGAACAGATGACAGTAGTAAATCTTCTTTGCAATAATTACTGCCAAATCCTTTTGGCTATTTCTCTTTCTTCATGACCAATAACATTCAGGTAGATTTCGGTAGTTTCTAATTTAGCGTGACCGAGCCATTTTTTTACCATTGTAAGAGGCGCCCTAGAAACGGCATATACGGCAAAACTATGTCGAAGTCCTCTCGAACAAGCCTGAATACCCATTATTTTGGCATAGTGCATTACACTCTTTACATACCGTGAAGCGCTGCGGTGAATTCCTTCTCCCCAAATTCAATATGTAACTTTGAAGCTCGTCCAGTAAGGGCATTGAAAAAAGTACTCAAACATGGGTCAAAACTCCACATTCAACAATTGTCCACTTACCTGAAGCATTTGAAGTTCTGCCAATTTAGCGCTGTATTTGGCCTGACTTTTCGCCAATTCAGCATTGAGCAGATTTAATTGTGCTTGTCTAAACTCTATAGAGGTCACTTGGCCCAATTTATACTTTTCGTTGGTACGATTAAAATTGTCCTGATTGGTCTGAAGGTTTTTTTCCTGTACCTCAAAAACATACAGGGCATTGGTATAACTGTCCCAGGCATTTCTAATATCCCGTTCTACCTCCAATTCGGTTTGTTTTTTCAGTAATTCTTGGTTCTCATAACCAATTTTAACGTTCTTTATTCCAGTAATGCCCCGTCCGCCATCAAAAATATTCCACGACAAGTTTACAGCACCTGTCAATCCTGTCGAAGTATTTTGAATCAAGAAAGCTAAGGGGCTATTATTATTGGATTCATTCCATCCATATGTACCAGTAAGCCCAATTGTTGGCAAGAAGACACTTTTGGCGGCCTTTACATCATACCTTAAAATATTCATATCCTTTTCTACCAATTGCAATCGAATATTGTTCTGTTTGGCATCGTTGTGCATATTTTCCATTTGCAGCCCAGGAACGAAATTAACCGTGGTATCCGTTACAAATTGTGCCGTCAAATCTTGGTTCAATACAAGATTTAAATCTCGCATCGTATTGCGCAATTGCTGCTGCGAATTCAACAGGTTTATACTGTCGGTGTTGATGTCCACTTCGGCATTCAACACATCCAGTCCTGTATTTTGTCCATATTCAAATTGAAAACGGGCTCTTTTCAACCTGTCCTTTGAAATCTCCAGCGCTTGCTCCAAGTTTTTGGTGTTCTCTGTAAGCCGTGCAGCCTCATAATACACAGAGAACAGTTGTAAAATGGTATTTTCAATAGTTTGCCTGACTTCCAATTCAGATTGCTTTGAGCGTTCTTGAAAGCTTTTGTAACTATAATGGCGGTTCAATCCATCAAAAAGCGTATAATTAACGTTCACAGAAGCATTATATCGCCTAGTTTCTACTCCTTCGGCAGTTCGGGAATCCCCGCTTGCGAATTGTCCTTCTGTGTTTTGTCGATCAATGCTTCCGCCTGCATTGGCAGTAACCGTGGGCAAATACCCAGAATTTAGGATACTGGCATTGTTTTCGTTTATTTTTAGGGTGTTTTTTGCAACCCGTATTCCAAGATTTTGCTCCAACGCCAAAGCTATTGCCTCTTCTTTTGGAAGCAATTTATCTTGAGCTTGTGCAACACATATTTGAGTCAGAAAAACAAGGGATAGGATATAAAAAGTACTTCTCATTCTATTGTTTCTTCTAAAGCTTTTGAAGATTCTTGTTTCAGTTCACCATTACTTGCACTCCCATTGGACTGATGCGTACCTTCTTCCAACATATGCAATTCTTCGTTCTGTTCCTTTATGGCACGCTCCACTTCTTCCCGGGTAGCCTTTTCGCCTGTCCATGCTCTTTTTGCCAAAACTTTCACGTGGTTTCCAAACGAAAGAAACAAGGGCAACATCAACAAAGTGAGCACGGTAGCAAAGCCTATTCCGTAAGCTATGGAAATGGCCATGGGCTTTAAGAATTGAGCTTGTCTACTTTTTTCCAGAAGTAATGGTGCCAGGCCGGCAATGGTAGTGACAGAAGTTAAAAATATTGCACGGAAGCGGGAACGTCCTGCTTCGTACAAAGCTTCGTCGAAATTAAGGCCATTTCTTAGGTTGATGTTGAACTTACCAATGAGTACAAGGCCATCATTCACCATGATTCCGATTAACGCAATAATTCCCAACATGGACAAAATATTGATTGGAAAGCCATGAAACCAATGTCCCCAGGCTACAGCTGTCAAACTAAACGGCACCAATAATATCAACAATAGCGGTTGACTGAAACTTCTAAAAGTGAACGCTATGGTGATATAAATTAAGAGCAACACCGAAAGGCCAACAAAGGTGAGTGAATCCAAAAGTTTGTTTGCTTCCCTATTTTGTCCTTCGTAAGAGGGTGTAATCGAGGGGTATTTAGATTGAATATCTGGCATCACCTCATCTTTTATCCATGTCATGGCATCCGTACCGCTAGTGGTATTCGGGTCGGTTAAGTCGGATGAAACCTGGATTTCCCTTTGACTGTCCAAATGATTGATTGCCACATCTCCCCGTTCGATGGTATAGTTCGCTATCTCCTTCAACGGAATGCGTTCACCATTGGGTGCCAAAATGCGCATTTCGTCCAAATCTGCTATCGAAGATCTGTTTTCTCGATCATAACGTACCCAAACGCGAATTTCATCTTGTCCACGTTGGAAGCGTTGCGCCTGCGTTCCAAAAAATCCTGCCCTTACCTGATTCATTACTGTTCGAAGGTCAAGACCCAGTAAATAAGCATTTTCTTTAAGTTTCAATCGAATTTCCTTGATTCCGGCTGGGTCATTGTCCGCCACATCCTTTAATAGGGCATTGTTCAACATTGCAGTCTTTAACTCCGCTTTTGCTGCTTTGAGCTCGGCTATATTGTTCCCTAAAAGCGACACGGAAACGGGATCTCCCCCAAAATTTCCTCCAGATCCGTAAATAAGATTTTCCACACCAATGACCGGGCCGACCAATTCCCGTAATCTTCCTGTCACCAAATTTGCTACAACTTCATCAGGGCGTTCCTCCCCTGGGAGTAAATTGATTACCAGTGATGCCGTTGACGAGCCCGGGCCTACATTCTTGAGCATGTTTTGAAAGAGTTCTTTATCTGTCCCTTTCAAATACTCTTCGGTCAACTCTTCATTAACGATTTTAGCTTTTTCTTGAATCACACTTATGATGGAATCTGTGACCTTTTCATTGGTTCCATTGGGCATTTGCAAATCAACCTGAATCCGGTCACTTGCTATCCTCGGGAAAAAAGAGGTTCTAATGATACCGCCCCCAATAGACCCAAAAGTCAAGGCCAAAGCCATAAAAAACAGTGCGAACGTCAACAATTTATAATCCAGTGCAAATCGTAGAGCAGGACTGTATAATTTGTCCCGCATCCAAGCCATGGCCTGATCACCCTTTTTGTTGATGATTCTAAGTTTTGCAAAAGCTTGTCCAATACTCGATTTTGGCCCTTCTTTTTGTGGTTGTAATGCTTTGGAATGCGCCAAGTGCGCCGGCAGAATGATTAACGCCTCCACTAATGAGACTATCAACGTCAACATTACTATTACCGACACTTCCCCAAAGAAATCCCCTATTCGACCATCCAAAAAAAGGAAGATTGAAAATGCCAAAATAGTTGTGATGATTGCTGAAAGAATCGGTGGAATCACCTCCATGGTCCCGTCAATTGCTGCCCTTATCGGGGTTTTTCCCTTTTCGTAATGTTGATAGATGTTTTCTGCAATGACAATCCCATCATCAACCAAAATACCTATTACAATAATCATCCCGAACAGCGACAATACATTGATGGTCACATTGAACATGGGAGCAAAAATGAACATCCCCAAAAATGCTACGGGCAAGCCAAACGCCACCCAAAATGCCAATCTGGTATTTAGGAACAATGAAAGAAAGATCAGTACCAAAATCATTCCCACAATAGCATTTTCGGTAAGTAAGTCGGTACGTTGTGTCAATGTTTTGGAAAGGTCGCGTACCACATCTAAATGGACATTGGTGTATTTTTGGTTGAAATCCGATATATATTCCTTTACTTTTTCGGCCGAACCAATCAAATCTTCCGTATTGGTACTTGTCACAGTTGCTGTAACCGACAAACCATCGTTATAATAGGAAGCATTTGGTGTTTCAGAAAAGCGGTCACGAATCGTGGCAACATCTTTTAACCGGATTGTTTTTCCACTGGCGTCCGCCCTAACAATTACATTAGATAGTTCATCACCGTAATAGGACCGATTGTTGGCGCGAATCAAATATTCCTCAGCATTTGTCTTGATGTTTCCCCCTGTAACCAGAATATTGACATTTGAAACAGCTTGGGCTACCTCATTGAACGAAACATCAAAGGCCAAAAGGCGGTTTTCATCAACAGCAATTTCAATCTCTTCGTCGGGATAGCCAGAAATGTCAATCTGAGAAATTCCATCAATAGCTCTAAGATCATTTTCTATTTGACGTCCAATTTGTTTTAGAGTAGTAAGTGGAATATTTTCGCCGCTTACAGCAAAGGAAATCGTAGGCCTTACAGGTTCCAACTTAGAAACTACCAAAGGTTCCATTCCGGTTGGGAAGGTCGGCACCCTATCGACTGCATTTTTGACTTCCAATAGCATAAAGTCAATATCCCTTCCTTTTTCAATCTCAACATTGATGGAACCACTATTTTCCCTTGAGGTAGAAGTAACACGTTCCACACCTTGAAGCCCCTTTAGGTTATCTTCAATTTTTAGTATGATGCCTTCCTCCACTTCCTGAGGGGAAGCCCCAGGGTATGTTACGTTGATCAGAACATTCTTAGATCCCACCAAAGGAAAGAAGGAGGATTTCAACGAAAAGGCCCCTACAAGTCCAAAAATGAAGAATGCGATGATAATCACATTCACCGCAACATGGTATTTTATAAAATAGGAAATGACCTTTTTCACGATTTCGCTTTTTTAGGAGGTTTTGTCCCGTCAAAAATCTTGACCAACATACCCTCATAGGCACCTGTCATCACCTTGGCAACGATAACCTCACTATCTGGAACATTCTTTAAGACCACCTTTTTATCTGTAAAATAAACCGGTTTCACATCTATCAGATCAAGAATGGAATCTCTGACCACAAAGATTTGGTTGTTCTCCAATAACAGGGAACGGTCAATCTCTATGGCATTAGGTTCTTCCCTCGCCTCTAGTTTGGCTTCCAAATATTGCCCTTCTTTTAGGTCGCTATTGCTAACTTCAATGAAAACCGTAATGGTTTGTGAAGTCTGGTCTACCCTTCCATTTACGCGGGTTACTTTTCCCATATATGTTTGACTCTTATCCAAATTGAATAGCTCTACTTGCTTTCCAACCTTTAAGAAATCGCCAAAAGTCTTACTTACAGAAACTTCCAATTCATAAACACCGGTATTGATATATTCACCCAGTTTTTGCCCAGAACGTATTAAAGTTCCCTCAGTCACCAACGCATCTGTCAACACCCCTTTAAAGGGTGCAGAAATGGTGTATTTAGATAAACGTTGTTCCAAGTTTTTTACATTGTAATAACTGCTCATCACTCCCCTTCCAGAAATAAAGAATTTCTCTTTCTCCGAGTCCATTTTGGGTAACTTGGGCGTAGTTTTGTTCAAATCGAAACTATTGAGATAGGTTTGCCATTTTGGATAGACCTCTTGATAATCCAATCGTAGGTCCGGCATAATGGATGTCAACAAATTGTATAGGTTACTTTTTGCCGATTGTACACTGGCATAATATTCATTGGCGTCGATACGAATCAATGTTTGTCCGGCATTATATTCCTGTCCTGTCCGAAACAACTTGCTTCCCGACCTAAAAACGCCTTGGACCTCTGAAAATAATTCGACCCTTCTTTTCGCCTTTAGGTTACCATTGGCCGGAATAATAATAGGAATTGTACCATTTTTTACAGTATCAACAAAAACTGTCTTTACAACTTTTTGGGATTTTGGCCTTCTGTCTTTTTTGCTTCCGGCTATGAGCCCAGCAAAATATATAGACCCAAAAATAATGAGACCGCCCACTATGACGGAAATAATCAACTTGCGCATTGTTGGAGAGAATTAGCTTTGCAAAGCTATTGGCTCAATGATGTGAAATAGGTTAAATATTTCATAAATTGTTGCGCTGCCGTGCTATTTATAAACACAAAAAAAGGGGATACACGCCTGTATCCCCAAACCAAACAAACTAAAGTATAACTAACTACTCATTATCGTCATCATCTTCAAATTTTGTATCCGCCATGCGGGTACGTTGAAGCTGTATATCGTTGAATTTTGGATTTAAAGTCTTCTCATCGGTATCAAAGACCAAAAATTGTTTTGTGTTCATTTGTCTGAGTCCTGTATAAGAATCAAACCGATTATTTTGAATCTGTAGAATCTTAAGGCTCGCCAACTGGCTGAATTCAGCAGGGATTTCACCACCCAATTGATTATTTGCCAATACCAACTCGCGCAACTCGCCCAATTTTCCCATTTCCTCGGGAATAGACCCTTCAAGGTTATTTTCAAAAAGCCCCAACGCTTCCAGCTTGGTCAAATTTCCAATTGAATTTGGAATGATTCCTTTGAGGTTGTTGCTGGACAGGTTCAATTCTTTAAGATTTGTCAGATTTCCAAATGTTGGTGGAATTGACCCGTTGAGAAAATTATTGAACATGGAAAACACCTCAAGTTCTTGAAGCTGTCCTATTCCAACAGGTAAAGAACCTTTTATGCGATTCATTTCCAATCTGAGCACTCTGAGTCTTTTGAGCTTTACAATGTCTTTTGGCAAAACCCCTGTAATATTATTGAATGCCAAGTTCAAATGAGTGAGATATCTCAGCCTCCCCAAACTTTCCGGTAATGTTCCCGCCAAATTGTTTCTGAACAGATTTATTTCTACCACATGACCATCGACCAACTTAATTCCTTTCCAAGTATGCACCGGGGCATTTAGGTCCCATGGTGTACTCCAACTTTTTCCATTAGTACTTTGGAACAGTTCTATCAATGCACTTTTCTCCTTTTGTGAAATTTCCGCATTTGATAACCCAACTCCGGTAATCAGCAAGAACAAAAACGTTAAAATGGTCAGTTTCATAGAGGTTGCAAATTCAATATATAAGAATTTACCTACAAATTAAGGATGGAATCAAGGGGTTTACAAATTAATTTAGTGTATCCCTGAAATTATGTTGTAAATGTGTCCAAAAGTGTGGTGTACGGACTTATTCTCAAGCTTAATCCAGCTGTTCCAGCTCCTCAGAGAGTTTTTCCCAATCTTCCATCAAAGTCTCCAACACTACCTTTTTGCCCTGATAATCATCAAAAAAGCCGGGTTTTGCTATAGTGGCATCGTAATCCATGAGCATCTCATGGTCAATAGTGGCTATGTCCTTTTCCAGTTGCGCAATTTTCTTTTCCAATCCACTTAATTTGTTCTTAAGGGACTTTATCTTCTTTTGCGCTTGATAATCATTTTGTTTTGGGCTTGTTTCTGCTTTGGGTTGAATTTTTTTGTCCCCCTTTTCGATTTTTCTAAAATCCTCAGCTTTACGTTGCTCCAAATAAAAGTCGATATCACCGAGGTATTCTTTGATGTTCCCATCCTTGAATTCGTATACCCTATCCGTCAACCCCTGTAGAAAATCACGGTCGTGCGAAACCAATATCAAAGTACCTTCAAACTTTTGCAAAGCTTGTTTCAATACATTTTTAGATTTGATATCAAGGTGGTTGGTAGGTTCGTCCATTACCAAAACATTGAAGGGCTGCAAAAGCATTTTGGCTAGAGCCAATCGGTTACGCTCTCCCCCGGAAAGTACTTTTACCTGTTTATCTACTTCATCTCCCCTAAACAAAAAGGATCCTAAAATATCCCTTACCTTACTCCTGTTACTTTCGTTGGCGGCATCGATCATGGTATCCAAAATGGTCTTGCCTCCATCAAGGTATTCAGCCTGATTTTGGGCAAAATAGCCTATTTGAACGTTGTGCCCAATCTTTAAGTTTCCCGTGTAGTCCAATTCACCGACCATAATCTTGGCCAAAGTGGTCTTCCCTTGCCCGTTTTGACCCACGAATGCCGTTTTACTGCCACGCTCAACCAACAAATCTATTCCTGTAAGCACTTCTTTTGGTCCGTAACTTTTGGAAAGTTCTTCCAATTCGGCCACCACTTTACCAGGTGTTATGGACACAGGAAAACGGACATTCATAACGCTATTGTCCTCTTCATCGACCTCAATACGTTCAATTTTGTCCAGTTTTTTAATCAGGGATTGCGCCATTGAGGCTTTTGTGGCCTTGGCACGGAACTTTTCAATGAGCCTTTCGGTTTGCTGAATTTGTTTTTCCTGGTTTTTCTGGGCATTCAGTTGCTGTTCCTTGATTTCCTTTCTAAGCTCTAGGAATTTTGAATAGGGCTTGTTGTAATCGTAAATTCTACCCAAGGATATTTCAATAGTTCTGTTAGTCACATTATCCAAGAACATTTTGTCGTGGGATACGATTACCACGGCACCAGAATAGTTTTTTAGAAATTGTTCCAACCAAATAATGGATTCGATATCCAAGTGGTTGGTAGGCTCATCTAACAGCAGCACATCGTTGTTTTGCAATAAAAGTTTTGCCAATTCGATACGCATCCGCCATCCACCGGAAAAAGTATCAGTGAGTTTGTCAAAATCGCCTCGTTTAAAACCCAGCCCCAATAAAACCTTTTCCGTATCTCCCTGGTAGTTATATCCACCCAAAATTTCATAACGATGCGTAATGTCAGTCAAATCTACCATCAACTGATTGTAGCCGTCACTTTCATAATCCGTTCGCTCGGCAAGTTCTTGGTTAATCTGTTCGAGCTTTAACTCCAGGCTCTTGATTTCATGAAATGCCTGATATGATTCTTCCAAAACGGTTCTTCCGTGTTCAAAATCAATATCCTGCTTTAAAAAACCAATCTTGATGTCCTTTTCCATTGCTATAGTACCTGTATCAGGGCCCATTTCTTTAGAAAGTAATTTCAGCAAGGTTGATTTTCCAGCACCATTTTTACCAATAAGTCCCACACGATCGCCGCCATTTAATCTGAAAGCGATTTCCTCAAAAAGATATTCTCCACCAAAAGAGACTGAAAGGTTATGGATATTTAGCATTTTATATGGGCTTATGTTCTGCACAAATGTGCACGAATCCGTAATTTTGCACAAAATCGCTGCAAATGTTAAAAAAAGGAAACAAACTCTACAGTATTTTAACAGGAAGTTGTCCTAAATGCCATCAGGAGAGCATGTACACCAATAAGAACCCTTATATGCTATCACAGCTTTTTAACATGCATGAAAGATGTTCGCATTGCGATACCAAATACAAAATAGAGCCTTCTTTTTTTTATGGTTCGATGTATGTAAGTTATGCTGTCGGGATAGCATTTGCAACAGCGGCCTTTGTAATAGCATTTGTGATTTTCGGGGCTTCTCTGGTAAGTACCTTTATAGCGATTGTGTTGACGCTAGTTGTTTTTTTGCCGGTAATCATTCGTTTATCAAGAAATATTTGGATCAACTTCTTTTTTAAATACGAACCAGAGACACAAAATCAATTGGAATAATACTTTTTGGTAAATCTATCGATATTGATTTCCGAGTCGAGTTCATTGCCCGTTTCAATATAATCGAACAATTGTTCAGAAGCGTAGGGCGCTATCATTACTCCCCGTGAGCCAAAACCATTTAAAACGTACATGTTTTTGTGTTCCGGATGTTGGCCCACCAAAGGTCTTCTATCCACAACAGTAGGTCTTATTCCCGCTACGTGGTTCACAATTTCAAAGTCACATTGGAGAAAGGTTTTCAATTTTTCTAGAAGCTCATTTTTAGCATCTTCGGTAGGCATATTGGTTTTATCTTTCCATTTGTACGTTGCTCCCACTAAGTATAAATCATCTCCCAAAGGAATGGTAAAAACCGAAGATTTGACAACTCTGGTTTCCTTATAATCCGGGGCTTTTATGGTAAGTAACTCTCCTTTGGTGCCATTTAATGGTAAATAGTTGAAAAAGGGACTGTTTTTAAGCCCGTAGCCTGTGGCAAAAACAATTTGCTTGGCTTTTATCGATTTATAGGAAATATGGTCATTAAAGGCTTCAGAACAAGAAAAATCAAAAGTTTCCTTTTGCAAAAGCCCATTTTGCTCTAAGTATTCGCCATACGAAGCAATTAAAGTGTTTGTATGTATGCGCCCTGTGTGCTTTACTTCACCAAAACCAAAAGGAGCATCAATACTGGGGTTTTCGTTTTTAATGATGTTAGTGGACAAGAAATAATCAAGTCCAGGTTTATCCGCAGCCTCAAACCATGTGTTTTGCTCTTCGATAGAGGCAAACTTTCTGAGTACAGGAATTTTCTCATCCAATTTGACGTTCAACTTCCTTTCCAATCCTTGGTAAAATGGCATTGCTTTTTCCAGTTGCTCTTTGGCCTTCCACGCCATGGTAAACCTTTTCAGAATAACAGGGTTATAAAGCCCCCCGGCAACCAACGAAGCTTGTTGGGAATTATCAGATATTACTCTAAAGGACTTGCCCTCAGCTTCTAATTTTTCACAAAAGGAAATTCCGGCCAATCCAAGGCCTACAACTAAATAGTCAACCATGGTGCAAAAGTAGGCATCTCGGGTAGATGTTGAATATAGTGTCCACGGGTTGACACGAATTACACTAATTGTCACGAATGTTGGGTGGTGGGTGAAGGGCAATGAACTTTTGGTTTTACCATTTGATCGTATTACACATGGCCTAGGTTATATATTCGGCATTGTCAGTAAAATAGATAATTCCCTTTGTTGTCTGTTCTGTATTTAGAAATGTTAACTTCTTCATTCTTTTTTGCCTTAAAGCAACAGGAATAATTCATCTTAACATTATAAACAATCGTACCCTTAAACTTAATTGTAGACTCATAATAAGGAATTCGTCTACCCCCATATCCTACATCCATATTGGAAGAAAAATCAATAAATGTCAGGTTATCAATATCCTTTTCTCCACAGAAAATATACATATAAATTGCGTAGATGCTTGATGAACTCACATAAGCCATGAGCCAAGTGATAAACATATAAAAAAGAGCAAGCAGTGATTCAAAAAACAATCCATCCCAGCTAAATTCTTTTTCCCATTTATGAGTAAATAGCACCAGTCCAACAAAAACTATAGGAAGAGCCTTCCAATACAAAAATGGTAGATGTAGCCATTTGACAGTAATTGCTCTCATTTTTATTTTAAAGAAGATGCTTAAGCAAAAAAGGAACAAAAAGTAAAACCATACATAATAATCACTAAAGGAGAAATAAAACAAAGGAACAATTAAAAACACAAAAGATTCATATCCACCATAAATGGCCAAAGCGAACAATAAAATGATTCCTAAACTGAAAAAGACCGAGCTAACCACAAAGCTATTGAACAATAATAAAGGATTTGTTTTTACCCAAATTGCAGTTTGATCATCAAGATTTAACTTAATATATTTTGGTGTAAAATAAGATGAATGGAATTGGATATTCAGACCGGAATTAGACTTGTAATATCCTTTATATTCTGACGATTTGTAGAAATTGATATTATCCCCGAAAGCGTATTCTGAAAAAATCAAATCTGTATTATGAAATTTAATATGTTTTGCATTTTGAATGGATTGTGCTTCTGCAAGGGATTGATTTATATAAAATGAACTGATACTATTTTTTAATTCACTATGATTTTCTTCTTTGCATCTAATTTCACAAAATATGTCATAGGTTAATCCCCAAAAATTATTCCTGTGAAAAGAGTTGACTTCTGTTTGGTAAGACCTTAATTCAAATAATCCAGCATTTATCCATTGATGATTCTCTTCTTTTGGAAAACTTTCCCAAGGGTTAGGGTTAAGAATTGTTTTCTCGTCTTTTATATCATATTGATAATAAATGTTTAGAACAAGACAAATTCCAAATACTAATAAAATTATTCTTTGAAGTAAATTTAAACTTGAAAGCATTCTAAATTTATTCAATTTCTGTTTGTTGCTGACACACAACTAAAAAGGATGTAAATCCGTTTTAATGATTCTTTGGCACGATACTGAAACACTGAAATAAATTCAGTGCGGGTAAGTGAAGCTATAGGTTTCGGGACTGAAAAGCCCACCGAAATTGACGGATGCCTGTTTTGAATTGACAAATGAGAGGAAAAAATTGGTTTTGAGTTCTTTTCTTTTGCGCAAGATTTCTGATTTTTCACAGAAGGAAATACCAGCCAAACCTAGGCCTATTACCAAATAATTACGCATAGTGCGTTGGTTTATTTGCGGATTGACACGAATTGCACCAATTGTCACGAATGTTGGGTGTTCGATGAAGGATGCTGAATCGCCTATTGATTGACAGGTTTTTCTTTTCTTTTTTTGAGTCAAAAATGCTAGAACGGGAGGGATTGCGCTTATCGGTTTGACAAAAATACGAATTTACGACACAGCTCAAATTATGGATTTTGGCTAGTGTTATAGCTATCTTACGTGCTATATGTGACGTTCCATTTTATTGAATCATCCAAGAAATTGTACAACTTCATAATTTCTTTTGTAGGATTATTGGTTGAATCAACTTCTTTTTCGAAGTCAATAAAAAAGATTTTGCCATTTCTATTATCAATAAAATGTCCATGATAACCATATTCTTTCTTAGACGGAATCAGCGTCTGTTTATATGGCTCTAAAACATTCCGAAGTTTATCCATTTCTGAATTGTTGAGAAAAGCGTACGCTCTGTATCTGAATCGCGCATGTGTAAAAGAGGAGTGAGTAATGACATAACAGCATTCTATTTTTTTAATCACAAAAGAATAATATGTCCACATAACACCACCAGGCCCAAATTGGAAAGCCATTTCTATATCCTTATCATCTTTATAATATTTAATAAAGTCGGAATTGCTAGCGTGGTAATTATTCGGAACATAATCATTCCAATAAGGTGTGAATTTAGTTGTATCTGGGCTTTCGATGTCTCTAAACCAAAGCAATCTATTTTCTTCTGATGAAAGAGAATATAAACTGCCTGGAATAAACGAATTAGTATCGTATTTATCGATTGACAAATAATCTTGGGAAAGAATTGTTTCTTTTACCCTTATTGTGTCGCAAGAACAGTTATCTAGACTTTCTGATAAACTGCTCGATGAGTTGGGGCAACTCAGACTCAAAATGAATAATCCAACACAAAGTGATATTATGGTTTTCATTAGTTATAAAGCTATAAGCTAAAAATTGTTTTAATGATTGTTTAGCAACCGATAAGTGAAGTTATAGCTATCGGGATTAAAAATCCACCCAAATTGACGGATGCCCATTTTGAATTGACGAATGAGAGGAAAAAATTGGTTTTGGGTTCCTTTCCTTTGCATAAGGCTTCAAATTTTTGGCGAAAGAAAATACCAGCCAAACCTAGGCCTATTACCAAATAATTACGCATAGTGCGTTGGTTTATTTGCGGATTGACACGAATTACACTAATTGTCACGAATGTTGGGTGGTGGGTGAAGGATGAAAGGTATAGGTCTCGCTTTTTCTTTTTGTGGTCAAAATGTGTCTAAATGAAAGGGCTGCACTTATAAGTCTAGTATAACCGTTAGTCACAGGTTTATATTTGTCGATTTCTGATTTAGTACTGACATTCGCGATACCCGGGTGGATTTAGACGTAATCAAATCTACAGTGATTACAACAACACTTTTTTGTTTGCAGTTATTCGCTTATTCAATTCTTTTATTATCGCAATTTTATCTCCAATAGACAAAAAACTGTTTATATATACAATTGGATAGTTGTTACCATCTTTTGTTTTAATTTTTATAAAACATTCCCCAAATAGTCCTTTTCGGTTTTTCACTTCACTTATTTTCCTGAGCAATATTTCTTTAGTTATTGTTGCATGCTTATCAAATTCAATATGTATCATTTTTTTTTGATTTATTATACAAATTGGCTTTCTATTTCGTACGCTTCTAAAAAATAAGTTTGCAAGGACAAATGATAAAAGGACAGGAAAAGTAGATACAAATAGAAAAATTCCTATCCTTTCAATTGAATCCAAATTACTTATAAAGTCTTTCAGAAAAAGTAAGGTGAAAACTAAACTTGTCAGAAAGCAAATGCCCAAAAAAATACTTAAGAGTATTGAGCTTTTTTTAGAATGATAAAATCTAATTTCGTTTACATCCATTTTTTAAGCTAAAAATCGTTTTAATGATTCTTTGGCACGATACTGAAACACTGAAATAAATTCAGTGTGGGTAAGTGAAGCTATAGGTTTCGGGACTGAAAAGCCCGCCGAAATTGACGGATGCCTGTTTTGAATTGACGAATGAGAAGGATAACCCTTTCCGTCCACTAAAGCGGACACCTTTCTTCCCTTTGACTGCGCTCAGGGTGACAGCGAAAGGAACATTTAACACATGTAATAAAAAACGCCGCACATTTGTGCGGCGTCTGTATGATTTGAATTGGAAATTTTAATCTTTGGCTTAGTAAGCCCACATATCTTGCTCCCTGTCTCGGATAACCTCTTTGATTCTTTTGGCTTCCAATAATTGGAACAAGGCATTGTCGAAAACGTAGTCATCAATCTCACGGTCACCGTGAACATTGTCTTCCTTATAGATTACTCCATTGAAACGACGAGCGTTCAACAGCATATCATAAGAAATTGGTCTGGCGGAGTTGCGCTGGTTATACACCTTTGCATCGTGTAGAATTTGTCTTGCGGCTGGATACCAGACCCAAAACAATTCTACTTTATTCTCACCAGGATCTACGGATTCGTCATCGATAAAGTTTACATCGGGAGCTACCGGAGCTATACCCAATAGCCGGTATTTTAACTCTCCCTGACGCTTATCGAAGTACCAAATACCCTTTATACGATATTCTTCAATATCAGCTGCGTTCAAATCTCTTTGGTTGATAAATTCCGCAGAAATCTGTTCCCCAGCATTCAATTGCTCATATCCGAGGTCGGTAGTATCGACTTTGCTCAATGTAGCGGTTAAATCCTCAAACTTTCGCTTTTCAGTGAAGTATGAGTCCGTGTATACCTCGGTCAGTTTTCCATTTTTGATGTTCTTCATCAAAACATGGTACAATGACCTTCTATCCGCTCCAATACCTATGGTATCGGTTGGGTAGTATAATGGAAAATTAACACGCTCATCCAAGTCAATCACCTCCCACACGGTTTTGGACCAAAGGATATCCCTATCATCCACATAACCATACTTTAGGGGAGCATCATTGTCTTGCTCTATTTGAGCTTCGGTCTTTTTCCCAATATCATCTGGCAATTTGGCGTTCAAAATATTCGCCTGAGCCATTATTGATACTGGTAATAAGCTTAAAGCTCCAATTAAAAATGCATTTTTCCAATTCATGATTTACTAACTTCTATACTTTATTAGTTTGTAAGCTCCACAACTACAGGAGATACTTTTTTCAACTTGTATGTTCTGTTGTTGGTAATGTAAGCTTGTATGTCAAATACTTGAACGGCATCACCTCTTCTAGCTCTTTTCAAAGCAGATTTAGCTTGGCTGTTCAACTTGTTTCCTTTTACTACGATGGTAGGCTGACCTGGCACCTTGAACTTAAATCCGTTAACGGCTAGGTTCAAGTCAAAATCAAAGTCTTCCAACATTGCACCGACAGTAGAAATCTCAAGGTTTCTTCTTGGCATTTTAACACTACCAGCCTCACCACGTATGGTACCACCTGGTCTTGGGATATCTTTAATCCTAAATTCGGATTTGGTAGAGATGCCTTGACCATCAGGTAGTGTACCTGAAGCTGTAATGGTAACTGTTCTTCCTTTACCAGGATTCATAATGTAGTTGCTACCGCTTCTTCTTGTTAAACCAGTTGCTCTTGCATTGACTTTGTTATCTGGAATACCAGGGATTGAGATTGTCATTGGGTTAGCAACTCCACGATACACAACATTCATCTTGTCAGCAGAGATTACCGCAGCATTAGGTTTAGTGATTGTAGCAAAAGTGTTGTTCACTTCAACAGGAATCTCCTCACCATCTTGCATAAAGAACATGGTACCTGAAATAGTATGATCACCAGCTGAACCAGCACTGATCAACATTTTGATTCCACCTTCTTCCAAAACATAATCCTTTCCATCCGTCAAGTTTCTGCCATCCAATTTTAACTCAGCTCTAACTGGCTTTGAAGAGTTATCCGTCTTACTGATAATAATTTTACCATCGTACTTCTCACCAGCATAGAATGCCGATTTAGAAGCATCAAGGGAAGTAGCAAAGTTTTTCAAAGAAACTGCTTCGGTAAGGTTACCTTCGAGTAGTCCTTTCAATACTTCTTGCTCAGTGGACATAATGTCCGCTTGTAGTTGCGTAACTTTTGTCAACGAAGCTACCAATGGGTAACCCTCAAAGTGATAGTTCATCCAATCTACCAGGACATCATCTCTTTGTCTTTTAACCTTACCATTCGCATCACCAGTTTCAAAACGGGTTTGAACAGCACTCTTGATCTCAGACATGTTTTCTGGAAGCGCAGCAGATATTTTTTCCCTATAATTGGTCACGTTATCCAAGAACTTTTTACCTTCGGGCTTTAGATTATCTCCTTGAAAAAATAGGTTGTCCAAATAGTCTGACTTGTCCATAACAACATAGTTGTTAGGGTCTTCTTGATCGGCCAACATACCCTTTTTCAACTCCTCCAAGTACTCATAGTACTCTAGGGATAATTTTTGAACTATTTGAGCCTTTTCATACAAAGGACCGTACTTTATCGCATCTTCAGATGCCTTGGTCCCAAGACCTTCAAAATAGGCTAAATTGTTTGCTTCGGCTTTTTCGTTAGAAGTCTCCAGCTTGGCATTCATCAATCCGAATGCGGCCAGTACTTCCTTACTCATATTTAATGCCAACATCGCGATGAAGATCAAGTACATAAGGTTGATCATCTTCTGACGTGGGGTTTCTTTTCCTGATGCCATGTTATTTTCTAATTAGAATTAATAATTAATTTGATCTGGGGTTTGGTATATCAATTAAACCCTAATTAGTTTTTGCTCATGGCAGAAAGCATACCTCCGTAAACTCCGTTCAATGAAGAAAGGTTGGTAGCCAAAGATTCCATTTGCTCTTTAAGAGCGCCTGCGTTCTGCACCACTTCTTCGTTGATAGAAGCTTGACGGCTAGCACTTTCCAATTGTACTTTGTACAAGCTGTTCAAAGATTCCATTTGAGCGGCTGCATGAGACAACTCTTCAGAGTACTTCTTAGTGTGTTGGATAGCATCTGTAGTTGGAGCGATACCCTTAGCTGCACCTTCAAAATTCTTGATGCTATCTCCTAAACTTGTGAAAAGCTCAGAATCGATATTCGCTTCTTTTAATAGATCATCCAATTTTCTGGAAAGAAGACCTTCAGCTTCCTTAGCTTGCTTAGCGTCATTCTTGTTTCCTTTAGCTTGACCGTTTGCCAATTCAGGATAAACCAAAGACCAATCGTACTCGTCATCTACTGGTTCAAACGCAGAGATGGCGAAGATCAATGCTTCAGTAATAAGTCCAATAGCAAGTAATATTCCACCGTTCAGTGGTCCGAATTCCCAGTGAAGGATCTTAAATAATGCACCAATAATTACTACCGATGCTCCAAGCCCGTAGGCCATGTTAAACAGCTTTTTTGTTGATTTTGACTGTGCCATAATTCTAGTTTTAATTAAGTTATATAAATAAGTATTTGGTTACTATGTTTATATAATGTTCTCTCTCTCTTTTGCAATTAGTTTGGAAGTCCCTGACCTTTAGTGGAATCTTCTTCGCCCATGTAATCTTGAACGGTTCTGAATCCGATATAGCTTCGGGCAGAGTCTTGGTATTCATAATCCCTGGTACTTACTTGCAAGAAATAAGCAACATCTTTCCAAGATCCTCCTCTAATTACTTTTCTCTGATTTTGACCTGACCCAATATTCGGATTCATGGTCGACAGGTATTCGTAGGCTCCTTGATCAAAGCTAGAGCTTGTCCACTCAGCTACGTTACCGGCCATGTTGTAAAGGTTGTACTCATTGGGCTCATAAGATTTTGCCTCTACTGTATACAAAGCAGCATCAGCAGCATAATCTCCACGTTGTGGTTTAAAATTGGCCATAAAACAACCTGTATCACTTATCACATATGGTCCACCCCAAGGATATGTACCTCCTTCGATACCACCTCTTGCGGCATACTCCCATTCGGCTTCGGTGGGCAATCTAAACTGATTCACAAATTGCTTACCACGACTTTTTTGGTCATCGTTCTTGAATTTGGTTCTCCAGTTACAAAATGCCTTGGCCTGCATCCAGTTCACCCCAACTACAGGGTAATCACTGTACGCATCGTGCCAGAAGTAATCATTGTGCATGGGTTCATTATAAGAATATTCAAAATCCTTAATCCAAACCGTGGTGTCAGGATAGATTTCCAATTCTTCTTGCTTGATAAAGTCTTTTCTTCGTCCTGTTTTGGCCCTTGCCGCTGCTTCAATGTCCATCCAGCTGTATTTGTATTTCAACTGGGTAACATCTATTGTGCGCAAACCATTGTAGCTCTCTTCTTCAGCGATATATAGGGAATCCATAACCTCTGCATAGTATTCATCTGGGTATTCAGAGGTATCCCATACCAAATCAACATCTGTATTCAATGCTCTTCCTTCGTATCCTGTTTCACCAAGACCTGCATAATTATCGAGCATATATTTTTCGTAAACGGAGATTTTGGTGGTATCGGTATCCTTGAATCCATATTCACCTATACCTTCATCCTCTGGTCCAAAACCGAGTTCATCAGCCAAGATGGCCAATTTAGTTCTAGTAATAGAATCTTTCACCCACTCCACAAACTGTCGATACTCACTATTTGTGATTTCCGTATCATCCATATAAAAGGAACGTACGGTAACGGTTCTTGTAGGGGCGTTCAATACTTTTGCCTGATCCTCTTCAGCTTTACCCATAACAAAGGAGCCTCGGGGAATCAGTTCCATCCCATAGGGTTTTTCCGGGTACCATTTTTTTCCCTTGACCCCGACCAGTTCACCTTTTGAATTTGAATTTGAACCGCAACTTGCGAGTAAAAAAACAAATGCTATTGATGAAAAGAATAGCTTTCTCATACTTTAGGTTAAATTTTCGATTTAAGATTATAAACTGTGCTACACAAATTCATTATTCATCAAAACTGATTTTTGAACAATTTATTGTGTAAAAACACTTAATGCTTAAAATTTAGTTTATTTAGTTAAAGCCCTTTCTGTAGGCCTTATACCACCTTTCTGGAATGTTCTGGTTGCAAGCAGCCAAATAGTCCCCTTCGGTGCAAGGTAATAACGCCACCGAATTTGTTTTAGTATGTTCAGGCAAAATTGAAGGAACTTCTACCCACCAACGTTCGGTAACATGACTCTTGTAGAAGACGAGTTCTTCGGTATCAGTTGGCACTGTGAATTTGGTAAAGTCCTCACTTTTAGAGCTTGGGAATTCTTTGACCCTAAAACTGATGCCTTCAATAAAATACCATATGATTTGCGCAATCATTTGAAATGTCTGTGAAGAATTTTCAGCTTCATAAATTCCGAACAAGGAAACTTTATCGCTTATTCCGGCATAGCGTGCAATGGCACAAATTTCCCTTCCGGTAAATCCATTGGGCGAAAAATTAGGGTGTAACCCCATCTCCCCTGCCCGGATGGCTCTAAGGTCCAAACTCACAATATGGGAATTTCTTAGCACCGGTTCTGCAAGTTCTATGTTGGCAGCAATCTCTCCCAATCGGTAAGCATCAAAGAAAAGACGTTCCATTAAGTCCATCTCTTCCTGGGCATTAAAATAACTTTGATAACCAATATTGGAAAAATTATACAGGTTATTGGGTTTATCTGTGATGATTTTGGACATATAGGAATGAGATGAAATCAGTTCATCATCCTCTCCAAAATCGAATCGGCTATCTATAGATACCAGATTGACCATATCCCTAATACCGTCGAAAGCCCTGTAAGCTGGAAATGTAATGTCTTGTGTGGCTCCTATAATAATAGGTATGATATTCTCTTCCAGAAGCCCAGCCACAATTTCCTTGACCACAAAGTAAGTATCCTCAACCGTATCACCTTCTTCCACATCACCAATATCCAAAATGGTCGAGTTCCAGTTGCCCATCATTAACCGATAGAGTTGAATACGAATTTCATTCAAATCCAGTTTCTCGGTTTTTTTCTCGAATGCGTTTCTGGATTCTTGCACCCCAAATATGGCAACCGTAGCATTGGCAAAGACCGGAAGTCCTTTTTTCTCGGTATGTTTATGAATGTTCTTGCCAAGTGCCTGGGGCGGCAATAATTCTGAAAATGCCAGGACTTTTTTCTTGACGGGAATCAAAAAATCGAATGCCATCTCTTATTTTTTTGCCTTTGCTTTGGCTTTTGTTTTTTTCTTAGGACTTTTCTTTTCTATAAGTGCTTGTGCTTCTTCCAAGGATATTTTAGTTGCGTCCACATCTTTGGACAACTCAACCTTAATTCGTCCCTTGATAATATTGTGCCTGCCCCAACGAGCTTTTTCTATTCTGATTTTTTCCTCGGGCCATTCCTGCACCAGTTTTTCGGCCTCTTTGATTTTCTTAGCTTCAATCAGCTCGTTGATGTCCGATTGTGAAAGATGGTCAAAATCGTACTTTTTGTTCACATTGATGAACATCCCGTCCCATTTTATGAAAGGTCCAAAACGACCCACACCTTTGGTTACTTCTTTTCCTTCGTAGGTAGCAATAGGTGCATCAGCCTTTTGTTTTTCTTTAATCAACTCAATGGCACGGTCCATATCTACATCAAAGGCACTTTCGCCCTTGGCCAAGGAAATAAATTTCTTGCCAAACCGTACATAAGGCCCGAAGCGGCCTACGTTGGCTTCTACCTCTTCGCCTTCATAAGTTCCCAACTTTCTTGGGAGTTCAAAAAGCTCCATAGCTTCTTCAAAGGTTATGGTAGTAATAGATTGCTCTGGCAACAGACTGGCAAACAAAGGTTTTTCCTCTTCATCCACCGTGCCTATTTGAACCATAGGGCCAAAACGACCCAATCTGGCAGCAACCTGTCTTCCGGATTTGGGATCAGTCCCCAAGACACGTTCACCACTAGCACGATCAGCGTTTTCCTCAACATCCAAAACATTGGGGTGGAAATCTTTGTAGAAATCCTTCATCATCTTTTGCCAATCTTCATCTCCTGTAGCAATTTCATCAAAATTCTCTTCAACCTTGGCAGTAAAGTTATAATCCAATATGGTTTTGAAGTTGCTTACCAAGAAATCGTTGACAATCATACCAATATCGGTAGGAACCAGTTTTCCTTTATCGGAACCTATCATTTCTGAAAGTTGCTTTTCGGCAAAATTTCCTGCTTCAAGAACCAATTGTACATATTTGCGCTCCGTGCCTTCCACGGTACCTTTTTCCACATATCCTCTATTTTGAATCGTGGATATGGTCGGGGCGTAAGTGGATGGTCTTCCGATTCCCAATTCTTCCAATTTTTTTACCAAAGATGCTTCGGTATATCTGTATGGTGGCCTTGAGAAACGTTCGGTTGCCGTAATGAAATTATTTTGCAACGCCTCTCCAACGGCAAGTGCCGGAAGCATTCCTTCTTGTTCCTCTACCCTATCCTCTTCATCGATTCCTTCCAAATATACTTTTAGAAACCCATCGAACTTCACTACCTCACCCGTTGCGACAAATAATTCGTTATGTGAGGTTGACTTTACCTTAACATTGGTACGCTCTAATTGTGCATCGCTCATTTGGGAAGCCAAAGTTCTTTTCCAAATCAGTTCATACAATTTTGCCTGATCACGCTCCAAAGAAGGTGATGACAATTTCATATCCGTAGGTCTAATGGCCTCGTGCGCTTCTTGTGCGCCTTTTGATTTGCCCGTATAGTTACGAACCTTGCTGTAAGACTCGCCATAGTTATTTATAATGGCATCCTTAGCAGCATTTAAAGCTTCATTGGACAGGTTTACACTATCCGTTCTCATATAGGTAATGAGACCTGCTTCATACAATCGCTGCGCGACCTGCATGGTACGACTCACCGAGAAAAACAATTTCCGCGAGGCTTCTTGTTGCAAGGTTGATGTCGTAAATGGTGGTGCTGGTGATTTTTTGGCCGGCTTTTTATCCAAATTTGCTACGGAAAAATCGGCTCCTATATTTTGTTTGAGAAATGATTCTGCAGCTTCTTTCGTGTCAAATGTCTTGTTCAGCTTTGCAGAAAAAACACTCCCATTGTTTGTTTTGAACTCGGCTCGTATCCTGAAGGAAGCTTCAGGAGTAAACACCTCAATCTCCCTTTCTCGCTCAACAATCAATCTTACCGCAACCGATTGTACACGTCCCGCAGATAATCCCGGCTTAATTTTTTTCCAAAGTACCGGTGAAAGTTCATACCCTACGAGTCGATCTAAAACTCTTCTGGCCTGTTGCGCATTTACCAAATTATAATTGATCTCCCTTGGGTTTTCAATTGCTTTTTGAATAGCCGATTTGGTAATGGAGTTGAAAACAATCCGCTTGGTCTTGTCCCTATCCAATTTAAGAGCTTCGGCCAAATGCCAAGAAATAGCTTCTCCCTCTCGGTCTTCATCACTTGCCAACCATATGGTCTCAGATTTTTGGGCAAGATCTTTCAGTTTTTTGACCAAGGCCTTCTTTTCCTTATCAACTATATATTTTGGCTTAAAATCATTATCTACATCTACGCCAAGCTCTTTGGATGGGAGGTCTACAATATGTCCGAAACTGGATTCAACTTGGTAGTCCTTTCCCAAAAAACGCTCTATGGTCTTTGCCTTTGCAGGTGACTCAACTATTACTAAATTCTTAGGCATGCATTGGATTTTGAGGTAACAAAAGTATATGAATTTTTCGATTTCGGATTTTTTATCAAATCCCAACCAAAAAAATATCCCGCTAAAAAACGGGATATTCAAGTACAATATTGTGTCTTTCTAATTGAGCCCTATCTGGCTCAGAAGCCTGATTCTATCATCCAAGTATTCATATTGGTATAGAATTTCGTCTCCAACCATAATCAAATGACTCTCCAATGGAATCACATCAAACGTAACAATATCTTTAAAGTGATTTAATGTCTTTAAGTCCTCAATGTCCGTTTTATCGTAAACCTTAAGTCCTGATTTTCCATCGCATACAAATAGTTTTTCATCCTTGATTCCCAAACCGTAGGGTTCATCCATTGGATATGTTTTGGCCAATTCGGGATTTGCTATATCCGAAATGTCCACAATGAACAGACCACTTTCCAATGCTCCACAACCATTTCCGCCACGTAGGGTGACATATGCATAATCACCATCAACCACTACCGGGTCACAAGCGGTCCCATGCTCAAACTCTGACACCAAGGTTGGTTTGTCGGGAGTGGTAATATCATATATATACATACCTCGCATGCTTCCTAAAAACAGATGGTTGCCCCGATTAAATATAGTTTCAATATCAAACCCTGCGTAAACATCTTCTAAATCTTGCGGATTGTCCAAGTCTGAAATATTAAAAATATTAATGTTGTGGCTATCCACAGCGTACAGGTAGTCATCCACAATCTTGAACCGTGCCAAAGAACCTCCCTGGCCAGTTGTACTTCTTTCTGCAGTATTTGCCAAAGCCAAGTCTCCAAACATGATATCTATGTTTCTGTTTTCCTCAACCTCAGAAATCAACCTTCTTTCGGTGACGGTTTTCCACCCTATCAAAATTTCAGTTTCATAATCAAAATCCGCATTTTCAACGATGTCAGCTTCAAACGGCCAGAAAATGTTATTATGAAGTACATTCTCCAATCGTTTTACAAATTTGATATCTGTTATGTTCGATATATCAATCACGATTAAATCGGATAGGCTATCTGCATATAAAAAATCGTCTTTTACCGAAATGTCCACGTTACCAGGAATCTCGATAAAACCCATTTTTCGAGGTTGTGAAGGATTGCTATTGTTTATCACATGAATTCCTTGAAATTTATCATTTATAAAAATGTAATCTTTATAAGTATAGACCTTGCCAGATTCCTCAATGGGGCGGGGTGCAATTATATCAACACTATTGGCGAATTCAGCTTTATTGATTACCAAAGGTTTGGCTACTAAATATTCTGCGTAGCCATCATTGTCATCGTTTTTGTCACAGGAGACAAAAACCAAAGTGGTCAGAGTTAAAATAAACAGGATTTTCTTTTTCATAGTTGTTTATGTTTTTTGGATAGATAACATCATATAGATAAAAACACCTTGTCAACGTTGCGTTCAACTTTGTGCAAAATTTAACTGCCAAATTGTCACTAAACTGGAATATGCACTATCTTTGCAGACCATTAGAGCGAAATGACAACGAACGAAGGAACTGAGAAAATCATAGATGAAAGTCAGCAAGGAAGTACCTTGACACTGGAAAAGAACGAGAACAACAACCGAAAACTTTACATAGAAAGTTATGGTTGTCAAATGAACTTCTCCGATAGTGAAATTGTAGCTTCCATCTTAGCAAAAGAAGGATTTAACACCACCCAGCTTCTTGAAGAAGCAGATTTGGTCTTGGTGAACACCTGCTCCATTCGTGAAAAAGCAGAAACGACGGTACGCAAGCGATTGGAAAAATTCAACGCGGTAAAAAGAACCAATCCAGGAATGAAGGTCGGGGTATTGGGTTGCATGGCCGAACGTTTGAAAAGTAAGTTTCTGGAAGAAGAAAAAATCGTTGACATGGTCGTTGGGCCAGACGCCTATAAAGACCTCCCAAACCTCATCCAAGAAATCGATGAAGGTAGAAATGCTGTAAATGTTATCCTCTCCAAAGACGAAACCTATGGTGATGTTGCTCCCGTAAGATTGAATTCGAACGGAGTTACCGCCTTTGTTTCCATTACTCGTGGATGCGACAACATGTGCACATTTTGCGTAGTACCCTTTACACGAGGACGTGAACGAAGCCGAGACCCACAGTCTATCTTGGAAGAAGTAAATGAACTTTGGAATAAAGGTTTCAAAGAAATCACGCTTTTAGGGCAAAATGTTGATAGTTACCTTTGGTATGGGGGCGGATTGAAGAAAGATTTTGAAAAGGCTTCCGATATGCAAAAGGCTACCTCGGTCAACTTTGCCAAACTCTTGGAACTTGTAGCAGAGGCCCAGCCTAAAATGCGTATCCGTTTTTCCACTTCCAATCCACAGGATATGACTTTGGACGTTATCGAAGCAATGGCGAAATACAACAACATTTGCAAATACATCCATCTACCTGTACAAAGTGGAAGCAATCGAATTCTGAAAGCGATGAACCGTCTTCATACACGAGAGGAATACTTTGAATTGATAGACAACATCCGAAAAATCATACCCGATTGCGCCATCAGTCAAGATATGATAACGGGGTTCCCTACAGAAACCGAAGAAGATCACCAAGACACCTTAAGTCTAATGGAATATGTGAAATACGACTTCGGTTTTATGTTTGCCTATTCTGAACGACCTGGAACCTTGGCAGAAAGAAAAATGGACGATGATATTCCTGAGGAAACCAAAAAAAGACGATTGAGGGAAATTATCGATTTACAACAACGACATGGTCTATTCAGAACCCAGGAACATATTGGAAAAATAGAAGAGGTTTTAATTGAGGGTTCTTCTAAAAAATCCGATGCCCACTGGATGGGGCGAAATTCGCAAAACACCGTGGTTGTTTTTCCCAAGGAAAACTATAAAGTCGGCGATTTTGTGAACGTAAAAATCAACGAATGTACCTCAGCTACATTAATCGGTGAAGCGGTTGGGCTCAGTGAAAATAACTAATAATAAATGTCATTCCGTATCTGTTGCGGAATCCATTTTTTAAACAATAAAAGATTCCTGCTTGAACAGGAATGACAAAAATATGGAATCAATACAATCCATAAAACAACGCTTTGAACTCATTGGAAACGATGTAAAGCTAAATCGTGCCTTAGAAAAAGCTATTCAAGTTGCCCCTACCGATATTTCGGTTTTGGTAACTGGAGAAAGCGGTGTGGGTAAAGAAGCTATTCCAAAAATCATACATTCTTTATCACATCGTAAGCACGCAAAATATATAGCCGTAAACTGCGGGGCCATTCCTGAAGGAACCATCGACAGTGAGCTTTTTGGACACGAAAAGGGGGCTTTTACAGGTGCTACCCAAACCCGAAGCGGTTATTTTGAAGTTGCCGATGGAGGTACCATTTTTTTAGATGAAGTTGGAGAGCTTCCCCTTACTACCCAAGTACGTTTGTTGAGAGTTTTGGAGAATGGAGAATTCCTGAAAGTAGGGTCTTCGCAAGTTCAAAAAACCAATGTGCGAATTGTGGCAGCAACCAATATCAATATGTTTGAGGCCATTAAAAAGGAAAAGTTCCGAGAAGACCTTTATTATAGATTGAGCACTGTCGAAATCAATATCCCTCCATTGCGCGAGCGAAGAGAAGACATTCATCTATTATTTCGAAAGTTTGCTTCAGATTTTGGACAGAAATACAAAATGCCTACCATCCGATTGGATGACCAAGCAGTTCAATTGCTTCAGAAGTATAGATGGCCTGGTAACATACGGCAGCTGAGAAATATTGCCGAACAAATTTCAGTCTTGGAAGAACATCGTACCGTTTCTGCCGGCACCCTCAACAGCTACCTTCCCAATGCTAGCAACACCAATCTACCAGCGGTGGTGGAACAAAGCAAAAAGGATAGTGATTTCAGCAACGAAAGGGAAATTCTTTACAAAGTGCTCTTTGACATGAAGGGAGATTTGAACGATCTTAAAAAATTGACTTTGGAATTGTTGAAAAACAACGATACAGAAAAAGTTCAAGAAGAGAACGAAAATCTCATCCGAAAAATATACGGCAATAAAGAGGAAGAAGTTACTCCGCAAGAAGATAGTGTAACCGAAATACTTCATCTTCCAGAACCTGTTGTTGAATCTCCCCAAGTAGTTGCAGAACCGCAGGAAGACCGTTACCATTTTGCGGAAGAAATTGAAGAAGAAGAAACTTTATCTTTACAGGAAAAGGAAATCGAACTGATAAAGAAATCTTTGGAGCGGAATCGAGGTAAACGAAAAGCTGCCGCTTCTGAACTTGGAATTTCTGAGCGAACGCTATATCGAAAGATTAAACAGTACGATTTATAGCTTTTTGGATTAATGGATTTTTGGATTGAACACCTTACCCTCAAACCCAAGCTTTTTTCCTTGATTTTGTATTTATATTTGATTTTTGAACTTGAACTTTGAACATAATGAAACATTCTGGTATAAAAATATTGTTCCTAAGTATCCTTTTTAGCTCCAATAGCTGCGGGGTCTATAACTTCTCAGGAGCTGATATTGGAACCGCCACAACATTTCAAGTAAACTTCTTCCAAAATTATGCCGACCAAAATCCAGGGTCGACTATACAACCAGGGCTTGGTCGTGACTTTACCTTGGCCCTTCAAGATTTGATCAATAACTTAACGAGCTTGTCATTGACGGGAAGCAATGGGGATTTATTATATGAAGGGGAGATTGTGGAATACCGTGTAACTCCGATGACCGCGACCGCTGATCAGCGTACCGCTCAAAACCGTTTGACCATGAGTGTCAACGTGCGCTTTTTCAACAAAACCAAGGAAGATGCAGATTTTGAGCGCCGTTTTTCATTTTTCCATGATTTTGATGCTGCGGCTTCACTTACCGCGGTTCAGGCAGCGGCGCACGAAGAAATTTTTGAACGTATAACGCAAGATATTTTTAATGCTTCTTTGGGCAATTGGTAAACATGAACGTATCCGATTTCATACAGATTCTTCAAAAATCAGACACAATTCTGTCTCCAAAACAGACTAGGGAACTGGAGGGCATTCTTCAGGAATATCCCTACTTTCAGGCAGCTCGCGCACTTCACCTAAAGGGATTGAAAAATCTGGACAGCTATAAATACAATGGAGCCTTAAAGGTAGCCGCTGCTTATACGGCTGACAGGGATGTGCTTTTTGATTTTATAACTTCTCAAGAATTTGCTCAAAATAATATTGCCGACACCATAGCGGGCAGAGTCCCCAAACTAAAGGACAAAAAAGCCGTTTCCGAAGAAATCGAACCAAATCCTAATGCAGAATCCATCCTAGGGGGGTCTGAAGAAGCTCTGCCTCAAAATGTTCAAGATGCGGAACAGATTTTAGATCCAGCCTTGTTTGAATCCAAAGACTCTGAGAAAGAATCTGACCCGCCAGTAACAGAACAATCTAAACCAGAAGTAGACTTGGAATTGG
Organism: Flagellimonas onchidii; assembly: GCF_004804315.1. GTDB lineage: Bacteria > Bacteroidota > Bacteroidia > Flavobacteriales > Flavobacteriaceae > Flagellimonas > Flagellimonas onchidii. The sequence continues at coordinate 105,722 of NZ_SRXX01000004.1, forward strand.
GAAAACCCATCCCATTTACAAAAAAAGAAAAGCACTCCTTTACCGAATGGCTCCAGCTCACCTCCAAAAATCAGGAAGAAGAACACGTTGCCCCATCCTCGGTTGAGCTTGACAAAAAGCAAAAATTCGACCTGTTGGACAAGTTTATAGAAAGTAGGCCAAAGATTGTCCCTAATCAAGAATCTAAAGCAAAAGTCAACATCAAAGAGTCCGTAAAAATGGACAAAAATGAGTTGATGACCGAAACTTTGGCCAAGGTTTATCTGGAGCAAAAAAAGTATAAAAAGGCCATTCAGGCCTTTAAAATATTGAGTTTGAAATATCCAGAAAAAAGTGGTTTCTTTGCAGATCAAATTCGGGCGGTGAAGAAGCTGCAGAAAGAAAAAGAATAAGATAGAAAAATGAGCACGTTTACAATTTTTTTAATACTGATCATCATAGTTTGTCTTCTATTGGTTTTGGTAATCATGGTCCAAAACCCAAAAGGAGGTGGATTATCTTCTTCATTTGGCGGTGGTGGAAACCAAGTTGTAGGTGGAGTAAAAAAAACGGGGGACTTTTTGGATAAAAGTACATGGACCCTTGCCACTTTGTTGATTGTATTGATTCTGCTTTCCAACGTTTCCCTAAAGGGAAATTATAGCCAAGCAGATTCCAAGTTGTTACAAGGAGATGATGTTGAAACAACCATTCCTGAATCAGTTCCAGAAGAAATACCAGAACAAGTTCCGGCTACAAATCCTTCTGACAGCATCAACTAAAATAATGACACAGCAAATACATAATGCCAGCTTGAAATGACAAGCTGGCATTTTTGCTTTATAAACCTGTCAGTTTTTTGGTAATGGCATAATTTCTGCCCAAAGTTTCGAGAATTTTTAAAACAAATACCTAAAGATTAATAATATGGCTAAAGTTAACATCAAACCATTGGCAGATAGGGTTCTTATCGAGCCTGTTGAAGCCGAGACCAAAACAGCTTCTGGTATCATCATCCCAGATACCGCAAAAGAAAAACCTCAAAAAGGAAAAGTAGTAGCTGTTGGCCCGGGAACCAAAGATGAGGCTGTCACTGTAAAAGTTGGTGACACGGTTCTTTATGGCAAGTACGCGGGCACCGAATTAAAATTGGACGGTTCCGATTACTTGATAATGCGTGAAAGTGACATTTTAGCAATTGTTTAATTAAAAATCAACTAAGAGAAAAATGGCAAAAGATATTAAGTTCGATATAGAAGCACGTGATGGCCTAAAAAGAGGTGTAGATGCTTTGGCCAATGCTGTAAAGGTTACATTAGGACCAAAAGGTAGAAACGTAATCATCAGTAAATCTTTCGGAGCTCCACAAGTTACCAAAGATGGTGTTACCGTTGCAAAAGAAATCGAATTGGAAGACGCCCTTGAGAACATGGGTGCACAAATGGTTAAGGAAGTAGCTTCCAAGACTAATGACCTTGCAGGTGACGGAACCACAACAGCGACCGTACTTGCTCAGGCCATCGTAAAAGAAGGTCTTAAAAACGTAGCTGCTGGTGCCAATCCAATGGATCTTAAAAGAGGTATCGACAAAGCAGTAGACGCCATCGTTGAAAATCTATCGAAACAATCCAAAAAAGTTGGAGATTCCTCAGAGAAAATCAAACAAGTAGCAGCAATTTCTGCCAATAACGATGAGACCATCGGTGATTTGATCGCGCAAGCTTTTGGAAAAGTTGGAAAAGAAGGTGTGATCACCGTGGAAGAAGCCAAAGGAACCGATACTTATGTTGACGTTGTTGAGGGTATGCAGTTTGACAGAGGTTACCTATCTCCATACTTCGTAACAGATTCTGAAAAGATGATTGCCGATTTGGAGAACCCTTACATCTTGTTGTTCGACAAGAAAATCTCTTCCATGAAGGATTTACTTCCAGTATTGGAGCCTGTTGCGCAATCAGGGAAACCTTTGTTAATCATTGCTGAAGATGTAGATGGTGAAGCTTTGGCCACCTTGGTCGTGAACAAACTAAGAGGCTCATTGAAAATTGCAGCTGTAAAAGCTCCTGGATTCGGTGACAGAAGAAAGGCCATGTTGGAAGACATCGCAATTTTGACCAACGGCACCGTAATTTCTGAAGAAAGAGGTTTCTCTTTAGAAGCAGCCACTATAGACATGTTGGGTACCACTGAAAGAGTTACCATCGATAAAGACAATACAACCATTGTTAATGGTGCTGGTGATGCCAAGAACATCAAAACTCGTGTGAACCAAATCAAATCCCAGATTGAGACGACTACCTCTGACTACGACAAGGAAAAACTCCAAGAGCGTTTGGCCAAATTGGCTGGTGGGGTTGCCGTTCTTTATGTAGGTGCTGCATCTGAAGTTGAAATGAAGGAGAAAAAAGATCGTGTAGATGACGCGCTTCATGCGACAAGAGCTGCGGTAGAAGAAGGTATCGTTGCTGGTGGTGGAGTTGCTTTGGTTAGAGCCAAGTCCGTACTTTCAAAAGTAGAAACAGCAAATGATGATGAAGCAACTGGATTACAGATTGTGGCAAGAGCTATTGAATCTCCACTTCGCACCATAGTTGAAAATGCTGGTGGAGAAGGTTCAGTGGTCGTGGCCAAAATTTTGGATGGAAAAGCTGATTTTGGATATGATGCCAAATCAGACAAGTATGTTGAAATGATGAAAGCAGGGATCATCGACCCTAAAAAGGTGACACGTGTTGCTTTAGAAAATGCTGCTTCTGTTTCAGGAATGATCTTGACCACGGAATGTGCATTGACCGATATCAAGGAAGATGCTCCAGCAATGCCTCCAATGGGAGGAGGCGGTGGAATGCCAGGAATGATGTAATTCCAAACAACCATAATAAAAAAAGCCCGCAAAATTTTGTGGGCTTTTTTTATACCTTAAACTCTCAAAAACTATTTCTTTCCAAATCCGTTGTTGGTACTTTCCCAAATGTCCTCTGTCTAATACTTTCGCAAATACGTCTTTTATTGACTACTTTTTAAAGTTGATAATTTTCATCTGAAATGAAGTACTCAAGAATCTATATTCCCATTTTTATTTTAGTAATATTCGCCTCGTTTATGAGCTCCTCAGAGACGGATAAAAGACCTTCTTTTGCCGTAATGGCTTATTATGTTCCAGAGCTAGATTATAGACCTGAGCAATTACCGTTGGAGCAGTTGACCCATATTATCTTCTCTTTTACAAAGGTCATTGATGGTGAAATGAAGTTCAAAAATGAAGAAACTGGCAGAAAACTCAGTCAGTTGGTCGCTCAAAGAAAGAATCATCCACATTTAAAGGTAATGATTGCTTGTGGTGGATGGGGAGCCGATGGCTTTTCAGACATGTCACATACCGCAGAAAATCGAAAGAAATTTGTACAAAGTGTGGTTGAATTCAACAAAAAATATGAATTGGACGGAATTGATATCGATTGGGAATATCCCGCTATTCCTGCAGCAGGAACAGGTGCACGCCCCGAAGACAAACAAAATTTCACATCATTGATGAAAGAACTTAGGGAAGCTCTTGACGGTCTAGACAGGGAACAAACATTGACTTTTGCTTCTGCAGGATGGAAACCGTATTACAAGAATATTGAGATTGGTGAGGTAATGAGGTATGCCAATTACATGAATGTAATGACCTATGATCAGATTGGTTCCAACTCGCCCTTTACAGGACATCATACCGCGTTGGGCTGGATCAAAGAAAAGGATGTTCAAAACACTCCTGCATGGAAATATGTAGAAGAAAGAAGAAAAACCTCAGATAAAGATCGAGATGCTTATGAGCCTCAATCTGCTGAAAAAATTGTCGCCTATTGCATGGATAAAGGCGTGAAAAAGGAACAAATCATAATAGGTGCTGCATTTTATGGAAGGGCCTGGAAAGGTGCTCATCCTGAAAATAACGGACTCTACCAAATGAATTCGGGAGCTCACATCGGATGGAGTACCTATAAACAAATCCGCAAAGAATTTGAACCCAATGAAGATTATAAAAGGTATTGGGATCCAATTGCAAAGGCGCCCTACATCTATAATGCCAAAGACAGTATTTTCATAAGCTATGACGATTCTGTTTCCGTGCGCTTAAAAACAGAATATGCCATGAAAAAGAAACTAGGGGGCATAATGTTCTGGCAATTGGGCAATGACACCAAAGAAAAGAACAGTCTTTTAAAATCCATTTACGACGCTTCAACCAAAAAATAGCCAAAATAACCACCAAACTACTTCAATGAAAAAGCTAATTCCATTAATCTTAGTTCTTTTTGCACTCTGCCTCTGTTCTTGTTCGGACAACGGGTTGACCCTTGCCAAAAATGGAAAAACCAACTATGAAATTGTCATCCCAAAAGATGCAAGTGAAACCATCAATAAATCAGCACAAACTCTTCAGCAGTACCTTCAAAAGGTAAGTAAGGCAGAACTGGCTGTTGTTTCAGAGGACGATCAAAATATAAAGAAGGGAAAAATATATGTTGGAATCCCGAAAGAAGAAAATCTTCAACCCCATGAAATAAGAATTGAGTCACAAAACAACGATTTGTTCATTTACGGTGAATCTGATCTTGCAACACAAAATGCCGTTTTCGAGTTTTTTGAAAGTTATTTAGGATGTAAATGGTACGCTCCAGGAGTTGAATCGGTTCCAACTTTAAGAACGGTTGCTCTAGACAATCTGAATTTTAGCTACATCCCTGAAATAACAACAAGAACAGTACACTCTAGACTTTTTTATGACAATCATGATTTTGCAGATCAGTTAAAAGTTACTTACGAAGCCTTCCCTTATTATGTTCCTAATGCCCGGGTACATACTTTTCACAGATTTATGCCGGAAGAAACGTTCTATAAATCACACCCTGAATACTATGCGCTAAGAGATGGCAAAAGACTACCTACACAACTTTGCCTTACCAACGAGACCGTTTTGGAAATAGTTAAGGATTCTGTAGCTGCCTATTTTAAAAGAAATCCGAAAACATCGGTTATTTCAGTAAGCCAAGATGACAATCAGCAGCATTGTCAATGTGATAATTGCAGGAAAATCGATTTAGAAGAAGGTAGTCCAGCGGGTTCAATGATTCATTTCGTGAACAAGGTTGCAGCTAACTTTCCCGAAAAAACCATTTCAACATTAGCTTATCAATACACCCGAAAGCCCCCTAAAATTAAGCCCGCATCAAATGTATTGATCACTCTTTGTTCCATAGAATGTGACCGAAGCGCTCCAATTGCTGAAAAATGCAAGGATTTTGCTGATGATCTCATCGGATGGGGCAAGCTCACCGACAACATAAGAATTTGGGATTACACCACCCAATTCACCAACTTTTTGGCACCTTTTCCCAACATTGGCACTATCCAGCCCAATATTCGTCTCTTTAGAGACAACAATGCCAAATGGGTTTTTGAACAGCACAGCAATAATCCAAGTGAACTTTTTGAGCTTCGTTCATACATCACCGCAAAACTGCTTTGGAACCCAGATTTGGATTTTAATTCACTATTAACTGAATTTACCAATGGGTATTATCAAGAAGCGGGTCCATTTGTAAAAAGTTACGTGGATTTGATTCATTCAAAAATTAAGGAACATCCAGACTTCTTTCTGTTCCTGTACGGAGACCCATCGGAAGCGTTTTCCTCCTATTTAAATCCAAGCTTACTGGAAGAGTATTCCAACTTATTTGATCAAGCCGAAAAAGCAGTAGCTGACAAACCGTCGATTGTGGCTAGGGTTAAAATGGCTAGGCTGGGTGTCGATTATGCAGTATTGGAAGCATGCAGAAAGAACCTTACGGAAAACTATAGTTTAATGGTAGAAGATGAAACTGCCAAACAGACCATAAACCCAATGGTGGCCACATTACTAGATAATTTCATCAATACGGCACGAAATAACAATATCACAATGATGAATGAAATGAGGTTTACCGTAAACGAGTATGCTTCAAATTATATGTCAGCATTAAAAGTTGCACAAAGACCTAACAAAGCGAAAGGGAAAAAAGTGGTAAGCTTGACCCAACCTAAAAAATATGCCGATGAAGACCCCATGGTTTTGACCGATAGTGCCCTGGGCGGAAGCAGTTTCTACGCAAATTGGTTGGGATATGAGGGGAATGACATGGAAGTTATTATTGATTTAGGTGAAACACAGAATATTAGTGACATCTCCATGGCCTTTTTACAAGTGACCAACCATGTTGTATTTTTTCCTTCTTCAGTTACCTATTATGGCTCTAACGACAAGGTTAACTTCAAAGAATTAGGAAAGGTAAAAAACCCTTCTCCATTGAATAAAAAAAGTAAGGTCAACGACATCAACTATTTTGACTTAAAATTTAACCCGAAAGACTTACGCTATATCAAAGTTCATGCTAAAAATACCGAAACCCCATATTGGCACCATGCCGCCGGGCTGCCCTCATGGGTTTTTTCAGATGAGATCATAATCAATTAATATAAAACCAAAAGAATGAAGAATCGTTTGCCATTACTGATGGCCTTATTGACTTGTACAATATTTGCAACCAACATAAGCTGGTCGCAAGCAATTTATGAGGATGAACGCTACGTTCCCGAAACCGACCCTCTGGTATTGGAAAAACTGGAAAAATGGCAAGACTTAAAGTTTGGGCTATTGATGCATTGGGGTCCTTATAGCCAATGGGGTATTGTTGAATCTTGGTCCATTTGCCCAGAAGAGTATGGTTGGTGTGAGCGAACAAAGGGATCCAATCCCGAAAATTATTTTGCCTATAAAAAGGAGTATGAAGATCTACAGAAGACCTTTAATCCAACTGGATTTGACCCCGAAAAATGGGCAAAAGCAGCAAAGCATGCGGGAATGAAATATGTTGTCTTTACCACAAAGCATCATGATGGCTTTTCCATGTTCGATACCAAGTACACGGATTACAAAATTACCGGCCCGGAAACTCCCTTTTCAACCCATCCCAAAGCCAATGTGACCAAAGAGATTTTTGATGCGTTTAGAGCGCAGAATTTTTGGGCTGGTGCCTATTTTTCAAAACCAGATTGGCACATGCCCGCTTATTGGGATCCTTACTACCCCCCTCGTGACCGAAATGTAAATTATGAGCCGGAATCCAAGCCTGAAAAATGGCAAGAATTTGTGGATTTTACCCATAACCAAATATTGGAATTGCTAACAGATTACGGCAAAGTGGACATCCTTTGGCTGGATGGCGGTTGGGTTGCCAAAAAAACCGCTTCTACAATTAGCAGTTGGTACGATAGGCAAATGAAAAACAATAAAACGGGTTATTTAAAAACCAGAAACATCAACCAAGACATTAAAATGGATGAATTGGTTGAAAAGGCCAGAGAAAAACAACCCGGATTGATTGTCGTCGACAGGGCTGTTCATGGCAAAAACCAGAACTATTTGACCCCCGAAAACAGAGTTCCCGAAAAACCGTTGCCATACCCTTGGGAATCCTGTATTATCGCTGGCGGAGGATGGTCTTATTCATTCAATGCAAAATATATGTCAGGACGAGAGGCTGTGCATACTCTTGTGGATATCGTTGCCAAAGGAGGAAATCTTCTTTTGAATATTGCACCTAGCCCAAAAGGTGAATGGGATCAAGGTGCTTATCAACTTCTTGAAGAAATTGGCGATTGGATGGAAATAAATAGCGAGGCGATTTATGGCACCCGTTCCATGGCTCCCTACAAATTCGATAATGTATGTATAACCTCAAAACCTGATGGCTCCGTTTATCTTGTTTATTTGGTTGAGAAAGGTCAGGATTCTTTGCCCAATGAAATCGTCTTTCCAGATTATCATCCAAAAGGAAAAACAAGAGCTAGCATATTAGGGTTTAGCAGCAGGATCAAATCCAAGAAATCAGAAAAAGGTGTAGTTTTTGAAATCCCTGATGGCCTAAAACCCAAACTTTTAAAGACCAAAGCGTTCGTCATTAAAATAAAATAAATCAAGAACCAATAAACTTTCAAAACCGCTTCAATTAATTGAAGCGGTTTTTTTATGCATTTTCCTTATCACAACATCTGAAAAAGCATTGAAAATGCCATAACCAACATAATTGCATTTTCAATAAACGTGGCCTCGGTCATGGGCAGGTTTAGGGCGGTTCCCAAACACGCACAGCGAATACTTTTCTTATCCAACAAGGTTTTGGTTACTCCAATGGTTGTAATGCCCAAAATAACAACAGTGATAACTAAAGCTGCGGTCACTTGAATGCGCATTAAAAATAAAAAACCCAAACCCAATTCCAAGAAAGGGTATATCCAACCATATGCAGGCAAGACCTTGGCCAAAGGGTCGTACATTCTGAAACTCTCCGGGAATCCTTTCAAGTCCAAAAACTTAAAAAAGCTAAAGACAATGTAGAACAATCCCATAAAGTCCAGCATAGCTTCACCAAGATTCCAATCTTGATAGTTCAACAAAATAGAAGCCGTAAATAAATAGGCGAAAATCAGGAATAACGGACGTAATTGCACCCATTTTGATTTTTCTCCCATCATTTCCCCGACAGTTGATACAACTTCCTTTTGAAACTGTTCGTGAATCCCATATTTATCTGGTAATACCGCTCTAAAATCTGCTATGGGAATATGGCTTTCCACAGTGATATGCGCCATTGAAGCCTCCAAATCCACATCGACATCTGTAACTCCCTTCACTTTTGAAAGTTTTTCCTTTACAGAAGCCACACATCCCTCACAGGTCATTCCTGTGACTTTATACGAATGTTTCATGATTTTTTAATGCTTATCACTATCGTCCGAATCATCTTCCCGGTATTTGCAGCAAGGATGAATATTGTCATATGCCTCTTGAGTAGCCTTTAATTCTTTGGTATCGTGTCCGGCCGTTACCAAAGCCGTTTTTATCTTCATGACATCGGTCTTTCGCTCATCAACTACCAGTGATAGTTGGTGCGACGGGATATCCCAAAGGGCGTATTTAACACCGGGCACACCCAAAGCAGCTTTCTCAATTCGCATTTTGCACATTTCGCATTTGCCATCTACCTCAAACGCCATCTTTTTATTCTTATCCTGTGCCAAACCAATTGTTGAAACCAGTACGCATATTAAAATCAAAACTTTATTTTTCATCATTATATATTTAAGTTGTTAGGATTTAAATCTAAAACCTGCATACACCATTCGTCCAAAAATTGGGGCATATACAATGGTTGTGTCAAAGTTTGTTCCAAAAGGGTCATTGGACCCTAAAACTGGATTATCTTGCCTAAAATTAGTCAAATTCTCACCTCCCAAATAGACCTCAAATTTCTTTGAAAAGACCTTGGTCACTTGGGCATTCATTAAGCTATATCCATCGGCGAAATCCGCCAATTGAAAATTGAAAGGGTTCGAAGAAGTACTCGGTAATCGTTGCTCTCCAAGAGCATGCAACGTATGGTCAAAACGCCATTGTGATCCGTTTTCGGTCGGAGTTGTGTTATAGCCAATATTGGTGAAAAATCGATGTCTGGCTTGCAACGGTTTTTGTAAAAGCCCCGTTTGATAATCCGTTTTCACATCATAAAACTTATAGGCCGTACGCAATTCCACATTGGGCAACACCTCGTGATTCAGTTCAACCTGAAGGCTGTTCGCATAACTTTTTCCATCCAAATTAGAGAAAACAACCTCATTTGGGTTCTCCCAATCCACCACAATTTGATTGTTAAAATCGGTTCGGTAAAAATCCACTGAAAAGTTTCCTGGCCTTTCAAATAATGAGAAGCCTTGAATAAAACTCACCCCAAGGTTTAAGGCTTTTTCAGGGTCAAAACCATAAACCTCTCCTCCATTGGTCTGTAATTGAATGGTTCTTGAAGAAGCGAAAAGGCGTTGGTTTTCGGCAAAGATATTGGCCACCCTTCTACCAATTCCAAAGGATCCTCTTAAACTTCCCTTTTCCCAAGGTGTATAACGGATATGGAATCGTGGTGTAAAAAATGTTCCCAATCGATTATGGGCATCCAACCGCAAACCAGCGGTAAAGCTCAATTTTTCCAAATTGGTATAACTGTATTCGAAAAAGGCCCCAGCGGAGATATCGGTACGACTGAATTCTTGAGTATTCACCAATTCGTCATATCCATCATAGGCGAACGTCAAACCCGTTTTGAACTTACTCTTCGTATTCCCAATAATGGAATTGAAAATTAGATTGGTATAAATACTTTCATGATCAATATTATAAATATTGAATCCGTAATAAGAGTCTTGTTTATGACTGCTGTACGATGTTTGGAAACCGAAACTCTGATATGGCAATTCAGGGAAAACATACCCCAATTTTACCGAACCATCGAATCTTCGGGTATCTATTTCGCTTCCCCAGGCATTGGTTGTAAACCTATCTGTGTCTGGATTAAAATCGGTCTGTCCAATCTGTTTTTCATCATTCAGATAGCGCACATTAAAAAAGCTCACCCATCCCTTTTCAGGATTTTGGTATTGCCATCGGTTCATGATATTGATTTGATTGGCCAGGGGATTATCCAAAAATCCATCATCGTTATTGTCCACTTCTACATCTCTACGGTTTCCATGCAAATACAATCCTGTACTCCATTTATCGGATAGTTTTGTATTAAGATGTGTGTTCAGTTCCAATCTTCCATTCAGATTGGCATAGCCATTAACAAAAATGGGAGTGTCGGTTAAAGGTTTTTGAAGTTCAGTATTGATTTGGCCAGATATACTTTCATATCCATTGACCACACTACCCGCTCCCTTGGTAATTTGGATACTTTCCACCCAAGTTCCCGGAGTAAAGGTCAAACCATAGGTTTGGGAAGCGCCTCGCACCATGGGAATATTCTCTTGGGTAATCAGCAAATAAGGACTTGTTAACCCCAACATCTGGATTTGCTTCGTCCCAGTTAGTGCATCATTGAAATTGACATCAATGGCCGGATTCGTTTCAAAACTTTCGGACAGATTGCAACAAGCTGCCTTTAAAAGTTCTGCACTATTCACAGTAACTACATTTTGTGTGGAAAAAAAGGTCTTTTGCACAGCATCGCGCTCTTTTTCCACCACGACCTCATCCAATTGGTTGGATGGCACCAACCAATGATGCACCATTTTGGGTTCATTAATGGTTAACGTATCCGTCTTGAACCCCACAAAACTGATAACAAGCTTGTTGTAATCTTTGGAATATGGAATACTGAAGGTTCCATTTTCTTTGGTAATGGTCCCTAATTGTGAATTTAACCAGTACACATTGGCGCCAGCAAGGCCAATATGTTTATTTTCTGCATTGGCCTCCATAACCATACCCTCAATTTTATCTTGGGCGGTCAGCAGCATGGGAAGCCAAAAAAGTAGTATTAAAATATGTTTCATTGTTATGTATTGAATAATTGTTGAAATAAAAATCAATGCCCGAATCATATGAAACGGGGAAATCATTAGTATTCAATACATCAAATCAAGAAGACCTGGTCCAAGACATGTATGTCCCTGACCAAAATGGGAGGTGGATATTTTTCATGCGGAACAGGAAGTTCCTCAACAGGGGTGAACAAATCAAGGTAGGAATGGGCAAAGGCCACCAAAAAAACTTGGTGCTCAAAATCCAAATCCGAATTGGAAAGTTTTAAATCATCCTGTCCTTCAAGCGTAAAAGATTCGTCATCACAGCAATGGTTGTCATCCGCGTCCGTTTCCATAGCCGCCATTGCTTCTTCCATACCACAATTATCTGCATGGGCAAAGAACGCAATATCCATAACCCGGCCCATACACAAATGCTTATCCACTGTCCACGACATGGTAGACAGCAACACCATCATTGCTAGGGATATAGAACCGATATTACGAAGGATGTCATTCACACCACAAAGTTAAGAAAACCTAATTTCACGACTACCAGCATTAACACACTTTTAAAAACCAGCCTGAAGTCAACAATGTTTACAAGTGGCACTTTGCAGCTGCACAAAGGCTTCAAGAAGTAATTACCAAAATAGGAACAAGTTAAATTCCTGCCTTTTTTAAAATGAAAATTCAAAACGGTTGCTTGATTTTAATAACCCACATTCTCAGATTTGCCTTCATTTTCTTTAAATTTATTTTCTCATTTGAATTCTCTATTATGTTTCACAAGTTGCCTCAACTTCTTTTGGTTCTAATACTCGTTATTTCCTGCTCTACCGAGGAAAAATCAATGGTCACAGTAGATAAAATTATATCAGACATACAATATCAATATGCTCCGGATAAAAGAGTGGCCTGGTTTCAAGTAGAAGCTGAAAAAAAAGGGGAAACTTATATTTTGAAAGGAGAAAGTAATTTACCTGAAGCGGTTGACGCCCTACACAACAATCTTTCTGCCAAAGGAATTTCAATATTGGACAGTATCACCCCTCTACCCCATGAAAGCCTTAACGGGCTTACCCAAGGCGTTATCAATGTATCAGTGGCCAATTTGCGTTCCAACCCAAAGCACTCGGCAGAACTGGCGACTCAGGCCACTTTGGGCACTATGGTCAATATCTTAAAAAAAGAAGGAGAATGGTATTGGATACAGACCCCCGATGGTTATCTGGCCTGGGTGGATTATGGAGGTATTATCCCGCTTCCAAAAAAAGATTTGGATTTATGGAAAAATGCCGAAAAACTCATCTATACCAAAACCTATGGACATTCATATCAAAATAAAAATAATGGCGACATAGTTTCGGATCTTGTCGCAGGGGATATTTTAAAGATTATAGAAGAACACCCTGATTACTTTTATGTGGAGTACCCTGACAGACGTACAGCTTACATAAAAAAAGGGGAAGCCGATCGCTACCTCTTGTGGTTGGAATCATTACATCCCACAGAAAACCAATTAGTAGCGACAGCCGAGACCCTTATGGGCGTTCCTTATCTTTGGGGCGGGACCTCCACTAAAGGAGTCGATTGTAGTGGTTTTACCAAGACTGTATATTTTCTCAACGGAATGGTCATACCGCGTGATGCATCCCAACAAGTAAATGCCGGCATTCCCCTAGATAGTGCCGGAAGTTTTGAAAATCTAAAAAAGGGAGATTTACTCTTTTTTGGAAAAAAAGCTACTGATTCTACCAAGGAAAAAGTGGTGCATGTCGGCATGTGGATCGGCAACAACAAGTTCATACATTCTGCTGGCCGTGTAAAAATTTCGAGCACAGAACCAGGTTCCGACAACTATGACGAATACAATGTAAATCGCTACTTACGGACTAAACGTTACCTTGACCAACCCAATACTGGATTTATCAACTTAAAGAAACAGACCATTTTTAAGGACTAGGAACCTATTCAGAATTTTAACTTTACTTTCAAATCAAAAGATCCTTTTCTAATACATTTGCAAAAAACAATTCAATGTTAGCAGCCCTTAAACCTGAAGTAACCACAATTCTTTCTGACAATAAAAAAAGTGTTGAAAATCGTCTGGAGGCCGTCTGCCATCTTCTACGAGATGCCATCGATTATTACGACTGGGTAGGGTTTTATTTTAAAAATGGTAATAAAGAGGAATTGAAATTGGGGCCCTATGCCGGTGAGCCAACAGATCATACCATTATTCCCTTTGGGAAAGGTATTTGCGGGCAGGTTGCCGTGAGCAATGAAAACTTTGTGGTGCCTGACGTGGCTGCTCAGGACAACTATATCGCTTGTAGCATTACGGTAAAATCTGAAATCGTAATCCCAATGTTCAAAGATGGTGAGAATATTGGTCAAATTGACATCGATTCCAACACGCCTGACCCCTTTTCTGAAGATGATGAACGCTTTTTGGAATTTGTCAATCAAAAAGTATCACAAATTCTTTAAAACTAGTGGCATTTTGTTGATAACCCGCCCAACTTTTTAGTGACAAAAAAACTACTTTTGTGTGCTTAATAATTTGATTTTTAAGACACAAAATGAGCACCACCAAAAAAGCCTCCGCAGCACTTATATCCGTATTTCACAAAGATGGTTTGGAACCCATCGTCAAAAAATTGGATGAACTTGGAGTAACCTTGTACTCCACTGGAGGGACCGAAAAATTTATCCGTGATTTAGGTATTGATGTAGTTCCTGTTGAGGATGTAACAAGTTATCCTTCCATTTTAGGCGGACGTGTAAAAACGCTTCACCCAAAGGTTTTCGGCGGAATTCTTAACCGTCAGGACAACGAAAGTGATGTTGCTCAAATGGAGGAATTTGAAATTCCCCAATTGGATATTGTTATTGTTGACCTCTATCCTTTTGAAAAAACTGTCGCCAGTGGTGCTTCAGAACAGGATATTATTGAAAAAATTGATATTGGAGGTATTTCCCTGATCAGGGCCGCGGCCAAAAATTTCAAGGATGTGCTTTGTGTTTCCTCCATGGAGGATTATGCCGATTTCTTGAACGTTATTTCTGAAGGAGACGGCTCAACAACTATGGAAGACCGTAAACGTTTTGCCACCAAGGCTTTCAACGTTTCTTCACATTATGATTCAGCTATCTTCAATTATTTCAATGCAAATGGTGATGAGACCGCTCTCAAAATCAGTGAGCAAAATGGGAAGGTGCTTCGATATGGTGAAAATCCACATCAAAAAGGATATTTCTACGGTGATTTTGAAGCTATGTTCACCAAACTGCATGGCAAAGAGCTTTCCTATAATAATCTTTTGGATGTAGATGCTGCTGTAAATCTTATGGGGGAATTCAAAAATGATGACCCTACTTTTGCCATTCTAAAGCACAACAACGCGTGCGGATTGGCTACAAGAAGTTCCATAAAACAAGCTTATGTAGATGCATTGGCCGGAGATCCTGTATCCGCATTTGGTGGCATTTTGATTTCCAATGTTGAAATTGATGCTCCTACAGCTGAAGAAATCCATAAGCTATTTTGTGAAGTGGTTATTGCGCCATCTTATTCCGATGATGCTTTGGAAATCCTCAAAGGCAAAAAGAACCGTATCATCCTCATCCAGAATGAGGTTGCACTTCCTGAAACTTTGGTACGAACATGTCTTAATGGCGTATTGGTTCAGGATAAAGATTTCAAAACCGATTCTGCTGAAGAATTGACATCAGTAACCGACAAAAAACCGTCTTCCGAAGAAATCGAGGATTTAATCTTTGCTTCTAAATTGTGTAAGCATACCAAAAGCAATACCATTGTTTTGGCCAAAAACAAACAGCTTTGCGCTAGTGGAACTGGTCAAACTTCACGTGTAGATGCTTTAAACCAAGCTATCCACAAGGCTAAATCGTTTAATTTTGAGTTGGATGGCGCTGTAATGGCCAGTGACGCCTTCTTCCCATTCCCCGACTGCGTTGAGATTGCAGACAAAGCTGGAATAAAAAGTGTGATTCAACCTGGAGGTTCAATCAAGGATCAATTGAGCATTGATTATTGCAACGAAAACGGATTGGCAATGGTAATGACCGGGACTCGGCATTTTAAACATTAATTTTAGTACATTAGCCGATAAAATTTACCGTTAATCCGAAAAACCAGCGCTTTTTATGGGATTTTTTGATTTCATGACCGAGGAAATCGCTATTGACCTTGGTACTGCAAACACCCTGATAATTCATTTAGATAAAGTCGTAGTTGATAGTCCTTCCATTGTAGCCAGGGATAGAATCTCTGGAAAAATCATTGCTGTGGGAAGAGAAGCTAACATGATGCAGGGAAAAACCCATGAAAACATTAAAACCATCCGACCATTGAAGGATGGGGTAATCGCTGACTTTGATGCTTCGGAAAAGATGATCAACATGTTCATCAAAAACATTCCTGCGTTAAAGAAAAAATGGTTCCCACCGGCTTTACGAATGGTCATTTGTATTCCTTCGGGGATTACGGAGGTGGAAATGCGCGCTGTTCGGGAATCAGCAGAAAGGGTAAATGGCAAAGAAGTGTATTTGATTCATGAGCCCATGGCGGCGGCAATCGGTATTGGGCTTGATATTATGCAGCCCAAAGGAAATATGATTGTGGATATAGGGGGTGGAACTACGGAAATTGCGGTTATTGCTTTGGGTGGAATTGTCTGTGATAAGTCGGTAAAGATTGCGGGTGATGTATTTACCAATGACATCATCTATTATATGCGTACCCAGCACAACCTTTACGTTGGGGAAAGTACTGCTGAGGCCATTAAAATTGAAATTGGTTCGGCCACGGAAGATTTAAAATCCCCTCCAGATGATAAATCGATACAAGGAAGGGATCTTTTGACAGGAAAACCAAAACAAGTTCATGTTTCGTATCGTGAAATAGCCAAGGCATTGGACAAAAGTATTTTGAGAGTAGAGGATGCCGTTATGGAAACCTTGTCACAAACTCCTCCAGAACTTGCAGCTGATATCTACAACACTGGGATTTATCTTGCCGGTGGTGGATCCATGTTGAGAGGGTTGGATAGAAGGCTTTCGCAAAAAACGGACCTACCCGTTTATATTGCCGAAGATCCATTAAGAGCTGTGGTACGTGGAACGGGTATCGCTCTCAAAAATCTGGAACGCTATAAAAGTATATTGATAAAGTAAATTCGGTAGTAAAAACCGTTTTGGGGCCATTGGAAGTTTACGGACTTTCCTTAATGATACGATTGCATGCAGCGGATCATCAATTTTATTCTAAGGTATAGGAATGCTTTTCTCTATAGCTTTCTTATGATTATTGCTTTGAGCATGACCATTCGGTCGCACTCATATCATCAATCCAGATTTTTTAATTCCTCCAAATGGTTAACAGGCAATATTTATGGCATTGCCGCAAATATTTCTTCCTATTTTGGGCTTAGGCAAGAAAACCAACGATTAGTCCAAGAAAACGAAAGGTTACGGAGGTTACTTTTTAATTCGAAACAGGAAATCACCCAACAAGTCGACACTACCGCGCTTAATTATGAGGTAATCAGTGCCAATCTGATTAAAAACAGCTTTTCTTCCCCAAGAAATTACCTAACCATCAACAAAGGTAAAAACCAAGGAGTAACCCAAGATATGGGTGTAATCACCACTGAAGGAATCTTAGGTATTGTGGAGAATGTTTCTTCAAATTTTGCCACCGTTCAGAGTATTTTGAATACCAAATCGAGCGTTAATGCCAAAATCAAAAACTCGGAATATTTTGGTTCATTGGTATGGAATGAAGAAGATTATTCCGTAGCGCAACTGATTGACATTCCTAGATTGGTGCCATTGGTTGTAGGTGATACAATTGTTACAGGAGCCATGTCAAGTATATTTCCCGAAGGTATTCCCATTGGCGTCATCAAAAAATATGACTTGAACACTTCTCGAAGTTTTTACAATATAGATGTGCAATTGTTCAATGACATGGCCAACATTAAAAACGTCTACTTGATCAAGCATAAGAACAAGGAAGAGATTGAAGAACTGGAAGCAATGACCGAGAATGAATAGTACAATCTTCATAAATACGCTTCGATTTACATTACTTGTCCTAACACAAGTTCTAATTTTCAACACTTTGAACTTCATGGGATTCATAAACCCTTTGGTCTATGTGATTTTCTTCTATTGGTATCCCCTAAAGAGTAATCGGGCCGTATTCATGATTACTTCATTTCTTCTAGGGTTCATCATCGACATTTTCTCCGACACCCTTGCTTTACACTCCATAGCTGCTCTGACCGTGGCATACGTAAGACCAGTAATTATGCGTTTTTGTTTTGGGGTGAACTACGAGTTTCAAAATTTCAGTTTTAAGAATACCACCAAAGTACAACGCATTACCTTTTTGGCTTTGTTGATTCTGGTTCATCAGATAGTTTTCTTTTCATTGGAAATTCTAAGTATCTCGCACTTCCTTTTAATTTTAAAAAAGGTTTTTGCCACAGGAGTGGTAACTTTGGTACTGTGCACGCTTTTCAGTTCACTTTTTAGTCCAAAGAGCGAATAAAAAAGTAGTTATCTCGTTGAAATACAAAGGCCAAATGCTCAAAACATAATTATCCATGAAAAAACTGCTGCTATCCTCCATTGTTGTCATCATCGGATTTACGTTTATAGGAAGGCTTTCCTATTTGCAGCTTTTTCGCTTCTCTCCTGATCAATTGCTGGATGACCCCGCAATTAAAAAAATACACGACTATCCCGAACGCGGCTATATCTATGATAGAAACGGTGAACTTATGGTAGGCAACCAACCAGCTTACGATGTGATGGTAATTCCCCGTGAGGTAAGGCCCTTAGACACCTTGGAATTCTGCAACCTTTTAAAGATTGACAAAGAACGTTTCATTAGTAAAATGAAAAAAGCAAGGGTGTACTCACCTAGACTTCCTTCTGTTTTGGTACCTCAATTATCCAAAGAAGATTATGCAAGGCTCCAGGAAAAAATGCGCCATTTCGAGGGCTTTTATATCCAAAAGAGGTCTTTGCGATATTATACCACCAATAGTGCTGCCAATGTACTGGGCTATATTAGCGAAGTAAACGAATGGGAACTAAAAAACAACCCACATTACGTCGCAGGAGAATTAAAGGGACAAACCGGTATTGAAAAACAGTACGAAGAAATACTTCGCGGACAAAAAGGGGTAAAACATATCCAAAAGGATAGGTTCAATAGGGACATTGGCCCCTATAAAGGAGGAAAATTGGATACCCTTCCCGAGCAAGGGAAAGAAATCCATATTACCCTTGATAAAACCCTACAAGAATATGGAGAACGCTTGATGCATGGTAAACGCGGCGGCATAGTTGCCATTGAGCCCAAATCGGGCGAAATACTTGCCATGATATCAGGCCCCACCTATGACCCAGCACTTTTGGTAGGTCGTGAGAGGTCTAGAAACTATACCAAATTGCATTATGACACCATTGCCCAACCATTATTTGACCGCTCTATATCAGCCGAACCCTCTCCCGGGTCTCCTTTTAAAACCCTGAATGCCTTGGTAGCACTACAGGAAGGAGTGATTGACGAAAAAACAAAGTTTAGATGTTACAATGGATTTTATGTAGGCAATCAAAAGAAAGGATGCCATTGTGGAGGTGGAGTAAGGGATATGAATTCTGGGATATACCAATCCTGTAACGCTTATTTTGCAGGGACCTTTAGAAAGATATTTGAAAAATATCCATCAACCGATGAGGGAATGGATGTCTGGGAAAAGCATATGAAAAGCTTTGGTCTTGGGAGTTATTTGGGAACCGATATCCCAACAGGGCGGCCTGGAAGAATTCCTGGCAAGGCTTTTTATGACAGGTGGTACGGCGATGGACGATGGGCATCTTCTACAATTATCTCAAACTCCATTGGCCAAGGTGAAGTTGCCGCTACTCCATTGCAATTGGCAAATATGGCAGCAGCAATTGGCAATCGAGGATACTATTATACTCCTCATGTCATTAAAACCGTTGGAAACATGGGTGCTATTGATCCAAAATACACCGAACCCCATTACACAACAATTGACCGTGAATTTTTCGAACCGGTAATTCAGGGGATGGCCAATGTATATAAATACGGAACTGCCCGGTGGGTTCAGATTCCGGATATTGAAATAGCTGGAAAAACAGGAACCGTGGAAAATTTTACTAGGATAAATGGAGAGCGGATGCAGTTGACCGATCATTCTGTTTTTGTGGCGTTTGCACCGGTTGATAATCCAAAAATCGCATTGGCGGTTTATATTGAGAATGGCTATTACGGTTCTCGCTATGCGGGGCATATTGCATCACTATTGATAGAAAAATATATAAAAGGAGAAATCACCAGAAAAGATTTGGAAAAGCGCATGCTTGAGAAAACCTTGGAACATGAATATGCCAAGCCCTATAGTGGTGAACCTTTCAAGATAAATGAATATGTCTGGTAGAGGCCTATTTGGAAGGATTGATTGGCTGACTGTTTTTATTTATGCCCTTTTGGTTTTTATTGGGTGGGTGAATATTTATTCCACCACAATGACGGATGCCCATACTTCCATTTTTGATTTCTCAACCTTATACGGCAAACAATTCTTTTTTATTGGACTCGCCTTGATCGGTATTGTGTTCGTCCTTTTTATTGAAACCATTTTTTTTGAACGTTTTGCTTCAATTTTCTATATCGGCGCAGTACTGCTACTTATAGGTTTATTCCCCTTTGGAAAGACTATTGCCGGAGCAACATCTTGGTATGATTTGGGCTTTTTTAATCTTCAACCCTCAGAATTGGCCAAAGTGGCGACAGCTCTTGCACTGGCGAAATATTTGAGTGACATCCAAACGGACATTAAAACCCGAAAACATCAGCTTTACGCCTTAACCATTATACTGTTACCAGCATTACTGATTTTACCGCAACCAGACCCCGGAAGTTCGTTAATCTATTTTTCATTGTTCTTTGTACTTTTCAGAGAAGGTTTTCCACTATATTATTTGGGCATACTCGTATTTGCGGTGGTTTTGTTCGCCACCACACTTATGTTTGGCACTGTTTGGGTAGGCATCGGTTTAGGAATAGCAACCGTGTTGGTTTTCACCTTTAAAAGAGCTACAACCAAAATCCCGATTTTGCCTTTTAGTTTGGTACTGATTGTTTCCATGTTATTTTCACTGTCCGTTCGGTTTGTTTTTGACAACGTTTTTGAACAACGACACCGAGATCGTTTTGCGCTATGGCTCAGCTTGGAAAAAGATGAAGGTAAATTGGAAGAAATCAGAAAAACGATCGGGTACAATACATATCAATCCGAAAAAGCTATTGAATCTGGAGGTTTTTTTGGCAAAGGTTTTTTGGAAGGCACCCGTACAAAGGGAGATTTCGTTCCTGAACAGCACACAGATTATATTTTTAGCTCCGTCGGTGAAGAATGGGGCTTTTTGGGAACCACTACTGTAATCCTCCTATTTTCTTTTTTATTTCTGCGTTTGATTTTTATTGCGGAACGTCAAAAAAGCGATTTTAGTCGAATGTATGGCTATGGGGTTATCTCGATATTGTTTATCCATTATTTTGTGAACATTGGAATGGTAATCGGACTTTTGCCAACAATAGGTATACCACTGCCCTTCTTTAGTTATGGAGGTTCAGGTCTTATCTTTTTTACTATGCTGCTTTTTATTTTTTTGAAGTTGGATTCCAATCGGTTAAAGGACGGAATTTAAAAGTTCCAACTTGAAGTTCTTACGCCACTTTCAACTTTTTCCTGCCAAACTCTAGATTGATTTTTAAAAAAGTCAATAGCAGTCATTTTTTCAAGTTCATCGATAGGAATCAAAAAACTCTTAAGTCCTGCAGAACTTTCTTTATTCGGAATTAAAAAACACAGTACCTGAATTGACTCACCATCATTTCTAAAAACGATTTTATAAAATGCCTCTGGAACATCAACATCTTCATCACCTATTTCTTCCAATCCATTCTTTAAAACTCCTGCTGTAATAATTGTCAGGTCGCCATATTTTTTACACCACTTTCGTATTTGCTGCTCTAACCTGTTCCAAACCCCAGCATTAAAATCCCTCTCCTGGGGGCTTATGTTACTTGTATAAAAGGTTTCATTATACGCCTGTTCCGAAAATCTTCTATCACCGGCGGGGCACAAATGCCCTCTATCATATCCTGATCCTTTATAGTTTCTCCAATCGGCGGATTTGCTACTTACCTTTGGGTCTTCAATAAAGTAGGGTCGCTTTCTATCATCGTAGGTTAGATGCTCTTTTTTTAATTGATACGCCACCCACTCGGCCTGCTCATGGGGTTCGCTATAGGACAACATATAATGTTGATGCCTCACAATTTCACCTGTGGTTGAACTGGGCAAAAAATCCTTATGCAAAGTAGTTGGAGCTTCTTCTTTTGCAGGTGAGGAGTATGTATCCGGGGTATAAAAATTCTCAAAAACCCAAAAACCGATAATGCAAACCAATAGGAGCAATGTATATGTGGTCTTTCTATTCATAACTTTTCTTTCCTATAAGCAAATTTAGTATCCTTATCAAACAAAAAAAGCCGACTTATAGTCGGCTTCTATATTTCTCAACTAAGAAAATCATCCTTTTACGCTGGCCAATTTTCTTTCGTTATGTTTAATATTGTTTATCTGAAGATCCCTTAACACATTTACAGCTTCTTCCACGTATAAATCTCTAGCCAAATCTTTGTGCCAACGATTTCTTTTTTCTCTTAGAATAGGGTCTTGAGTGAACAATTCTGTTTCATACTTTAGTGATTCAAAAGTCAACTTGGAATCATATTCCCTAAGGCTTTTAAAGTGCTCAGAACGTTCTTTTGCTTCTTCGCCACGCTTTTTATAGTCATCATAATTCAATGAAATAACATTCTCATCTTGCTGTTCTTTCAACCATTGGGCATTTTCTTCAATTAGTTTGATATACTCATTGTTCGCCATTCTCGCCTTGCTATTAGCCACTGTGGTTTCAAAATCGATATAGCCATCCCATATTTTATAATCTGCCGGAGTAATTTTATCCCAACCCAATGGGTTTTCTTGATCCCTCTCGCCTAAATCTATATAGCTATAACGGTCAGGGACAACAATATCACTCTTAACACCTTCCAACTGGGTAGAACCACCGTTAATTCTGTAAAACTTTTGGGTTGTGAGCTTAATAGCACCTAGGTCTCCATGTTCATTGCTGCGCACAATATTATCCAAAGGAATAACATTTTGAACGGTACCCTTTCCGAAGGTCTGCTTACTTCCAATAACCACCGCACGTTTATAGTCTTGCATAGCAGCCGCTAAAATCTCTGAAGCAGAAGCGGACAACTCATTTACAAGGATTACCAATGGCCCATCCCATTGTATGCGCTCATCTTTATCTTCATGGACTTCTTTTCGTTGACCAGAAGATCTCACCTGAACAATTGGACCGTCCTCAATGAACAATCCCGCCATTTCAACCACGGTTTTCAATGACCCTCCTCCATTATCACGTAAATCCAAAACAATTCCTTCAACACCGGACTGCTTTAGTCGTTCTACTTCTTTAGCAACATCTGTTGCGGCATTTCTTTCTGTATAATCTTCAAAATCCACATAAAACTTAGGTAGATTGATTAATCCGTATTTGTGTCCATCCTTTTTAACTGTCGCCGATTTGGCAAAAGATTCTTCCAATTGCACTATGTCCCTAGTGATTGAAACCACCTCAATTGTACCATCCACTCTTCGAACAGTCAAATCCACCACAGTTCCTTTTGGGCCTTTTATCAGTTTTATCGCATCATCCAAACGCATACCCACAATATCTACGGGTTCTTCGCCATCTTGACCAACTTTTACAATCTCATCACCAACCTCTAGACTTTGGTCTCTCCAAACAGGCCCTCCGGAAATAACTTCCATAATACGGGCACCTTCGGGCTTCTTTTGCAATCTGGCCCCAATACCTTCAAACTTACCCGACATTCCGATATCAAACTTCTCTTTATCATCAGGAGCAAAGTAGTACGTGTGAGGGTCAAACTCATCTACTATAGTATTAAT
This sequence comes from Flagellimonas onchidii, assembly GCF_004804315.1. Classification (GTDB taxonomy): domain Bacteria; phylum Bacteroidota; class Bacteroidia; order Flavobacteriales; family Flavobacteriaceae; genus Flagellimonas; species Flagellimonas onchidii. The sequence goes on from NZ_SRXX01000004.1 coordinate 129,208, forward strand.
ATACTGTACAAACCAATCTTTTCGCTCCAGTCCATCGACAAAATCGAAAAATTCATTCAGCGTGGTTTTTGTACTTTCTCTGGCAGATTGCTCCACCTCAGCCAAGGTCATATCCTTAAGCTGCTTTTGCTCAGGCTCAGAAGGTTTTTTGACCGCCACACTTGCCAAGTCGGGACTCCCATTTGCCGATCCCCCAGCGGAAATAGCATTTGCTCGAATTTCAACCTTTTCGTCATATAGGCCTAGAGTGTTGTATTTTAACTGTTTTCTCCAACGCTCTTTAAGTTGCTTTTTGTTAGAAGCATATTCCTGCTCTTTATAATCTATATTGATATCTTCTATTGCATTATAATCGAACGGTTCAGACAATACTTCTTCATAAACTGCTTTGGCTTCACCCATACGCTTCATTAAACGTTGGTAAACAATATTAAAGAAAGTGATTTCGGTATTTTTGATTTCGTCATCAATCATGAACCTGTACTTCTCGAATTCACGAATATCGCTAGCCAAAAAATATCGCTTTGTTGGATCTATTATATCGATAAAATCGTCAAAAACACTGGAAGAAAAATTATCGTTTAAGTCTTTTGGTTCATAGTGGCCTCGCTCGAGGACATAGGTAATCAAATCCAAAAGTAATTTGTCTTTGTCATCGTTTTCGAAAGACTTGTTTGTAAAACTGCAGGAGGCTACTGCAACAAGAATTACCAAAAGTGCTAAGGTGAAATTCTTTTTCATAATATGGTGTTTATTGGGAGCTAATTTATGTGACCAAATACAGTCTGTTCTTCATTAAATCCATCCCCGTTTCTGTTTATACGAATTCCCTAAGATACTGAAAAAACCGTGCCATTCCAGTTCGTCTCGTTTAATTTTTTGTTAAACGACGGGTGTATCATATCCTTATGAAAACGTATTTTTACATCATTAATTATCCAAAATGAAAAAACCGCTCATCTTAGTCACCAACGACGATGGCATAACAGCTCCGGGGCTCAGGGTTCTTATTAAGGCCATAAAGGAAATTGGAGAGGTAGTTGTAGTTGCCCCAGATAGTCCACAATCGGGCATGGGACATGCCATTACGATAGATAGTACGCTATATTCCAAAAAAGTTACCATTGACCATGAGGAAGGGGCTCCAAGTGAATATAGCTGCAGTGGCACTCCTGCAGATTGCGTAAAACTGGCGTTGCAAGAAATTTTGGATAAAAAGCCTGACCTCTGCGTAAGTGGCATAAATCATGGCTCCAATGCTTCCATCAATGTCATTTATTCAGGCACTATGAGTGCTGCCATCGAGGCAGGTATCGAGGGGATTCCAGCTATTGGCTTCTCACTTTGCGATTATTCTTGGGACGCCAATTTTGAACATTCCGTGATATCTATAAAGAGAATAGTTCAAGAAGCATTAAATCAGGGAATTCCTAAAGGAACCGTGCTCAATGTCAATATCCCAAAAACTGAAACTGAGCCCAAGGGTATAAAGGTCTGTAGACAAGCAAGAGCCAATTGGAAAGAGCAATTTGATAAGCGAACAAGCCCAACAGGAAAAGACTATTATTGGCTATCCGGAGAATTTGAACTATTGGACAAAGGTGAGGATACCGATGAATGGGCATTGGCGAACGGCTATGTTTCCATTGTCCCCACTCAATTTGACTTAACAGCTCATCATGTCATTTCAACAGTAAATAATTGGAACTTAAATGAAGAATAAAAAAGAGATTTTGATAGGTTTTGTGGTGGGAATCATTGCAAATGTCTTTGGCACCATGTTGTATATTTTACTTTTTTCAGATTTAGGCATAATTGAAACTTTTAATGTGGCAGTTGAACAAGGACACGTTGGCAGCATATTGGCCTTGGGTGCCATTCTTAATCTGGTCGCTTTTTTTGGATTTCTGCGATTAAAGAGAGATTACCGAGCCAGAGGTGTCATGATAGCGACTTTGTTAACAGCCTTGGTCATTTTATATTATAAGGTCTTTGTTTAAATGAAATACTACATTATTGCTGGTGAAGCTTCGGGAGACCTTCATGGCTCCAATCTGATCAAGGCCCTTAGAAAAAAAGACAAAGAGGCCAATATCAGGTGTTGGGGAGGTGATTTAATGCTAAAAGCCGGTGGTGATTTGGCAAAACACTACAAGGAAATGGCGTTTATGGGATTTTTAGAAGTCCTTAAAAACATTCCAACCATTTTCAAGAACATTTCGTTTTGCAAAGAGGATATTCAAAAATTCGACCCAGACCTAGTTATTTTCATTGATTTTTCAGGCTTCAACCTCCGTATTGCCCAATGGGCCAAGAAAAATGGTTTCAAAACCAACTACTATATTTCCCCACAAATATGGGCTTCACGAGAGAGTAGAATCAAAAAAATCAAACGGGATATCGACAACATGTACGTCATCCTTCCTTTCGAAAAAGATTTTTACGAAAAAAAACATAATTATCCGGTGCACTTTGTGGGACATCCTCTTATCGATGCGGTTGAAAACACGGAAATTGTAGATGAAGCTACATTCAGAAACGAAAACCATCTTCATCCACAAAAACCAATAATCGCACTTTTGCCCGGAAGCCGGAAGCAAGAAGTTCAAAAAATGTTGACAGTAATGCTTTCGGTTACAAAAGACTTTCCTGAGTATCAATTTGTAATTGCTGGCGCCCCAAGTTTGCCTGATGACTTTTATATGTCGTTTTTAAAAGAAGAAGTGGGTTATGTATCCAATCAAACCTACTCCTTGCTTAATCATTCCCATGCAGCTTTGGTTACAAGTGGAACGGCTACTTTGGAAACCGCCCTTTTTGAAATCCCTCAAGTGGTTTGTTACAAAGGCAATTGGATTTCCTATCAAATAGCGAAACGAATTATTACCCTCGATTACATTTCCTTGGTCAACTTGATAATGGACAAAGAAGTAGTTAAAGAATTGATTCAAAATGATTTAACTTCAAAAAACCTAAAACAGGAACTATTAAAAATAACTGAAGGCAAGGAGCGTGAACGCATATTATCCGATTACAAATCACTTAAAGAAAAATTAGGTGGAAAAGGCGCCAGTCAATTGGCCGCCCAATTAATCATCGAAAATGCTTAATTTATACGCCAAGAGTAAAATTTATTCTTGGATGTTAAAAAAAGTCCTTTATTTTCTTAGCCTACTATTAGTCGCAAGCTGCGGTTCAAAAAAAAGAACGTATAGCAAGAGCAAGCCCAAACCTATAATCGTATCGGTAGAAGGTTCTGCTGAGGAAGTGGCTCCGCCAAAGGAATCCAAAAAAGAGAAAAGAAAGAATACCAAAGCAAAAGTCATTGTTTCCACTGCGTTAAAATATAGTGGAACCCGATATAAATATGGCGGCACCACAAAAAAGGGCATGGATTGTTCGGGCCTTATTTTTGTTTCGTTAAAAGAAAACGATATTCTTTTTCCCAGGGTTTCTTATCAAATGGCAGAAAAAGGGAAACGAATAAAGCTTACTCAAGTACAAAAAGGCGATCTCCTTTACTTTAAGACCAGCAAACGTGGAAAGCGTATTAACCATGTGGGGCTGGTTGTCGATGTAAAAGGATCCAACATAAAATTTATACACTCTACAACCTCTAGGGGTGTAATTGTCTCTTCCTTACGGGAGGGATATTGGAACCATGCTTTTGTAAAGGCAATGCGTATTTTATAGTGCGATTTTTTGATTTTGTTTCCATACGACTGACCTTGTGTCTGGTGGTCGGGATTATTTTGGGATTTTATCTTGAAATAAATCCCCATATATCCTTTTTTGCCATTATTGGGCTGCTCCCCTTTTTATATTGGTCCAACAAAAAGCAAGCTCGAAAAGGTTTTCTATATTTTGAATTGACCACAATCTTGATTTCTGTATTGTTGGGAACTTTTGTTGTGCAGCTCCGACTATCCAACAACTATTTACTAAATGACTTAAAAGGTTCTAAACTCTGGGAAATCAAAATCACGGAAGTTCTTAAATCCAATCCGTACAATCAGCGGTATATTGCGCAAATTCTTTCTTTTGAAAAAACTGAGTCTTGCGGAAAAATACTAATAAGTATTCCCAATGATTCTATTTCCGTGCGATTGAAGGTTGATGACGAACTATTTGTGAACGCACCTTCAGAAGTTGTTAAACCTCCCCTAAATCCTCATCAATTTAATTATAAGGCTTTTTTAGGCAAACAGGGAATCCATCATCAAATAAGGGTGGCTTTTGAACAAATCTTACTCAAGAAAAATCCGGATAGAACTTTACTTGGAATAGCTTCTGCCCTGCGGACAAAAATCATTTCAAGTTTAAAAAGCAGGGGTTTTGGAGAAGAAGAATTAGGCGTAATCCAAGCATTGTTATTGGGGCAACGCGAGGATATTTCAAATGATACTTATAATGATTACAAAGATGCTGGAGCCATTCATATTCTTGCAGTTTCAGGGCTTCATGTTGGAATCTTATTGCTGCTTTTCCAATTTATCCTATCCCCTTTAGAACGATTACCTAAAGGTAAGACCTTAAAACTAATCGGCGTTGTGCTATTGCTTTGGGGCTACGCTTTCATCGCCGGACTATCCCCTTCTATTGTCAGGGCCGTCACCATGTTCAACTTTGTAGCTTATGCCATGTATTTGAATCGACCGACCAATTCATTCAATATCGTGGCGCTTTCCATGTTTTTCATTTTATTGGTTAAGCCGTTGTTTTTGTTTCAGGTTGGTTTTCAAATGAGCTATGCGGCAGTATTTTCAATTGTTTGGATTTATCCAAAGCTTCAACGATTTTGGTTCCCCAACAACATCTTTATTCGTAAAGCTTGGCAATTACTTTCTGTAAGTGTGGCTGCCCAACTGGGTGTATTACCCATCAGCTTGTTTTACTTTCATCAATTTCCGGCACTCTTTTTTATCTCCAACCTTATTGTCATTCCTTTTCTTGGCATCATCTTAGGGAAAGGTATTTTGATAATTGTTTTGTCTCTGATAGATTTATTACCCAATTTTTTGGTCGATAGTTACAATTTCATCATAAAGACCATGAACACGGTGATTTCTTGGATTGCAAAACAGGAAGATTTTGTAATTCGTGACATCCCATTTGATGTCTTTCAGTTACTGTTCATGTATGTTACCATAATTGGCGGGGCACTTTTTCTTTCCAAGCCAAAATGGAAAAACACCTTAGTGCTTATGTTGTCCATTATTGTATTACAAGCTTGGGGGATTTGGAAGCAATCTCAACTGAAACAACAAGAAGTTTTAATCGTAGCCCACAAAAACCGAAATACTTTATTGCTTTATCAAAAGGCAGATACTTTGAATCTTTATACAGCAGACAACATCAAAACTAATCGCATTGCAAAGGATTTTGCAGTAGCTGAAGGCATAGACCAAATTTTAGATTATCCATTAACTCATGGCTTCTACATCAACAATAGACATTTATATATTATGGATAGCCTTGCCATTTATCCTCCCAAAAAACATGTGGATTTTCTATTGCTGACCCAATCCCCGAAAATTAATCTGGAACGTTTGATTGATTCCATAAAACCCAAATTGATATTGGCCGATGGAAGCAATTATAAAAGTTATGTTGAGCAGTGGAAACAAACCTGCCTTAAAAAAGAAATCCCTTTTCATGATACCAATGAAAAGGGATTTTATGTTTTTGATTTGGATTAATTAGTGTACGTTGCCCATCAAGCGTTTCATTAAAGGCCCAAACAGTAATACCACCGCACCAGCCACTAAGGCATAAATGGCAATCAATCGGAAACCGTCCAAGTAGACATTCAAAGTCTCCAATCCACCAACATTGCTGTCTGTACTTTCAATAGCCAACTGTTTGGAGATGAATCCAACTATCTGGAAGGCATAGGCAGAAGATAGGAACCAAACTCCCATCATAAAAGCTACAATACGTTTGGGTGATAAATCGGTTATTTTAGAAAGTCCCACCGGAGACATAAAAAGTTCTCCCACGGAAATAATAAAATACAACCAGAGCAAATATGAGAACGGAACCATTCCATTTTCATCGGCACTACCACCACTCAAGGACACCACATAGAAGGCCAAACCTGCCAACACCAGCCCCATCCCAAACTTGTAGGGAGTTCTAGGGTTGATTTTCTTTTTGGCCATATAGGTCCACATGATGGAAATGGGAATCGACAAAATAACAATGAACATGGAGTTCAAAGCGTTGGTCTGACTTGCATTGATCAAGGACAGATCCACATTTCTCGCCGCAAACAAGGTAATCACACTACCATGCAGTTCGTGAAAGCCCCAGAAAATGGTCATAAAAAAGGTAATCAACAAGGCCATAAAGAGTTTTTTACGTTCATCTGCCGTTGATTTAACCATGATTGTTGCCATATAAATCAACACCGCTATCCCTACCAAATAGAATAACAGGTTTACAATATTTGTATCGGCAAAAGCAGTTCCCTCTGCGCCCAATGATTTGTATGAATGCAGCAAAAATGCAATCAATGGTGCTGATAAAAAGGCTAAAATTGGAATCAAATGTTTTTGTGGGATTCCCATCACCTTCTTTTCATATACCTCAACACTTGGTGGCTTCCCACCTTCGCCAAAAACATTCTTTTTGATTCCGCTCCAGAAAAACAGCAAGCCAGTTAACATGCCAATCCCTGCAAGGCCAAAACCATAGTGCCATCCATAAGTTTCACCTAGCCAACCGCAAAGCAAGGGAGAGATAAATCCTCCTATGTTGATTCCCATATAAAATATGGTAAATCCGGAATCTTTTCGTGGGTCACCATCTTTGTATAAGGTTCCAACAAAGGTTGAAATATTAGGTTTGAAAAAACCGTTCCCAACAATAATAAAGGCCAAGGCCAAAAAGAAAGCCATGTTATTTTCAATGGCCAGTACAAAATGCCCCAAAGCCATCAAAATTCCTCCCAAAAAGATGGAAGCACGCATCCCAAGAATGGAGTCCGAAATCTTCCCTCCTATTACCGTAGATGCATATACCAAAGAACCATAGGAAGCATACACTGCGGCAGCGGCATAATCCCTGGTTGACAAAGCCTCGAATATTACATTGACCATGTATAGCGTGAGCAATGCACGCATTCCGTAAAAACTAAAACGCTCCCACAGCTCAGCAAAGAACAAATAGAAAAGCCCCTGGGGGTGGCCCAGAAGTTGCTTTTCATTGGCTGGTTTTACAATATCTGACATATATTATGAGTTAGTTAGATTACAAGTTTTTCTTTACAAAATCAGTCATCTTGGTATATAGATGAAGTCTCGTATTTCCACCATAGATTCCATGGTTTCTATCCGGATAGATGGCCCATTCAAATGGTTTGTTGGCCTGTACCAAGGCTTCTATCATCCGCATGGAGTTCTGAACGTGTACATTGTCATCTCCCGAACCGTGCACCAACAAATATTTTCCTTTTAACAACTCTGGATAGTTAAACGGCGACTCGTTGTCGTATCCACCTGGGTTTTCCTGAGGGGTACGCATAAAACGCTCTGTATAAATGGTATCATAAAAACGCCATGATGTAACGGGAGCAACAGCAATAGCCATTTCAAAAACTCTATTACCTTTTAAAAGGGAGTTGGTACTCATGTGACCTCCGTAGCTCCAACCCCAGATTCCTGTTCTATCTTTGTCTATATAAGGAAGCTCGCTTAATTTTTTTGCCGCTGCAATCTGGTCTTGCGTTTCATATTTCACAAGATTCAAATAAGTGACCTTTTTAAAATCACGCCCTTTATAGCCGGTTCCACGTCCATCCACACAAGCAATAATATATCCTTCCGAAGCTAGCATTTCGTGCCAATAATCATTGGAACCAAACCACCGGTTTGCCACCTGCTGTGACCCTGGGCCACTATATTGGTACATGAAAAGAGGGTACTTTTTGTTCTCATCAAAATCAACCGGTTTAATCATATACATGTTTAAATCATTCCCGTTGATGTTAATCGTAGAAAACTCTTTGGGACTAATTTCATAACCTTCCAACTTTTTCAAAAGAGCTTGATTGTTTTTGATTTCCTTCAACAATTTCCCATCGGAGGCTTTATGCAAGGTGAATTCATAAGGAGTCGTCGCACTGGAAAATGTATTGATAAAATAGGTGTAATCTGTACTGAAATCAGCTCCGTTCGTACCTTCCTTAAGAGTCAGCCGTTTCTTTTTCTTACCATTGGTTCCAATACTGTAGACATCTCGGTTTATTGATTCATTTTCGGTAGACTGATAAAAAATCTTTTTTGTCTTGGAGTCATATCCATAATAATCGGTTACTTCCCATTCCCCTTCGGTGATTTGATTTTTCAACTTTCCATCTTTTCCATAAAGGTAAATGTGGTTGAATCCATCTACCTCGCTAATCCAAATAAAACTGTCATCAGACAAGAAAGTCAAATAATCCGTTACATCCACATAGGCATCGTCCCGCTCCTCCATAAGCAAAGAAACTGAATTGTCTGTGGCATCTACCGAATGTAATTTCATGTGGTTCTGGTGGCGGTTCAAGGTCTGGACGCTCAAATGATTTGGATTGTTCATCCATTTGATACGTGGAATGTAATAGGCATCACCCAAATTCACATTGGAGATACTACCCGAGGTCACATCGTACATGTGAAGAGATACCTTTGCATTTTCTTCACCCGCTTTAGGGTACTTGAACTCATATTGAAATGGATATAGGTTTTGGCCATAAACATCCATAGAGAAATGCGGTACATTGGTTTCATCAAATCGCAAAAAGCCTATTTTGGTTCCATTACTGTTCCACTCAAAAGCTCTTACAAAGGCAAATTCCTCTTCATATACCCAATCGGTTACACCATTGATAATGGTTCCTTTACTTCCGTCAGTGGTGATTTGTTTCGTGTTCCCAGTACCAATATTAAAAATGTAAATGTTGTTTTCCTTTACATAAGCGACTTTAGAACCGTCTGGAGACAACAAAGGTTCCTGAATTTTATCATCAGAAACCTTTGTTATTTTTTTCGATTTGATATCGTAGACATAATAAACCCCAAGTCGTGAATGTCTAAAAATAGCTTCAATCTCGGTTGCCAACAATACTTTAGATTCATCCTTGCTAAAGGTGTAAGAAGTAAAGAAAGGTACATCACCCGAAGACGAAACCATAGTCTCTACTTTTTCCAAAGTTTCGTAGTTGTATTTATCCAAGCTGCTAGACCTTGGCGAACGGTTAAAATTTAGAACTGTATATTGTTTTCCATTCTTCATGGATCTTAGCGCGTCCATATATTCAGTCCTGAATGCGCCTCCCCAAATATCTTCTAGGGTGATTTTTTTCTTTTGTGCTATAGATAAGGTTAAAACTCCAAAAGTAAGTAGGAACAGTAGGGTCCGTTTTTGCATTGAAATTGAAAATTGATTAAAAACCGTCAAGTTTACTAATATTTATTCAAAAAATAAACTTTGTTATTGCATTTGTGGCAAGAACCGACCAAAATTGGGCCTTGAAAAAGCCAAATCTGTATTATCCGTATATTTGAGCCCTTTAACCCAGTAAGATGAACACTCCCGTTGAAGGATTTTCAAAGCTTTCCAAGGCTGAAAAAATTGATTGGATAGCTTCTAATTTCACGAACAATCCAGAACGAACAAAACAATTACTTCAGCAATATTGGAATCCTGATAAGGAAGTTCAAAAAGTACATGATGAGTTTATAGAGAATACGGTCTCCAACTATTATCTCCCTTTTGCAATAGCCCCCAATTTTTTAATCAACGATAAGCTATATGCCATCCCTATGGCTATTGAGGAAAGTTCTGTAGTGGCAGCGGCAAGCAAAGCGGCTAAATTTTGGCTAGACCGAGGAGGGTTTAAAACTGAGGTGATTGGAACAGAAAAGGTAGGGCAGGTCCACTTTATTTTCAATGGAGATTCTTCAAAACTTCAAGCATTTTTTACTGAAATCAAACCAAATTTCTTTAAAAGCACAGCTTCCATCACCAAAAGCATGGAAAAAAGAGGTGGGGGCATCAAGGACATCGAACTGCGAAATCTTAGTGATAAAATCGAAGGGTACTATCAGTTGCACTGCGGCTTTGAGACCAAGGATGCCATGGGGGCAAACTTTATCAACTCGTGCTTGGAGCAATTCGCCGCTACCCTAAAGACGGAAGCTTTTGAATATGCTGGTTTCAATTCTGAAGAAAAGGATATTGAGGTTGTTATGAGCATTCTTTCCAACTATGTTCCCAATTGTTTGGTAAAGGCCGAAGTGAGCTGTCCCGTTAATGCCTTGAACGAAGATGGTATTCCTCCGAAAGAATTTGCCCAAAAACTAGCCCGAGCTGTAGAAATTGCCAAAGTAGAATCTTATAGAGCCGTGACCCATAACAAAGGAATTATGAACGGCGTTGATGCTGTTATTTTGGCCACGGGAAATGACTTTAGGGCCATAGAGGCGGGAGTACATGCTTATGCCTCAAGAAATGGCAGCTATTCCAGTTTGACCCATGCGAAAATTGAAAACGACGTTTTTACATTTTGGATTGAAGTTCCACTGGCCCTTGGCACTGTAGGTGGTCTAACCTCGCTGCACCCCTTGGTTAAATTGGCTTTGGAAATTCTTCAACAGCCATCTGCTGAAGAATTGATGGAAATAGTGGCCGTTGCCGGATTGGCACAAAATTTTGCAGCGGTACGATCATTGGTCACTACAGGAATCCAAAAAGGGCATATGAAAATGCACTTGTTGAATCTCTTGAATCAAATGGGCGCCACCGAAAGTGAGAAGCAACAGCTTGTACAATACTTCAAAACACATGCTGTGACAAATGCTTCAGTTAAAGAAGCACTTGAAAAGCTACAATCCTAGTGATGCAAAGGACCTTCTATAGCAACGGCAAATTGTTACTCTCCGGAGAGTATGCCATTTTAGACGGAGCTATGGGACTTGCTATTCCGACTAAATATGGACAATCCCTAGAGGTGACCGAAACTTCATCCGGATTATTGGATTGGAAAAGTTTTGATGAAAATGACCATGTTTGGTTTGAAGGAACTTATGCATTGGACAATCTGGCCGAAATTTCAAGTTCAGATAAATCAATCTCCGCTACCCTAATACAATTGCTTACCGAAGCTAAGGCCCAAAATCCAAACTTCTTGAAAAATCCAACTGGTTATGTGGTAGCGACCAAACTTAGTTTTCCACGTGCTTGGGGACTTGGTTCTTCATCAACCTTGATCAACAACATTGCCCAATGGGCAGAAGTTAATGCTTATCAACTTTTACAGAAGGCCTTCGGAGGGAGCGGATACGATATCGCTTGTGCTAAACATAATGCTCCCATTCTTTATCAATTAATTGATAAACAACCAAAAGTAAAGGAAGTCGCATTTGACCCCGAATTTAAAGATTCGCTTTATTTTGTCTATCTGAACCAGAAAAAGAGTAGCAAAGAGGCCATTGCTGCCTATCAAAAGCGACATTTTGATAAAAAAACTCTAATTTCAAAAGTTTCGTCAATCACCAAGACAATGGTGGAGGCAAAAACCTTGGACGAATTCGAATCTCTTATAAACCTGCATGAAGAAACCCTATCTAACATACTGGGGTTACCTCCGATAAAAGACAATCTCTTTCCAGATTTTCCTGGCACTATTAAAAGTCTTGGTGCTTGGGGTGGTGATTTTATGTTGGTGGTCGGAAACGAAAAAAACATGGCATATTTCATGTCAAAAGGGTATAAAACCATCATTCCGTATATTCAAATGGGGCATCCGTCAATTGGCCTACCATAAATTCGCACTTTTTTCACACTTTCATTTCCAGAAGACCAAAAGATTTTATCTATGTCATTCTGGAAGCACATTTTATCCTACTTTAAAAAAAGTTCCTGCTCCTTAACCCACAAACTTCTTTTGCTTTTTCTGCCATTATTGGGGAACATTATTTTTGTATTGGTTTACGGTTGGTTAAAGTTGGATAATGAGCATTTCCCCCTTCTGGATTACTCGCAATGGACTTCGTTATTTCTATGTGTTGCCATAATTCGGATACTATGGAAGCACCTTAGAAACAATAATCAAACATCTATTGACGCACAAGCACCGGATAAAAAGGATAAATATGGAAAAACAGGACTTTCCAAATCTTTTTCTCTTGAACTTAAAACCAAGTTGGAATATTTAATGAACACCAAACAATTATATTTACAACATAACCTTAAGTTAGATGATATTGCCGAATTATTGGATGTCTCAAGACACCATGCATCCCAAGTCATAAACGAAAACTTTAAGGTGAATTTCTACGATTATATAAATGCCTACCGAATTGAAAATGCAAAAAGTAAATTGTCTACAAACAACAATGCATCTCAATCAATTTCTGACATTGCCTACGAATGTGGGTTTAACAACCGGGTTTCCTTTTACAAAGCCTTTAAGAAGATAACCCGAATCACCCCTACCCAGTTTATTGAGAAAAAAGCTGCCTAAGTAAGTTTCAATATTTTGTTTTGCATTCAAAATGGCAGTATGCCGAATTGTTATATTGCCATGCATCTGGCCAGCCTCCAAAGTGTGATTGACACCAATATTATCTTTCGTATATGTTCAGATGTTGGAATCAACTTTGGTGTAAATGTTAATATGCTTCGGCACACTTGTAAAGGTTATTAAGCTTTTACAACTCCAATCCCTTCTTTCATTTTTTTTGCCATGCAATCTGCAAAGTGGGAGCTCTAAATCTTAATTCTTCTTACTGAGATTTTGTTTTCGACATGACATCATGGAAGATTATTTGAATTAGCCTACAAATAAGATTTTCCTCCTGCTTTGACTGATTGCATTGCTAACTCTTAAAACATAATTTATGATTACAAAAAACTTTTGGCTGGCGCTAATGCTATTCTCATGCGTATTTTCTACAGCGCTGGCCCAAGAAAAAAATGTTTCAGGTACCGTTACCGACCAAAACGGGCTCCCGTTGCCTGGTGTCAATATTGTCGTTGATGGAACCACGAATGGCACTCAAACCGATTTTGACGGCAACTACACAATCAGTGCAAGTCAAGGTCAAACATTAATCTTCTCCTACATAGGACAAAAAGATGCCCAAAGAGTAGTTGGTACTACCAGTATCATCAACGTTCAAATGGAGGAGGATACACAAACCCTTGAGGAGGTTATAGTCGTTGCCTACGGAACCCAAAAGAAAGAGGAAATTGCAGGCTCTGTTGCAACGCTTAAGACAGATGATTTGGCCCAAATCCAGACTAGTAATATTACCCAAGGACTGTCAGGGAAAGTTTCCGGTGTTCAAATTATAAACAATACGGGCCAGCCAGGAGATGCTCCATTGGTACGCTTTAGAGGTATTGGGTCCATCAACTCTTCCAGTGAACCATTGTATGTTGTTGACGGCAACGTTTTTAACGGCCAAATAACCTCCATTGCATCTCAAGACATTGAATCGATGACCTTCTTGAAAGATGCTTCGGCAAATGCGCTTTACGGTAGCAGAGGAGCAAATGGAGTAATAATTATTACCACCAAAAAAGGTAAAAAGGAAGGAATCGAGATTACCATCGATAGTAAAGCGGGCTTCAATAGAAGAGCCGTACCCCAGTACGATTTAATTGAGGGGCCGGGACAATATTACGAAGCATGGTTCAATGCATGGAGATTAGCACTAATCAATAGTGGAGCGACCCAAGAAGATGCAGCGGCCGAAGCGGCCGCGGGATTAATTTCTGGAGGTGATTACTCCCTGAACTACAACAGCTATAATGTTCCCGATGACCAAGTAATCGACCCCGCTACAGGAAGACTTAACCCAAATGCCAATTTATTGTATTATGACGATTGGGAAGATGCTGCCTTCAGGACAGGTTCCAGAATCGAAAACTATATTAGTGTAAATGCTTCGTCAGAAAAATCCAGAACCTTTTTATCTCTTGGCCAATTAAAAGATGAAGGGTTTGCCATAAACTCTGGATTTGAGAGGATTACCGGTCGACTTTCCTCAGATTACACCCCAAACAATTGGCTGAACGTAGGAGGAAATGTCAATTACGCACATACCTCCCAAGATTCTCCCATTCAAGGTTTAGGTTCTGGCACTTTAAGCAATTTGTTCGGTTGGGTAAGGAACGTGGCACCAATTTATCCTATTTTTGGTAGAAATGCCGATGGTTCCTTAATCTTTGACGAAACAGGAAACCCTGTATATGATTATGGATCTCCAGCTGATCAGGCACCTGGTCAACGACCTTCCTTCGTAGCTAATACTAACGCCATTGCAACAACTCTTTTAGGTTCCGAAGAAAATATATATGATAATATTTCTGCCAGAGCTTATGCCAAGTTCAGTTTCTTGAAGTATTTTGATTTCATTTACAATGTATCTGCCGATGTTACTTTAGGCAATTTCACACAATACGACACACCAGAAGGAGGAAGTGCCGAATCGGTAAACGGTAGGGTGACCGCTAGATCCAATAGAGGAATCACTTTTACCAATCAACAACTTTTGAACTGGCACAGAGACCTTGGGCCACATTCTTTGGCAATACTGCTGGGTCATGAAAGTTATGATTACAACTTCAGGATTCTTGGGGGGCAAAAAACACAAACTGTTATAAACCAACTTCCAGTATTGGATAATGCAGTGGCTATTGAAGAAGCTTTTGGATATCAAAAAGACTACAATGTCGAAGGGTATTTCTCACGATTAAACTACAGCTACAAAGACAAGTATTTTGTAAATGCAAGTTTTAGAAGAGATGGCACATCAGTTTTTAGTCCTGATAATAAATGGGGGAATTTTTATGGTCTTGGCGCTGCATGGTCTGTTCACAAAGAAGGCTTTATGGATAACCTTTCATGGATGAACACACTTAGATTAAAAGCTAGTACAGGCCAGCAAGGGAATGATGCCATTTTATATGAAGACGATAGAAGGCGTACACCTGGTGACAGAGATAGAAGAAATTACTATGCCTATGCCGATCAATTTGATGTAATCAATGCCGGAGATGACGTGCCTGGAATCACTTTCTTCCAGTTGGGCAATCCTGACTTAGTATGGGAAACTTCAACAAATACCAATGCGGGTATTGAACTGGGTTTATTCAGTAACAGACTAAGTATCAATGCTGAATACTTCAAAAGAGAAGTCGAAGATTTATTATTTTTTAATCCTATTGCGGATTCAGAAGGTGTTGGTTCCATTCCGGAAAACATTGGAGACATGGAAAACAATGGAATCGAAGTGGAGATTTCTGGTGATATTATCCGATCTGACAGCTTTAACTGGAGCCTAAGCCTGAATGGCACGCACTATAAAAACGAAATTACACGCCTTCCAGATGAGTTTATCCGAGACGGAGGCATAAGAGCCTTGCAAGTTGGCGAATCCAGATATGCGTATTACACAAGAGAATGGGCAGGTGTCGATGCAGAAAATGGTAACGCCACTTGGACACAGTATTTCGATGATGCCAACGGCAATGGAGAGCTGGATACCGACGATACGGTAATTCAGGATTTGTCACCTTACCTAAACTCCAACCCAAATGCAACTATAGGAGAAACCACAACTGATAATGCAAATACCGCAACGCAATTTTTTGTAGGTAAAAGTGCCATTCCAGATTTGTTCGGTGGTTTCTCTACCAGATTCGATTACAAAGGTTTTGATTTAAATGTTGGTTTTTCATACCAAATAGGTGGTTATGGTTTTGATGGTGTATACCAAGGATTACTATCAGCCTCCTCCCCAGGAAGCAATATGCATGCCGATGTCCTAACACAAACATGGACCCCTGAAAACACCACAGCTCCATTACCGCGAATAGATACTGTAGACATAACCCAAAACAACAACTCAACTTTGTTTTTAGTGGATGCCTCATATCTTAGTTTGAATGATATCACCTTTGGATACAACTTCGGCAAGAGCATTCTTGATCCATTGGGAATACAATCTTTGAGAATTTATGCTACCGCTAGCAATGTTGCCCTGTGGACAAAAGCAAGGACGGGTTATGACCCCAGGCTAAGTATTACAGGTTTATCTATCAATGAATACTCACTAGGAAGCAGTACCTCTTTAGGACTTACTGTAAAATTCTAAAAAAAGAAATCATGAAAAGAATTATCAATTACATTGTAATAGTATCCTTGTTCCTCAACATAACATCTTGTAGCGAAGATTTTTTGGATACAGAACCTGCAGGATCAATCTCAGCTGAACAGGTTGCCTCTTCCCCTGATGCGAATGCCGCCTTGGTAAGTGGTATTTATGCAAACATGAGAACCACAGGAATTGGAGGAACAACACGGCACGTTGACCATGGGCACAAAGGAATCCTTAGTGCGATGGATATGTGTGGACATGACGTTGTCCTGAACAACTTCAACTGGTACATCTTTTTCTACAATTTCAATGGAAGAATAGCTACCAGTGATCGAACCAGTATTATTTGGACAACCTACTATACCCTTATTGCAGATGCCAACACTGTAATCCTGGGACTAGAAGAAAAAGAAAGCTTGACACAAGAGGAGGAATTTCTACTTGGACAAGCTTTGGCGATAAAAGCGTTTTCTTTGTTTAACTTGGTCAGGGTTTATTCCGACACTTACATAGGCAACGAGAACTCTCCAGGAATTCCCATTCCAGATAAAAGAGAATTCGATGGAAAACCAAGAGGAACAGTTAAAGAGGTATACGATTGGATAATTCCCAGTCTTGAAAGAGCCATTACCCTGCTAGATGGGTTTAGCAGAGATTCTAAACAGGCTATTGACAGGCAAGTAGCTCAGGGTATTTTGGCTCAAGTGTACTTAGAAACAGGAAACTGGTCAGAAGCGGCTACCATGGCTAATGCTGCTAAACAAGGGTATGGCTTGATGACTGGAGAAGAATGGATAACCGATGGCTTTGACCAAATCAGCAACAAAGAATGGATGTGGGGAGCTGAAATCACATCACAACTAACGGGCTTCTATAACTCATACTTTTCACATTTTGACAGTAGCAATGTAGGCTATGGTGGTGACTTAGGAGGGTATAAACTAATGGACTCTCGTTTATATGAACAAATCTCCCCAACCGATTTAAGAAGGCAGGCATGGATTGATCCCATTGAGGGTAATGCAGACTATCCTGACATACCAGGTTATGCCAATATCAAATTCATAGATCCCACATTTTTTGAAGGCGACTTTTTGTACATGAGAGCTTCAGAGATGTGGCTGATTGAAGCGGAGGCCTTGGCTAGAGACGGGAATCCTAGTGCTGCAGATATCCTTTTTGACTTAATATCTTTAAGAGACCCTGAATATGTAAAATCAACCAATACAGGAGACGATTTAGTTGAAGAAATATATCTTCAAAGAAGAATCGAACTTTGGGGTGAAGGATTTGGGTATCTTGACCTCAAAAGACTTAAAAAACCTTTGCAGCGATCAGGAGGAAACCATTTGGACTTTGGCGTAGAAAGTGCTAGGATTCTTGATGAAGCTCCTGGCGGCCCTCTGTTCAAATTCCAGATTCCAGAAGGAGAAATCAGTTCCAATCCGAATATTAATATCGAAGACCAAAACGAATAACACCACACCATCTCTTATGAGCTAATGATAAACAGGGAACTTACTTAAGTTCCCTGTTGTTGTTAGATACATTTAAATTTTACTATTAACTTCTAATTTTATACTTATCTTTTTTAGGCAATAAAGAGATAAATGAACAAAAAGACATTCTTACAAATCCTCTTAATACCATGCCTACTATCTGGTCAAGTTGAAGGATGGAAAGAGGAATGCCTTACCAACAACCCTGCTGACGACCGATATGCCTCCTACTCTCCTGACGGGAATTCAATCGTATTTGAATCCAACAGGGATGGGAATTGGGAAATCTATCTCATGGACAGCAAAGGAGGAAACGTCGAAAGGTTAACAAACAACGCAACCGATGATAGACGTCCCACATGGCACCCCAATGGCAAAAAAGTGTTGTTTGAGTCAAACCAAAACGGGGTCAATGAACTGTATACTATCAAAATACATTCTGGAAAGCGACAAAAGTTCAAACAGCTCTCCATAAAAGGAGAACCTATCTTCGCAGCATTTTCTCCAAACGGCAAAAGAATAGCTGTAAGCATTCAAGAATCTGAACAACAGGGTAATCTTGTGTTATTGAACAAAAAGGGAAAAATATTGGATACCCTGATCGATAACGGCAAACGAAACTTTTACCCTAAATGGTCAAAAGATGGATCAGAAATTGTGTTTTTTTCGAGAATGGACACAGATAATATTGATGACGAAATTTATAGTCTCAATCTGAAGTCTGGTCTCAAAAAAAGATTGACTTATTGGCACAAGCATAACTTTTGCCCCTCATGGTCCGCTGACGATACCCAGATTGTTTATACAACCTCCATGGAGAATACAAGGCCAGAAATTTATATCATGAATGCTAATGGTTCTAACCAACGAAGAATAACAAATAATGAAAACGGGGAAACTCTCCCTAACTGGCATCCTTCCCAAAACAAAATTTTGATCACAGCTTATAGAAATGGTAATTATGAAATCTGCGTGTTGATGCAATAGGATTACTTATACTATCGAAATCCAGAAAACAAGAAAGCCACCTCAAAGGGTGGCTTTTTCATTATACTTTAGATTTCCACTAATAGAAAGTAGCTCTTTTATCTTCGATATCAGCTCCTTCTTTTAGCGCATTGTACACCGCTGCATTTACCTGATTTGAAGCACTGGTCTTAAGCGTGTTGGCATAGGTACTAAAATTGTCCACATTTGGAGCATCTTCTTTGTTTGTAACCTTTACCATAAACACTCCTGTCTCTCCTTCAATAAGTGTGGATGTAGCATCTTTTGCCAATGTAAAGGCAGTTCCAACAACCAAAGGTTCACGACCTGCTCCGGGAATAGTTGGAGATTTTAGGGTCAGTGCAGATGCATTGGACAAACTCACATTATTATCCTTGGCAATAGCATCTATGGTCTTACCTGTGTTATTTGCGATAATTTGTTCCGCTTTACGCTCTTTTCTAATCTTTGGTAAAGCTGTTGCCGAGGCATCCTCGGTGGACATTACGCCATCTTTGTACTTTTTGGTAAGTTGTACCACAGCATAGCCGTTATTGATATTAAATCTTTTGATATCACCAACTTTGGTATCGTCGTTAAATGCCCATTGAACCACTCCCCTTTGTGCGGATAACCCTGGAAGATTCTCATCCATTTCCTTGATTTTGTTCACAGGTCTTACCACATAATTGCTTTCTCTGGCAATATCACCAAAAGCTTCTGCCTCCGCATCAATGGAAGCCATTTCAAACTTGGTCGCATCAGTAAACAATGTATTGATAGTTTCTTCTGAAGGCTCAACTTCCCTTGATAGGGTAGCTACCTGAACAATATCTTGCTTATCATCAATTTTGATGATATGAAAACCGAAATCGGTCTCAACCAAACCAATATCCCCTAAATCATTAGCAAAAAGGAATTCTCTATATGGCGCAGCCAAACCTAGGTTAGATTCCTGAAAATAACCAATATCCCCGGCACGTTGCGCAGCCATGGGCTCGTCTGAATGCTCTCTGGCCAATGCTGCAAAATTGGCATCGGCCTTTTTGGCCTCCACCAGCATCTTTTTTGCTTCTGCTTCTGCTTCTTCTTTTGTTCTAGTAATATCTGCTCCTGCTCTTTCCGAACCTTTGTACGCAAAAAGAATATGGCTCGATTTAACGGAACCATCTTTTTTCTTGTCCATAATCTTGGAAACCTTAAAGAAATCTCCATCTCGATAAGGTCCATAAACCTCACCTACTTCCAAAGTCAAAAGAGTATCGGAAGCCACGGCGGGCAGGTCGCTTTTAGCTTTGTAAATGGTATCGAACTTGCTATCTGAGTTTCTATCCAAAAAGGCAGTCATATCTTGGGTGTTCCTAAACCCTGGAATGGTATCCGTTGCATCTCTTTCCTCTGAATACTCAACAGAATCGTCCAAAAGAGCCGTAATGGCATCCTCCACTGCTTTTTCATCGGCAACAGAAGCCTTTTCTTCAAAATAAACAAAACGAATATCCCTTGCCTTCTCTTGTTTAAAATCATCTTTGTGATTGTTGATATAGGCCTGGATATCATCTTTGGAAACTTGAATGGTGCTGTCCGCTATGGAAGTATAGGGCACCCGTACATATTGAATGTCCACTTTTTCGTTGGACATTTTGTAATCGAACTCTCCTTCTGATAGCGTAGCAGCAACTCCTCCCTTAATCAAGTTGAAGTACATACGTTCTTTGGCCAGTTGTATGATTCTAGCCTCATCTTGCAACCAAGCATCATATCGCAAAGGGTCATTGGCTTTCCAATCTGCAATCGCACTTCGGAACACCTCTTCATTGAAGAAACCGTTTTCATCCTGAAAATCTGGAATCTGTGCATAGCCCGAAGTTTTCACATATTCAATGATCTGGTCACTTTCCACATCAATACCCAAATCTTCGAATTGTTGCTCCAAAATAGTTCTTCTTACCTCTTGGTCAAAAATGGTGTTAACCAATTGGGTAGAGGAAACGGTTGGGCCGTATCTTCTTGAAGCATTCTCCACTTCTTTTCTAAAGTCATCAATGGAAATACTTTCCCCATTTATTTCTGCCACAGCGGAGCCAACTTTTGCACCTCCAAGATCATTACTGGTAAAGACTCCCGATATTACAAATGCGAACAATGCCATACCAATGATCAAAATCAGTACAGTGGTCCGTTTTCTAATATTCTCTAATATTGCCATTTTACTGCTTGTTTTCCGTGAACTCTTTTAAACTTTTACAAATTGGTTAAAAAATTACCGTTTCGCCGCCATACATCGCCTTTTTCTTATTCCTTAGCCCAGCTATGCAATGCGAAAAAGCCTTCATCTGGCATCAAAACCTTTCATTTTCACTTCAATCCAAAAAGCCTAAATGAGTTCAATAATTTCAGTGGGCGAAAATACCATTTTCTTTTCAAATAGGAAAGCACTATAACCTACTGAAATTGTTAATCTTCGGTATGCACATGGACACTTACCAAGTCGATTTTGGTATTGGAGACCTCAAGAATACGGAAAGTGAAATTTTCAGTCTTTATTTCTGAGTCCAATTCTGGTATTTCGCCAGTTTCATTCATAATCAATCCGCCTAAAGTTTCATATTCCTCACTTTCCGGAAGTTCAAGCCTATAGTTTTCATTAATATAGTCTACTTCCATCCTGGCGGAGAATTTGTATACGTTCTCGCTCAACTGTTCTTCATGCAGATCGGTTGAATCATGCTCATCTTCAATTTCCCCAAATAGTTCCTCCACGATATCTTCGACCGTCATAATACCAGAAGTTCCTCCGTATTCGTCCAAGACAACCGCCATACTTTTGCGCTTTTTGGTCAAAACATTGAGTATATCCTGAATCAACATGGTCTCAGGAACGAACTCTACCGGTAATAAGATGCTTTTTATGGTCTTGGGTTTTTTGAAGAGTTCATAAGAATGCACATACCCGATAATCTCATCTATGCTTTCTTTGTACACCAATATTTTGGAATATCCAGTTTCAGAGAACAGTTTTGCCAAATTTTTAGGTGTTTCGTGGAGTTCAACGGCCATAATTTCGGTTCGTGGTACCATGACTTCCCTCGCCTTTACGGTTGAGAATTCGAGCGCATTCTGAAAAATCTGTATCTCAGAGTCAACCTCATCCTCTTCTTCTACCGTTTCCATTTGCTCGGTAATATAATCTCCCAGCTCCAATTTGGTAAAGGCCAATTGCACTTGGTCTCCTTCTGTCTTAAAAAAAACCTTGAGGATAAAGTCAGATATTTTAATAACAATCCACGAAAAAAACCAAAACAACAGATAGAAAATGTAGGCTGGAACCGCAAACACTTTCAACAAGGTGTTGGAATAAATTTGAAACAATACTTTGGGCAAAAATTCCGCCGTAACCAAAATGATCAAAGTGGAGATCATAGTCTGGGAAAACAAGCTAAAATCCGTGAGCAGTGCGTTTAGAAATTCTGATGTGGTCGGAAGCAGCTGTTGAAACCATTCCATAAGCAAGTCGCCCATGAACAAGCCATAAACGACAAGGGCGATGTTATTACCAATCAGCATGGTGGCAATAAATTTAGAAGGTTTTTGCGTTAGCCATGTCAATACTTTGGCAAAAAAGCCTTCTTGCTTTTTCTCAATTTCTATGTGGATTCTGTTAGCGGACACATAAGCAATCTCCATTCCGGAAAAGAAGGCCGAAAACAATAAAGAGAGTATTATAATTACAATCGCCGGACTCAACGCAATTCGCTATTGGTTTTCTTTTTTGCGCTGTTCAAAACGCTTACGATATTTTCTACGGAACAAAAACATTGCTATCGACACAACCGCAAAGAATATAAAAATATAGGTTTCTTTGGGATCAACACTCCAAAGTTCAGCAATCTTATATATTGAAGCCACGGCCACCGCCAAATACAGGTATTCTGTATATCTTAAAATCTTGATCATTGTTCTTCTTCTTTTATCGTTTTAAGACCATATGTTTTATGGGCCTTCAAAAAATTAAAGTCCCTATTGAAGTCTATTCCCTCTCCGTGCATCACTGTACCATCATTCAAATCTGTGTGCAAAAATTCCCTCTCAGTGAAAATCCAGTTGTTTTTTCTGTCAACGTACAATTGGGAGGTCTCTAGTTTTCTGCCCTCATGTGTTTCAATAACCACGTTTCCACGAAGGTCAATCAAATCCGTTTGAGTATAGACTATTCCGTAGTCTGCAGTGACCACACTCTTCTGATTTTTAGAATCAAAAAAGTCGACCTTTAATCCATTAGGAAAGGTACGATATTTAAAATTTTGATTGTCATAGTCTTCAGAAATTGGACTTGTCAATATCGCGATTACCTTAGAACTATCAACATCCTCTGAAGCCAATTCCTTTGGTATTTCCGTATAGGTAAGTTCAAAGTTCTGTGCTATCCCTTGAGGAAAAACTGGTTTAACTGCCTCTTCTCCAATCCTTTGGTAGTTATCCTTACAGGATATAAAAAGGATTGCCACGGTGGATACCGTGGCAAAACACTTTAAAATATTTTGAAATGTTTGTTTCACATTATAGATTAGGCACCTTTACACTGCCACCTACCCAACAGCTGAAAGTAACTCTTTTACCGGCCATTCCCGAACTAAAGATCATTTCTTTGGTAGGAGCTTTGGCTGCGTAACTTGCAGCCGATTTGCTAGCACGTCCGCTCAAAGATGGATCTACACGACCAGCCTTTCTTGCCATTTCAGCAGCCTTCCAATAGATTGCCCTCTTCTCAAATGGAGTATTTCCACAAGCATTCGCACTACCCGCGTATAGATTCGCAATCAGCAAGTAAGCTTTTCCATTCGCTGGATTGGCATCAACCGCTTTAAGCGCGTAGTTTCTAGCTTGGGATTTACTGCTTCTTCTTACAGTTGTAGCAATTTTATATAGGATATTGGATTTTCTATGAGAATCTGTTTCCAATTCCACTGCTTTGTTAAAGTCAGCTATAGCTCCTTTATTGTCCCCTGCTTTTTGTTTTAAAACACCTCCATACATATATGCATCTGCAGATGGGTCCAAAGCCAATTGGGCTTCAAATAGTTTTCTAAACATAGGGTCGTCGGTACATTCTTTGGAGAACATTCTACCTACGGCACGTTTCACCCAATTTACATCACCCTTTTTCTCTTCATAACTTTTTTCATAAAGAGGAATCAGGTTTCCACAGTCAGCCAAAGCACCCAATTTTGAATCGATACTTCCAGCGATTTTACCATAAGACTTGGAGTTAATTGTGGCGGCCTTAAATTGCCTTTTTTCCTTGGAGGTCAAAGTTCCCAATGAATCCTTTGGAAGCAATTTAGTGACAATGTTGGTAAGCTTTTTATTTTCTTCCTCTACCTTTTCGGTAACATCATCATAAACATCGAAAACTTCTTGAAGATCCTTTTTCCCTTCGCCATGCAAATCTACCAAGCTTGAGAAATAAAGGTAAAGTGCTTTTGGGTTTTTAAAGTTTTTCTTGTCTTCTTTAAAGGCATTGCCCAACATATCATAAAGCTGTTCATCTGAAGCCATTTTGTTGTCATAAGACAATAAAGCTTTATCAATCGCCACACCGGCTTTGCTGAACTTATTCGGGAAATACTTTAGACTATTGTCATAAAGAGACATTAAATCTTGGATGTATCCATCTTTGTCCGTCCCGGAAGAATTCTTGATTTTATATGCCAAGATTTTTTCTCCATAGGAAAAGTTGGCCTTATTGATATCTGGACAGCTTTCGTAAACCATTTTCCAAGGTTCGTAAGCTGCATCATAATTTTTAACTTTTGCGTGTTCGGCGTAAATGGAAAGATTGGTCATGCACTCAGGGTTTTGAGCTTGGGCCATACTTAATCCCATCGACAAAAGTATCGCTATCATGGTTAAGTAGTGTTTCTTCTTCATCTTACTAATTTTAAAGCGGTTAATGTACAAATTTTCATTAAAAAATCGTCTTAAAGCGACATATATTGGTGGTTATTTATGGATATTTCAAAAAAAATAGATGTTCTTAATTTATTTTTCTTTTTTGGAACCATCTATCATTAAGCGACAAACCAATATTGACCTTAAGATAACTTTCTTCTATAAGGTTAGCATCGGTTGTTCCGCGTCTTCCGAGTTCGAACCCTACGTTGACATTGGAAAGATTATATCCCAACGGTAAGCCAAGTCCAAAAGTTATGCCAAAATCGTTTATCTCTTTTCCATTTACCTGTAGCCCACTCTTGTCGTACCTTAAGCCGGCACGATAGGTAATTCTTTTAAAATAGCTGGAAAGAGATCTGTAATCAGGAATATAATATCCCCCTAAAGCAAAAGTTGAAGCATCGCTGTATGTTACGTTTTCCAATCCCAAAAAGTCATTTTTGAACTCCCCGAATTTTTGAAAACTATATTCCCCTCCGAGCAACCATTTTTTATTTTCACCAAAACCTAGGCCCAGGGTAGTTCTTGTTGGAATCTTAAGTTCGGTGTTTCTTCGATTGGTAACATCTAAATTTACGTCCACCACTTCTACATCACTTCCATTTACTGTTGAAAACGACCCCAAGCGAGCTGAATTTTTTGACACCAAGTTTACCTGTGTGTTCACCAAAGCCGAAACATACAGCGTATACTTGTCCTTTATAGTTGGATTATAGTTGAGAGCGTAATTAAAGTCATATCCGTTTATACGGGATTCGCGTGTGTCAAGAGTTCCCAACTGTACATTTTCTACACTTTGCAGTCTTCGATAGGTCAAGGTGCCAAAATTGAAGTTAGCTGTTGCTCCCAAACTTAAATTCTTGATTGGCTCAAATCCAACAGATAGAAAGACCCTATTCAAACCACCTTCTCCGGTAAAGGCATTGGTTACGGTTTGCCCATTGGAATTGGTGCTTTCATCTCTTAAATTATAGCCTACGGAAGAAAAAGGCATTAGACCAAAGGCAACACCTGTCTTTTTTGCAATAGGAAAGCCTATCGCCAGGTAATCGAGATTCGTAATAGATGTGTTTTGTTGTTCATTGGCATCCTTTAACCTTAACTCAGTACGAGAAATTCCTGCCGTATAGGTAGTTACTCTGAGTTTGGAGTATGCAGCCGGATTGGTAAGGTTCAAATGGATACTATCTCCATACATACTGATGCCACCCATCATTTGATTTTCAACTGTACCACTATTTCTAAGGTCGCCTATTCCAAAATATGAATAAGGTGATACGGTTCCGTTCTGTGCAAAAACACCTTGCGCGACCACGCAAAATATAGTGATCAAAAATTTCTTTACCATCTAGCGTTTGTTGTATTCCAGCAAGTAATTAAGCCCCTCCAAGAGAAATTTAGAATTCGCAAATATGGTATTTTTTAGTCGTTTAGCAAAAAAATGGGAGTCCCCGCCTGTTAAAATAACTGTTAAATGTTGGAAGCGGGTTTTATACTGATCAATAATTCCATCCATTTCTTGTAAAATACCGTTCATAACCCCACTGTGTATGCTGGTTTGGGTGGAATTCCCAATAAAATCTAAAATTTCTTCCGGTGATAGTATTGGTAGTTTTGCAGTTTGATCATGCATAGCTCTGTACCGCATTCGCACCCCTGGTGAAATCGCTCCACCCACATATTCTCCGGTATTGTTAATCATATCGTAGGTGATACACGTTCCCGCATCGATTACCATTGTGTTTCCTCTAGGGTTTTGATAAAATGCCGAAGTAGCCAAAGCAATCCGATCCATTCCCAAAGTGTTTGGTGTGGCATAGCTGTTTTTAAATGGGATTTTTGAGTCACCTGACAAAACATGGACTTTACAGAATAAAGAGACTATGTCTCTCTCCCTGTTTTCCAAAGGTCCGACAGAAGATATTATAGCGTAGTCTATCTTTGGATAAAGCTCAAATAGTTCTTTAACTTTAGACAAGAACAATCTCGATTCTGAGCTTTGATCAAACAACATCTTCCCATTCTCAAAAACTGCGTATTTTATCAATGTATTCCCTATGTCTATAACAAGGTTCATATTACAAAGATGAAGAATTGAAAAAAAACCCTTGCCTTTTTTCAAGTTTTTGTTTGTATATCCTAATTTTGAAATTATATTTGCACCCGCTTATTGAGCATGGTACCTTAGCTCAGTTGGTAGAGCAACGGACTGAAAATCCGTGTGTCCCTGGTTCGATTCCTGGAGGTACCACAAGAAAAAACCGCAATTATCTTTTAACAAGATGTTGCGGTTTTCTTGTTTTATGAGGTTTTAACAAGCAATTATTCCACCTCAACAATCATTTCAATTTCCACAGCTATGTTGGTAGGAAGAGAGCCCATTCCTACCGCAGCCCGAGCATGTTTTCCTTTTTCGCCAAACACTTGGACCATTAAATCTGAGTAACCGTTAATGACTTTTGGATGATCGGTAAAATCAGGAGCAGCATTAACCATACCCAGCACCTTGACAATCCGTTTCACCTTGCTCAAATCTCCCAACTCTGCTTTTAACACAGACAATTGATTAATGGCAGTCACTCTAGCAGCATAATATCCTTCTTCAATGGATAGGTCTTCTCCCACCTTACCTGTTATGTATTCCCCATTGGATTGTAAAGGGCCTTTACCTGCCAAAAAAATAAGATTACCGGTGCGAACGGCATTTACATAATTGGCTACGGGAGCCGAAGGCGTGCTTAATTCAATTTCCAACGCTTTGAGTTTAGCCTCCGGATTATAGTCTGGATTACTTTTTTCTACAACCGTATCCATATCTGTTTTGGAAGTTTCTTCTTTTTTTTCATGAGAAATTACACAGGATGCCAACAACATCACAAGAAAAATTCCTTGAAGAAGGGTTTTCATGATCTAAGATTTATAAGTTCTTTATAAAATTAAGCGTTTTCCAATACTTCTTTGACTCTATGGGCCACAATTCTTTCTTGACCGGGGACCATCATCCATGTAGTAATCCCTATCGTATCCTCACCCCCAACCGTAGCGATGGAAGGATGACCTTCTTGTAACTGTTTCCTTGCTTCCTTGGCTGAAATCTTGACCTTATTTTGATTCCATGTAATCTTTAATGATGGAACATGGTTTGCGTACGGAGGAACATGAATCTCTGTTTCAACTCCGTCCACGGACAATGCACTATCACTAATCAATTTAATCTGGTCTTCCCACAACTTCCATTCGGCATCATGGTCTTTTTGCAAATAGGTTTCTAAAGCTACCAACATGCCCAATACCTCTTCTTTGTTTACTTTCATTCCCCTACCTATGGTAGTTCCTCGAGGCGGAGTGTGTAATCTAGCGGCTTCTATGTACTTGCGTTTCCCTAACAATAGACCTGCACTTTGAGGGCCCCGGATTCCCTTTCCTCCCGAAAAAGCAACTAAATCAAACCCCATTTTAGTGAATTTGAACAAATTCTCCACAGGAGGCACATCAGCAGCACAATCAATAAAGGTGGGTATATTATGTTTTTTACCCAATGCCACGAATTCTTCTCGACTTATTTCTCCTTGGTCTGTATTAGCATTCAAATACCACAGCATGGCAGTATTTTTGTTGATTGCTTTTTCCAAATCTTTTGCTGTTTTTACCCAGACCAATTTGGCTCCAACATTGGTCAAAGCTTTTGAATATCCAATATTATGGGACTCCTGAATAATCACCTCGTTTTTTATACCTGTGGTATCTGGTAATTGGGTAACAATTTTTTGATCCATTCCTGAAAGCACCCCGGCCATACCAATGGACATGGCTCCAAATGCGCCCGACGACACGGTAGCATACTCACAATCCAATAATTCGGCTATGCGCTCGCCAACTTTATCTTGCAATTCATCCAAATTCACATATTCAGTTGCTCCAAAAGTGATTGCTGACAACACTTCTTTTGGCATCTGCGATCCCGTCATGGATGTATATGTACCCGCCGCATTGATAAATGTTCTTAGACCCAATTCTTTAAAAAAGTTGCGTGATGCCGGTGTTTCTGCGGCCGCTTGTATCATTTGCGGGGTTAATAATCCTGTCCCCACCAATCCTCCAACAACAGGAAGACTTGAAAGGGTCTTTAATAGTTTTCTTCTAGTAAGCATATCGTATGTTTTTTTGATTTTAGTCTAGTCTACTGCGGCAATACAGTCTATTTCTACTAATGAGTCTCCTGGAACACCTCCATAAACAGCCACTGTAGTGCGTACTGGAGGCTTCTCTCCAAAACGTCCTCTGTAAACCTCATTCATACCATGGTAATCATTCAAATCATGGAGATACACGTTTACCTTGAGTACCTTGTCCATAGAAGAGCCGTTTTTCACAAGCTCCTTTTCAATCTCTTTAAGTACATGATCAGTATGGGATTTAATATCCCCATCAAAATGTGCACCCTTACCAGCCACATAAAGTGTATTTCCATGCTTTACAGCTCCTGAAAACAATGGAATCTTCTTGTCCTGAACAATCTCACCAACAACCTCTTTTTTAGGCTTTGGGTCCTTGCCCATAGCTTTTACGGTACCTACACCCAAGAGTGCAGCCACACCCATCCCCAATTTTTTAAATGCTGATCTTCTATTTGTTTTTTCCATTTTTATAGTGCTTTAATTAATGATTTGTTTTAATCTTTTTAATAGTTTGTTACCACATTCTTTTTTCCAACAGTTCTTTTACTTGTTCTTTTGGAACAGGCAATTCATCAATATGGCTTCTTAGCCAATCAGAAAAATCTTTTTCTATTTCTTCTGACCATTTGTTATCGATTTGTCCAGGAGTGTATTTGCCTTCTTTCAGTCTCGTAATTCCGAACAAATCCCGAAGTCTGACCACTTCCGAAGTGACCACCACTTTTTCCGCCAAATGCGACGGAATAAACATGATTCCTTCACGCTTAGCCAACACAATATCCCCTGGAAGTACTGTGGCGGCACCTATGCGAATAGGCGTATTAATGCTCAGTAACATTACCTCGGTAAGAAACGATGGGTCCCACCCCCGTACAAAGGCATTGAATCCATCAATCTCTGATAAGCCTTCCATATCCCTGCTTGACGCGTTGAACACCACTCCGTTTTTGGATTTTGCATATATGGAATTTCCAAGATTATCCCCAATCAACGTTCCATTGACTATTTTACCGAAAGCATCTGCAACATATACGTCGCCTTCGACCAACATATCGATAGGCCATGAATTGGTATTTCCAATTCGTCCGTCTGCTTTTCCTTTTTTCTTAATCTGATCAGATACATCTGGGCGGTTGGGCATATATTGAACGGTTAATGCGCGACCTACGACCGGAACGTCATCGTGAAGCGGTTGCCATCCACTTTCAAACTGGTTATGGTAGCCTTCATTCCGTAATACGCCCCACGCCTCTTCTATGGTAACGTTTTTCATACGTTCCAGAACATCATCGGCCACTTTTGGTCGTCCGTCCTCAAACCGTTCTCCAGTCCATTGAGGTGTTAAAAACAACATTTGTTCCTTTGTCATGGTCTGGGCCAATACGTTGCCAAAGGTAAATAGTAGAAGACCTATGGAAAATGATAGTTTATAGATTGATGTCATGTTGAAAAATTTGGTTGTGTTCATTTGATATTTAAACTTCTTTGGATTCATCTGTTTTCTTTTCTGGATCTCTGTCCCGCCACCAAGTCGCCAACGAAGAACCAGAAATATTCATCCATGGCCCAAATACGGCCGGTGCCAATCCGATAGTAGCTACTTTACCCATTTCCAAGGCAATGCCAGAGGCCAATCCGCCATTTTGCATTCCAACCTCCAAGGCAATGGTACGACAATCTTGTTCTTTCATTTTTAAAGCTCTACACGACCAATACCCTAAAAAGTACCCAGCAATGTTATGTATAATGGCAG
Source organism: Flagellimonas onchidii (assembly GCF_004804315.1). Taxonomy (GTDB): domain Bacteria; phylum Bacteroidota; class Bacteroidia; order Flavobacteriales; family Flavobacteriaceae; genus Flagellimonas; species Flagellimonas onchidii. The sequence continues at coordinate 159,731 of NZ_SRXX01000004.1, forward strand.
CCAAGATTAGGAAAAGCCCTATGGTCAATAAACTATCTCGACCTGCTGCTGTAATTATCGCTATGATCAATGCTATTCCCGCCATGGAAACAATTGGCATTGCTTTATCCAACCATTTTGCTTTTCCGTGGAAAAAGTAGTTGAACAGTAATCCGGCAATTATGGGTAAAATCACAATTTTGACAATACTCATCATCATCCCCACGAAATCGATTGGGACAAACTGCCCTGCAAAGGTCTCCATTAATAAAGGAGTCATTAAGGGAGCCAACACCGTAGAAACAGCTGTCAATGTAACGGACAATGCTAAATTCGCCTTAGCTAGATAAGCCATTACATTGGATGCCAATCCACTTGGAGATGATCCTATCAAGACCACTCCTGCGGCAATCTCCGGTGGAAACCTGAATAGACTTGCTATTGCAAACCCAAGAACTGGCATAATGGTGAACTGACAAACCAATCCAACCAATACTCCTTTGGGCATTTTGACCACCCCAGCAAAATCTTTTATACTCATTGCTGTTCCCATTCCAAACATTATAAGTTGTAAAAGTGGAACTATCAATGATTTCAGTTGAAACTCACCAATGTTGGTGAAAAAAGAGGGATAGAACATGGAAGCACTTACTGCCGCAAACACCAAAACTGTAAACGAAAAGCCTTTGAATTTTTTGTGTCCACGAATAGCCAAGGCCAGTAACAAAAAAAAGAACACAACGGCCGTGCCACTTTGTGACCCATATCCCATAATCAGCATGGCTATTGCTACAATTAAACAAACAAGGGAAGCAATCAATAATAATTTATAAGGTTTTTGCATTGGTTGGTTTTTGGTTTTTATTACTTTTCATTCCAAGGTTCGCTTGCCAATCCATTCAAATCCCAAACCACTTGGCCTTCCCTAAGGGTGAGTTCACATTCCAATTTTTTATCTCCGTTCATTTTTTTTCGCCTTACATCAATAAAGCCAAAATCCCCTTTTTTAAGATTCAAAATAGCAACATCAGCCACTGCTTCCTCAGAAAGATGGCCTAAATCTTCCCTTTGAATAATTTTGGCAGGCTCCCATGTTGATTTTGCAATGACCTCTTTTAAGGGCATGTTCATATTCAGAAATTTAGACATTACATTGATTTGGGTTTTCATTCCTCCGTTCATACTTCCGGTATGTAAATCCGTACTTATAGAATTTGGCTTTAAACCCTGTTCCACAGCTGGAATAGCTTGTTCAAACAAAAAACTTCCACCACCATGGCCAACATCAAAATTTATCCCACGTTTTTGAGATGCAAAAACAAAATCCCTAACCTTTCCGTTCCCATCTACAATTGGGGTTCTCCCTTTGACATGGGCATAAGCGTGGGTGAAAATATCCCCAGGCCTCAGTTTTTCCATAAATAAGGTCTCTATTGAAAGTTCTGGGTCGCTCCCACCAAAATCAATCATGACTGGAATCCCGGCCAATTTGCCAGCCTCAACTGCCCGTTCTGTTGGTGTCCAATCAAATCCACTGTAATGAGCAAGCTTTACCCCTACAATCATATCTGGGTATTGTTTGGCGATCATGGCGGTCAACTTAGGGTCCATATCTGCCAAATCTTGTTCTATTGCCCCTCCTTTCATTCCCAAACCTACAATATTCAAAAACGCCAGCACCCTTGTCTTGGAACGATCTATGACTTGTTCTTTAAATTTTCGGAAATCTCTCCAACCGGAGCTTCCTGCATCCGCTACTGTTGTTACACCACTCCGGAATGTAAAACCATCTGGGGGAAGTGCAGAAAAGCTATTGTTTAAATAGCCAAATGGCACCGTTCCATGAAAATTATGAGTATGGATATCCAACAGACCCGGTACTACATAGAGTCCTTTGGCATTAATTACTTTTTTAGCACTTCTTTCCGCTATTCTCGCATCAACCTTAGCTATCTTTCCTTCATGAATAGCCACATCCATAACTTGGTCAATACCATTTTTTGCATCAATCACGTGTCCGTCATTAATCAGCAAGTCATACTCTTGAGCGAACATCTGATTTCCTAACAATAAAATTGAAACCGTTAGAAGTACTTTTTTAAAATGTGTTCTCATTTTTTGGTTTTTTGGTTTTGACGGGTCACGCTGTTGGTTATCAATCTGATGCCCTACTAAATTACGTATTATAGGCCTTCTCTAACCTCATTCACTTCTTTAATGCTAACAGCGCTGGCTCTATTATCAAAATTTGATCGGATATAAGTCAATACTTCCGCTATTTCCTCATCAGACAAAAAACTATGCTGAGGCATAACACCATTGTAAGTTTCTCCGTGAACTTGTATACTGCCCTCCATGCCTTCAAGAATTATTTTTATAAGTCTTTCTTTATCTCCGGTTACCCAATCTGTGTTGGCAATTGGAGGAAATCTTCCTGTAGCGCCACCTCCATCTTTTTGATGACAAGCACTACAATAAGTATAATAAGTTTTTGCTCCACCGGAGATATCATCTTTCATAAGATTATCCCTGACCTTATCTGGTGTCCGGATATGGGAGAGTGTTTTCCTTTGTTCCATTTGTGCCAATTGCTCTTCACCAAAATTTTCCTTGTCTCCAGTAAAAGTGATTTTCCAGATTTTACCTTTTACGGAATCCGAAATGTACATTCCTCCATCGGGACCAAAAGCAATTCCCATAGGTCGGTAAACGGCATCATTGACACTTACAATTGGGTCAACTCCCGCAAAACCATCCACGAACACCTCATATTCTCCTGAAGGTTTGCCACCTTTAAAAGGAACAAAACCTACAAAATAACCGGATTGTGGATATGGCGCTCTATTTGTTGACCCATGAAATGCTATAAAAGCACCATTTTTATAACGTTCTGGAAAAGCATCTCCTTGGTAAAACACAAGGTCGTTAGGTGCCCAATGCCCAGGAAAACCAATTATAGGATCTTCGAATTGGTCACATCTCCCAATTAACTTGCCATCCCCACCATATTCCGGAGCAAGAACTTTCTTTTCTTGCATTTGATCATAGTAACAGTAGGGCCATCCAAAATCAGAGCCTTCTGTTACTTTTATAAACTCCTCTGAAGGCAATAATGCACTTTGCCAAGGGTCATAACGATCAGGAAACAATCTTAAAAGATCGTCCCTACCATGCATTACAACATAGAGATTCTTATCCTCAGGATTCCAATCCATGGCCACAACACTACGTATACCAGTAGCATACTTATAACCATCCTTCTGTGTCTGTCCAAGTTTGTTGGCATCAAAACGCCATATTCCACCATGATCTTCCAGTTGTGGACAGGGATCTAACCCAGGAGCTCCGGGGGTTCTTTTAGGGCTCTGACATGCATTTGAGGGTGCACCAAAGGGGATATACATATGTCCTTCATCATCAAAAGCCAAGGGCTTTCCAATGTGTTCATGTTTGCCGTGAGGATGGTCATCTGTGAACACAATTTCCATCTCTCCTTCAGGAATCAAGGTTCCAGGTTTCAATTTGTATCGGTAGACAATTAACTCCGAGCTAAAATAAATATAGCCATTATAGATTCGCATGGCCGTGGAATAGCTCCACTTTTGACTAGTTCTATATGACCCGAAACTTTCAATTTTATCTGCAGCACCATCGCCATTACTGTCCTCCAAGGCCGTAATGGATCCTTCTGCACTTGAATGTCTCAGTTTTGCGTAAATATATCCATCATCAGAAACAGCCAAATGCCTGACTTTTCCCTCAGTACTGTCCACCACCACCACTGCCTCAAAACCATCAGGAAGATAAAGTCCTGAACTAATCTGTTCCTTATCCTTTGCACATTGTACAAAGCCAATAAGCAGCACAAAATAAAATAGGATGTTTCTAATCTGCAAGCGAGGATTTATGAATGCTTTTTCATAATCCATTTGGTATTTTGATTGGTTTTTCATGGTTTAGGTTGTCAAATAAGAACGTAGATTTTAAGCGATAACCTGTCAAAAAATCTTCCTCATTTCTTCAGTGTCCGCACACGGGATTGGCACACACTTACTTATATGACATCAAAATTTGATAAATGACATCAAAACAACCAAAACCATTATCTGCGATTATAGATACCGTTTGGAGATATGGAAAAATGATTCTTCTAAATATGGGTTTTTAACCCTCTCAAAACAAAATGCTTACAAGGTAACAGAACAAGAGTTTTCCATTGAAAGAACAACGATTTGGTTTGATTATAATCAAGGGTATGAAATCATTCAAATATTAATTCACCGAAGAACTCTGGACGATGAAAATCAGGCTTTTGGGTACTAATTGGATTCCAACTTAAATAGTGACGTTTGGAGGTAGCGTCACCACATTTATAAAAGTTCGCTCGTGATTTAAGGCCCTTTAATTGGATATCTGGATTATGAGTCAATACTTCGGCAGGTATTACCATCAACATTTCCCACGTATGACCACCAGTTTTTTCGGAAAAGGATTGTGAACCCAAGGAAGATTCAACTTGTATTATGTTTTTAATGGTATCAGCGGACAAATACTCTCTAGGTTTTCGTTGAGGACCATAAGCTGAAAGGATTGTACCGATACAATTGGTTTCAAAATTATAATAATTGCCATCGGCCATTGGATCGAAGAAAAACTCCACACAACTATCTTTGAACACATAACTATTTGGCTCAGTCCTTTCTGCAAGAATATTTTCTTCTTCTACCTGCCATTTTAACCATATTTGGTTGTCACTATGTGCAATTTTAAAGCTTACTTTAGGCTCATATGGAAAAGCGGACCAGTTTCTTATGTCTACATAATTTGTTTCAACTTTCTCATCCAGCAGCCTAGATATATTTTGAAAATCAACAACACCATCATGACGAATTTCTTTTACTTTCAACACTTTTTGTTCCTGAACGGGGTTTTTCAATGGAATTGTTCTTTTATTACATGAGACCAATACAATACATATCAAAAAGTAAAAATGCGCTGTTTTGTACATGCCTAGGTTGATTGTTGGTCTTAAATGTACAAAATGTCTCTCTTTTTGGATATTCTATTTTTCCTTTATACTATTGCAGGTTCATAATTATTTCATAAATATGAAAATCGAATACCACTATAGGTAGAAAATATGAAACTAAGGCTTATATTTAGCCAATCTAGATTAATTTTAAATAAAAATGTCCGAGGATTTATTAGAAAAGGCAAAAGAGTTTGAAAACAGGACTTTAAGTCATATGTCCACTAGTGATAGGGTAGCCGCCTCACGTGAAGCAAAGAGTTTAATACTTTCCATAAACGAAATTTACAAGGAGACCAAGGATCCTAATTTAATGGATGTAATGAAAACTCTTACCGAGAAAAAACGTAAGATTGAAAAACGCTTAAAGGGTACTCCTTTGGTGTAATCCATTCTTAAATTGCAAATAGACAAAATACCATTCACAATACAATTGTTACCAATTACATCTTTTTCCCTGCAAGAAATAAAAATGTAAATTTTTGAAGTGTTTGTTTCAATAATTTAGGGGTATAAAATCTCAACCAAGAACAAACACATTGACAATGAACACTATTGAGGAAAAAATGGGCTATATTTTTTGGTACTTCGTGATAGCCTGTTCCGTATGCTCACTCATTAATAGTTTGTACCATTATTTTAATTGATCATTTGGTTTACGAAGTCATTTTGAATTTGTAAACAATATTTACCTTAATTATTTATAGCGTCAAAAAAAGCTCGAACCTAGGTTCGAGCTTTTTTGGGTTTAATCTATCCTTTTATTTCAAGAATTTGACGAATCATCTGATTCGTAAATCCCCATTCATTGTCATACCAGGTCATTACTTTTAGTAAGTCCCCGTCCACAACCCTTGTCATGGCCAAATCCACGGTTGACGCATATGGACTCTTAATTATATCCGACGATACAATGGGTTCATCCGTTACATCTAGCACCTTGGCATAACGCTCCGTTTTGGACTCTTCCATCAATATTTTATTTACTTCTTTAGCTGTTACCGATTTTTCTGTAACAAATGTCATGTCTGAAATAGAACCTACGGGTACTGGTACACGAATCGCCACTCCGTCAAACTTTCCAGTATATTCAGGTAACGCTTTGGTAGTAGCAATGGCCGCCCCAGTTGTTGTTGGAATCAAGTTTTGCGCACCTGCTCTTCCCATTCTAAAGTTCTTTCCGGAAGGGGTGTCCACAATTCCTTGCGAAGCCGTATAAGCATGCACTGTGGTCATAATCGCTTTTTTTATACCGATTCTTCTACCCAGAACTTCCACAACAGGGCTAATATTATTTGTGGTACAACTGGCACAGGAAAAAATACTTGTATTCCCATCTTCGCCGTTGACTCCATGTACCACAGTAGGCGTATCCTCGCTCTTCGTAGGTGCGGAAATAACAACAGTCTTGGCTCCAGCCTTTAAATGCCGCCCTGCATCTTCACCTTTGGTAAAGACACCTGTACTTTCAATTACCAAATCCACCTGGTGCTCTTTCCATGGTAATTCTTCCGGATTTCTTATGGAGGTATAATGAATTTTTTGACCATCGACCATAAGTATATCTGGTTCATGGGAAACCTCTTTCTCGTATACCCCATAGACTGTATCATATTTCAGTAAGTACGCCGTGTTTTCTACAGAAACTATATCGTTGACAGCCACAACCTCCAATCCAGGAGTGTCATTGATGACCTTTAAAGCAGCTCTACCTATTCGGCCCATTCCGTTTATTCCAATTCTCATATTAATTGTTCTTAAATTATTAATTGTTTGCATTCAATTAGTCTGAAAACAACCTCTCAAATTACATGGAGCCCATTGATATAAACCCTTTATAATTATCTTTAATCAAGAATCTCAAAGCCTTATCTTTGACATACTACAGCCCCAAGTAAGTAATTGGTACGTTGAAAGACCAATACAAGATTTTAGTAACCGAAAAGAGCATATTCTTGAACAGAAAAGAAAACCTACTGCTTATTTTTACCCGAAATCCAGAGTTGGGAAAATGCAAAACCAGACTTGCATCAAAAATAGGTAATGAAGCGGCCTTGAACGTATACAAGTTCTTATTAAAGCATACTGCCGTACTTACCAAAAACCTTAATGCCGAAAAACAAGTCTACTATTCCGAAAACATTTGGAAAAACGATATTTGGGACAATCAAGTCTATCAAAAAAAATTGCAGAAAGGCGAAAATCTTGGAGCACGAATGTACAACGCTTTCGAGAGTGGGTTTAATTTGGGTTTCAAAAAAATCATTATCATTGGAAGCGATATGTATGACCTTGCACCAGCAGACCTGGAAGAAGCCTTCTTAAAGCTGCAAGACCACGATTTTGTAGTAGGTCCTGCTGAAGATGGTGGCTATTACTTGCTAGGTATGACTACTTTAAAGAAGGAGTTATTCCAAGACAAATCTTGGGGAACCAAAACTGTACTGAAGGATACCCTGGAAAATCTTGAAGGTGAAGATGTTTGTCTCCTTCAAGTTAAAAACGATGTGGACCATTACGAAGACATAAAAGATATTGAAGCTTTTCAACCCTATATAAAACATATAAAAGGATGACCAAAAAACAACTTGACGAATCCGTTGAATACCTAAAGAAAAAAGGATTTGACACTCCTGAAATCGGAATTGTGCTGGGAACCGGTCTTGGGCAATTGGTAAATGAAATAAAACAACCGGTAGAAGCACACTACAATCATATTCCCTATTTCCCCTTGGCCACAGTGGAGTTCCATTCTGGTAAACTTATCTACGGCACCATCGCAGATAAAAAAGTGGTGGTAATGCAAGGAAGGTTCCATTTGTACGAAGGTTATGATTTTCTTGATATCACTTATCCTATTCGCGTAATGCACCAACTCGGAATTAAAAAACTCTTCGTTTCCAATGCTTCGGGAGCCATTAATCTTGACTTCAAAAAGGGAGATGTTATGTTGATTGAAGACCATATTAACTTACAAGGAGGCTCTCCTCTTGCCTTTAAAAATGTTTCCGATTTTGGTGACAGATTTGTGGACATGGCGGAGCCTTATGATGTTGACATGCGTCAAAAATTAGAAACTATTGCCAAAAAAGAGGGTATTTCATTGCAAAAAGGGGTGTACGCTTCAGTGGTCGGGCCACAATTAGAAACCAAGGCCGAATATCGCATGCTAAAAATTTTAGGAGCAGATGCCGTTGGCATGAGTACCGTACCAGAAGTAATTGTTGCCAATCATTTACGACTACCTATTGTAGCGGTTTCTGTCTTAACGGATGAATGTGATCCAGACAATTTACAACCCATTGATATTCAAGAAATTATTAAGATAGCAGGAAAGACAGAGCCAAAAATGATAACATTATTTAAAGAACTAATTCAACTTATATGAGCTATTTAGATGCCACCCAAGATTTATACAAAGAAGCGGCCTTGACCCCAGATGTTGGTCTTTGTTGCACCACAAATCCCATTTGGCAATTCCCGGGTCTGTCTATTCCAAAAATTATGCAGGATATGAACTACGGTTGCGGAAGTACGGTTTCAGCACAAGATCTTGTAAACGACCCCAAGGTACTTTATGTTGGCGTGGGAGGTGGAATGGAATTGCTCCAATTCGCATACTTCTCAAGGCAGAATGGCGGAGTTATTGGTGTGGATTCTGTAGATGAAATGTTGGAAGCATCCCGTAATAATTTTAAGGTTGCCGAGGAGGAAAACGATTGGTTTAAAAGCGAATTTGTAAGCTTGGTCAAAGGGGATGCCCTAAATCTTCCTGTCGAAGACGAGAGCATCGATGTAGCGGCACAAAACTGTCTTTTCAACATCTTTAAAATGGAAGATTTGAAAAAGGCGGTATCCGAAATGTACCGTGTGCTCAAACCTCATGGTCGACTGGTCATGAGTGATCCTACGTGCGAACAGCCCATGAACGATGAGTTAAGAAACGATGACCGACTAAGAGCGCTTTGTCTAAGTGGAAGTATTCCAATTAAGGATTATGTAAAGGTGTTGACAGATGCTGGGTTCGGGACCATTGAAATCCGAGCTAGGAAATCTTATCGCGTTTTATCGCCTAACCATTATCCAACTGATGAATTGATTCATATCGAGTCCATTGAAATAGCAGCCATAAAAGACCCTATGCCAGCAGATGGCCCTTGTATCTTTACCGGAAAAACAGCTATTTATTATGGTGGAGAAGAATATTTTGATGATGGTTTAGGCCATGTTTTGCTTCAAAATCAACCTTTGGCCGTTTGTGATAAAACTGCTGCAGCTTTGGGAAAGGCATCGGACGAAATCCATATTAGCGAAAGTACTTGGCATTATGATGGTGGGGGTTGCTGTTAGTTCAAATTTTGATGCTCAGTAGTGAAAGGTTATACGCATTTCCCAGACTGTTCTATCAGTAATTATTGAACTAAAAAGGCATTGCCCATGAATGTAATACTCAATGTATTGTTGGGAATCTCACTGTTTTCTTGCAATGAAAAGATTCAAGAGCGAAGTGATGACAATCCAAAAAAGGATGTAGTTACGGTTTCTATTCCAGAAGAAGTAATTTCCAATGAAAACAAGGACACTCTTGAAACTTCCATAAAAACATATGAAGTAAAAGAAGTCAATTCCCCTTCTCATAACAAAACGGAAGAGAAAAAACCGGTTGTGGCTCCAATCCCAGAGCATTCCATTTGGGGCGACTTGTTAAAAAGGTTTGTGGACGACTCTGGCAATGTTGATTATGCAGGATTCAAAAAGGATATTGGTGAACTGGATGAGTATTTAGAACTTCTCGCTAAAAACCCTCCAACAAATCACTGGGCCAAAAATGACAAGCTTGCTTATTATATCAACCTGTACAATGCCGCAACAGTGAAATTGATTGTAGATCATTATCCACTTAAAAGCATCAAGGATATCCCAAATCGTTGGAAGAAAAAATGGATCAAAGTAGGAAATGAAGTCACCTCCCTAAATAACATAGAACATGAAATATTGCGTAAAATGAAGGAGCCCCGAATTCACTTTGCCATAAACTGTGCTTCTTATTCTTGTCCAAAGTTGTTAAATGTGGCGTTTACACCTCAAAGTATGGAACGGTTGCTTTCTAAAACTACCGTGGATTTTGTAAACGATAAGTCCCGAAACCGTTTTGATAATGAAAAAGCGCAGTTATCCAAAATATTCAAATGGTATAAAGGTGATTTTACGGAAAATGTCCCGTTGCTGGAATACATAAACCAGTATTTGGAAAATCCAGTAAGCAAAAAAGCTAAAGTTGAATATTTGGATTATGATTGGAGTTTGAATGAAGCAAGATAAAGCCCCTTCAATAAGTATTATAATTCCAGTACTCAACGAAGAGCGCTTCATTGGAAAAGTATTGGATCACATAAAAGCTACATGTTCTGCGGATAATGTGAAGGAAATTATTTGTGTAGATGGAGGTAGTGGCGACAATACAATACAGGTTATAAAAGCTGAGGGAGCTAAGGTCATTGAATCAGAAAAAGGCAGAGCCACGCAGATGAATACCGGGGCAAAACATGCCCAAGGAGAAATACTCTATTTTTTACATGCCGATACTTTTACCCCAAAACATTTTGACACTATAATTCTGAATGCCATTGAGCAAGGATATGAGTCTGGCTGCTTTCGAATGCGTTTTGATACAAAAAATCCCATACTTCGACTTTTTGCCTCGATGTCTCGAATAAATCATACGTTATGCCGAGGAGGGGATCAATCCTTGTTTATTGCAAAAAGATTGTTCGAAAAGAACAAAGGTTTTAATGAGAACTATCGAATTTATGAGGATACCGAATTTATAACCCGACTGTACAAGCAAACCAAGTTCAAAGTACTTTCTGAAGCAGTTATTACCTCAGCACGCAAGTATCGGGAAAAAGGATGGATCAAAGTCCAGTTCCATTTCGGGATGATACATTTAAAAAACTATTTGGGAGCAGGGCCAGAAGAATTGTACCAGTATTATATTAAAAACATTATGAACTATTAATCTAGCCTAGTCTCATAGTCGAGTAAAATACCTTCTGAAATCCATTTGGCCAGAGCTTGACGATTGTCGGGATCTAAAAATCTGCGTTGATCTTTTTTACTCCGTATGTTGCCTATTTCGATATACGCAATAGCTGGAAGTGTATTTCGTATCAAATAAAGGCCGCTTCTATCTTTGAAGGTGCCCGTATATTTTCGATTGGGTTGAAATTTTTTGTATTTCTTCTTAAAAGTTTCGTGAATACTCTCCGCCAAGCGTTTCCCATTTTTGCTTTTATGGTGATGGTAAAAGAATACGTCGATATTTGTCCCTTTGGTCCGTCCGTCCACGTGGGTCACTATCAATCGCTGATATTTTCCACGGTTTTTTTGATACAGCTGATTCACTACTTCGGTTCTTTGTTTTAACCTTTGGACATGGTTTAAAGGAATAACTTTATCTGGGTAAACGACCTCATCATGGTCTATTTCCAAAATTCTATCATCCCGGATGCCATCATTTTCATCACGAACTATAAGAAACACTTCGGCACCATGGGACAATAACTCTTTGGCCATTCGAAGGGTAACGTCATATGCGTATTCATCTTCGGCAATCGTTTTGCCTTTGTACCTTTCAACAGCACCTGGGTCTGGCCCACCATGCCCAGAAATCAAATAATAGACCGTGTTCTGCAGTCTATTACTGGAACGCTCAACCTTGGCATGTTTCTCACCAAAAATTGGATACTCCTTCTCGGTTGTTGTTTCAACCTCTGTCTGTGCTTTAGCAAGAGTAGAATCAGGAATTTTATACAAACCACCGGCATACAGTTGGTTAGTTTCCTTCAGTTTTTCTTTATTCAATTCAATAAATTCCTGATAGTATTTGGAAGGAGCAAAACCGTGCCTTCTTAACAGGGAGTAAATACCATCACCTTCAATCGCTTCAACCTGTTGAATGGAATCTTGTGCCAAGGCTAACGAATGGCCACATAAAATGAACAACAAAAGGTACTTAAAGGTATTCCCAAGAAACAAGAATCGATTATTCGTCGATCGTAATTTCGGCATAGTCCCTTAAAATACCATTTGTAATCCAATTGGCAAAAGCCTTTTTGTCCGAACGCAACTTAATTCCATCTTTTTTCAAAGTTTTGGAACCGTTATCAATGGTCAAAAGACTAACAGCGGGCAAGGTGTTGGTAGCTAGGTATAAACTATTTTGATCTTGAAAGATGCGTTCCACATTTTTGTAAGAACGACTTTCTATGCTATTGTTTTTGAACGCTTCTTGTATGTTTTTGGCAAATCGTTCGCCATTTTTGCTTTTACCATGATGGTACACCGCGACATCCATTTTACCATTTTCAACAGAGCCATTGGCCCTAATTACCAACAACCTTTGATATTTCCCCGCATTTTGAAGATAACGTTTATTTATTGCATCGATATACTCCTCTAGTTTTTCCTTTTCTGTATTCTCGGGTTGCCCGGTAGATGTGTTGACCTTAATGTTCCCAAATACAAAAACCTGTGCACCATGTACCATCAAAGAAGCTGCAAGGTTTTTGGTTATATCTGTAATGAAGTTGTTTTTCATGGATGCGCTCTCGACAATTAAATAATAAACCGCATCCTTTAAGGTTCTGCTCTTAAGTGACATTTGACCAAGTTCCTCATCAAAAATAGGTGTTTCCCCTTCAGATTCAAGTTTAACCACCACACCTGTCTTTTTAAAGGAATCTAATACATTGGGAATTTTATATTCCCGTCCAACATGCAACCTACTTCCATCTTTGATATTCTTGATGTTTAACTTAATAAACTTCTCATAATGGGTAACAGGATCAAGCCCTTGCTTTCGAAGAATGGAGTAAATACCATCACCAGGTTCGGCCTTTACAGTATAGTAATCGGATTGCGCAAATAGGGTACAGGTAATACTCACCCACAACAAAAATGTCGGTAAAAGTCTCATAGTTGAATTTTGATGCTGGAGTGCTATACAAATATGAGAAAAAATCGATGAAATGCAAAAATCATCGATGAAATACCTAAAATTTAAAAATATTGACCGATTCCAAATACTATTCCTTTGGTGGCATCTTTTGTAATTCCATGGCCATAATCTATCCGAAAAATAGCATTGAAGATTTTTTTATGGATGAATCTTATGCCAAAACCGGGATATATTCTAATGTTTTGACTTTCAGCAAAATCCCCAAAATCTCCTCCTGGGTTCCGCCATGAGCCACCATCGATAAAAACATTGCTTTGTAATACAAACCAATCCTTATCAATGAGTGAGTATCTATATTCTGTATTCAAAATTATGGCCGCCGTGCCTCTATCGATAATATTACCCACACCTCGAATGTTTAGGTTATTGTCTACAGCAAATGGAGCAAAAGGGGTATCCATATTACTTGAAAGTCCAAGGCGCAACCTATTGGCCCAGTTTCCTTTTTCACCAACCCTGGCATAATATGTAAAATCGTTAAACCCCACTATAAAATCTGGAAGGGTTTGACTAGCGCTATGCACATACTGAAAATTTAAACTGCTTTTGAATCCAGATAGATATTGGTAATAATACTCAATGGCATCGTAATTATAAATCAGTTTGTACAGATATTTATTCACATTTAATCGTTGGGGAACGCTTGGGTCTGTACTACCAAAAAGATAGGTGTAATCTTCAGTAAAAAAATTTAGGCCCAGTTCAACCCGATGCTTAAAATTGAACTCGTACAAGCCCAAAATCTCAAAAGATTCATTATTGTATCTGTAATCTGCAGTTCCGTCATCCAAAAAAACGGGCTCTTGGGTGGTTAAATCCTGATAATTAAATGCCAATCCAAATTTATTGCTGAACAAATATGGAGCTCTGATATGTGCTCCGAATGAATCGAAAATATCCTTCTGATAAAAACCGCCCAAAGTGATATTATTTCCCAAGACATTAAATTCCTGTAGTCCAACACGAAAGGCAAACTCATCATTATTGGAAGTATAAACACTGGCAAAGGGAATCAAGGTAAAGTTTTCCTCTATACCATAAAAAACATTGTAACTACCCTCTTCGTTAGCCGGGAATACCTGAAAATATGCATGGGACACGGATGGTAAGCGTTTAAGGCGGTAAATATCCTCGGCAATAAGCGTGGAGTCAAGCTCCATTCCGGGTTTAAGTCGTGCTATTTTTTTGATGAATGCCGTCCTAGTCCTTTTATTTCCTTGGATCTTTACATCCGCTATTGTATTTTGGGAATATCCATGAACCACAAACAAAAGGAGTAACATGGACAAACAACTTTTCATAGCAGCTTTCAATTTTCAGCTTTAAATATAGACGAATAGATTATAAAGAGTATCACAGAATCAAAAAGTATTGGACATTATCTTACTATTTTAAAGTAAAATTTACCTCAGCGAAGAGATTTACCCAATTATCTTCGCTAACTGCCAACAATGTGAAGTTATATTCATTATTTGTAACGAGTGTAGGTGGCTCCTCAATGGTAATATTCAATACCACATTATCCAATTTATAATATTGAAACATTTGATCCACTGTATAGGTTCCTGATAATAAATCGTTGTTTTCATTGGAAACTACCTGAAAGTAAATTACAGAATCGTCAATAGTTCCATCCTCCCATGAAAAAATCGGCATCACTCCAGAATCATCCAACATCACATTTTGAGGTAAATATTCGGTGGGTTTTGCGATTTGCTTTAATCGGATCGGATTGGAAAGGTGGGTTTTTCCATCTTCTTCAAAGGTTACGATTACCCATTTTTCACGAATCGGAGTGATTTCGTACTTCAACAGATAGCCGTTGAAGACATCTATTAAACTCGCATCACCTTTGCTGTAGGTTGAAAAATCGTTTTCATCTACCTCAACAGATTCAGTTTCATAAAAGTTGATGTTGGAAGCTCCTTCTCGGGGATACACAAAAATACTGACCACATCTGGGTCTTCATTACTTGCGGCACAAGCTATTACGTTGCTTCTTACAATCTCTTTCCCATTAATGTCTCTTGCCAAGGTTCCCTCCAGGAACAATTCCTCCTTATCTGAACTACAAGAAACCAGGGTCAAGAAAACAATAAAAAAACCTGAAATGCTTAAGTTACGAATCATCTATTTGGTAAATCTAACCTAATAGTCGCTATAAAAGTTTCGAATTACATTTTCTGCCGGTTTGTTTTGCGGTGTAAAACGATTATCCTCATCACCCCCTGAATCATTGTGGTGAATAAACCATTTCCAAACAAATCCTCCGGCAAACCATTCCTCTGTCCAAAACTCTTCTAAAATGGCCAAAGTGGCATTGGCCTGGGCTTCCAGGTTCACATCCATTTGATTACGATCCACTAGCCAAGGTTTTTTGGCCGTATAATCCATACTTCGATAACCAAATTCAGTAAAAAGGGTGGGTTTGTTATATTCTTCGGACAAATCTTCCAACTTGCTCTTCCATCGTTGCCAACCTGACCTCAACTCTTCTTTGGTCGGGTGTTGCTTTTCTGATAGCGGAAAATAGGCGTCTACCCCGATGAAATCCAACTTATCCCAAAAAGGCACCCGTGAATATTCATCCCAATTGGCAGCATAGGTTAATTTACCAGAATAAATTTTCTTGATTTCCTCGATGAGATTCATCCAGAAATCGGGTCGATTTTTCACAAACTCCTCGAGCTCCGTTCCGATACAATAAATATCCGATTGGGTTTCCTCCGCTAGTTGGGCATAGGTAAGGGCAAATTTGCTATATGAATCTTCAAGAATCTTCCAATCTTCCTCAGAGTTCATGGCCATATCCCCTGTAAATTCACCTCTCCATATCCAGATTTGGGGTTTTAACATCACTTTTACTCCATTCTGTTGTAATAGCTGAATGTATTGTTTTGCTCCTTTCCTGGTTTCCCCGTACCACTGTCTTTCGGTATCAAAAATTATGTTAGGTGAATTGAGGTCCCTAGCAAATCCGAAGGGCATTACGGCGGCGTAATTAGCTTGTACCTCAACAACAGGATCTACATGGTGTTGTTCCGCTTTTTCCCGAGAGCCCACAAAGCTTACGCCATTGATTTTTTCGATCCGTTGACTATTGCATGAAAATTGGAGCAGGCATAAAAAAAGGAGCCCTAATCTTTTCATAGATAAAAAATTAAGACTCCTAAAATACTGTTTTATATGTTTTAGGCTATAGCACGGCTCGTAATCCTATGTTAAATGTTTGTCCAAGACCTGTATTCTCACCTCTAACAAAGTTTGTATAGAGTACTTCTAGATTTAATTCATTGGTAAGTTGATATTTGGCACCACCACCAAGTGCCGTGAAGTTTTGCGTAAAATTGTTCCCTAAATCTAACCGTTGGTTATGTTGCGCCAAAACCAAAACTGTAAATTTTGAACTTGGAAAATAACTCAGAAACACTCCTGGGACTAGATTTAAACTATTATTGGCAAAACTTTCTTCCTTATCCCCAAAATTTAATTCTGTATTTAGTTCAGTAAACAATTGCCATTTTTTACCTGGAAAAGTGTAGTCGTAAAAGAAACGATTTTGCCAGGTGAATCCTTTTTGATCCAAGAACACCCCTGTATCCTCATCATTTTCATTACTGACCAATGGAATGGATAAAGAACTTAAGATTGAAAAATTACCCGCATTCTTGAAGGGAACAAATTTAATGGATGGTGCGATTGAAGTAAGTCCTGAAGTGTTTCGTCTTTCAAAACTTCCATCATTCTGTAGAAAATCCCGACCGTTTGCTCGATACTCTGCGATTACCCCTACATTAACTCTTCGTGTATCCGACACTCCCGTAAAAACCTCTAAAGTTGAAGTAAAGAAATTTTGTCGAATTCCCTTATCGGACTCAAACGTACTATCATCTTGGGTATAAAGATTATTGAATAGCTTAATATCCCACTGTCCTTTTCCGATCAGTTTGGATGGGGTTAAGTTCTGAATATTACTTCCAGTTTGGTCATCTTGGGCAAATCCTGCCAAAGAAGAAATTAAAAATGCTGCCGCAATGATGTGGCTTTTAAATTGTTTCATGTTAGTTGTATTAATATTTTACTTGATTTCGTTTAAGGTCCAGTCGTAAGGGTAATAACCCACTTTGGTTTTGGTTTCTAGTTTTTCTTTTCGGTATAGGTTGACATAGTCCACAAGACTTTTGCCTCCTTGGGTGAAATCACCCTTATACCATTCAAAAATTTGAGAGAGATTCACCCGCTTTCCTTTGATTCTGACAAAATTTGGGTCATTCAAGGCCAACTCGGTTTGATGCTGCAATTGTGCATCCAAAGTATTGGGCACATACGCTTTATTTATAATAGGAGGACAGCCAAGGCCTGCACAGACCAGAACAAAGTGGAACCGCGCTTCTTCGGGGAAATTCCCACGAAGTAGCTTGTTCTCGATATCATTCAATGTGATGTCCTTCCCTCCAATACTATGTTTGGTTTTATCAAAAAAACCATTGACATCCAAAGGAGATTTAAGCGGATAATGCTCCACTATACCTTTTATTACTGAAAGATTATATCCATTGATCCAAAAAGCTTGATAGGTTTTGGCATCGTTTTTTGAAACATTGATGTCTTTGGCCAATGTTATCAATTCATCTAGCCCATTAGGGTTGGCTTTGATTTCTTTATAGGCCACTCTTCCGTTTTTTACATAAGTCTTGAAAAAGGCATCAGCTTTAGTAAAAAAAGTAGAAACATCCTGGGCCGAAAGGGTGCCGGCAAAAACTACCAGTGCAAGTACGGTCAGTGTTTTTTTGATATTCATCATTGAATTTTTATGACGGTTAAAACTGATGCATCTGTCGAATGTATCCGAGATGCCATACAATTGGAACCCGATTTTTATGATTAATTTAAGAAATTATAAATCAGCTTGTTGGCGTACGAAAATTTGCTAAAAACCTTACAGCCATCCCAGAATTTAAACTCTTTCTAAATTAAGTGACAGCGTTAAGTTCATATATTTAAGGACGACACATTAGCCAACAACCCATTAAACCCATGGAGAATATTGTAATCATCGGAAACGGAATCGCTGGAATTTCTGCTGCACGTCACATTCGAAAACTATCAGATAAAAGAATCATCGTCATCTCGGCAGAGACTGATTATTTCTTTTCAAGAACTGCCTTAATGTATGTGTACATGGGGCACATGAAATTTGAACACATACAACCGTATGAAAACTGGTTTTGGGAAAAAAATCGTATCGAATTGGTCAGAGGTTATGTGACCCATGTCGATACCGAAACCAAACAACTTCAAATCGACGGCTCAAGAGCGGTTCAGTATGACAAATTAATCATTGCCACAGGATCCAAACCTAACAAGTTTGGATGGCCCGGCCAAGACCTCCATGGTGTTCAAGGATTGTATTCCAAACAAGATTTGGATCTACTTGAAGTAAATGCGCCCAACAAAGATGTATGCAAAAGAGCGGTGATTGTTGGTGGTGGTTTAATTGGAATTGAATTGGCCGAAATGCTAAGAAGTCGTGACATTCCAGTCACCTTTTTGGTTCGGGAAGAAAGCTTTTGGAATGGTGTTTTACCTAACGGGGAATCTGCCATGATCAATGAACATATCCTAGATCACCATATCGATCTTAGATTAGGCACCAATCTCAAAGAGATTGTGGCCGACGAAAACGGAAGGGTAAAATCCATCATAATAACGGAAACAGGAGAAGAACTTCCTTGTGACATGGTCGGCTTGACGGCTGGAGTTTCGCCCAATGTCGATTTCCTAAAAGATTCCGGAATAGAATTAGGACGTGGAGTAAAGGTCGATAGATTTCTTGAAACCAATATGAAGGACGTTTATGCTATTGGCGATTGTGCCGAGCAGCATGAAGCCATTGGGAATAGGCGACCCATTGAAGCGGTTTGGTACACAGGTCGTATGATGGGAGAAACGGTTGCCCAGACTATTTGCGGCAATCGAATCGAGTACAAACCCGGGCATTGGTTCAACTCCGCAAAATTCTTGGATATTGAATATCAAACCTATGGTTGGGTATTTTCAAGTAAAGGAAAAAAGGAATATGAAGCTCATTTCCATTGGCGACATCCTGAGGAAAAAATCTGCATTACTGCTGCTTTCCATAAGGACACTAACCAGTTTTTGGGCTTGAACACCTTCGGGATACGCATGCGTCATGAAGTTTTTGACCGATGGCTGACGGAGGGTAGAGATATCGATTATGTCATGGAGCATCTTGCGGATGCCAACTTTGACCCCGAGTTCTATAAAAACTACGAAGCTGACATTGCATCCAAGTACAATTCAGATTTTGGTAAATCCATCAAAGCCAAAAAGCGAAGCCTAAAACGAATTTTCCAAACTGCTTAATAAAACCAAAATGAGCACTTACGATAAAAGTATGGCCCTTACCGGGCAACCTCCAAAAATATTGAGCCGAAACCAAAAGTTGGCAACCCTTGTGGGCATGTTTGGTTTGGCAGTCATTTTGTTAGCGGCATTTAATGTTAGCTTTCCCAACAAAACCCTATGGCTCTCCATCTCTTTATCGGCGATAACTGTAGGAACCTTATGGTTTTCTTGGGATGCCTATTCCCAAAAGCTGCCTGGGATAAAGAATGATGGGGTTTGGTTCAAGTCCATTTCTAGCAAAGGATTCTGGGGATGGATAGCCGGAATTGCGTTGACAGGATTCTATATTATCCTGTATTTCTATCCTGAATATTTGGGATTGGTCAAGGGAGGAGAAAATAAGGGTGTTATTGCTTTGTTTGACCCATTAAGCAAAGCTTTAAGTGGAAATCCTGCAAGTCAGTGGTTTGTTTATGGTACACTCTATACGGTAGCGATATTGGCTTTCGGTATTAAATTCATGTGGAAATATCGACATAATCGTTACGAACGCATCCGTACCATGAGCGTGATGTTTTTCCAGACAGCTTTTGCATTCATCATTCCAGAATTAATGGCCCGTTTAAACGGTGACAAAATCCTAAACGGCGGTAGTCTTCCGTATTATGACCTTAAAAATGTATGGCCCCTGAATTATTATAACTTCGAGGGATATCGCATCAAAGGGTTTTTAAGCTCAGGAGATATTGGCTTCGCCCTTCTGATTTTTGGAATCCTGTCCGTTTTTGTGATCACCCCCATACTTACTTATAAATTCGGAAAAAGATGGTACTGCTCTTGGGTATGCGGATGTGGTGGATTGGCCGAAACTGCCGGGGATTCATTCAGACACTTAAGTGACAAAACAGTAAAAGCCTGGAACGTGGAGCGTTGGGTAGTACACAGTGTTGTGGTATTCGTTACCTTGATGACCACTGCCGTTGTTTATTCCTATTTGGGACATGATACCAGCAAATATTGGTTGACCAAAAGTACTTTTCTGATTGGAGTTACAGTGTTACTTACTGTTGTTTTTGCTTGGGTCATGTTATTTAAGCGTAAACAATTGCAAAAAGATGCCCAATATGGGGCCATCGGATATTTTGTGATTATCATGGCGCTTATTGGAATGCATTTCTTTAGCGGAGATGGCAATGTCTTTTTATTTAAATCAGAAACACTGCGCAAATCGTATTCCTTTTTAATAGGAAGCATCTTTTCTGGAGTTATTGGAACTGGGTTCTATCCCATTTTTGGCAACAGGGTTTGGTGTCGCTTTGGCTGCCCTATGGCTGCCATGATGGGCTTCCAACAACGTTTGTTCTCACGATTTAGAATCACCACAAATGGTGGTCAATGTATCTCTTGTGGTAACTGCTCTACGTATTGTGAGATGGGAATCGATGTCCGTGCCTATGCCCAAAAAGGCGAAAACATTGTTCGTTCCAGCTGTGTGGGATGTGGTATCTGCTCTGCGGTTTGCCCTCGAGGAGTTTTAAAGTTGGAAAATGGGCCTTTAAAAGGAAGAATCGACAGCAACCAAGTTTTGTTAGGCAATGATGTTGATTTAATGGACCTTGTGAACCAAAAATAAGATGCTGCGACTTTTCTTGGCTGGATTGTTTTTCCTGAATTCCTTTGCTTTCGCCAAAAAGGAATACCATAGAGAATATCATTCCAACGGTTTATTAAAATCGGAAGGATGGAAAAAAGGAGAATTTAAAGAGGACTTCTGGAAGTTTTATCATCCCAATGGTAAAATCATGGAAAAAGGACATTTTAAACATGACCAAAAAGTAGGCTATTGGTATTTTTATGACCTAGGTGGAAGACCTGAAATGGAAGGACATTATAAACAGGGAAAGATGGCCATGTGGTGGTTATTTTATGATGAGCATGGAAAAATAAATCACAAATGTCAGCTCCAGAAAGGAGTAAAAAACGGATATTGCCTAAAATATAAAAACGAAAAGTTGACCTCAGCAGAAAAATATGCCAAAGGCAAAAAAGTAAAAGAATGGTTTGATTTCAGAAGCTTTAAAAAAGAAAACAAATTATCCGATTTAAAGTAAATGGCAGATATCAAAGTCATTATTCCGGCTGTAAATGAGGGTGATTCCATTGGGAAAGTGGTATCGGAGCTACCTGACTTTGTTTCAGAAATCATTGTGGTCAACAATGGATCCACGGATGACACCCTTGAAAATGCCCAAAAAGCTGGAGCCACGGTGCTCACTGAAAATCAACGGGGATATGGATTCGCCTGTTTAAAAGGTATAGATTATATAGCAAAACAATCCAAACACCCCGACATTATCGTATTTATTGACGGAGATTACTCAGACTATCCCGAAGAACTGGATAAAGTAGTAGCTCCAATATTGGAAAAGGACATTGATTTTGTGATCGGAGCGAGGAAAAAATCCCTTCGCGAACCGGGTTCCATGACACCTCAACAGGTTTTTGGCAACCAATTGGCCACATTTTTAATGCGCTTGTTCTTTAGGGCAAAATTTACAGACCTAGGGCCTTTTAGGGCGATAAAATATGACAAATTAAGGGCATTGGACATGCAGGACAAAACCTATGGTTGGACCGTGGAAATGCAGTTAAAAGTCCTGAGAAAAAAAATGTCATATACCGAAGTACCAGTACGTTATAAACGCAGAATAGGCGTTTCAAAAGTATCAGGTACCATAAAAGGTACTATATTTGCAGGCATAAAAATCCTAGGTTGGATATTTAAATACAGTTTAAAATAATATGGGACTAACTATTGCTATTTTAATTATCGCTATTTATAGTACAGCCTTGATTTTGATTTTCTTTTACAGCTTGGCTCAGCTCAATCTTCTGATAAACTATCTAGGCAATAAAAGAAGAAATGAGGAAGCCCCAAAATTCAACCTTTTAGACCCAAAAGAAATCCCTTTCGTTACCATTCAACTTCCCATTTACAATGAGGAATATGTAATGGAACGCCTTCTTGACAATATTTCCAAAATCGAATATCCAAAAAGTAAACTGGAAATTCAGGTTTTGGATGATTCCACAGATGATACTGTAATTGATACTGCAGAAAGAATAAAGGAACTTCAGGAAACTGGACTGGACATCCAACATATAAGAAGGGAAAACCGCCAAGGTTTTAAAGCCGGCGCTCTTAAAGAAGGGTTGGCCATTGCAAAGGGAGAGTTTATCGCCATTTTTGATGCTGATTTTCTTCCTGAAAGTGATTGGCTTAAAAAGACGGTTCCTTATTTTAAGGATGAAGAAATAGGAGTGGTTCAAACAAGATGGGGACATATTAATAGGGATTATTCCACCTTGACAAAAATTCAAGCATTCGCTTTGGATGCTCATTTTACTTTAGAACAAGTAGGCAGAAACTCCAAAGGCCATTTCATCAATTTTAATGGCACGGCCGGAATCTGGAGAAAGGATTGCATCATCGATGCCGGTAATTGGGAAGGTGATACTCTTACCGAGGATTTGGACCTGAGCTATCGTGCGCAACTAAAAAATTGGAAGTTCAAGTATTTGGAAGACGTTGAAACTCCTGCAGAACTTCCGGTGGTAATCAGTGCAGCTAGATCACAGCAGTTTCGATGGAACAAAGGTGGTGCGGAAAACTTTAGAAAATCTGTTTGGAGTGTCGTTACAGCAAAGAATATTGATTTCAAAACCAAATTTCACGGAGTAATGCACCTTTTGAACAGCTCTATGTTCCTTTGCATGTTCACTGTTGCGATTTTGAGCATTCCAATGTTGTATATCAAGAACTCTTTCGGACATTTAGCGTGGGTTTTTGATGTAAACAGATTCTTTATTATCAGTACAGTTATCTTGTTCGTATGTTACTGGTTTACCTACAGGAGCATTCAGGGGAGTGGCTTTGATAATTTTGTGGATTACATTAAATTGTTCTTTACCTTCTTCTCTGTCGCGTTGGGCTTCTCACTGCACAATTCCATTGCAGTTTTGGAAGGCCATATGGGTAAACGAAGTGAATTTGTTCGAACACCAAAATTCAATATCAATAACCTTACCGATAGCTGGAAAGGGAACAAGTATTTGGCTAAAAAGCTTTCGCCAAATATGGTAATAGAATTTGCTTTAATGATATATTTCCTATACGGAATGTACCTGGCGGTTCCATTCAACGATTTCGGACTTTTCCCATTCCACCTTATGTTATTCTTGGGCTTTGGTTTCGTGTTCTTCAAGTCCTTGACTTCAAAAGCTTAATCTTTTACTTTAGTGGGGTTTTAGTCTTTCGCAAAAAGATTGATTTGCGGTAATGAGTAACCTGACTTAAGTTTCGCAGCTTATTAGATTGTTGGGGTCAACAAAAATATAGATTGGGATACTTTGTTTCTATTCTAACCCATAGTGTGTTTGGAAATTCCTTAATTCAAAAAACCGTCAGTTCTAGTTTTTTCCAAGAAAAAAGTATCGAGAACAAGGTTTTTGTCCTAAAATTCTAATTCTCGATACAATTTTTCAGGATTCTTTCCTGAAAAAACACTCGAGTTGACGAATTTTCATCCAAGTGAACCACGAGTTATTTTAAAAAGCTAAGGTTGGTTACGGTTTATTGGCTGCAATCAGTTTGTCATCTTCCCAAATACCACTTGCTACAACTTTTCCATCCTTTCCATAAAAGGTGCCTTCACCTGTTCGTTGATCATCTTTCCACAATCCTACAAACTTCTCGCCATTTGACCAGTGGTATGTTCCTATGCCATGACGCTTATCATTACTGTACTCTCCTTCGTACGACTGTCCATCAGCCCAATAAAAGGTGCCATTTCCATGACGTAGATTGTTTTTCCACTCACCTTCATAACGACTCCCAGTGCTTAAAATAGCAACACCCTGTCCTTGAGCCTTGCCGTTTTTAACCTGTCCAACATAATGCACTTGACTCCCTTTGCTGCTGGTAAAAGTAAGATACTCTCCAAACGATTTTTGTTGTACCAAACGCCTCATCCGTGATAACTGTACTTTGGCCTTCTCCAAAGCAAAACTTATCGAATCATATTGTTTAATCTCTCGGGGAGTGGCTACCATATGAACTTGATTTGTGTCAATAGACTTTTCAGTCTCTTGAAACGAATCGGTTACAATCTGACGGTGCATATCATCCATCTTTTCGGCAAGAGCTATACGCAATCCTATTCTAGAATCACTAATTTCCTTGAACAAACGATCCTGCTCGCGATAAGATTGCAAAGCTTGTTGGTAATTACCATCTACCAGAAGAGAATCTATATCCAATAATTGCTGATGTAGTGCTATTTGTTCCGAAAATCGTTCGTGCGTTGTTATTTGTTCTTGAAGGTCATTCTGCAAACCTTTGGTTTTAAACAATAATGAGACGGTAATTCCCATTGTCAAAGCCAACAAAAGACAGAGCAGATAGGTGGTTTTTATGTTTCCCATGATGATTACTGTGCACGGTTTATAGTAACATGTACGTATTAATCATCAAAATGGATTGCGGGAAGCTTATTTTTTACTTTTCTGATATCAGGAGAGAAGTACACATGGAACCGCATAGTCCAGTTTTGTTTAAAAATTCCTGGATTATCAAAAGTTTGTCCTTGAGAATACATTAAACCAGCCGCAACTGTTACACGAGGGGTTAGAATATAACCGAGCGTGGTAGTTAGTCGAAGGTCTTCCATAACACTGCCCACTACAGCTTTCCCGCTTTGCATAATCAACTCTGCCTCTGGGGAAACATAAAGTGTTTTAGACTCAAGTTTATAATTGTTCAACGGAACTTTTGCACGTAACATGTATCGCCAACGGTTTCTAAAAATGTACTCGCTGTTCTCTTCAAAGCCTTGGGTCCAACGATGTTCAATACGAATACGATGATAGATCATGGCACTGTACAGCGGTTGCGCAAATTGATATTGGTGCCAAATACGCCATTCGGGCACCACTTTTCGTGCAGTGGAGGATTCATCGGTGTTAAAGTTTACTCGAACCACACCTCCAAGACTAAAATTGGTTTTCTTGGAATAAATGTACCCAATGGCATGCCTGTTGTAAACCTGTCCTATTTGTCCAATAAAAGGGGTGTCCTCAGTTTCTTGGAAACGAAAGTGAGTCTGTGCATCCCAGTACAATCGTTTTGATATTCTAATTTTTCCATACGTATTGAACCATACCTTTGTCTTGGCATCCTTAAACTTTGATTTAGATGGCAAAACCTCTTGCGCCTTGGACTCTTGCGGCAGCACAAAGAGCATGACAAGCAGGACCGAAATATATGTGTATTTGTTCAAGGCCGATTTCATTACAAGTCTACTTGTTTTCCGAAGATTTCAGGTTGAACAATTGTAAGACCACTTTAGGGTCTTGTGCTTTTTTAAGTTTTCGCTCTAACTTGGATGTATTCTCATCACGCATCTGTAACATCCGCTGATACGAATCATCCAATAACTGTTTGAGTTCTTCAGTATTTTCACAACTCAGATTCAATGTCACCTCATCCAGCAGAAATGGCACAAGTACGTTTCGATATGCATTTGTGACCCGTTTTTTTACCTCCTCGTTCATAATAGTGGCCATAAACGGATTCCATACATCATCTTGGTATTTTTCTTCTATACTTTTCCACCGCTCAGGCTGTATCGCTATGGTTTTGGTAAGTCCATCCAACTGTTGCAGACATTCGATTACTTTGTTGCCAAAATCGATTTTAGTGCTTTCGTCTTTCATTGTTGCATACTGCTCCAATTGAGCATCCGCCAAATCTTGAATGCTCTTCATTGCAGCTCTTTCTGATATGGACAATCCTTGATTAGCAGAATCTACTACTTGGGTAATATGATTGGAGAGGGCAATCATTTGTTCTTCAAGAGCTATAAACTCTTGCTGTTTGCTTTCCTTCAACAGTTTTTCGTTCAATATCCTTGCGATACTTTCAAGGCTCAAGGCTGCATACTCGGTAATTTGATGTAAAGCAGCTATGTCGTTTCCTGAAAAATCAAATTCGTCTGCCTTCGGCCCAACATAGGTCCTATCTTTTCCCTCAACATTAACTAAAATTGTCTTGGAGGGGATTCCATCAAGCCAAAGATTGTCAAACAATTGCTCCCTCGGCAAGAACTCAAGGATATCTTGATTTTGGTATTGGATTATTTTACCAATAGGGTTTAAAAATCTTTTCGAAATTTTTGAAGCAGCCCCGTATAAAAACTCCGCCTCTTTATCTGAGCGCCTTAAAATGTTCAGTTGCGTGTTTTCGAGCAGTGATTCACTTGTTTTTTTAGAAATTGCATATTGAGTACCAATTGTCTGCAATTGGCTATTTTCAACTGAATCCAATGGAAAGTACGCCACCTTGACCTTGAACCCGGGGGTAAACTCAGATTTTCCCAAAACCGACAAAAAAGTATCCAACTCCTTATAATGTCTCAGATTCTCCGTCAACAATTGCTGTATTCCGTCTTTGATGGTAAAGGATATTTCGGGCTTTTGTTGTTTTATTTTAATCAGCTCAATAAAACGGTCATCTAAACTTATGATTTTAGTTTGCCCTGGTATAGCACCGAAATCCTTTGAGATTGTATTTCCATCTGCCGAACTATACTCCATTTTTTGAAGAAATCCTTCGTTGAAATACCAACTTTCCGATATATTGGAATCCTCATCAGAGTAGAGTGTCCAAACATCATGGGCCAGCCCGTTTCTAAGAAACCTTCCGACCATGCTGTTATGTTCGTTTTCTATCCTGAAGCTTTTCTGCGGAATACCTTGATCAAATTCTAAAGTACTTGCAAACAAGATTTGTTTTGCCTCTGAATCCTCAATTTCTTTGATTTGATAGGTCCATACTCCATCAGGTTTTCCCTGAACAATGTTTCCTTGGGTTTCGGTTTGTTTGCCGTTAACCTTTACCCGGTATTGGTAGCCTACTACTTCGGTCTCACTGCCCGATTGAAACTCCCCAAACTGAAATGTCCACCTTCCTGCTGGATATCCATTCTGAAAACCGCCTTTAAATGAAAAGAAGTCATCGGTGTTCTGGAGCAGTGCATTTAAATTGGACCTGTGTAGATTAAAGTTTCCATCTAAAACCGTATCAGTATCTTTTAAAACATAGGTGTACTCAGCTTGTCCCTCAAATTTTCCAACTTTCAAAGGCCCTTCAAATTTGTGCCGTTCTTGAGCGTATATCACCTGGGATAACACCATCGACAACAAAAACAATTTTAAATAAGATTTGATATCCCCCATTTTAAACATATATGTTTACGTATTTGCACTGACATTGGATCTTGACTCTTTAAAAAGTTATGCATTTTGTTTGAAAAAAACCTCAAAATCAACTCATTACAATACACTCTATTCATAAACCCTTAAATCCCGACAACCAATTCTTCACTTTCAAAAATCAAAATAGTTACATTTATGCTGTTCGATTTGGTTTCGTTCAGCAGACCATGAGTAACAAGTGCACTATAAATTTGAATGGAAGAAAAACCTAGACTCTCGCGACTTACAGCTATTTTGACCCAGTTACAATCCTCAAGGATTGTAACAGCAAAAACATTGGCTGAAAAGCATGATGTGAGTATCCGAACCATATACCGGGATATTCGCACTTTGGAAAAGTCAGGGGTTCCGATTATCACCGAAGAAGGAAAAGGGTATTCCATGATGGAAGGCTATCAATTGCCCCCGATTATGTTTACGGAAGATGAGGCCAATGCACTGATAACCGCTGAACAATTAATCCTAAAAAATAAGGATGCCTCTTTTGTGCAACATTATTCAGAAGCCATTCTAAAAATAAAAGCGCTGCTTAAAGGTTCTCAAAAAGACAAGGCTAGTTTGCTTACGGATCGTGTTTACTTTACCGATAACTTTTTACACCAAAGGACCAGTAACTATCTCATGCGCATTCAGTCGGCCTTGATCAATTTTCAGGTTTTGAACATTGATTACCTCTCCTTGAACAAGGATTTCACGAACCGGGACATAGAACCCTTCGCCTTATATAGCACCCAAGAAAAATGGTTGCTTATTGCCTATTGTCGCCTTAGAAAAGCGTTCCGGGTGTTTCGAATAGACCTCATCCAAAAAATCACCAACACCTACGTGCAATTTGAATCGCACAATATGACCTTGGAAGAATATTATAAATCGTATGATGCCTATTATCAGGATCATCCGGAGCTCAATGGGAAATGAAAGGAGAAAAAAGTGTGGTTTTTTCAATGGCACTTATCGGTGAATTGTATGGTGTCGTAGCGGGTTACGTGAGTTTTTCTTTCAAATTACCACTAATGCTCGGGCGAGTGATAATGCTCAAAATCAGCACTGAACCCGCTATGCACTATACAAAGTGTTGTGTGTTCGGCTTTTATTATTCACTCCAAATTCCATTTTTAAATAATTGAAACCATTTCTCAATTTCATCATTAGGTTTCAGTTGTATCTTCTTAAATATCTCAACTGCAAATTCAATTGGAGCAATTCCATTTGCTGTAATGATATTTCTGTCGGTCACAGCTAATTGGTTTTGATAATTCTCTTGTCCATTATATTCTGGAACAACTGCCTTTAAATATCCTAAGTCATTACTTGTATGATGTACATTATCCAAAAGTCCTAACTGTCCTAGATAGAAAGTTGCTCCACAAATTACAGCAATTGGCTTTTCATTGTCAGCCAGTTCTTTTACAAGATTATCAATAGCTTTTATCTCTCTTTTTTCCCAAGCTGTACCTCCAGGAAGAATTAATAAATCAACATTTTCAGTATTTATTTCTTTGAGTGAAGTTGTCGGCTTTACCTGCAATCCTCCCATCGATGTTACCAAATCTCCATCGACAGAGAAATAGATCAATTCGAACTGCTCACTTTTATTAATTTCAGGGGTCAAGTAAGCAAGTTCCCAATCCGAGAATCCGTTAAATATAAATACACATATTTTTTTCATATTCTTTCCTTTTATTTTCATACTAAACGTTAGAGGTCAATAGTATTTCTCAATTCCCCCAAAGCCTTTTATTAATTTATTGTCTTTTGTCTTACTAACAAAATTATTTAATCGCTTTTCAAATTCATCAGGTCTTTTTCTTGCACTTTCAATGTACGCAATTCTAATTCGTTTATATGGTTCTGTAAAGTTTTGAAAATTTCCCCAAACTTCATTATCTGCTCTTAACTTCGTTATTATGTCCTCAGAGAAAATGAAATTTTGTTGAACGACATTTTTAACTTCGTCTTTAATTAAACTGTGAATTAAGTTGTTTTCAGAAAGCCATTTCAACCGTTCAATGTTTGGTTGTGAAAAGTTTGACTTCTTTCTTCTTTTACAAAATCTTTGAATAGATGTCGTTTCATTCAACGACTTAACGGTACTGTCAATCCAACCAAAGCAGAGAGCCTCTTCAACGGCATCATTATAAAGTATTCGCTTTTTGTTCGTTTTCTTTAAAGGATACTCTAACCAAATATCATCTTCGGTCTTAAAGTTATCTTCAAGCCACTTTCTCCATTCTTTTCTGTCGGTGAAATATTTAGTTACCTGAATTCGATTAATAATTTATGGCACAACAGTCTGACTATAAGGCTGTAAAATAAACTTGAATGTCCTGCAAGGTCTTTTTGACCTTGTAGGTTTGATTCAATTTACCCAAAAATACCTACAAGGTTTTAAAAACCTTGCAGGAAAATACAATGGATTAAATATCAGTATGTTAGAAATCGAACTCAGGTTAGTTGTTAGTTCACTCATTTTTTACTTCCTAATTGAATAAATGCACGGTCTTTCTTTAGCTGACACACAACGTCTAAGCTAAGAATCGTTTTAATGATTCCTTAGCGTCCGATAAGTGAAGTTCGAAGTTTTTGGATTAAAAAGTCATCCGAAATTGACGGATACTGGACTTAAATTGACCAATCCAAAACACCCCTGACACACCCTTGTCATAAACCCTAAATAGTTTTGTGTAAATCTTAAAAACGCATTTATCATGACAAGCACAAAAAGAGACGAATTAACCATTGTTGGCTTATCCATTAGAACTTCCAACGACCCAGGGAAAGCAGATAATGACATCCCAAAACTTTGGCACAGGTTTATGGATGAGAATACCGTAAATAGAATTCCCAATAAAGTCGATGAAACATTATATGCCATTTATACGGATTATGAGGGAGATCACACCCAACCCTATACCATGGTCATTGGCTGCAACGTTTCCAAGCTCGACAACATTCCCGAAGATATGACCGTCAAAATGATTCCCGAATCCAATTACACCCTATTCACTGCCAAAGGCGACCTTACCAAAGATGCTGTGATCAATACTTGGATGAAAATCTGGAATGCTAATCTTAAAAGGGCATACACCACGGATATTGAAGTCTACGGGGAAAAAGCCATGAATCCAAAAGATGGTGAAGCTGAGATTCTAGTTGCTACGGAATAGTTTTGACAGATAAATAATTCACGCAATGAAACGTCAGTTCGAGTGATTTTTTGTTGGCTGAGCGAACGCTTATCGCTAAAGCTTTAGTGTAAGCATAGTCGAAGTCAAAAAATCGTATCGAGAACTGTATTCGAATCGAAATTCTTGTTTTCGATACAAATTTTTCACGTGTCAACAGTGAAAAATTCACTCAAACTGACGAATTCCAGTAAAATATATTGGACATTAGACCCATTCAAAATATATTTTCATAATTTTTGCTGACCTAAAAATGTTGGTTAGCAATGCCTCATAACATCATAAAACTTTGGAAGCTTCATAAAATCCCATTGCTCCTGTCATTTGCTAGCATGCTGTTTTATGTAAGCTTTGCTTATGACTTAAACCGGACAGATTTTCCAAAGCTATTGGGTCTTTTTATCGCCCTCTTTTTCCTCCATTTTAAGTTGATTCAGTTCCAAAAATGGAACTTTAAGTTTCTATTGATTTCAGGTATTCTGTTTCGATTGGTTTTTCTTTTGGCCGAACCCAATCTGTCCCAAGATTTTTACCGCTTTATTTGGGATGGGGAATTGATAAAAAATGGCATCAATCCCTATTTAAACGTCCCCAACGATTTAATTACACAATCCAATTTGCCCATCGCCAATGCCCAACAACTTTATGATGGTATGGGAAGTTTGAGCGCAAAACACTTTAGCAACTACCCCCCACTCAATCAAATTATATTTACCATAGCCGCTTTTTTGGGAGGTGGAAGTGTGCTTGGTTCCATTATCGTCATGCGTCTGACCATTATTCTGGCAGACATCGGAATCCTATATTTCGGAAGAAAATTGCTTCAAAAGCTGAACAAGTCCAACCATATGGCCTTTTGGTATTTCCTAAACCCATTGGTCATTATCGAATTAACCGGCAACCTCCACTTTGAAGGGGTAATGTTGTTCTTTTTTGTCTGGGCTTTGTATTTGATCGCGAATAAGAAATGGTTGGTGGCTGGCCCCATCTACGCCATGTCCATAATGGTCAAGTTGGTTCCCATTTTGTTCCTCCCGTTGTTCCTGAAATATTTCGGATTCAAAAAAAGCACGCTCTTTTATGCAGCGGTTGGTATTTCCTGTATACTTCTCCTACTCCCTTTTTATTCATCCTCGTTTATCGATAATTATTCGGAGACGGTGGGTCTTTGGTTTTCCAATTTTGAATTCAATGCCGGCATCTACAACCTAGTGAAACATATAGGAGTAAACTTTTTTGATGCCAAACCCTGGATTTTGGTCAAAGACTATGGTAAACTAGTGGCAATATTCGTAGTAGTAGCCACTATTTTGATAGCTTTTCTAAGGAAAAACCAAAATTTGGGCACTTTGATTACCTCGATGTTAATGGTTCTTACCACTTATTATTTGTTGTCGAGCACGGTGCATCCTTGGTATGTTATCTTCCTTTTAGTACTGGCCATCTTTACGGAATATCGTTATGCCATAGTATGGTCGTTATTGATTATCCTTAGTTACTGGGCATACTCCAACGGGGAATACGAAGAGAATCTTTGGCTATTGAGCATTGAGTATATCGCGGTTATTGGCTTTTTGATTTATGAATTAATGGCTAAAGGAGGAAAAAAGTTAGATTTCTTCAAAAAATAAACGTCAATCTAGGTCGATTGGAATTAATTTGTACTTTTAATCCCGTAATGAGAGGACAAGCATACATATTAACTCCAATGAGCATCCAAGCTCCAGTTCGTCCATTCCCACGTCGCCGTCGCCCGTAAGGGTGCACATCAGTCTATGGAAATAGGTGAGTCCATTTCCGCAAAATCACAAGATCAAATTTTAGTTTTTAGTCAATAATCCAATAGCAATGGAAATCATAATTGCTAACGAGTCACATTATAAATACGCCAAAACCATTAGCGATACCATTACCGAATCCGCAAAGGTTAGAGGTACTGGTATTGCCCAACGAACTCCCGAATATATCACGAAGCGATTGCAGAATGGCAATGCGGTCATCGCTTTGGATGGCGATACTTTTGCTGGCTTCTGTTATATTGAGGTTTGGGGAAACAAGAACTTTGTTGCCAATTCAGGACTGATCGTCCACCCAGATTACAGAAATCAAGGATTGGCCAAAAAAATCAAGAAAGCCATTTTTGAGTTGTCCAAAGAAAAATTCCCAGATGCCAAAATTTTCGGAATCACTACCGGATTGGCTGTAATGAAGATGAACTATGAGCTTGGCTACAAACCTGTTACCTTTTCTGAGTTGACCGATGACCCCGAATTCTGGAAAGGGTGTCAAACCTGCAAAAACTTCGATATCCTAACGCGTACGGAAAGGAACATGTGCCTTTGCACCGGAATGTTGTATGACCCCGATGGTCAAAAACCTGAATCAAAAAAATTAAACGGAAAAGCTTTTAAACGATTAAAAAGCATCAAGGAAACCCTTTTCCTAAAAAAGAAATCAAAATGAAAAAACTAGTACTGGCCTATAGCGGTGGATTAGACACTTCATATTGCGCAAAACATCTTTCAAAAGAGGAAGGCTATGAGGTGCATGCGGTAAGTGTGAACACTGGTGGGTTTACCCAGGAAGAAATCAAGGAAATTGAGCAGAAAGCCATCGAACTTGGAGCTACGTCCTACACCTCCTTGGATGCGGTGTCCACCTTTTACGAAAAAGTGGTCAAATATCTCATCTTCGGAAATGTGCTCAGAAACAACACCTATCCACTATCGGTAAGTGCGGAGCGAATTGTACAAGCCGTTGAAATCGTCAATTACGCCAAAAAAATAGGAGCCAAATACATCGCCCACGGCTCCACAGGCGCTGGGAATGACCAGGTGCGGTTCGACATGATTTTTCAGACCATCGCTCCCGAAATTGAGATTATCACTCCTATTAGGGACAACAAATTATCCAGAGAAGCTGAAATAGAATATCTCCAGCAAAATGGAGTGGATTACCCATGGGAGAAAGCCAAATATTCCGTTAACAGAGGCCTTTGGGGTACCTCGGTAGGTGGAGATGAGACTTTGACCTCTCATTTGCCACTGCCAGAAACTGCCTATCCTAGTCAATTGGAAAAGCAAAGTTCCAAGCAACTCAAATTGACTTTCAACAAAGGAGAATTGGTTGCTGTTGATGGAGAAACTGGAAATCCTGTAGACAATATTGAAAAATTGGAGGATATCGCATCCAAATATGCCATTGGCAGGGACATCCATGTGGGTGATACCATCATCGGTATAAAAGGAAGGGTTGGTTTTGAAGCGGCGGCTCCCCTTATCATCATAAAAGCGCACCATTTGTTGGAAAAGCACACCTTAAGCAAATGGCAACAATATCAAAAGGAGCAAATGGCCAACTTTTATGGGATGCTATTGCATGAAGGAAACTATCTGGATGAAGTGATGCGAAATATTGAAGCGTTTTTGGCCGATACCCAAAAGAACGTTTCTGGAGATGTTTTTGTGACTCTTCACCCTTATCGATTTGATTTGGACGGGGTTTCCTCTCCACACGATTTAATGAATGCTTCCTTCGGAAGTTATGGTGAGATGAACAAAGGCTGGACCGCGGATGATGCCAAAGGATTTATTAAAATTCTGTCCAACCCAGGAAAAATTGCGAACCACGTAAACCAAAATCATGATTAAAGTTGGTATTATTGGAGGGTCTGGTTATACAGGAGGTGAATTGATTCGATTACTCCTCAACCATCCTGATGCAGAAATTGATTTTGTTTTCAGTACTACTAGAGCTGGAAAACCAATTACCTCTGCCCATGCGGATTTGTTGGGCGTAACCAGTTTGGAATTTACTGGCAAGGTAAATCCTAGTGTAGATGTGGTTTTCTTGTGCTTGGGTCATGGCAATTCGTCAAAATTTTTGAAAGAAAATGACTTTGATTCCAAAACCAAGATTGTAGATCTAAGCAACGAGTTTAGATTAAAAGCCGATGCTACTTTTCAAGGAAAAACATTTGTCTATGGTCTTCCAGAATTGTACAAAGAAAATATCGTGTCGGCAGACAATATTGCAAATCCTGGATGCTTTGCCACTACCATTCAATTGGGGTTACTTCCTTTGGCAAAAGCAGACTTGTTGCAAAACCAAGTGCACGTCAACGCCGTGACTGGTAGCACGGGAGCAGGGGTTGGACTTTCCTCGACCTCACATTTTAGCTGGCGAAATAATAACGTTTCATGGTACAAACCCTTTACCCATCAACATTTGGGTGAAATTGGGGAAAGTCTGGATTCCTTTGGAAACAAATCAGGAAAATTGTTCTTCTTGCCTAACCGGGGGAATTTTACGAGAGGTATTTTAGCAACCAGTTATACCGAATTTGATGGTAGCCTGGAAGACGCGCAACAATTGTATCAAGATTTTTATAAAAATGATGTCTTTACCCACGTTTCGGATGAACCCATTCACTTAAAACAAGTGGTAAACACCAACCAATGCCATGTGCATTTGCACAAACACGAGGATACTTTATTGGTGACTTCGGCCATTGACAACTTATTAAAAGGAGCTTCCGGGCAGGCGGTCCAAAACATGAATTTGATGTTTGGATTGGAAGAAACACAAGGATTACAACTAAAAGCAGGAGTGTTTTAAAAAAATAACAGATGAAAATAACAATCATAGGAGCGGGAAATTTGGGATTGTCCATAGCAAAAGGTGTTTTACACAGCAATGGAGCCACAACCATGTACCTGACCAAAAGAAACACGTCGGAAATCAAGGAATTTGAAAAGTATGGCAACGTAACCGTTACATCGGATAACAAAGAGGCTATCCAAAATTCAGATACTTTGATTTTTGCGGTGCAGCCAGGGCATTTCGGTTCCATTTTGGAAGAAGTAAAAGACCTTTTGACCGAAAACCATGTGATCATCAGTACCATAACTGGTTTCAGTATTTCAAAAATTGAAGAAATCATCGGTTCGGATAAATATATCATCCGAAGTATGCCTAATACAGCCATTTCGGTAGGAAATTCCATGACCTGCATTTGTAGCAATGAATTGGGCAAAAAACGAATTGATTTGGCCAAAGCTATTTTCAACAGAATGGGGCATACCTTGGAAATTCCAGAAGAACAAATGCAGGCGGCAACAGTAATTTGCGCCAGTGGGATTGCCTTCTGGATGCGCTTAATTCGAGCTACAACGCAAGGAGCCATTCAACTTGGATTTGACGCCAAAGAAGCCCAAGAATTGGCCATGCATACCTGTAATGGAGCCGCTAGTCTATTGATTGAGTCCGGAAACCATCCGGAAGAGGAAATCGACCGTGTGACCACACCCAAAGGATGCACCATAGAGGGATTGAACGAAATGGAACACCAAGGATTAAGCTCGTCCCTAATAAGAGGTATTGTGACTTCTTTCGAAAAAATAAGTAAAATCAGAAAAGGATAAGCTCGTGGCAGTTATCGAAACAACACATAAAACTATGAAACTATTCGATGTATATCCGTTGTACAATGTAACCCCGGTTTCCGCCAAAGGAATAGAAGTCACAGACGACAAAGGGACCACTTATCTCGATTTTTACGGAGGCCATGCGGTAATTTCCATTGGGCATTCCCATCCCCATTACGTAAACCGACTTAAAGAGCAATTGGATAAGATTGGATTTTATAGTAATTCCATCCAAAATCCGTTGCAGCATCAATTGGCGGAAAAGCTTGGGAAACTTTCCAATTGCGAGGATTATTACCTTTTCATGTGCAATTCAGGAGCGGAAGCCAACGAAAATGCTTTAAAATTGGCATCGTTCCATACCGGTAAA
The DNA here is from genome assembly GCF_004804315.1 of Flagellimonas onchidii. Taxonomy (GTDB): domain Bacteria; phylum Bacteroidota; class Bacteroidia; order Flavobacteriales; family Flavobacteriaceae; genus Flagellimonas; species Flagellimonas onchidii. The sequence goes on from NZ_SRXX01000004.1 coordinate 196,443, forward strand.
TCCAAGGTCATTGCCTTTAAAAATGGTTTTCATGGAAGGACTTCAGCTGCTGTAGCCACGACGGACAATCCATCGATAAATGCTCCTATCAATCTACAGCAAGAGGTTACTTTTTTACCGTTGAATGATTTTGAGGCTTTTGAAAGTGCCATTCAATCCGATGACTATTGCGCCGTAATCCTAGAAACCATTCAAGGTATTGGCGGTTTGGACGAACCTACGACCGAGTTTATCCAGTTTATAGCTGAAAAATCCAAAGCAAAAGAAATAGTCTTCATTGCGGATGAAATTCAATGCGGATTTGGGAGAAGTGGAAAGTTCTTTGCTTTTCAACATCATAATATTCAACCCGATATCATTTCCATGGCCAAGGGTATGGGGAATGGCTTTCCTGTGGGGGGTATTTTGATTCATGAATCCTTTAAGGCATCTTATGGTCTTTTAGGAACCACCTTTGGTGGTAACCATCTGGCCTGTGCTGCAACCTTGGCAGTTCTTGAAGTTCTGGAAAATGAAAACCTACTCTCCAATGCGGATGAATTAGGAAGTTATTTCAAAGAAAAGGCAGCAGAGATTCCACAAGTAAAACAAATCAAAGGAAGAGGACTAATGTTAGGGCTTGAATTTGATTTTGAAGTGGCCAAACTGCGAAAAAAATTGATTTTCAATCAAAAACTGTTCACAGGAGGAGCCAAAGACAAACATGTACTTCGAATTCTTCCCGCGTTGAATATCACAAAACAACATATCGACCTATTTTTTGAAGCACTTAAAGCAGAATTACAATGAGTTTGATATTATCCTTAGAAAAGCGAAACGCCGTTTTGACCACTATGTCAGAATTGGTAAAGTTGGAACAATCCAAAGTTCTGGGAGCCAATAAAAAAGACCTTGACGGTTATTCAGGAGAAGATTTGGCCATGGGTGATCGGCTAAAAGTAGATGCCTCTAAAATAGATGGCATGGTACTATCACTTCAACAACTGGCATCCCAGCAAGATCCTTTAGGCGTGGAGCGTTTTCAGTTTACCCATGAAAATGGCATCCATATCAGCAATAAAACAGCTCCTTTCGGAACCATTTTAATCATTTACGAATCTAGACCCGATGTGACCATTGAAGCAGCTGGCATTGCGTTCAAATCAGGAAATAAAATCTTGCTCAAAGGAGGAAAGGAGTCACTCAACAGTAATTTAGTTCTGGTTCAATTGTGGCACAAAGCATTGGAAGAACATGATTGTTCAACGGATTGGGTCTCATACTTAGAATTTGACAGAGCACGGACACAGAGCTTTTTGGAGAATCCTTCACAAAAAATTGACCTAATAGTTCCCCGAGGAGGTGAAAAACTGATTGCTTTTGTAAAACAACACGCTACTTGCCCCGTAATCGTGAGTGGTAGAGGGAACAACTTCTTATTTGTGGATTCTGAGGCAGATCTAGAAATCGCATTGGATGTCATCCTAAACGCAAAAACCACTAAAATATCGGCCTGTAATGCTTTGGACAAAGTACTCGTTGCTGCTGATCTTCCTCGAAAACAGGAATTTTTACTGCAGTTGGCCCAACAACTTCAAAAAAGTAACGTACAAATCCATACCGATAAATCTTTGTCAAGTCTTTCAAAAACCAAGGAAATAGAGGATGATTCCATCTGGTATGAGGAATTTTTGGATTATAAAATTGTACTTGGGCAAGTCACAGATTTAGAAGAAGCCATCACCAAAATAAACACATATAGTGGAGGGCATTCTGCGGCTATTATTACAGCAAATAACGAAAAAGCTAAAGCATTTATGCAATCCGTAGACTCTGCGGCTGTTTACCATAATGCCTCTACCCGATTTACCGATGGAGGTCAGTTTGGGTTAGGCGGAGAACTTGCTATTAGCACGGATAAATTGCACCAGAGAGGCCCTATCGGGCTTCAGCATTTGGTAAGCAACAAGTGGTACATTACAGGCAATGGCCAAACCAGATAAGATGAAAAAGAAACGAATACTGCTCAAAATAGGTTCAAATACCTTGACCAAGGAAACCAATCATATTTCCCGGGGCAAAGTGGAGGATATAGGTAGGCAAATCGCTCAACTTTCCTCTGATTACGAATTTATTATTGTGAGTTCGGGCGCTATTGCAGCAGCAAAGCAATTTGTAAAACTGGAACACACCGGTCCTGAAATCAACGTAAAGCAAGCTCTGGCAGCGATTGGTCAACCTCATTTAATGCGCATTTTCCAAGAAAGTTTTAGGGAATTGGGTTTGCTCACCTCACAATGTTTGTTATCCTATTCAGATTTTGAGAATTCGGACTCCAGAGTCAACATTAAAAACACCATTAATGTTTTGGTGGCCAATAATTTTGTGCCCATTATTAATGAGAATGATACGGTAGCAACGGACGAAATCAAATTCGGTGATAATGATAAATTAGCAGCATTAACAGCTTCCCTTTTGGACGCTGACTTATTATTGATTGCCACCAACACCAACGGAATCTACACCAAGGAATCATTGGAAAACAATCATCCCAAAACCATCGCAACCGTAAATGACCTTTCAAATCTGGTCAAAGAAATCGGTAATGGTAAATCCACGCACGGAACTGGGGGTATGCAATCTAAAATTGAGGCGGCTACCATAGCGCAAAAAGCCAGTATTGAAACTTGGATTGTGAATGGTTTGAATGAGAATTTCATCCAAGATGCACTTCAAAATTCCATTAACTACACAAAAATCAAGTCATGAAACATTACCTCTCCATAAATGATGTGGACAATCTGTCCGAATGGGTAGAAGAGGCCAGAGCGCTAAAAGCCGCGCCAAAAAAATTCAAAGCACTGGGTGAAGGGAAAACCATTTGCCTTTTGTTTTTCAACAATTCGTTGCGAACACGATTGAGCACACAAAAAGCGGCCATGAATTTAGGAATGGACGTTATGGTCATGAATTTCGGTAGCGAAGGCTGGGCTTTGGAATATGGTGATGGAACTATCATGAATCAAGGTACTTCAGAACATATCAAAGAAGCCGCACAAGTGGTTTCCCAATTTTGTGATGTCGTTGCCATTAGGGCATTTGCGAAACTGGAGGATAGAGCCAAAGATGAAGCCGAAGAAGTTTTGAACGGTTTTACCAAACATACTTCTATTCCCATTGTGAACATGGAAAGTTCCACCGCTCACCCCTTACAGGCATTGGCCGATGCTATAACCTTGGCAGAAAACAACTCCAAAAGCAAACCAAAGGTTGTTTTGTCTTGGGCGCCACACCCTAAAGCTTTGCCTCATGCTGTAGCAAACTCATTCGTTAAGATGATGCAATTGCAGGATGCCGATTTTGTTATCACAAATCCTGAAGGTTATGATTTAGACCCGGAAATTACCAAGGGATGCACCATTGAACATGATCAAGAAAAAGCGTTGGGGAATGCTGATTTTGTTTATGTGAAAAATTGGAGCAGTTACTCAGATTATGGAAAGGTTTTGAATCAAGATTCGAACTGGATGATGACAATTCAAAAACTGGGGAAGGCAAAATTTATGCACTGCCTTCCGGTGAGAAGAAATGTTGTGGTGGAAGATGCAATTTTGGATGGAAATCAATCCTTGGTTATTGAACAGGCAAACAACAGAACCTATACTGCACAAATTGTGCTGAAGAAAATCTTGGAAAACCTAAAATAGCAGGTATGGCAAAGTTAAAAGACAAAGTATGTATTGTTACCGGTGCCACCAGCGGCATGGGAAAGGGTATTGCCGAAATGTTACACGCCGAAGGAGCCAAATTGGTTCTATCCGGTCGTAATGAGGAAAGAGGAAATGACCTCAAAGCTAAACTTAAAGGTTCCGTATTTGTTCCCGGGGATGTGGCCCAACCCGAATACAATGAAAAACTGGTCAAAGCTGCTATAGATCAATTCGGAAAGTTGGACATCCTGTCCCTAAATGCTGGCATTCTTGGATTGGGAAATGTGGTTGAACTGTCGGTATCCTCTTGGCAAAACACTTTGGATATTAACTTAAGTTCCATCTTTTATATCTCAAAATATGCCATTCCGCATCTTCAAAAAGCAGAAGCAGGAAATATTTTGATTAATGCATCTATTGCGGCCTACAAGAGTTTTCCCAATCACCCCGTCTATTGCGCCACTAAAGGTGCCACTGTGGCCTTAATGAAGCAAATGGCAGTTGAATACGCTCCAAAGATTCGGGTCAATGCCATTTGCCCAGGACCTGTGGACACCCCTCTGATTTGGGATTCAGCCAAAGCTTTTGAAGACCCAGAAGCAGCTGTACAAAATGCCGCGGACGCCACTTTATTAAAAAGATTGGGTACTCCCGAAGATGTGGCCAAATTGGCCCTTTTTCTTCTTTCGGATGACTCCTCTTGGATTACCGGAACAGCTATGACGATTGATGGTGGAATATTAAATGCGTGAAATGAAACCAAAACTTTCTATAATAAAAATTGGCGGCAATGTCATAGAAAATCCAAAGAATCTTTCGCATACCCTTGAGCTGTTTTCCCAAATGGATGGACACAAAATATTGGTTCATGGAGGTGGTAAAAAAGCCACAGAAGTTGGAAATAGGTTGGGCATTGAAGCCAAAATGACCAATGGTCGAAGAATCACGGATGCTAAAAGTTTAGATGTAGCCATTATGGTCTATGGAGGGCTTGTTAGCAAAAAAATCACTGCCCTGTTACAGGCACTCGGTTGTAACGCTTTAGGGATGAGCGGAGCTGATGCCAATGCCATCCACGCCCACAAAAGACCCATCAAAAAGGTGGATTTTGGCTGGGTTGGCGATGTTGATGGAGTAAATTCGGATGGAATCTCAAAATTGTTGCTTGCTGGGTTCACCCCTGTATTTTGTGCATTGACCCACGATGGCAATGGGCAATTGTTCAATACCAATGCAGATACAATTGCTTCAGAGTTGGCCATAGGAATGTCTACAGAATTCGAGACCACACTATATTACTGTTTTGAGAAAAAGGGTGTCCTCCGAGATGTTGAAGATGAAAATTCAGTAATTCAACATATCAACTCCGAGACCTACAAAGCGCTTTTAGATGAAGAGGTAATTGCCGATGGAATGCTGCCAAAAATGCACAATTGCTTTCATGCCCTGAATCATAATGTAAAACAAGTTTGTATCGGTGATAGTGATATGCTTCAAAAAACAAGCTCAAATTTTACGACCTTAACGCTATGAAACCAAATCAAGAACAACTGACCAAAAGTGCTATACAGCTATTGCAACAACTGATTGCAATTCCTTCTTTTTCTAGTGAGGAGGATAAAACAGGGGATGCCATTCAAAAATGGTTATCGGATTTTGGTGTGGAAACACAACGTCAATTCAACAACATTTATGCTTTCAACAAGCATTTTGATGAAAACAAACCTACCCTCCTACTGAATTCGCATCACGATACGGTAAAGCCGAACAGTGCCTATACCAAAGACCCTTTTCATCCTCATATCGAAGATGGAAAGTTGTATGGCTTGGGCAGCAATGACGCGGGTGGATGTTTGGTTTCGCTTTTAGCCACTTTTGTTCATTTTTATGAAGAAAAGAACCTGAACCATAATATAATTATGGCCGCGACGGCCGAAGAAGAGAGTGCTGGTGAAAAAAGCCTGCGAGGCCTTTTGCCCGAACTTCCCAAAATTGATGTCGCGGTAGTCGGTGAACCTACCTTGCTGGATCTCGCCATTGCGGAAAAAGGATTGATTGTTTTTGATGCTGTGGTCGAAGGAACGCCTTCCCATGCGGCACATCCAAACAACAACAATTCCATTTATAATACCATTGAGGTTTTAAACTGGTTCAAAAACTGTTCTTTTGAAAAAGAATCTGAAGCCTTGGGCAAAGTGAAATTGACGGTTACCCAGATCAATGCGGGAAACCAACATAATGTGGTCCCAGCAAAAGTGGATTTGGTGGTGGACGTACGGGTAAACGATTGCTATTCCAACCAAGAAATTGCAGCTATTTTGGATAAGGAAGCTCCCTGCAAAATGACTCCGCGTTCACTCCGATTAAACTCGTCCGCCATTGACCCTAATCACGATTTGGTCAAAAGCGGAATCGCATTGGGAAGAAAAACCTATGGTTCCCCAACCTTATCAGATCAAGCAGCATTGAGCTGTCAATCGGTAAAGTTGGGTCCAGGGGACAGTACCCGTTCCCATTCCGCCAACGAATTTATTTATGTGAAAGAAATTGAAGAAGGAATAGATTTGTATTTTAAAATTTTATCTGGATTCTTAATCCCCCAATAACACAATAATGTCAGGAGAAACCAACCTTTCCACCTTATTATCCAAATTACAGCCAGTTCTTAACCAAGGAGATTTTGTTTTCGCAAGCGTGGACGACTCCTTTCAATTTGACCTCAACTTGGTCCATGGAATTTTTAGAGAAAAAGAAGGTATCACCTTGATTCTGAAAAAAGAGATTGCCGATAGCATCAACTTAAAATATAACTATATGGCTTCCTGCATTACGTTAGATGTACACTCTTCTTTGGAAATGGTAGGACTTACTGCGGCAGTTTCAAACGCCCTAGCAAAGGAAAATATAAGTTGTAATGTGGTCGCCGCATTTTATCACGATCATATTTTTGTGGATAAACAAGATGCCAAAAAAGCCATGAATGTTTTGCTCCAATTGTCAAACAAAAACAATTCAAAAAAATGAAACTCTGGGACAAAGGTTTTAGCACCGATAAGAAAATAGACCATTTTACCGTAGGCAATGATAGAAAACTCGATTTGCTCTTGGCAAAATATGACGTGATTGCCTCCAAGGCCCATACCAAAATGTTGGGCAAGGTAGGGTTAATTACAGAGGAGGAAACTAAAAAGTTGATCGAAGAACTGGACAAAATTACCAATTGTATCGAAGATGGGGTTTTCACCATTGAGGATGATTTTGAGGACATGCATTCCAAAATTGAATTCGTTCTTACCCAACGACTAGGCGATGTTGGTAAAAAAATCCATACTGCCAGATCACGAAACGATCAGGTTTTGGTAGCCATGCAGCTCTATTTGAAAAATGAGCTCACAGAAATTAAAAATGAGGTCAAATCGCTTTTTGATCTTTTACTAAAGCTTGCAGAAAAACACAAATCTGTACTTCTACCTGGTTACACCCACTTACAAATTGCCATGCCATCCTCATTCGGATTGTGGTTTTCGGCCTATGCCGAAAGCTTGGTAGATGATCTGTATTTTGTACAGGCAGCCTATAAAATTGCGGACCAAAACCCTTTGGGAAGTGCCGCAGGTTATGGAAGCTCTTTTCCTATTGACAGAAATTTTACCACGGAAGAAATAGGTTTCGACACTTTAAAATACAATGTGGTTGCCGCTCAAATGGGTCGAGGCAAGGTAGAAAAAGCCACTGCCTTTGGAATCTCAAGCATAGCAGCGACTCTTTCCAAATTAGCCATGGACGTCTGTCTGTACATGAGCCAAAATTTTGATTTTATCTCATTCCCTGATGAGTTGACCACGGGCAGCAGTATCATGCCGCACAAGAAAAATCCAGATGTTTTTGAATTGATTCGAGGTAAGTGCAACAAGATTCAATCCATTCCCAACCAATTAACACTGATTACCAACAATTTGCCTAGTGGTTACCACAGAGACCTACAATTGGTAAAGGAAGTCATTGTACCCGCTATTCAAGATATCAAAGCTTGTTTGGAAATGATGGTGTTCAGTTTAAAGGAAATCCAGGTAAATACGCAAATCCTTGATGACCCAAAATACGATTACCTATTTAGTGTGGATACGCTAAATGAGCTTGTAAAAAGTGGTATGCCCTTCCGAGATGCCTATAAAAATATGGGCAAGGATATTGAAGAAGGTACTTTTACCCCTAAAAAAGATATTGACCATACCCATGAAGGGAGTTTGGGCAATTTATGTTTAGAGGAGATCCAGATAAAAATGGAAAATGTACTGAAATAAAAACAAGCTCCTTTCCCTTTTGGAAAGGTGTCAGCTAAGGTGGACGGAAAGGGATCTTAGATTATTTTGCTCATTCGTTAATTCAAAGCAGGTCTCCATCAATTGGCCTTAGATTTTTTGTAGAAATCTCCCGAACTTCACCTACCTGTGCTGAACATGCTTACACTGAATTTATTTCAGTGATTCAGTATCGTAAGATATAAATCATTAAAACCGATTCATATCCTTTTAGTTATATGGTATTAAACGAAATGACAAGACTACTAATAGCTTTAATAACATTATTTCAAATATCTTTATTTAGTTGTGATATGAAAGACGATAAAGGGATGGGTATAGACAAAACTGAACTTTTCCAAAAAAATATTGAATACCCTTATAGTGCATCAGAAAAAAGAAAGATGCTTATCCTTAATAATATGAATAAACTAAAAAAGGGAATGGCAAAAGTAGACGTAATCAAATTAATGACTCAACCTGATGAGGCCAACTTGACTTATAAATTTAAGAAGGCTGAATCTGATAATGTTATTGGATTTTCATTAGCCTATATACTAAGACGTGATACAGATTCAGGCAGTGCTATTGAAAAAAATGAACAACTTCTACGAATACATTTTGATAATTCTGAAAAGCTTATTTGGTCTTACTCTCAGGATGTTGATGAATTTAATGCAATTGAAAAAGAATAAAATACCATATAACAATGTGTATAAGTAATAACGGTTTAAGTAATAAAAGTAAAGTATGAACATGAAACAAAGGTCAGTGCAAAACCGAAAGGTTTGTGAGTAGAAATCCGTTAATACTCCTACACGAGACCGACAAGTGCACCTCAAATTTCCGTAAAGATTTTTCTTCAAAAGCCTTTGCCATATCCCAATTTTAGTCCATAAGGCTAAGATGTTCTGTTTTTACTCAACAAAAAGAGATTTATAACCATAATCCCCTTTTTATTCTTAGCTTTCGGTAATGAAGGATTCCGATTATTTTTCATATCTCTACGAGATAGCGCGTCTTCTGAACAAGGAGTTTTCATTGCGTTCTGCCCTTTGTAAATCTTTAGAGCAGATGGTGGAAATCCTTGATTTGGATACGGGTTGGGTATGGCTCACTGAAGCAGATAACAAATCCGTTTACTTAGCGGCATCTTATAATCTGCCTCCGGCATTGAGCAAACACCCAGAACGACTATCGGGGGGATGCTTTTGCATCAACCAATACCTGTCAGATGACATAGACCAACCACTGAACATTAGCGAGATTGCCTGTACCCGATTAAAGAATATTAATTCTGGAACCGAAGGCCTTAAATTTCATGCCACCATTCCGATTATCATCAATGACCAAAAAGTGGGGCTCATCAATTTATTGAGCAAGGAAACCCGGGAGCTCAGTGAAAGGGAACTCATGGTTCTTAACACCATTAGTGAGTTAGTGGGAACTGCCGTTCAACGTACCCGATTGCAACAATCGTACCCTACCAAAAAAATGAATCCAACACCTCCGTGAAAGATATATTGGATCGTGTTTACATACCAAAAATGAATGCCATTATCTCAGGTTTGGAAAGTTCTAAAAATGATGCCGACAAGGTAACGGAGGCTCTTAAAAGAACTACTGACCTTCAAAAACAGCTTAAAACACTGCTACAAGAGACAGAGCGATATGCCGAAAATAACACATCCAATCAACTCCACTATCCCGAAATGCCTCTTACTAAAAGGGAGTTGGAAGTATTGAAGCTCATAAAAAAAGGGTTGACCAACGAACAGATAGGGAAGCAACTTTACATTACCGAAAGAACGGTGAAATTCCATATAACCTCCATCCTTTCCAAGCTTAATGCCGACAATAGAACCGAAGCTGTAGATATTGCCTTGAAACGAGGGCTTTTTAGTATTTAAAAATTGCTGTACTAAAGTACAGGTTGTTTTCTGTACGGAAGTTCGTTTTGCTGATTTCATTATCTCTAGATATTTGCTATTCACTAAAACACAATAGCATGAGAAATTCAAACATCTATTTAGAGCACGCCAATATCACGGTCAATGACCTCCAAGAAGCCATAAATTTTTTCCAAACCGCTTTCCCGCATTTTAAGATAAGAGGAGGAGAAAATGAAACTAGGGAATGGGTACACTTTGGAGATGATAACACTTACATCGCCATTAATCAAGCGCAGTACAGCGAATTAAAAAGGGACAAGAACTATGGCAAAATCGGAATCAACCACATAGGTTTTGTAGTTGAGGATGTGGAGGAAATAGCCAATAATCTTCTAAAGGCAGGTTACAAACGGGATTTTCCCAAAGAAGTGGAGCAATTTAGAATTCGCGACTATTTTGCTGATGCCGATGGCAACCAATTCGAGTTTGTACAATACCTAAGTGAACTGCCAGAAGAACGAAATAGTTACAACAAACAAGTTTCAGTATAATCAAAAAGCGAATTACTTAATCATTTTTAAATTCACAACCTCCTGTTCGGTCAAATGGCGCCAATGTCCACGCGGGAGGTCTTTTTTGGTAAGTCCGGCGAAAATTACCCGATCCAATTTGGTCACATGATAACCTAGATGTTCAAAAATTCGACGAACTATGCGGTTACGACCGCTGTGGATTTCAACCCCTACTTCTTTCTTTGGTGAACCTTGGATATAGCTAATGTCATCTACAGTTACAGGGCCATCATCAAGTTTAAGCCCCTCTTGGATTTTATGTAAATCGGACATAGCCAGGTTTTTATTCAAAAACACATGATAAATCTTGCGAACACCATGTGTGGGATGAGTCAATTTTTTAGTTAAATCACCATCATTGGTAAAAAGTAAAAGCCCTGTGGTGTTGCGATCTAAACGGCCTACGGGCAATAAACGTGAATTGGAAGCACTGGATACCAACTCCATTACCGTTCGCCTACCCTTTTCATCACTAGTGGTAGTGATAAAGTTTTTGGGTTTATTCAAAAGCACATACTCCTTCTTTTCCGGGTTCAGTTTTCGGCCATCGAATCGGACATCATCCGTCAACTTTACTTTGTAACCCATTTCGGTAATTACCTTTCCGTTTACGGTAACATTCCCCGCTGCAATATAAGTGTCTGCTTCTCTCCTAGAACAAATTCCGGCGTTGGCAATATAGCGATTCAACCGAATCTCATTGGGATTGGATTTTTTTACCTGCTTTTGGGGTTTTGATTGAAATCCTTCTTTCTTGAAGAATGGTTTCTTAGGATTCCTTTTTTGGGAGTTTCCAGAAGGCCTTCTGCCTCTGCTATAGTCTGATTTCGCCATCAGTCATAAATTTTTGCAAAGGTAGCGTTTTTTCTTCCCCAAAGTATACTTGACCAGATTATAAAAACAAAAGATGAAAGGTGTAGGGTCAATCCTTAAACCCCATTCGTCAACCCAAACCCATCATTCGTCAATTGAGGTCATTTTCTTATGTCCGAAATGTGGAATTTAATTCTCATTGTTCAAAAAACCATAATAATAGCCTTGGTGTGAAAAAATCAATACAGCAGCTTAAAAATGTGGTACAAAACCAGTTGATAAATCTCTTTTTCAACCGTTTTCTCACCAAACTCGATAAAAACAGTATTGCCATCGACTGTGGTGCCAATGTTGGTGATATTAGTTTAAAGTTGGCCAAAACCGGTGCCCAAGTATTTGCTTTTGAACCCAACCCGTTTGCCTACAAGGAGTTAATTGATAAGGTGAAAGATTACAAAAACGTAACTCCGTACAATAAAGGCGTTTGGGATAAAAACACGGTAACCAAACTATATTTTCACAACCAAGCTGAAAATGACGAGGCATTTTGGTCTTTCGGTTCTTCAATTGTAAAAGCCAAAGGGAATGTTGATAAAGAAAGATCAATAGAAGTTGAAATTATTGACTTAACAGAATTTATCGACCGACTCGACAAAAAAGTAGATCTTTTAAAAATAGATATTGAAGGGGCTGAGTGCGAATTATTGGAAAAATTTATAAAAAAAGAATTGTACAAAAAGGTGACCCTAACCTTGGTTGAAACGCATGACAGAAAAATTGACGGGCAAAAAAAGAAAACCGACCGATTAAGAGAGCTTATCAAAGAAAAGGAAATCGACAATATCAATTTGTCATGGTTATAGAGGGCTTCGTTACTCTGAAACAAGCTCAGCATAGATTGACAATCCCGTTTTTATTAAACTTTTAAATAATCCATTGAATATGAAAACAATAAAACAAGGCTTTATACCTCTCCTACTTATATTGTTATGCACCGTTGGTTTCATACCAAGCGACAAAGTAATCTTAGGTGGAAATCAGCAACAAACCACCCATGTCGTCTCCAACTTAAAAGAATTTTTAGATGCTCTGGGAAACAACAGAAAGATCATTATAACCAATGACATTCACATAAAGGAAGAGTTAAGCACGGTTGTCACAGACACCTGTAAACTCTATAATGGCTCAACTTCCAAAGATTGGTTTTCGCCAGAGTATGTCAATGAATTTTATAATATAGAAGGGCCATACTTGTCTTCAGTGGACACTAAAGAATCATTAAGCAAAAATGATTTTAAAGAATTTCTTGAAAATCCTATAATCTTGGTCATTAAAAAAGCATATAACTTAACCATTACAACCCATAATTCTTCAAATATTATTTTAAACCAGGCTAATGATGAAGTTATACGATTTGATTCTTTAACAAATTTCAAGCTTCAAAATTTACAGATATTTCATAGACCTGAAACGAATGGAGGCTGTGGCGAATTTGCTCCAGTAATCACATTTTATGATGCTATAAATATTATTGTCGATAACTGTAAGCTCAATGGAAGCGGTACGGAAGGTATCTATACAAATGGAATTGAAAATTTAGAGATTGTTAACACTGAGATATTTAACTGTAACAAAAGAGGTCTTAGTTTTGAGAACAGCAAGAACGTTATGGTAGACAACTGTGAAGTTTATTTAAATAATCTCGATGCAAATGCGGAATATAATGATGGGCCAAGTATCTTCTACCTTATTGATAGTGATGTTGAAGTAATAAGAACCGTAATCACAAAAAACACTAGTGAAAGTATTGCTCCTTTTATCGATATTGATAATAAAAGCTCCATCAAGTTTAAAAATTGTAAAATATTGGACAACATCAATTTCACCATCACAGATGAGCAAAAAAAATCTTTTAATATCAACTCTTTATAATAATATAAGAGCTAAACCAACAGATATATCCACCCGTTAGTGAGCCATATTGAAAAAAATAACATGAAGTCAATTATACCCTATATATTTTTCATTTTTCAAATAGTAGCTGCGAACTCTCAAGAAAGTTCTGCAAAGCCCTACTACATCTGGGCCAAAAGTGGATTAAGCTTACGAGAATCTCCAAGTGCAAATGCCGAAAAGATTACAATCATTCCATATAAATCTGAGGTCAGCATAATTTCCGATTCAGGAATACTCCTAACGGTCACTGAATTTCCAGGCTTTGACTATACCGATAACTGGGTCAAAATAAAGTATAAGGATTTTATCGGATATTCTTTTATGGGCTACCTATCGACCATAAAACCACCAGAGCTTCATGAAAATTATCCGCTTTTAGAGTATTTAAATGATAGTTTTTCAAAGATAGATACTCACATATTATCTAGATATGAAGATTGCACCACCGACGATGACCATTGTATTAGTTCAGGAGTTGCAAGCTATAAAGAAGGCATCAGCTATAGTTTTTTTAATGAAGGTGGTTTTTCAGGTTCTTTGAGCATCCCCAATTTTAATATTTTACAAGCTTTTACTTTAGCAACTATTTTCTGCCCTAGTTATAAAGATTTTGAAACAAAATATTTTGAAACTCCACTGCCCACAATAATGGTTTTTAGAGATGATGTTGGCTGCGATTTTTCGATTACCGTTTTAGGTGACTTTACCATAATACATTGGACAGCTGGGTGTTGAAAAATAACTCTGCTTACTATTCCCCTTCATATATAACCGTAGATTGCCGTTCTCGATTTACGGTCAATTTGGTCACATCGGGTCGGGAATAGTGTCCAACTGGGTCAAAGTTTTGGCGTTCTTCGTAAACACGATTAAAATCCAGTGTTTCATAAATCAACCCTTCTTGGCCCACCAAAGGCTCAATGATCCATTCGCCATCCGGTCCGGCAATACACGAACCTCCATTAGCCAGCATATCAGGTGCCTTTTTAAGAATTTTATCTAAATGCGGAGTTTCCTCTGGAAAATCCGAGGTGCGCATCAACGAAGAGACAGAAATCACAAAACTTCGTGATTCTCGAGCGATAAAACGGGTTATGTCCTTGGTATTGTGCAACCCTCCTGGCCATACTGCCACATGCAAATTTTCACCTTGGCCATAAAGAGCGGTCCTAGGCAAGGGCATCCAATTTTCCCAGCAATTAAGTCCTCCCACTGTAAATTGTTTTAATGGATGTACTTTAAGTCCGTTCCCATCTCCCGGGGCCCAGGTCAAGCGCTCATCGTAAGTAGGTTGCAACTTACGATGCACGGATTTTATCTCACCTTCAGCATTGATATAGACCAGAGAACAATATAAACTGTGGCCTCCACGGTCTTTTGCGCGTTCTATCATGCCCAAATAAATGGCAATTTTATGCGCCTTTGCCAGCTCACATATCGAATCCAAATCTCCAACTTCAATCTGAATGGAATTTCGGGCGTAGTGGGCATGGAGTTCCTTATTTATTTTTAAATCCCAAGAAGCTCCATCGGTATAGGCTAACCAAAACGGATATCCAGGTAAAAAAGCTTCTCCGAATACCACTAGTTCAGCTTCATTGGATGCAGCTTCTTTAATGGTGGTTTCGATTTTTTGAATTGTTGCTTTTTTATCCAGCCAAACCGGTGCAATTTGCGCCAAGGCCACTTTTAAAAGGTTTTCCATTATAAAATCCGATTTAAGACCAAATCCACGTCAATCAATAAGATGCTAAAAACTCCAGCCACGATAATGAACTTGAGGATATTGTGTAACCAAACATAGTGTTTTTTGCGTTTGGCCTTTGCCAATAGAATGGTAAATATCAGTAGTAATATGATGCACCCATAAAAGTAAATATACATATAGCCCACATCAAAATATTGGATGAGTAATAAAGCCGGAACCAATGTCAATAGAATTAATAAACCTATCAATATTTTCGAAGTTTTCGAGCCATACAATATGGGAATGGTCTTATAGTTTTGCGCCATATCACCAGCCATGTTCTCAAGATCCTTAATCATTTCACGGGCCAATATTAATAGCGTAAGAAATAGACCATGCACAAAAATGACTTTTTCAAAGTTTTGATAGTACACAAAAACCACAAAAAATGGAGCGATTGCCAAGGAAGCAGAAACCAAATTACCAATAAAAGGAATTCGTTTCAACTTATGGGAGTACAACCAAATCCCGAAAATATAGGAAGAAAAGAAAAGTACCGCCCTAAAGGAAATATAACTTGCCGCAAAAACTGCCAATAGATTAAGAATAAAGTAAGTGGTCAACTTAAAGCGCTGGCTCACCAATCTGTCGAGCATGCTTTTTCGGGGCTTATTAATCAAGTCTTTTTCGGCATCATAAAAATTGTTGATGATATAACCACTGGCAATCACTAAAGCCGAAGCAGTCACAATCAAAAAGAGGTTTAGATCAAAGACCACTTCCCTTAAGGGAAGGTTTGGGGATAGAATATAAATGGAAGCCAAATATTGCGCAATGGTAATCACAAGAATGTTATAACCTCGAACTACTGAAAACAGACTCAGCAGCTTAAACAGCAACAGTCTATTTTTTCTACTAAGCATGTGATGGGTTTAGAAGTGGTAAACCACTTCCAATTTGTGTCCTGCAAGCGCTTTTTGAGCCTTCTCAAAATCTTGGGTAAAGCCCAAAATATAACCTCCACCTCCTGACCCACAGAGTTTTAGATAATAGTCATTGGATTCGATTCCTTGCTGCCAAAGCTGATGAAATTTAGAAGGAATCATAGGTTTGAAATGATCCAAGGCAACGTGTGAAAGCTGTTTCAGGTTTCTGAAAAGGGATTTGACATTTCCGTTCAAGAAATCTTCCACACAGGCATCGGTATGCTTCACAAATTGGTTTTTAATCATGCTCCTAAAGCCTTCTTGTTTCATTTTCTCCATAAAAATCTGCACCATGGGGGCGGTTTCTCCAGTCATTCCGCTATCCAATAAGAATACAGCACCTTTTCCTTCTTTATTTTGGGAAGGTAGACTTGTAGACTCAATATTATCTTTTGAATTTATCAGAATAGGTAAACTCAAATAACTGTTCAAAGGATCTAGCCCAGAAGATTTTCCATGGAAAAAGGATTCCATTTTGCCAAATATCTCCTTAAGTTTCAACAGTTTCTCTCTAGTTAAGTTCTCCAGAACGGTAATCTTTTCGGTCGCATATTTATCGTATATGGCCGCAACGAGAGCCCCACTACTACCAATACCATAGCCTTGTGGAATGGAACTATCGAAGTACATTCCCTGCTCCACATCGCTTTCCAAAGCTTCCAGATCAAAGGACACTAAACCTTGTTCTTCCCTTTCGAGGTTTCTTAAATACAAAGCAAAATCTTTTAGGCTCTCATTAGACTCTTTAGCTTGATCAGAAAAATGATCCTCAGTTTTGAGCGCTCCCTTAAAAAAATTATAGGGTATGGAAAGTCCTTTGGAATCTTTGATGATTCCATACTCTCCAAACAAAAGAATCTTAGAATAAAAAAGTGGTCCTTTCATATGTACTTTCTAAAAATACAAATATTTGCCCTTGATTGTACCTTCTAACGTCAAACGGGGCCGATCATTGGGTGTTCTCCACTAATTTTCGAGCACCTTTACCAATTCGATCGCAAATATAATGTCCATTCTCGCAATGCGCAACCAATTCATTCTGAATAAATTGAATTGCCTTCTCTTTAACCGACTTTGGATAAAGCACATGAACATTAGCTCCGGCATCGAGCGTAAAGCAAATGGGGGTTTTAGTCTCTTTCCGATACACCCATATTTTATTGATGATTTCTAAAGTGTCGGGCTTCATCAAAATAAAATAAGGATTACTGGTCATCATCATGGCATGAAGAGTCAATGCCTCACTCTCCACAATCTGAATGAAACTTTCCAAATCTCCCTTTGAAAAAACCTCCTTTAATTTATTGAGATTATCATGTGCTTGTTGAAAGCGTCTAGCTGCATAAGGATGATCATGCATTAAATTATGTCCAACCGTACTGCTAACTTGCTTTTCCCCTTTATGTACCAACAGAATAGTATCATGAAAATTATTAAAAACGGAATCAACATCGAATGGATACTTTATTCCAAACAAATCTGAACTTGTTGGAATTTCTTGATGTATTCCCCATTGAATCAAGTCGCCTTCAATACTTCTACAGGCACTCCCCGAGCCCAATCGGGCCAAAAATGAAGCTTTTTTGTTGAAGAAAACATCGTCCATTTTAGCGTCCAGTTTTCTTTCAATATCAAGCAAGCATAGAGCCAGTGCGGCCATTCCACTTGCCGAAGAAGCAATTCCGCTGCTATGCGGAAAGGAATTTGAAGTCTCTATTTTAAAGTGATACGAGGTCAAAAAAGGAACATAATCTACAATCCGTTCAAAGAAAGTTTGGATTTTGGGCTTGAAATCATCTTTGGGCCTTCCATCCAAAAGCAAGTCAAATGAAAACTGTGAGCTTTCTTCTTTTCGTGAATAAACAATCGAAGTCGTAGTTGCACACGCATCCAAAGTAAAGCTTATAGATGGGTTTGCAGGAATCTGATTCGCTTTCTTTCCCCAATATTTCACCAAAGCAATATTGCTAGGAGCCTTCCAAGCTACTTTCCCTTCTGCTGGTAAATCTCTATAAGGGTTAGGCAGAAAGTCTTTCGGGTTCATTGACATAAGCTTTGGGCAAATATAAACGAAGCACACGTCTTCATCGGCAATGGATACAAATAAATTCTTAATTTTAGATGGAGTAGCACCGACCATGAAAAAAAAGAAAATTGTCAATATTGGAATTGCCGTAATTGTTTGCCTCTTGATCGGCTTTCTGTCTAGCTTTGCCACCCAAAGTTCAGTAAATGATTGGTATCTCACCTTGAACAAACCGAGCTTTAATCCCCCTAATGAAATTTTCGCTCCTGTATGGACGATACTGTACACTTTGATGGGAATCTCGGCCGGAATTGTTTGGTCCAAAGGATTCCATCATATCTGGGTTAAAACAGCTTTATACCATTTTGCGTTTCAGCTCTTGTTCAATGCCTTATGGAGCATTGTCTTTTTCGGATTAAAAAGCCCACTGCTGGCACTTTTGATTATTCTAACCTTGCTGACTTTGATTATGTTGACCATTAAATGGTTCAAGGTGGTAAGTAAAATAGCTGCTTATTTGTTGATTCCCTACCTTTTATGGGTGTGTTTCGCGGCGGTATTGAATTATAATATTTGGCTATTAAATTGAAAAAACTGGCTTACCCAGCCATTTCGACCAGCTTTTGCATGGTTTTTAAGTTTCGTGTTGTGGCCTCCACTTTTAGTTTCCGTTCTACAAAGTTGTTGTTGAGCTTCGCTTTTCCAAATCCTGCTTTACAATTAAGGTAAACGCACCTTTCTGTTACATGAAAATCTTCATTTTCAAAATCCAGCTGATTGAATGTCTTGACCAACTTGTCATCAGGAACCGTTTTCAACAACACATAATACAAACCTTTCTCATTTGGTTCATCTGCGTAGGGACTCTCTTTTAAAACCTGCACTAGTTCTTCAACGGTTAAAATCAATACGGGAACTTCAAAACCAAAATCATCCAGAATCACTTTATGCATATTATTTTGAAGCTTCTCCACGTCATTTTTGTCACTGGCAAAGACAACATTTCCGCTTTGAATATAAGTTCTAACCTTACAAAATCCTTCACGTTTCAAAGATTGGGTCAAGTCGGCCATCTTTATTTTCTTTTGTCCGCTCACGTTGATTCCCCTTAGTAATGCTATATAAGATTTCATGTTTTCTTAATTGTTCAATTTGTTCAACGCAATTAATTTTTCTTAAATTCAAGCTCATCAAAAGTAACCACAATGAGTGAATATGTCCTAGCCTTAGATCAAGGAACCACGAGTTCCCGTGCTGTGGTTTTTGATAAAAAGGGAAGTATCGTTTCTGTCGCCCAAAAAGAGTTTACGCAAATTTTTCCAAAACCGGGTTGGGTAGAACACGACCCTATGGAAATTTGGGAGACACAGTCAGGGATGGCTTCAGCTGCTTTGGGCAAAAAAGGTCTTTCGGGTCAGCAAATCGCGGCAATTGGCATTACCAACCAACGTGAAACTGTTGTGGTTTGGGATAAAAATACCGGAAACCCGATTTACAATGCCATCGTTTGGCAAGACAAGCGCACAGCTGATTACTGTGATCAGCTTAAAAGTCAGGGAAAGTCACAAATGATCCGCGAAAAAACAGGATTGGTCATTGACTCCTATTTTTCAGGCACAAAGGTCAAATGGATTCTTGATAACGTTGATGGGGCTAGGGAAAAAGCCCAATCAGGGGAATTGATTATGGGTACCATCGATACTTGGCTCATTTGGAAAATGACCCATGGAGCCTTACACATTACAGATGCAACAAACGCTTCTCGTACATTATTATATAATATAAACACCTTGGAATGGGATAAGGAGCTTTTGGATTTATTGAATATTCCCGCAAGTATGCTCCCAGATGTAAAACAATCCAGCGAGATTTATGGCGAAACAAATACAAGCTCATTTGCGCCCAATGTTCCAATAGCTGGTATTGCAGGTGACCAACAGGCGGCCCTATTTGGCCAAATGTGTAACCAACAAGGCATGGTCAAGAATACTTATGGAACGGGTTGTTTTATGTTAATGAACATTGGAGAAAATCCTATTATTTCCAAAAACAATTTGCTTACAACCATCGCCTGGAAAATCAATGGAAAAACCACATACGCCCTAGAAGGAAGCATTTTTATAGCAGGTGCCGTTGTACAATGGCTCCGAGACAGTCTGAAAATTATTTCAGCTTCTTCAGAGGTTGAACAGTTGGCCAGTTCGGTTGAAAACTCTGAAGGAGTCTACTTTGTTCCAGCCTTTGCGGGGTTGGGTGCTCCGCATTGGAATCAACATGCCCAAGGCACTATTTTTGGATTGACCAGGGGAAGTACCGATGCCCATATCGCTAGAGCGTCACTAGAATCCATCGCGTATCAGACCATGGATGTTTTAAAGGCGATGGAGGCCGATTCGGGTATTTCGGTTCAAGAACTTCGGGTAGATGGGGGCGCCACAGTGAACAATATGTTGATGCAGTTTCAAGCTGATGTTCTGGATACTACAACCGTTCGTCCCAAAATTATCGAGACCACGGTTATGGGCGCAGCTTATCTTGCAGGTTTAGCCGTAGGTTTTTGGAAAAATCAGGAAGAAATTCAAGATATTTGGCAAACCGATATCCGTTTTAATCCAACCCAAAAAAGGGAAGATATTGAACGTGCTATCAAAGGGTGGTACAGGGCGATAAGTGCCTTGGAACATTGGACCAAAAATAACTAAACCAAAAAACGATATGACTCCCTTTATCGCAGAGATTGTAGGTACTTTTCTTTTAATTTTATTAGGCTGTGGTGTTAATGCCAATGTTTCACTAAAAGGAACCTACGGAAGTAGTTCAGGTTGGATTGTGATTACCACTGGATGGGCGTTTGCCGTTTATACCGGTGTTGTAGTGGCTGGCCCGTATAGTGGAGCCCACATGAATCCAGCCGTTACGATTGGCCTTGCACTGGCCGGTGAATTCTCACTCTTTGACGTACCAAACTATATTTTAGCCCAATTTATCGGAGCTATGCTTGGAGCGTTTGTAGTATGGCTAATTCACAAACCACATTTTGATACAACCGAGGACGGAGATACCAAAAGAGCGGTCTTTTGCAATGCCCCTGCTATTAACAACTTGTTTTCAAATATATTGACCGAGGTAGTGGGGACATTTGTACTGGTGTTCGCCGTATTGTATTTTACTGATGCCGTCTCAACCAAAGACAATACGATAATTGGATTGGGATCTTTAGGTGCCCTCCCAGTAGCCATTATTATTTGGGGAATTGGACTATCCTTGGGTGGCACCACCGGGTATGCCATTAATCCGGCCAGAGATCTAGGACCTCGAATTGTTCATGCGCTTTTACCCATTAAAGATAAAGGCTCGAACGGATGGGGATACTCTTGGATTCCAGTAGTAGGCCCTATTTTCGGAGCAGCTGTCGCGGCCTGGCTTGCAATGACACTTGCCTAACGCAGGTCTTCAGCAATAGCCTGCGATGCAATATACGCTCCCGTCCAAGCATTCTGAAAGTTGAAGCCCCCCGTTATCGCATCAACATTGATGATTTCACCTGCAAAATAAATATTGGGAAGCAATTTACTCGCGAATGTTTTGAAGTTGATTTCCTTTAAATCTACCCCACCTGCTGTAACAAACTCTTCTTTAAAGGTGCTCTTTCCTTCTACTTTGAAAGAGCAAGCTGTAAGTTGTAAAGCCAACTTTTGAAGTTTTTCTTTTGTGACATCGCTCCACTTTAAATCTTTTTCAATTCCTGATTCACGAACCAAATTAGTCCATAACCTCCTAGGTATCTCGACCGCCCGAGTTCGAAGAATCGTTTTTTTGGTTTCTGTTTCTTTGACCTTCCATAAATAATTTTCCATGGACCCCGTGGTGTATTCAGGTGTCCAGTTTACGTTGATCCTGAATTGGTAGTTAAATCCGTGCAAAATATTTGCTCCCCAAGCCGACAGTTTTAGAATCGCAGGACCGCTCAAACCCCAATGGGTTATTAAAACGGAGCCTTCTGACTCAAGAATGGGTTCTTCCTTAAGCGCACTTTTAAGTTTGATTTGCACTTTGGAGGAAAAAGCCTTTTTCGGCGGAATCTCTACGGAAGCATCTACGCTTATACCTTGAATACCCCTAATTCTTTCATCATTGATATTAAAAGTAAACAAAGATGGAACTGGAGGTATAATAGTGTGTCCCATTTCCGCCAGTTGATTCCAAATTTTAGGATTGCTCCCGGTCGCCAAAAGTAATTTTTTGCCTATGTAGTGCCTGTTCATTGTAGTAACTTGCCAGCCCTGCCCATTTTCGGATTTTTGGATACGTTTTACAGCGCTGTTCTTTAAGATTTTAACCCCTAACCGTTTGGTTTCAGCAATAAAGCAATCAATGATAGTTTGGGAAGAATCGCTAACAGGAAAAATCCTTCCATCCTCCTCTATTTTTAACGAGATTCCCCTTTGTTCAAAAAAAGACATTACATCTCCTGGAGCATGTTTATGAAATGGTCCCAATAGTTCTTTTTTGCCCCTTGGGTAATTCGTAACCAATTCATGAGGAGAAAACTCCCCATGCGTTACATTACAACGCCCTCCTCCTGAAACTTTGACTTTAGAAAGTACAGTCTTCCCTCTTTCAAAAATGGCAATTTTAAGATCAGGTGCTTTCTCGGCTATTTGAATGGCTGCATAGAACCCTGCGGCTCCACCTCCCACAATTATAACATCAAACATTAGTGGACGCGCTCAGGGTAATTGGAAATAATCCCATCTACTCCAAAATCCTTCATCTTTTGGATATCCTCAGGTGTGTTAACGGTCCAAGTGTACACCTTTAAGCCTTCTTCTTGAATCTTGCTCACGTTTTCCTGTGTCAACTTCTTAAAGTTGGGATTGATCGCTACTGCGTCTAATTCCTTTGCCACTGTAATGGCATCAAGTGGGTCTTGTTCCGTTAAAACAGCTATTTTGATGTTTTTATTTAGCTCGCGCATTTTTTTCAATTCGTCCCATTTAAAACTTGAGATAATGAAATTGTTTGCATCCCACCCTCTATCTCTAATATAATAATCAACAATAAAGTTTACCCTGTCGGCGGTATTAGAACCCTTCAACTCAATATTTAGGGCGACCTGGTTGTCAATCAGTTTAAGTACATCTTGCAACTGGGGAATTTTATGATTACCATCCAAGATGAGTTGTTTCACTTGAATTATATTAAATTCTTCGATACTACCTCCCCCATTTGTCAATCTTTCTACCCTTTCATCATGAAACACTACTATTTCACCGCTTTCAATTTTAAAAACATCAATTTCAATCATATCCACTCCAATGTCCAAAGCTTTCTGAATTGAAGCAAGGGTGTTCTCTGTTTCATGTCCCATTGCTCCACGATGCCCAATCGCCAAAGTATTGTTTGCCATATCACAACTATTTAATATAAAAACAGCCATAATGGACCGTAGTAGGTTATTTTTCATTTTTATTTTGGTTTGTTTTCGTTCTTAAAAATACGATTTGAAATGAAATTCCATGTGCTGATTCAAGTGATAAAGCATAGGTTTTTTTAACAAAATGTGTAATTACTAATTTTTAGTATCTATTTTTAACAATTCGTTAAAGATAATTTAATACATTTATTAGATTAATAACCAATACATCAACTAACATGTTTTCAAAATCAAACTTATTGGCCACTCTTGGGGCATTCATCACCATGTTTTTATTAGGGTATGGAATTTGGGAGGTTTTACTGGCTGACTTCTTTGCCGGGCATACACTCAAAAATTTTATGCAAGAGGAGATGAATATGGCATTAATAGCAGTAGCCAATGTAATTATGGCTTTTGTGCTTAGCTCTGTTTACAGTAAATGGGCCAGAGGTCATCATAGTGCCAAAGAAGGCTTTCAATATGGTGCGTGGATTGGTATTTTTATGGGTTTCGGAATGGGGCTTTTAAACCACGCCATTATGGGGCTTATGGACATGACCGGGTTTTTGGTCAACGGAATTGTCTACATTGTCTTCTATGGGATAATTGGCGCTGTTATTGGATTAATTTATCAAAAAACTGCTACTAAAGAAGGGTAAACAGTACTAACCGACCAAAACTTTAGGCGGATTGCAAAAGCAATCCGCCTTTTATTTTTTAACACGAAGAATGAATGATCGTAATGGTTTTAATTGAAGACTTATCCTTCCAAAACCATCAACAACTACCAAAGTCAATTCCGTATCACCGTACAACTCCTCGGTCAAAGCATATTTGCCATCTTTCAAATTCCACTTAGAAATTACGTCATGAGGTATTTTTAAATTAAATTCATAGGATTTTTCAACATCAAAATTGGAAACAATAATCAATTTTTCGTTTGAACTCCAACGCACATAAGACAATACGCGATGGTCATAGTTTTCAGTATTGTCTTTGTTGAAAAAATGAATCTCTCGATACTCTCCCATAAGGGCCTCACTATCAATGGTGAAGTTCAAAAGTCGCTTGTAGAAATCCCTAAGTAGCTTTTCGTTTTCAGAAAGTTGTCCTCCATCGAACGTTCCGTTATTCATCCAACGTTGATGATGTGGAACACCTATATAGTCGAAAATTGATGTACGGGTCGGCTTTCCGAAGCCGGCATCCTCAGCGGCAGGTTCACCAACTTCTTGCCCAAAATAAATCATTGTTGGCGAGGTGCTCAAAGTAGCGGAAACCACCATCGCTGGTTTCGCAATTTCTGCATTGCCGACAAAATCAGAACTAGCTATCCGTTGTTCATCATGATTTTCCAAAAAATGTAGCATGTGATGTTCAATATCCAGCACTTCACGCTGTGCAACAGGGATGTGATCCGTCCAGCCATACCCCTTCATGATGTGTTTTAAACCATCATATAAATCCACCTTATCGTAGAGATAGTCCATTTTTCCTTTATGTATGTAATCTCGATACAGATTGGGATTGTACACTTCTGCCAATAAAAAAGCCTCTGGTTTTTTTGCTTTAATATTGGAATTCAGAAAGCTCCAAAATTCAACAGGAACCATTTCGGCCATATCAAATCGAAAACCGTCAACGCCAAAATCCAACCAATACCATGTTATGTCTCTGAACTTGATCCAAGAGTCGGGAACCTTTTTATCCTTCCAAAAATTGAAATGTGCTTCGTGGCTTTCTTTATTAAATCCATCAGGCAGTTCATCAAAATCCTTTGTGCCATCAGGTCTAACCCCATAGTTTATTTTTACGGTTTCGTACCAGTCATTAAAATGGGGCTGTGCCAATCTTGATCCATTTCCTGTCCATTTAGCGGGTATTTCCTGAAACCTGCTATCAGCAATTTGAGATTCTTGGCCTCCTAGTGGTAAGTATCCTTCTTGCCATTCAGGTGTTTTGAACTCGGAATTGGGAATATAATAAAAGTTATTATTGACATGATATTCCACTGAGGTGTTATCATCTGTTCCAAAATCAGAAATCCCATCAGGGTTGGTCAAGCCTTTATAATTGCGGGCCACATGATTTGGAACAATATCTATCAACACTTTTAATCCAACATTATGGGTGCGATCTATAAGTTCTTTGAACTCTTCCAATCTTTTAGATGGATCAGCCGCCAAATCAGGGTTTACATTATAATAATCTTTTACCGCATAAGGTGATCCCGCTCGCCCCTTTACCACTTCGGGGTAATCACTGGAAATACCATATCTTGAATAATCATTGATTAATGCATGATGAGGTACTCCAGTGTACCAGATATGTGTGACACCCAAATCCTTGATTTCTGAGAGTGCCTTTTCGGTAAAATCGGCAAATTTGCCAACCCCATTTTCTTTAATGGTCCCCCAAGGGTTGTTGGTTTTATTTGTATTTCCAAAAAGTCTAGTGAAGACTTGATATACAACGGTTTTCTTTTTCATGGGGTGAAGATGTGCACTTTATCATTTTCGCGAGGGGCAAAAATACTTTCTAATATTTGTAAACCAATATTACGACGGCAACCTTTTACGCATAAACAGTTTCCCCAGGCAGTAAACTCAAAACTTTGTTGTTGACCTTAACCAACAGTTCCTTATCTCCTGAGATTTGGAAGCCCGCACCTTTTTCCGAAACGGTTGCGGTAACAACTTGATCCCTAAAATTGACCTTAAACGAGTACGATTTCCACTGTTGAGGTATTTGAGGGGTAAAGCAAAGGGTATTGTTCACAATGCGCATTCCGCCAAAACCTTCTACAATGCTCATCCAAGTACCGGCCATTGAAGTGATATGTAGCCCCTCTTCAACTTCTTTGTTGTAATCATCCAAATCCAATCGTGAGGTTCGCAAATAAAAAGTATAAGCCTGGTCCATTCTACCCAATTTTGCCGCCTGAATGCTATGGACACATGGAGAAAGTGAAGATTCATGAACAGTAAAGGGTTCATAAAAATCGAAATGTTTTTCCAATTCTTTCATACTGAAATCGTCTTCAAAGAAATAGAACCCCTGAAGCACATCGGCCTGCTTTATATACGGGGAACGTAATATTCTGTCCCAACTCCATTTTTGGTTGATAGGTCTTTCTGACTTATCAAGTTCACTGACCTTAGTCAACTCCTTATCCAAAAAACCATCTTGCTGTAAAAACACTTCGTACTTTTCTGAGTGCGGGAAGTACATGTTTTTGGCAACATCCATCCAATCATTGGCTTCTTTATGGGAAAGGTTTGTTTTTTTAATTACACGTTGAAAATCGGTAGGATATTCTTTCTCCACAGCACTTAATTGTTCAGCAGCGTACTCCAAGCACCATTTAGCCAAGTAATTTGTGTACCAGTTGTTATTGACGTTGTTTTCATATTCATTTGGGCCCGTGACCCCGAGCATTACATATTTTTGCTTGTCTTTAGAGAAATTGACTCTTTGGTGCCAAAAACGTGCAATCCCAATGAGTACCTCTAATCCCATTTTGGGGATATAACTGTAGTCTCCGGTAAACCTGTGGTAATTGTATATGGCAAATGCTATTGCTCCATTTCTATGGATTTCCTCAAAGGTAATCTCCCATTCGTTATGACATTCTTCGCCATTCATGGTGACCATTGGGTAAAGTGCAGCTCCATTCGAAAACCCAAGTTTTTCGGCATTTTCAATGGCTTTGTCCAAGTGTTTATAACGATACTCCAACAGGTTCCATGCAACTTTCTGGTTTTTGGTAGCCATATAAAATGGCAAACAATAGGCTTCGGTATCCCAATAGGTGCTTCCGCCATATTTTTCGCCCGTAAAACCTTTAGGGCCAATATTGAGCCCCGAATCCTTCCCCAAATAGGTTTGGTTAAGCTGAAAGATATTGAAGCGGATTCCCTGCTGGGCTTTTGTATCTCCTTCAATGGTAATATCGCTCATCTCCCAAATCTTGCTCCAAGTTTCCTTTTGCATTTGAAGCAATGCATCGAATCCAATTTCCGTAGCCTGTTTTAGAACATGCTTGGCCGCGCTGACCAAGTCGGATTCTTTATGGTTTCGAGAAACCGTATATCCACCAAATTTGTGAAGTTCAATGCTTTCGTCTTTCTCGACTTCTGTAACAAAACATAAGCCGACGGAATTCCCATCCTTCTTTTCATTAAGAGAAGAGTTAAGCTGCGTACCTTTATAAAAGGCTCTAGCTTCCATAAAAGTACATGTCGCAAAATTGGTCTTCATGGTATGGGCTTCAATAAAAGCCTGATTTCCCTCTGAAAACACTTTGGTTGTATTCCAGAATTGATCATCCCAATTACTATCTTCATTGGTAATACCACTATCCAAATAAGGGCATAATATTATTTCAACATTTTGATTAAGCGGAGTAATTTCATACTTGATTGCACCTACCTCATCCAATTCAAGACTTAAAAATCTTGTTGATTGGACTGACATTTCAATTCCATTTTGCAATTGAGCTGTAAAACTACGCTGATACCAGCCTTCCCGCATGTTTAGCTCCCTCTTAAAATCTTTGACTGATTTACATTTGTGAAGATCTAACGGTTCACCATCTACCAACACCTCAATGCCAATCCAATTGGGTGCGTTCAACACTTTAGCGAAGTACTCCGGATATCCATTTTTCCACCATCCTACCCGAGTTTTATCTGGGTAGTAAACTCCAGCAATATAGCTTCCCTGAAATGTTTCACCAGAGTATTGTTCTTCAAAATTGGCTCTTTGCCCCATGGCACCATTGCCCAAACTAAATAGGCTTTCGGAGGATTTGACCGTTTCAGGATCAAAACTACTTTCTATGATGGACCAAGGGTCCACCTGTATATAATCTTGGTTCATTTTTGAATTTGTTAGTTTGAAAATCGACAAACATAGCTTCTGGCATACAGAAGCTCCCTCTCTTAATTAACAGTAGAATTTCTTATGACAAGGGTAGGTTCTAAAATTTTGGTTTGAAAGGTTTCTTCTTCCTTTTCGCTTTCCACCTTGTCTATGAGCATCTGGGCAGAAATTTCCCCCATTTTTTCACCATGCTGGGCGACCATGGTCAAACTTGGATTGGAATACCTTGATAAAAGCCCGTCGGTAAACCCGATAAACGAAACATCTTCGGGTATCCTAAGTCCCTTCGTTTGCACTAGCCGCATGCTATAGACCGTAAAAATCTCGTTTACACAAAACACTGCATCAAAGTCATTGGCATCCAGAAATTCTTTGATTCTTTCCTCATCTATTTCCATAGTGGACAATTTGAGTATTCTTGATTCATCAGCCTCCAATCCGTTGTCCTGCAATGCTTTTAAGTACCCTTTGGTTCTTTCCTTACTGACACTTAAATAATCATCCGTGGTAATGTGTGCTATTCTTTTCCGCCCTTCATCAATGAGCTTTTTGGTGGCATTATAGGCTCCTAACTGATCATCGATAATTACCTTATCACAATCAATTTCATTTGTAATCCGATCAAATAGAACTACTGGTATTCCTTGTTCTGTAACTTCCTTTAAATGGTTAAAGTCACCTTTTTGTTGAGTTTCCGAGGAAAGTGACATAATAAATCCGTCAATGCTACCATTGGCCAACATTTCCATATTTATTACCTCCTTGTCAAAGGACTCTTCGGACAGACACACTATGACATTGTAACCCCTAGCGTTGGCATACTTTTCGATACCTCGTATTACTGTTGTAAAAAAATGATGCACAATAGCCGGAATTACAACCCCAATATTCTTTGTTCTCTTATTCTTAAGGCTAATGGCAATATTGTTCGGCTTGTAGTTGTATAACTTAGCAAAGGCCTGCACTTTTTCCTTGGTATCCCTACTTATTTCCTCACTATTTTTTAATGCTTTGGAAACTGTGGAAATAGAAACCTCCAACTCCCGTGCAATGTCTTTCAATGTAATTTTCGTCTTCAACAAAGTGCAATATTTTAAAGGTACAATTTAATGTTAAATTTTAAATTATGTGCCATCTGGCCACAACAATACAATTTTGACTGAAACTGAGAAAGAAATGTAAAAAAAAGAGTACAAAAGAACTTTTAAAAATAAAGTTCGGCAAAAAATAAAAAATAGTATCTTAGTCAAAAAAATTACATTATTCTTAAAAAATTGCTATAAAGTTACGATTTAAATAAAATCGTCTCGCAAATACTACCAAGATTTTACAACCATTAAAGTTATTAACACGAAACCGTTTTCGTAGACCGCTTTGAAACAGATGCATTTTTATTAATACTTTTTTTGCATATGTTTAACACTTGAATTAAAATTAACTAAACTTAAAATTAATTATTTATGAAGATTACGCTACTTAAAAGCTTGCTGCTGCTTGGGGCATTTATATGCTTCAATACAGTAAAGGCTCAGACGGTATCAGGTACTGTTTCTGATGCCAATGGTCCGTTACCGGGAGCAAGTGTCTTGGTAAAAGGTACCACAAACGGTACCCAATCCGATTTTGACGGTAATTACACACTTAACGATGTGGACAATGGTTCGGTTTTGGTCTTCAGTTATATTGGTTTCAGCAGTCAAGAAATCACGTATAATGGACAAGCAACCATCAATGTAACACTTCAAGAGGATGCAACTGCCCTTGACGAGGTAGTAATCATAGGTTACGGAACAACCACGGTTAAAGATGCAACTGGTTCAGTAGCTGCAGTTACCTCTGAAGATTTCAACGGCGGCGTCATTTCATCACCCGAGCAGCTGATTCAAGGTAAAACGGCGGGTGTAAACATTTCCCAAACTAGTGGTGAACCTGGTGCTGGTATCCAAGTGAATATCAGAGGTGCTAATTCCGTGCGAGCCAACAACAATCCGTTATTTGTAGTAGATGGTGTTCCATTGTTTGGTCAAAACACGGATGCTCGAGGTACTTCAGGAATTAGTAGTACTCCAGGGGTTAGCGGAAATGCAGCAACTGGAAACCCATTAAATTTCTTAAACCCAAATGACATAGAAAGTATCAGTATTCTTAAGGATGCTTCCGCAACCGCGATTTATGGATCCAGAGGTGCCAATGGAGTAGTAATCATTACCACAAAAAGTGGAAAAGCCGGTTCAGGAGGTTCGTTTGAGTTTAGTTCTAATTTGAGTATTTCATCTCCTGTTAGAGAATATGACCTATTGGGCAGAAGCGCCTTCCTAAGTGCCATCACACAATCTGGCGGTAATGCTGCAAGTGTTGATTTTGGAGGAAACACCAACTGGCAGAATGCAATATTACGAAGAGCGACCTCCACCTCTAACAACCTTGCATATTCGCAAAATTATGGCTCCGGTAACATCAGGGCCACTTTTGGTTATCAAAAACAATTTGGTGTTGTTGAGAAGTCAGATTTTGAAAGAATTACAGGAAGATTGAACTGGAATCACCGTTTTTTAGATGATAAATTAAAATTGGCTGTCCAGACTTCTGTTTCAAGAACCAATAGAAGCCAACCCCCTCTTGAGGGTGGCTCCGGATTTAGAGGTGATATTTTAGGTGCGGCATATTCGGCCAACCCAACTATTCCCAACAATCCCAATATAGATCCAGGAGGTGGCCTCCTCAATCCAGCTAACTATTTACAGAATACATCTAATCTTACTAATACAAACAGGTTTCTTTTAAACGGATCCGTTGAGTACGATTTTACTTCTGAAATAACAGGTAAAGTGAACTTGGGGTATGATGCTTCTGATAGCGATAATGTTTCCGTATTGTCTGCAGACATATTTAATGTAGATGGGGTTCAGGGCATTGGCGCAGGAACTTTTAATCGTCTCGAACGTCAAAACAAGCTACTTGAGGCAACCGTAAACTACAAGAAGGAATTTGACAACTCCAATCTTGATGTAATTGTCGGCTACGCCTACCAAGACTTTAGAACATTTGGTTTCAATACAGCTGCAAGAGGATTTAGCTCAACCGATTTAAACGAGATGGGTTCAGCGTTGGTCGAGACCGTAAATGCGGCAACAAACTCTATTAGCGGTTCTTTTCAACAATATTATTATGCTCCAAATCGTCCTGATTTAACCGTTAATCGCTTGTTACCTGAAGCTCGTATTGACAATATTGGTTTCGGATTCTCAAGAGGCGTCAGTGCATTAGTGTATGATAATTTTGACAATACAGATGAGCTTCAGTCATTTTTCGGAAGGATTAATTACAGCCTCAACAACAAGTATCTGTTTACAGCAACCATGCGAGCAGATGGATCTTCCCGATTTGGACCAGAAAACCAGTATGGTTATTTCCCCTCTGGTGCTTTTGCTTGGCAAATAGCGGAAGAAGATTTTATTGGAGACAACGTTTCAACATTGAAACTACGATTAAGTGCTGGTATAACAGGTAATCAAGATGGTCTTGGATACGGACAGTTTGTTGCAAGACAGCGCTATGCCGCCCTTACTCTTGAGGACAACATAAGCAATGGAGGAACCATTGACAATGATAATGGTTTGGCGATAGTTGCAACAGACCAACCTGATTTGCGCTGGGAACAAACCCTAGACATCAATGTTGGTTTGGATTTTGGCTTCAATAACGATAGGTTTAGTGGAAGCATAGATGTTTATCATAAAAACACTAGTGACATTTTGCTTCAGACCCCGCCGGCTGCACCTTCTACCAATCCATTTCAATTTGGAAACGTTGATGCCAGTGTTGTTAACCAAGGTATAGAACTAGGATTGAACTACGATTTTATACAATCGGATGACACCAATTTCAGTGCTTCGTTCAACATTGCCTATAATGAAAATGAAATAAAAGATTTTGCTGGTGAAATAAATCTAGGTCCCATAAACGGACCTGGTCTTTCGGGAGCTTTTGCCCAACGTTTTGAAGCAGGACGACCGCTTTTCTCATACTACATGGCTATTTTTGATGGGTTTGAAGACGGAAATCCTACTTATGTGGACATTGATGGAAATGGAGTTGGAGATCCTGATGCGGACAAAGTATTCGTAGGGGAAGATGGACTCCCTGATGTCACTTCTGGTCTTTCTTTAAATTTCAGTCATAAAAACTGGGACATTAGCACCTATTTTGCAGGCCAATTTGGTTTTTCCGTTTACAACAATACGGCGAATGCCTTATTCAATGCTGGACAATTGAACACCTCCAGAAACGTTACCGTAGCTGCTGCCAATGCTGGTGAATCTCCAAATGCTTCCACAGCGGTCTCCACAAGATTCTTGGAAAAAGGTGATTTTGTAAGATTTCAAAATGCAACCATTGGATACAATGTTCCTCTAAGTAGTGATAACGTTTTAAAGAGCCTTAAACTATCCGTTACCGGTCAAAATCTGTTTTTAATTACTGATTATAGTGGTATTGACCCAGAGGTAACTGTTAACACAGGCCAATTAAACCAGGCGGCTTTGCCAAGTAGGGGTATTGATTGGACTTCTTTCCCTAATCCAAGGACTATCACCTTTGGCATAAACGCATCCTTTTAATTAAAAAATTGTATAATCATGAAAAGAGATCAAATTAACATTTATTTATTGACCCTATTATCGGTAATCGGGTTTTCTTCATGCACTAACTTGGAAATTGAAGAAACGGATTCCTTTATAGATGAGGGTTTTCAAGGGTTAGCCAATTCCTCTTCTGCAGTCACCCAAATGTATGGTGACGTAAGTGGACACTTGGGAGACCAAGCTAATATTTATGCCTTAAGAGAGGTTACTACAGATGCACTTTTGATTCCTACCAGAGGTGCTGACTGGGGTGACAATGGACGATGGAGGAAATTACACCAACATGAATGGGGTCTTGAAGAGGTTGATATTATTACACCATTTGATAACTGGAACGCAAGACAACTCCAAGCCTCCCAAATTTTGGATTCAAGGAGTGGCCCTTCTGCAGCTGATGCAGCCGATGCCCATTTTATAAGAGCATATGCCATGTGGTCGATTTTAGATCTTTACGGGCAAGTACCTTTTAGAGATACACAATTACCATCTATAGCAATACCAGAAGTGCTTACCGGTGCCGAGGCAGTAGATTTTATCTTGGCGGATTTGGATGCTGCGATTGCCGGATTACCTACTGAAACTGCCGGTAGTGGAGAATCTTTGAAAAGAGGAAGCAAAGCGGCAGCTAGATTTCTAAAAGCCAAAGTATTGCTTAATCGCCACATCTATGACAATCAATTAACTGGATCTAGTGGTTCACCAGATGCAGCAAACATGACTCAAGTAATTTCTTTGGTAGACGAAATTACAGCCGATGGCTTTGCCATAGAAAGTGGTTATTTCGATATCTTCAAAACTAGTCCTGATAACGAAACTATATGGTGGACAGAATCAGGCGTGGGCAACCGAATCTTTAATGGATTACACTATAACTCAACAAGCATCGGTGGAGGTGGTTGGAATGGGTTTAGCACCTTGGCAGAGTATTTCGATTTATTTGAAGGTGATTCGGACAACAACAGAGTAGAATTGGATTTAACTCCTTTGGATAGCCAAGAAGAACGTAGAGGAGGTGTGCCCAATGAAGGTTTACCATTTACAGATAGGGATGGTACTACCGAAACTGATGGTGGATTTGAAGATGGATCCAATGTAGGGTTTGGGTTCTTATTGGGTCAGCAGTATGATTTGGATGGAAGTCAATTGCAAGATCGTCAGGGCGCCCCACTAGTTTTTTCAAGAGATTTTGTTGATGGAGAAGGAGCTGCCAGCCTTATCAACAATGACGAAAAGACCGGTATACGTGTAATGAAGTACAATCCGCGTTTTGGAGGTTTTACCAATCATAGTGTTCAGTTTAGATATGCTGATGCCCACCTAATGAAGGCAGAGGCCATATTAAGAACCGGTGGAGATCCCACTTCCATGGTAAACGACTTAAGAACGCTTCGCGGAGCTAGTCCACTAGGGTCTGTAGGCGAAAGTGAATTGTTAGAAGAAAGAGCTAGAGAATTATTTGTAGAAGGATGGAGACGAAACGATATGATCCGCTTTGGGCAATACCTAAGAGATTGGGAGTTCAAAGGTTCTTCTGAAATTAACAATGATACCAGATTATTGTTCCCCATACCTTTACCTCAACTTTTGGCCAACCCAAATTTGGTTCAAAATCCAGGATACTAACTCAAAATATAACCTAAGGTTTAAGGTTATTAAAAGAAGGCTGCCAAATGGCAGCCTTCTTTTATTTGTATCAGTTGTAAATCGAAGTCACGGTTCAGAAAATGATAGCGCATTACATCTCACAAGATTAAAATCAATGGGTTCCAAAACTTAACCTCTTTACTATTCCGCCCAACTCTTAATCAAAAAGCAAAAGTCATTTTCCATAGAGTCAATACGTACTCAAAATGTCAACAGTGCGTTTCACAACAAGTAAGC
This sequence comes from Flagellimonas onchidii, assembly GCF_004804315.1. GTDB lineage: Bacteria > Bacteroidota > Bacteroidia > Flavobacteriales > Flavobacteriaceae > Flagellimonas > Flagellimonas onchidii. Next base: position 231,192 of record NZ_SRXX01000004.1, read on the forward strand.
TTGTTGCTCAAAAACCCTTAAAGCAAAAAGGGGTCAATTATTTTGCAAAATAGATGTAGATTCCAATAACTATCAAACAGATAATCGCTCCAGCCTGTTTCACATATTTATACGGTGTAATCTCCACTTGTTTGGTATATTCTTGTACGTAAGCTTCTTTTCTAGGGTAAAGTTTCCCGATCAATAGCATGATTCCTGCATTCAATAAAAATAATATTGCCATCACATGTAAGTAATGAGGGTAGTTATCATCCCCAAAAACAAATGGCTTTAATATGAATTGACTAATAATATATAATCCGGACCCCAAAAAAATAGCAATCTTCGCAGCAATTGCAGGTACCTGCTTGGTCAAATACCCCACTACAATTATGGTGAGAATAGGAATATTATAAATTCCATTAATCTCTTGAAGATAATTAAACAAGCTACCCGCATTAGCAATTAACGGGGCAATAAACATCGCCGCCAAAGCCAAACAAACACCAAATATTTTACCATTTTTTACAACAGCTCCCTCAGAGGCTTCCTTATTGATGTGCTGTTTGTAAATATCTATTCCAAAAAGGGTCACGGAACTATTCAAAACACTATTGAAAGAACTTAGTATAGCCCCAAACAAAACTGCCGCAAAAAAGCCAACCAAATATTTAGGGAGCACAGCGCCGACCAACGCCGGATAAGCAATATCACTTGACTCCAAATTTCCATCAAAATAATGATAAGCAATCATTCCTGGCAGTACCAAGATAATAGGCCCGAGTATTTTCAAAAATGAGGCCAGCAATAACCCCTTTTGACCTTCTGCCAAGTTTTTAGCTCCCAAGGCCCTTTGTATAATTTGCTGGTTAGTGCCCCAATAAAACAACTGCACCAACATCATGCCTGTAAAAATAGTAGAAAAAGGAACCTCCTGTCCCGGGTTACCTGTGGAATCGAATCGCTCTGGATTTGCTGTCATTAAGGTATCCAATCCTGAGAACACACTTCCATCGCCTATCGCCATCAAACCAAAAACAGGAATCATTACTCCTCCAATAATCAATCCTATAGCATTGATACTATCAGAAACAGCGACCGCCTTTAACCCTCCAAAAACCGCGTAAATAGACCCTATAATTCCGATACCCCATATACAGATTACAAGAGCCGTTGAATCCGAAACATTGAGCATTTCGGGCACATTGAACATACCACTTATAGCCACAGAACCAGAGTAAAGAATTACTGGAAGCAACACAACAACGTAGCCTGTCAAAAATAATCCCGAAGTAATTGTTTTAGTGGTTACATCAAACCGGCTTGCTAAAAACTGAGGCACAGTGGTAAGTCCTCCTTTTAAGTATCTTGGCAATAAAAAAACTGCAGCTATAATCATGGCGATAGCCGCCAAAGTTTCCCATGCCATTACCGAAAGTCCATCTTTATAAGCGCTTCCATTCAATCCAACAATTTGTTCGGTTGAAAGGTTCGTTAACAACAATGATCCAGCGATAACACCAGCGGTCAAACTTCGTCCGCCTAAGAAATAACCGTCCGATGATTTTTCATTTGTGCTCCTTGTAGCCAAATAAGAAATCACCCCGACCAATGCCGTAAAGCCCAAAAAAGAAAGTACTCCAATCATAATTAATTTGTGTTAGGTTGCAACTTCTAAATATAGCTCGATTTTTTCGTAAAACTCGTAGAATCCCATAAAAATCAATAACTGTTAAAATTTATCACAATCCCCCATTTTTATTGGACAAACATCACATTTAGCCTTTATTCTTCCCTCAAGTTTACTTATATTGTACAACTATTTCGAAAGATGTATGAAAAGGAAGATGATTGTGGTTTTTGTACTCTTTTTTTGCGCAATCTCATGCCAAAAAAAATCAGAAAAACAGTTCAAAAAATTATCATCCAAAGACACCGAAATCGATTTCGTCAACCTTCTTTCCGAAACCCCTGATTTAAACATTTTAAACTATCTGTATTATTATAATGGAGCTGGAGTAGTTGCAGCAGACTTCAACAATGACTCACTAATTGATCTTTACTTTATTGGAAATCAAGTTGCCGACGAATTATTCTTAAATAAAGGAGGACTAACCTTTAAAAAGGTGACTCTGCAAGCGCAAATAGAAAACATAAATGGTTGGACCACAGGTGCTACCCATGTGGACATCAATCATGACGGGCTTCTTGATATTTATGTCTGCAAAGTAGGGAATTACAAACATTTAGATGATGCGAATTTATTATATATCAACCAAGGAGTTGATAAAAACGGGGTTCCCATTTTCAAAGAAGATGCTGCGTCGTACGGACTCGATTTTTCAGGATTTTCAACCCAAGCAGCCTTTTTTGATTATGACCTGGATGGGGATTTAGACTTGTATCTCATGAATCATTCTGTATATCCTAACAGAACATATGGCAAAGGAAAACAACGAGAAAAAGTCGACAAACTGTCAGGGGACGTACTATTCGAAAATCAAAACGGAAAATTTGTTGATATAAGTTCCCAAGCGGGTATTTTTCAAGGCAAAAGCGGGTATGGCTTAGGGCTATCCGTGAGCGACATCAATAACGATGGTTTTCCAGATATTTATGTAGGAAATGACTTTTTTGAGAATGATTACCTCTATATAAATCAAAAAGACGGCACTTTTAAAGAAGTTATTTCATTGGATAACAACAAATTGGGACATACCACGCATTTTTCTATGGGCAATGATATCGCTGACATCAATAATGATGGCCTCATGGATATCATTTCGCTTGACATGCTTCCTGAAGACCTGGAAACTTACAAAACTTCAGGGTTAGAATATGGATTCCCTATCTACCAACAATACCTGAGAAATGGGTATTCTCCACAGTATATGCAAAATACCCTTCATGTAAATCTCGGAAATGAACGATTTGCTGAAATTGCGCATCTAAGTGGCGTGGCAGCGACCGAATGGTCATGGGGGGCTCTTTTGGCAGATTTCGATAATGATGGCAAAAAAGATGTTTTTGTGTCAAATGGAATTAAAGGAGCAACAAACGACATGGATTTTATCAACTTCATTTCCAACGACAACCTTCAAAGGCGAATTGAACAGGGAATGTCTCATGCTGATATGCCCCTTATTGAAGAAATCCCTAAAAAAAAGATTCACAACTATTTCTTCAAAAACAATGGACAACTCACTTTCTCTGATGTTACCGAACTATGGGCAGATAAGGAAACCTCGTTCAGTAATGGCTGTGTTTATGCTGATCTGGACAATGATGGAGATTTAGATTTAGTGGTCAATAACGTTGACCATGAGGCTTTTGTCATGGAAAACATGGGCAATAGCAACAACTCTATTTCCGTAAAATTCAAAGGAGCCCAAAATAATACATTTGGCATAGGGGCGAAGATTGTCGCTTATACCGATTCACTTAAAATCTCCCAAGAAAACTTTGTTACCAAAGGGTATCTGTCAGCCGTGCCGCCCATAATGCATTTAGGTTTGGGAAAAGATTCAATCATAGATTCTTTAAAAGTCATTTGGCCCAGTGGCAAAATCCAGACTCAATACAATTTACCCGCTGGAAAAAGGATCGTATTTGATGAAAGTACTGCCTCAATCCATCAACAACCTGAACATTTGTCCATAAATCCACATTTTAAAATCTTGGATTCTCTTGTGGATTTTGTGCACTCCGAAAAGCCAACACTTGATTTTGACCGTGAACCCTTGGTTCCCTTTGCAAACTCAAATGAAGGTCCCGATATTTCTGTTGCCGACATCAATAATGATGGGTTAGATGATTTCTTCATTAGTGGCGCCAAGGCCCAAAATTCTGCGCTTTATATCCAACAAGAGGATGGTAGTTTCATATCACACCAAACCGGTCTTTTTGATAAACATGCCACCAATGAAGACACCTCCCATGTTTTTTTTGATGCCAACGGAGATGAATATATTGATCTTTTGGTGGTAAGTGGCGGCAATGAGTTTAAAGGAGGTAATCCATTACAGCCAAGGCTTTATCTGAACAAGAAAGGAATTTTACACCCTGATTCCCAGCAATTTAAAAATATTGAAGTCAATGCATCCAAGGTTTTGGCGACCGATTTTGACAATGACGGAGATCAAGATATTCTTATTGCTTCGGATCAGGAGCCCGGGCAATACGGAAAAACATCAAGACAGTATTTTTTGGAAAATGATGGTTCTGGAAATTTCATGGACAACACGCAAAGCGTTATCCCAGAAATTGAATTCATCGGTAATGTAAAAGATGTCATTTCCACCGACCTGGATTCAAATGGGTACATGGACTTGGTGGTTGTAGGACATTGGATGTCAGTCTCCATTTTTCTAAATGATGGAGGCCAACTGAAATTACAAAAGAACAATGGCTTGAAAGATACGCAGGGCTGGTGGAATACAGTTGTAGCTTGTGATATAGATGACGATGGTGATCTAGACCTTATCTGTGGCAATTGGGGTCAAAACACAAAATTCAAAGCTTCCAAAGAAAAACCCATCACACTCTATTCCGCTGATTTTGATGACAATGGCTCAAAAGAACCCTTGATTACATATTACCATAAAAATTCCGAGACCCCTTTTGCTTCAAAGGATGAGCTGGTCAAACAAATGCCCTATCTAAATAAAACTCATCTGTCATACAAAGATTTTGCAAAGGCTTCACTACAAGAATTATTTGGTCAAAAACAACTGGAGCAATCAGAAAAAAAATCCATTGTAGAGCTGGCAAGTGTTTATTTTAAGAACGATGGTAAGGGAAATTTTACTAAACATGAACTTCCAAAAATGGCACAAGCATCACCAATATATGACATTGCAGCAGAAGACCTAAACAATGATGGTTATCCTGACTTGTTGATTGTGGGCAATAACTATGAAATAAGCACTCAATTAGGCAGATTGGATGCTTTTCACGGATTAACTTTAGATAACAATACACATGGAGGGTTCAATGTTGCAAAAGCTAGTGGATTCGAGATTTCTGGAGCCATAAGAACATTGAAGAAAATTATGATTGCCGGCAAGCCTGCCTACATTGTCGGTCGCAATAACGATTCACCTATTTTTTTGATTAAAAATCAATAGAAAATGAGAACACCTATTTTGAAGCTATTTTGTTTGTCCATTCTTTTGGTATCGTGCGGTACAAAGGAAGAAGAGGCTACTTCAAAGAAAAATTCCGAGACACTTTTCACCTTGCTACCTTCGGAGCAGACTGGTGTCGACTTTATAAACAAAGTTGAAAACCAAAAGAACTTCAATATTTTCAAATACCGGAATTTTTATAACGGAGGGGGCGTAGCCATCGGTGACATCAACAATGATGGTTTACCGGATATCTATTTGACCGGTAACATGGAACCCAACAAATTGTATTTGAACAAAGGGAATCTTGAGTTTGAAGATATTTCTGAAAAAGCGGGAGTGACCGGAAACAAACCGTGGTCAACAGGGGTGGTCATGGTAGACATCAATGCAGATGGCTTACTGGATATCTATGTAAGCAATGCAGGAAATTTGGAGGGCAACAATCATGACAACGACCTATACATCAATAACGGGGATTTGACCTTCACCGAAAAAGCCCATGAGTATAACTTAGCCGAAACAGGATTCTCTACCCATGCTTCTTTTTTCGATTATGATAAAGATGGGGATTTAGATGCCTATATTTTGAACAATAGCAATATCCCTGTTAGCAGTTTGGGCTACGCTGAACAAAGAGAAGTAAGAGCTCAAGACTGGGAAGGCGTACCACACATTTTTAGAGGTGTTGGAGACATGCTTTTACGAAATGATGACGGAAAATTTGTCGATGTCAGTGAAGATGCCGGTATTTATGGCAGTCTTATCGGGTTCGGTTTGGGTGTTTTGGTAACGGACATTAATAAGGATTTGTATCCTGATATTTATGTTTCCAATGATTTTTATGAAAGAGACTACCTATATATTAACAATCAAGATGGTACGTTTCGAGAAGAAATCAAGGATTGGACTCAGCATTTAAGCCTTTCCGCCATGGGTATAGATATTGCCGACATCAATAACGATGGCCATAATGACATTTTTATCACGGATATGCTTCCCGAGCCAGACCAAAGAGTAAAATCAGTTATGGAGTTTGAAGGTTATAATATTTTTGACCTCAAACGAAGTAAAGACTTTTATCAGCAGTACATCCAGAACACTTTGCAATTGAACAATGGAAACGGCACCTTCTCGGAAGTGGCATACTTTAGTGGTGTAGATGCTACCGACTGGAGCTGGGCTGGACTTCTTTTTGATATGGATAATGATGGGCTTCGAGATATTTTTATCACCAACGGAATCAACCATGATCTGACAGACCTTGATTTTGTGGATTTCTTTGCCAACGAAATCATTCAAAAAATGGCACTGACGGGAAAAAAGGAATCCATCGATTCCATCATTGTTAAAATGCCCATAAAACCACAACCGAATTATGCTTACAGGAACAAGGGAGATATCACATTTGATAATGCCAACAAAGACTGGGGGTTTGAGTTGCCATCAAGGTCAAATGGCGCTGCTTACGGGGACTTGGACAATGACGGAGACCTGGATTTAGTCATCAATAATGTAAACACACAAACCTTTATTTACCGCAACAATACCAACTCACAAAAACAACACAATTACATCCAATTAAAGTTCGAGGGGCAAGGGGCCAACCCCTTTGCGGTAGGCACTACAGCGTTTTTGTATTATGATGGCAATATCATAAACCAAGAGTTGGTACCGTCCAGAGGGTTTCAATCTTCTATGGATTACACCATGACCATTGGTTTGGGTGACACAAAAAAAATTGATTCTATCAGGATTCTTTGGCCTAATGACAAGACTCAAAAACTTTCGAATGTTGAAGCCAACCGGGTTTTAACCTTTAAGCAAGTAGATGCCATCGAAGATTACATTGCTCCAAATCCTCAATTGAAAGAACCGTTGATGCGGGAATTGAAAAATACAGGATTGGTATCTCATCAAGAAAACACCTATAATGATTTTGACTATGAAGGGCTTATCTACAAAAAAACTTCGCAGGAAGGACCTTCTTTGGCCATCGGCGATGTGAACGGAGATGGTAATGAAGATGTTTTTGTAGGCGGTGCTAAAGGCCAAGCTGGGGTTATTTACCTTCATAAAAATCAAGGTCTATTGTCTCCAAAAAACCAAAGCGACCTTGAAAAAGATAGAGCTTATGAAGATACCGCCGCGGCATTCTTTGATGCAGATGGCGACGGTGACTTAGATCTTATGGTCGGCTCTGGCGGCAACGAAGTGGGCAAAGAACAATCCTATAGACCTAGATTATATTTGAACGATGGCTCGGGTAATTTCCAAAAATCCGAACAATCCATTCCATCATCTTTTAAAAATGTTTCCACAATCTCTCCTTCTGATTTTGATGGAGACGGGGATATTGATGTGTTTATCGGTTCAAGAAGTATCGTTGGGGTGTATGGGTTAAATCCAGACCATTTATTCTTGGAAAATCAAGGCAACGGAGAATTTACTGATGCCACAGAAAGGTTGGGTTACAACCTTAAAAGTGCTGGCATGGTCACTGCTTCCGTTTGGGTTGACATAGATGGCGACGAAAAAGATGATTTGATAACTGTTTCGGAGTGGGACACCCCAAAAATATATAGGAACTCTGGCCGAAGAATTTCCAAATTGGATTCATCACTGGACAGTTTGACCGGCTGGTGGAACACTATTGAAGCGGCGGATTTGGACAACGATGGCGACATGGACCTTATATTGGGCAACCAAGGTGGAAACCTTCATTATTCACCCAAAAAAGGACAACCTATGAAAATGTGGATCAATGACTTTGATGACAACGGTACCATCGAGCAAATAGTTACCCAAAATTATGATGGAGGCGATTATCCCCTGCACCAAAAAAAGGAATTGACTGCGCAATTGGTATCTCTCAAAAAACAAAACCTTAAAGCTTCAGATTATGCCAAAAGAACCATAAACGAACTTTTTCCAAAGGAAGTAATAGACCGTTCTATTGTCAAAGAAGTAAATTATTCAGAATCAGTCATTGCCATTAATGAAGGTAACGGCAAATTCACCATCAAAACACTTCCAAGTCGCGTACAACTATCCTGCATTTGCGGAATTACCTGCACGGACATTGATAAAGATGGAAATTTGGACTTGATCATGGCGGGCAACAATTTTGAGTTCAAGCCCCAATTCTCTCGTTTGGATGCAGGTTATGGAAATGTGCTGTTAGGAGATGGTAAAATGAACTTTGACTGGCAAAATTATGATGATAGTGGTTTCTTCATACGGGATGAAGTGAAGCATCTTGGATTATTCAAGGACAAAACGGGCAAAAGATATGTGTTGGCTGCCATCAATGACAAAAAACCAAAGATTTTCGCACTCGATGAATAAATTGATAGCTTTAATTACGTCTACAATACTGCTAATCGGATGCAACAAGGGCAACAAGCTTTTTGAAAATCCTACGGCAGATAAAACCGGTATCACCTTCGAAAATAGGATTACGGAATCTGACGACCTCAACATATTGGACTACCTCTACTTTTACAACGGAGGCGGGGTCGCAGTTGGTGATGTAAATGGTGACGGGCTCCCCGATATTTTCTTCTCGGGAAATCAGGTGAAAAACAAGTTATATCTGAATCTGGGAAACCTAAAATTCAAAGATGTCTCCAAAGAAGCTGGAATCCAAGGAAACAGTACTTGGAACACAGGAGCTGTTATGGGCGATGTAAACGGTGATGGCCTGTTGGATATCTATGTTTGCGCCGTAGTGGGCATCAAGGGTTTTGATGGGCACAATGAACTCTATATTAACAATGGCCCTTCTGACGGCTCCAAAATGGTCACCTTTACGGAAAGTTCAATACGTTATGGGCTCGATTTTGATTCATACAGCTCCTCCGCTGCTTTTTTAGATTATGATTTAGACGGGGATTTAGATCTATACCTACTCAATCATGCGGTTCACACACAAGAATCCTACGGAAAAGCCGACCTCAGATATAAGAGAAATTATGAAACAGGTGATAAACTACTTCGAAACGATAACGGAAAATTCACGGATGTAAGTGAGGCAGCTGGAATTTTTGGAGGTATTAATGCCTATGGACTTGGCGTTGCCGTTTCAGATTTTAACCTTGATGGTTATCCCGATATTTATGTTGGAAACGATTTTCATGAGGATGATTACTACTATTTAAATAATGGTGACGGCACTTTCAAAGAAAGCTTAAAAGATCATTTTGGGCACATCAGTCGATTTTCGATGGGGAATGATGTCGCGGATATTAACCATGATGGCCTTCCTGATTTAATTTCATTGGATATGCTTCCCGAAGAAGAAATCCCCCTAAAATCTTCAGAGGGAGACGACAATGTTCAAACCCAAAAAATGCGGATTGAACAATACGGTTACCACTATCAGTTTACAAGGAATATGCTCTTTATAAATCAGCCAGATGGCAATTATACAGAAACCGCTCTTATGAGCGGGGTTGCCGCTACCGATTGGAGCTGGAGCGCTCTTTTTGCCGATTATGACCAAGATGGTGAGCAGGATCTTTTCGTTTCCAATGGTATTCCTAAGAGACCTAATGACCTTGATTTCATCAACTTTCTATCCAGTGATCAAATTCAAAATAAAATAAACAACACTAAGCTCGTAGATCAAGAAGCTTTCGGTTTAATGCCCTCGGGAGCAATCCATAATTATATCTTCAAAGGCAATTCACACATAGCATTTGAGGACATGTCAGATAAGTGGATTTCGAATGACACCATTATCTCTGGAGCCACAGCGATTGGGGATTTTGACAATGATGGTGATATGGACATTGTAACCTCAAACCTCAATAGGGCAGCTTCTTTGTATATTAACCAAACCGATGATAACGCCAACTACCTCAAAATCAAGTTGAATTACATAAATCCAAATAAATTCGGAATAGGCACCAAAGTCTACACCTACCAAAATGGGCAATTGCAATTCAAAGAATTGTATGCTACCAGGGGATTTCAAGCTTCTTCTGAACCTATAATCCATTTTGGATTTGGTCCACATACAGCAATAGATTCTTTGAAAGTGGTCTGGCCCAACAAAACATTTCAGGTTTTAAAGAACATAGCAACCAATCAGACCCTTACCATATCACCAGATAATCCAAAACCATTCGATTACAGCACCCTAAAACCCAAAAATAAATCTCTATTTAAAATAGTAGACGATGGAATGGGTATTGATTTTGTTCACAAGGAAGATAATTATGTCGATTTTAATCGGGAAAAACTCATTCCATACAAAGCCTCTGATAGGGGGCCTGCCTTAGCCATCGGAGATATCAATGCCGATGGAAAGGAAGATATATTTGTTGGTGGTTCAAAATATGTTCCTGCTGCGGTTTTCATACAACAGGACACAAGTTTTGTAAAATATACAATCCCTGAAATTGCAAAAGATTCCATCAAAGAAGATGTGAGTGCTGCAATGGTCGATTTAAATGGCGACAAAAAAAATGATCTGTTTGTTGGTAGCGGAGGGGCAGATTTCTTTGGAGAATCCATACAACTGAAAGATCGTTACTATGTGCAAAAAGGCTCTACTTATGTCGAAAAAGAGCTCCCAGAATACTTCCAAAACGCAAGTGTCATAAAACCATATGATTATGATCAAGATGGTGATATGGATGTGTTTGTAGGCAATCACATCGTTACTTCAAAGTTTGGTCGATCCCCCACCTCCTATTTATTAAAAAATGAAGGTGGTATGTTTTCCGTTGTTGACAATTTTGAAGCTAAAAATATTGGCATGGTCACGGATGCCATATGGCACGATTTTAACGCTGATGGCACCAAGGACCTTATAATTGTGGGGGAATGGATGTCTCCACGATTCTTTGAAAACAACAAAGGTACCTTGACTGAAACAAAACAGATAAACCTAAATGGTCTTTGGCAAACCATTGAACCTTTTGATATTGATCAAGACGGAGATGATGATTATTTATTGGGAAATTGGGGCACAAACTCCAAGTTCAAGGCATCCCAAGAGAACCCACTTAAAATGTACTTCGCAGACTTTGACGGCAATGGGAATACCGAAACCCTAACCACACTTGCCAAAAGTGGAAAGGAATATCCAATTCATAATTTGGATGCTCTTGCTTCCCAAATGGTGTCACTCAAGAAAAAATTCAATACCCATAAATCTTTTGCGGGAAAAGAGCTCAAAGATATCTTAAGTGCTGAATCGATTGAAAATGCTGAAGTACTTTCCATTACAGAGCTTCGTTCGGGTTACTTAAAAAATGAGGAGGGAACTTTTACATTCGTGCCTTTTCCCATTGAGCTTCAAGTTTCGCCTATAATGGATTTCCTCTCGTACGATTTTGACAATGACGGTAGTCCAGAAGTTTTAGCCGGTGGCAACTATTTTGGGGTAAAACCATATCATGGCCGATTTGACAGCTTTTCCGGCGCATTGATAAAAAATGAAAATAATGTAATTTTGGGCCATGAGCTCGGACTTGATTTTAATCAAAAATCCTTGCGTCACTTGGGTATACTCCCAATTAAGGACAAAAAATATCTGCTTGCCATTTTCAACAATGAAAGAGCCCAATTATATCAAATCAACAACTAAAACAAACTTAATCATGAAAAAAAAATTAGGAATACTGCTGCTCACCGCGCTTGCACTGTTCTCTTGTGCCAAAAAGCAGGAACCTATTGTTATTTCCCCTGAGGATTATCACGGTTCTGTCGACAAAGTGACCGAAGTTATGATCCATGATATCTTTTCTCCTCCAGTGGCAAGTCGTATCTACGCCTATCCAAATGTTGCGGCCTACGAAATATTGGCTTTAAAGGGTGATGGTTACAACTCTTTACAAGGCCAAGTAACAGATCTACCCCAAATTCCGGAACCCGAAAACCGTGAAAATGTCAATTTTGATTTAGCAGCACTCATTGCTCATATTGATATGAACAAGAGGTTGATTTTCTCGGAGGATCGGATTGAAGCCTATCGAGACAGCCTATATGGTATTTGGGAAGAAATGAATGCCCCCGAATTTGAAGCATCAAAAGCATTTGGGCTAAAAGTAGCCGGTCACATAGCTGCCTGGATGGACAAGGACAACTATAAACAAACCCGAACCATGCCCAAATTTACAGTTGATTCGGATGAACCTTCAAGATGGCAGCCAACCCCACCCGCTTATATGGATGGCATTGAGCCCCATTGGAGTAAAATAAGACCTTTTGTCATTGATTCAGCAGCTCAATTTAAACCTGCCCCTCCTCCTCCATTTTCCATGGAAGAGGACTCGGATTTTTATAAAGAAGTCAAGGAAGTATATGACATCAGTAACGAAATCACTTCAAAAGGTGATGAATCCGAAGAGATTGAAATAGCCCAATTTTGGGACTGCAACCCATACGTTTCAGTAACTAGGGGACACTTGATGTTTGCTACCAAAAAAATCACTCCGGGTGCGCACTGGATCGGTATTACCAAAATTGCCAGTAGAAAGACTGATTCTGACCTTGCTAAAACCATTTACGCCTATACAAAAACCTCTATAGCCATTGCCGATGCTTTTATTAGCTGTTGGGATGAAAAATACCGAAGCAACCTTATTCGGCCAGAAACCTTGATCAACGAACATATCGATGATAGTTGGGAGCCAGTTCTTCAAACACCACCATTTCCCGAATATACAAGTGGACACAGTGTTGTTTCTGGAGCTGCAGCTACAGCTTTGACCAGTATTTTTGGAGACAATTTTGCTTTCGACGATGATACCGAGATACCCTATGGCTTACCTGTAAGGTCCTTTAAATCATTTGCGGCGGCAGCTGACGAGGCTGCAATAAGCAGAATGTATGGCGGAATCCATTATAGAGCCGCGGTAGAAATCGGGGTAAACCAAGGAAGATCATTGGGGAAATTTGTCGTAGACCATCTAGACATGAACTAAACGTTTTCAAAACCTTTTAAACTTGAGTGCTAAGGTATGAGGAAAATCCTATGGAGTATTTTGACGGTTTTATTGATTGCGCTAGTGTGGTATCTTTTTATCAAACCCTCTGACTACACAATTCGTTTTAAGGCCAATACCTTTCCAGGGACCATCAATCAAGCATTAAAACTTTGGGACCGTTCCTTGGATACAGTTGTTGGTGTGACCCAACAAGGAAATGATATTTACCATCTGAAGCAAAAAGTACAGTTTGGTGATTCCATTCATATTTATGATTGGGAATTTGAGGCCATTACCGATTCAACAACGGAGGTTGGGGTAGATATCCGCGATGAAAACCATAGCTTATCCAATAAAATACGAGTTCCTTTTTCAGACACGGATTTTGAAAAAAGGTCAAGAAAAACCGTCTTGGATTTTATAGAAAAACTCAATGGACATGTAAATAAATTCAAGGTGACCATTATTGGTGAGGAAGAAATTCCAACCAAATTTTTTGCTTACATCCCATTAAAGTTAACACAGTTTCAAAAAGCCGGGGGAATGATGGAAAATCTTAGCTATCTCACCCAGGTCCTTACTAAAAATGAGGTAGAGTTGGCAGGCCCCCCGATGATTCAAGTTACCCATTGGGATATGGCGACAGATAGCCTCGAATATAATTTTGGGCAACCTGTGATCCGTTCTGAAAAATTGCCAATGGACACAGATATTAAATATCGTCGCATCTTCGCAAAAAAAGCGTTGAAAGCAGAATACAACGGCAATTATATTACATCGGACAGAGCTTGGTACGCTCTATTGGACTATGCAAAGGCACACAACATTGAAGTTGAGCCAAAACCGGTGGAAATATTTTACAACAATCCCAATTTTGGGGGTAATGAAATGCTTTGGAAGGCAGAAATTTACATGCCCATAAAGGAGAACAATGAATAGGTACATTCCCATTTTGTTATTGATTTTTATTCAGGCCTGCGCCCAGCAACCGTATTACGGGGACTTAACATATTTAGGGAAGCTCCCGTCCAAACTGAATGAAGTTTCGGGAATTGCAACCTTTGACCAATCCAAAGCTTGGGTCATCGAAGACAATGGCAACAAAGACATTATCTATGCCATTAACCTTAAAGGAAAGCTCATCAAGCAACTCAAGGTCAAAAATGCCAAAAACAACGATTGGGAAGATTTGACCAAGGACAAAAAAGGGAACTTGTACATTGGTGATTTTGGTAATAATGACAACGAAAGAAAAAACCTGGTCATATATAAACTTCCAAACCCAGATAAAGAAAAAGGGAAAAGTATTGATGTCGAAAAAATAGCATTCAATTACCCAGAACAAAAGGATTTTCCCCCGTCAAAAAAAGACCTTTTGTTCGATTCCGAAGCTTTTTTTCACTGGAAAGGCCACTTGTACATCTTTACCAAAGACCGCACCCACCCCTATTTGGGAAAAACCTTGGTTTACCGCGTTCCAGATAAAAAAGGAACCTATGAGGCCAAACTCATAGGAACCTTGAATCTTTGCAATGATAAAGACCATTGCTCTGTGACCAGTGCGGCCATTTCAGAAGACGGAAAGACCATAGCCCTTTTGGGCTACGGCAATGTCTACCTTCTCAAGGACTTTGATTTTGACCATTTTTCTGATGCCAAAATAGGTGCTTTATACCTAAAGCACGAAACCCAAATTGAATCTGTTTGTTTTATAGATGATTCAACCTTATTGATTGCCGATGAGCAATCCCAAACCAAGGGAAGGAATTTGTATTCTTATAAGCTTGATTAGGTAAAGTATTGAGTTCCTCTTTGGCAAACTAAACGAAAAAGGGGGCGAATTTTGAAATGCGTTTATCGGTCTCGGCTATGGATAATAGTGCATTTCTACTCACTAACCTTTCGGTTTTGCACAGATTTAGTGTCGTTACACCAAACCAAAGTAAATACAGATTAAAGCAATGGTATCAAAAAAACCATGTACGGCAACAACAAACCATAAATCGTATACATAGTGTTTTACTTACCACTGTTTGTTCTTTCTAAAATCAATGAAGAAAAAGACTTGACTCCAACTCTTATGCATTCTTCGTCAACACCAAAATTTGGTGCATGATTCATTGCATTAATCTTTTTTTCTGGATTTGAACCACCCAATAAAAAATACACTCCTGGAGCTTTTTGTTGAAAATAATAGAAGTCATCGTTAAAATATGGAATTTGTCCATAACTCATCTTAATAGATTTATTACCATAAATATTGGTTAGTATATTATTTGCATTTTTTGTTAAATGGATATCATTCAATACAGTCGGATTTTCTTGAATAAATGATATCGAGATGAACTTATCTTTGTATTCTGATTTACTAATTATCTGCTCAATCTCAGGTAACATATTAGGTACATTTGACTTACTGGTTTCATAAGCATAAGCTTTTATGACAAGTTGATTGTTGTCTTTTTCGATGGCAAAATTTTCCTCTATAAATAGATAATCTTTGAAAACAGTATTTGGATTACTTAATCCAACTATAGAATCAAATGCTTTTGGGATTTGCCAGGGCTTTGCTCCGTCTTTTCTTCGTAGAGTTTCATTTCTTACCTGATTGAATAGCATTTCTGCATCTTCCTTTGACAATTCACTATTAAATATAATCTGTATTCTTTTTTGATATGCAAATAGCTCGTTTGGTTTAACCATTATCTGACCTACTGGTAATGCAGTTACATGTAATGCATATATCTCATCCATATTCATTTCTGAAAATAGATTGCTATTAACCATATTGTTTGCACCAATAAAAGTCTCTTCTTCTGGTTGAAATATGAAATATATTGTACCATTGACTGATTCTTTGTTTTTGGACAATACTTCAGCTATTCCAATTCCAATTGCCATATGAACATCGTGACCACAACCGTGTTGTACCCCTTTATTTTTAGATTTAAATGGTACTACGTCAGGTAAATCATTTGGCAAAGCATCCATATCGGCTCTCCAGGCTATGTTTTTTCCCTCTTTTCCTCCTCTTAAGATTCCAACAACTCCATTTCCTGCTATTCCTGTTTTAACCTCTAAGCCTAAATTAGTTAAGTAATTGGCAATAACTTTAGAAGTCCTTTTTTCATTTCCAGCCGGTTCAGGATATTGGTGAAAATCCCTTCTGATTTTGACTAATTTATCGAATATCTTGTCGGTGTCATTTTCAATTTTTTGGTGTACGTTTTTATTAATTAATCTGCAGCCTATTAGCGTGGCAGATAGTAGTACGGATAATAAAATGAAACTTTTGGTTTGAATTATTTTCATCGTTAATTATTTAATAATTCATCAAATAGAATCAGAAAATCATACGTGTAATAAAAATAGTGACAGCAGGATATTTATATTGATTAACCATTAATTTTTATGACGAAATAATAATTTCTGGGCTAAACACCCAATGCTAATTTTATGGTTTTGTAGTACGATTTTGATAATGGTATATCTAAACCATCATGATGAAACACTATTTTGGCATTTTGTGAATTTCCTTTTATGTTTTTGATGGTTGAAACATTTACCAAATAGGAGCGATGAGATTTGTGCAAAAATGGAGCTTGTTCATTAATTGCGGTTAATGTATTTCTAAATATTTTATACTGTATCTTGTTGTTTTTCGCATAGTATATGTTCACATAATTTTCAGATGCTTTAATAAATAACAGTTCTTCTTTCTTAATTGTTATTTTTTCTCCTTTGTTGATTCCGTAGAAATCAATTTCATTTAAAGATTTAGGAGTAGTTAATTCTCCGAATTTATTTCTTAGGTAGATATAAAAAGGAAAAAGAATCAACATAATAGGAACTATTGAGTGTTGAAAAAACCATATACCATGTTTTAAATATTCGTATTCACCATATTTTGAATTGAAAAAATCATTTAGGAAGATTTGGTTGTAAAAATGAATTGGTAGGCTGGAAATAAGCATGAAAAGGATGAAAGAAATAATTTCATATTTAATCTTCCATTTTTTGCTTTTATAATCATACCATAAATTTTCTATTCTAGCCCAAAGAAAATACATTACAAAGAGCAATAAACCAAAACCAAAAAATATCAAATACTTATGATTAGATTCAAAACCATATGTACCAAAAGGTTGAAGGAAAATCATAATAAATGTTACTATTCCTCCTAAAAAAGCACCAATCAATAATTGCTTTTTAAACTTATAATTGTAAGGTATTTGTTTGAATATAAATTCCAACATCCCAATTTGTCTTGGTATTATGCACAACATTTAAGATATGGCCTCATTTAAAGATTGTTTAGCATCCGATACCGAAACACTGAAATAAATTCGGTACAAGCATGTGAAGTTCGGAAATTTCTGTATAAAAATCCAATAGAAATTGATGGGTGGGAGATTTTGATTGACTAATGAGCATAATAATCTATTCACCCTTTCCGTCCACTAAAGTGAGTACCTTTCCCTTCCTTCGACTACCTGTCCTCCGTACAAGACTTCGGAAGGAGCTCAGGATGACAAGGAAAGGAGCATATTATTAGCTTATTTTCCAATCGAAACTATCTTTTCGGTACAGATGGTCTCGGTAAGCTGTTTTAGCTCTTTTACTTTTTCTGCCAGATACTCAAGTTCGGTTTTGGTAATCTGGTACTCATCCATTTTATAGCGGGCATCGATATAGGCGCGCTTAAGCAGTTCAAAAAGGTGTTTTTCGGTATCGGTGGTCTTGGGGAAAACCGCAAAGCGCCTATCGCACATTTCCACTTTGATGCCCAGACTCTCCAAATTATGGTCTTTAGGACGGTAATCGGTAAAGACCAACAAAATAGTCGTGTAATAGCGCTCAGTGGCTTGATGGAGCATAAAAGCTGCGTTCTTGAAAAAATCTGAATCAGCCTCACCTCTTTTAAAATTAGTTTCAAAATCCAGATAAAACATATTCGCACTTTTGAACCATTGGTCAAAATATTCCTGTGCTTTTTGCTGGTACTGCTCAGGGGTCAATTTTTTGGAGTGGGCGAGTTTAAATTTTGCCGAATTGTACAGCACTACGCCCTCTTCTTTAATATCCTTAAAAAAGTAGTTGCCCATGGCCAAAGAAGCGTTCAGTTGCTTTATGCCATGAAAGATCAGGCTGACAGGCGTGGTGACTTTTCCCGTAGTGACCAATTCGGCCTTGATCTTATCCTCTATCCGGAATTTTTGTTTGAGGTCTTCGTGAGTAATCACCACTAGGATGTCAAAATCGCTGCGATATTCGTAGGTGATGCCTTTTTCCACATACTGGTCCTCTACCCAATTACCACGCGCATAGCTACCGAAGAGGATGACCATTTCCACCAATTTATGGGCGGATAACTGCTCGGCGAGCAACTCAAGTTCTTCTTGTTTGGATTTGGGCAGGTGGTTCAATGCTTTCACAAATGCAAGGTAAGGATTATTGGGATTTGGAGATTTGGGATGACACTTATCGGTCTCGGCTATGAGTAGTTGCGTGGTTTAGCACTTAACTTTGCAAGTACACACCTAACTGAAAATCCGCGTGGATTTTCAGAAGTAGGCGAAAACAAGCAATTACTTATAGCCATTGTCAGCTGCTGCCTTTTTTAATTTTTTGAGAGTTTGTTCAATCATTTCCATTCTCTTTTTCACTTTTTCAGCCGAAGCGTCCAAAGTATAACCTTCCTCCAAAAGTTCTTTGATTAGCAACATTTTTTTGATGTTTTTATAATCGTAACGCCTGTTTTTTCCTTCTTCTTCAGTCAAGCTCGTTATGATTCCTTTGTCTTCCCAATATCGTATTCGCCTTGTCGGAATGCCCGTAATTTGTGAAACTTCTCCAATTCCAATGATTACTTTATCCAGAAAATCAAAGTCAAATGACAAATCTGTCATGTTATCTTTTTTGCTCATTTTGTAAATAAATTACAATAATTGTTGTAAAAGTAAACAATATTCAGTTGTTTTGAAATTGTAAATAATCTACAAATAATGAAAATAAACATCAAGCCAGTTTTAGTAGTATTACTTTTAATGCTGTTCAACACTCTAAATGCTCAAAATAATTTTGAAATGGAAGAAACAAGAATTAAAAATTTAATTGAAAATTGCTATTTAAATGGTGCATTGAACGAGATGAACACTGATGCAATGTATGAGGGGTATCATCCTGATTTTGCTATTTTTTATGCACAGGGAAAAGAATTGGGAAAGCTGCCTTTGAATGTTTGGGTAAAAATGGTTTACGATTATAAAAGAAGCTTTGACGATAGTGGTCTAAGGAAGTTTGAATATGAATTTGTCCAAATTGATATCAATGAAACCGCAGCATTTGTAAAACTTAAACTTATGAGAAACGGAGTATTAGTTTTTACAGATTTACTCACGTTGTTAAAGTTTGAAAATGGATGGAAAATAGTGACTAAAATATACCATTCTCATATCGAAAACCCTTGGAAATTATGAAAAAATCGGCTTTAATCTTAATTGAAACCCAAAACGAATGGATGCACGGCAATGGAAAACTTTTTAAACTATTGGTGGAAGATAGGGAAATGATGTATGAGTCGATTTCTAATATTACAAAAGTGTTAGATTTTGCTCGTAAAAATAATATTGAAGCTATTCACGTTGGATTGCGTTTTCAAAAAGGTTATCCCGAATTGGCGAACGGAAAAAGTGGTTTGCGAAAAGCCATTCCAAATGCCAGAACATTTTTAATTGATGGTTTTGGTTCTCAATTTTATGAAACTGTAAAGCCGACTGAAAACGAGTTTATTGTTACGGGTAGAATTGGTGCTAGTGGTTTTACAGGGTCTAATTTAGATGCATATTTGCGAAACAACAAAATCGAGAATCTGTATTTGGTCGGTTATGCTACTCACGTTTGTGTGGAAAGTACTTTGCGTGATGCCCACGACAAAGGCTACAATACGTTTCTGATTTCAGACGCGACCTCAGCTTTCAGTAGAAAGCAACAAGATTATGTTCTAAACGAAATTGTCCATCATTTTGGCGAACAC
Source organism: Flagellimonas onchidii (assembly GCF_004804315.1). Taxonomy (GTDB): domain Bacteria; phylum Bacteroidota; class Bacteroidia; order Flavobacteriales; family Flavobacteriaceae; genus Flagellimonas; species Flagellimonas onchidii. The sequence continues at coordinate 251,273 of NZ_SRXX01000004.1, forward strand.
TTAACAACCGAAGAATTTACGAATGAATAAAGAATTGAAACGAACATTGCGGTTTGTATCGAAGATTGCCGTTCCGCTTTGTTTTGTCAATAGCTTGGTTTTGAGTTGTGTTCCGTCAAATCTCCTTTCGGATTGGTCAATTCGTTTTTTCTTCAGTTTGATTTTGACTTTTCCACAAGCCGTTCTTTATGTTTCGTTTATAAAATGGTTTGATAATAGACGGAAAAGTTAATTTTTGACGGTTCTATTTTGGTTGCAGCTAACGTTTAAGCTAAAAATCGTTTCAATGATTCTTTAGCAACCGATAAGTGAAGTTCGGGAAATTCTGTCTAAAAACACAACCGAAATTGATGGATGATTTTTACTTTATTCCTTTTCGTTTGGATTCCCATTTTCATGGGAATGACAGTCTTATAGTATTAAAACCCAAACCCCACCCCAAAGGCAAAGCGCATTCCGTCCACGCTGTTGAACAATCCAAAATTGGCAGAAAGCACATCGGCTCCGTTTAAAAAGAAACCTCCTCCGTAAGAATTGTGCCATTTATTGGAATCATCTCCTGGGAACCACACCCTTCCATAATCAAATCCGCCATAAATACCCGGGGTAACGGGAAGCAATCCGGTTTGTCGGCTCCTAAAACTTAAACGTAGGTCTGTGTTTTGGTAAAAGGCTGATTTCCCCGTAAACCTTTGGAATCGGAATCCACGAAGTCCGTTATTGGCACCGATATTCGCACCTTGGTAAAATTCAAAATCATCCCCAATATTAATATGTCCCTTGATTTTGGTCGCCAAAACCAACTTTCCATTCGAACATAGTTTATGATCAATTGACAAACTTGGAATAAAGTACCCGAATGCCCTATCAGAATCGTTAAGGTTCATTTTATAACCTCCGTGCAGTGAAAAGCTCATTCCCATGGTCGGGAATGCTTCGTTATCAGTATTGGAATAGGAATACTCGGCATCAACACCAAAAAAGCTCTGTTCACTTTCTTCCCCATTTTGCACATAAAATTGATTAATGAACCGGTCTTCGGTCTCTTCCACTTCGATATCCTCATAAGACACTCCCAAACGCACTTTAGAGCCCAAATAACCTCTCCACACCAAGGAGGGAGCAAATTTTATGGTGCTCATTCTCACCCGGTTAAAGTCCAGCTCCAGCGGTTCGTCATCATCATTATTTTCTGTTTCATTACCAAAACCAAAGAAATTGATGGTAAAATTAGGGCTGGTAAATCTGGCATCCAGTTCTAGGTTGACCCCTTCAAAAATGTTGGCGAATTCTCCATTATACCCAAAGTCGAAGCCATTGGTGGCAAAGTAATAAGACCCGTTTAAAATGTGTCGTTGTGTAAATGGGTTTTGCCTAAAACCATTAAAAAGGTAAGTGTTGGTAAATCCAATTCGAAATCCATCATCCGGATTGGCCCCAAAGGTGGGCAAAAATTGGTTGTTGCTGGCCTTTATCTTCAAGAACTCATAGGTATTGGTGTCGTAATCATTGATTCTGTGCAATTTTCCACCAAACGCTTCGTCGTATGTGTTCTTTTTGCTCTTAAAATCATAGGTATGCACCTTTTTTGACTTCTCAGTGATTTTATAGACATCGTTGTTCTGTCCACCTACAATGCGAACCTTGATTTTTGAGGTTTTGGTGCTTACATCAAAAACATCGTCGTCATCCAAACCATACACCCAGACTTCCTTTGTATGTTCTGGGCGATATGTTTTTTGAAAGAACAGGTCTTTCTTCTCGCCATTTTTAATGCGATACCCCCTAACTTCCAAATCCCCATTTGGAGCAGATACAATAGTAAAATAATCATCTTTATCCGTTCCAGTAACCACACTGTATTTATTGATTACCCTAAAATACTCCCGAGCCGTATCCACTAAGCTTCTTTTTCTTGATAACAGGTGTTTCTTTATTTTTTGAACGGTTTCATCCCTTACTTCCTCGGGAAAATTCAAAAGGGCCTTGTCAATGGTCGCTTCGGTGATATGCTGTTGAATGTATTTTGCCTGCTCCATCCATGTGTTCATATCAATTTCAGAAAGAAGTGCCATATCCAATGCAAATGTGCGGGGCGAAGAGGTAAATCCTTTTACGCTTCTGATTTCCTCATCAAAGCCCTCAAAAATTCGAAGCGCTGGAACTGCGCGTGAACCGAACCCAAGCACAAAACCATCTCCCCATCGGGAATAGGCCTGATCCCTATCCCTAGGAATGGGTTCATATATTTTTGTGCCATCTTCCCCTTTGAATTCTGCCCAACGCCACTGATCTACGTGACGATCCCAATCACCTATCAACATATCGAACAATCGAGCTCTGGCATATGTTTTTCCATCCAAACGATACTTTTCGTCCTTTCTGAGCTTTTTAATCAAGTCGTAGGTACTTTCAATTTTCTTTGTTTTCCCAAAACTTTCCAAATCTGAATGTCCATCAGAAACGTGTTCCTCTATCATGTACAGTCCATCACCAAAATCAGTGTTAAATCCAGCCAAAACAGCTTGTTTAGGCACATAAAATAATTTAGGGTTGGTATGGTAGATTTCAACGGCATCGGAAAGCGCACCAACTGTAAATGGAGCATAAGGGTGGGCTCCGGTGTACAAATCCAATAACAGTTTTTCGGTATAGGTATCATCGAATTTGCCAATCACAAATTGCTCTTGAAAGGCAATGGCCTGAAGATAACGTTCGGCGCTTTTGCGCAAGTCTCGCATCACATATTGTTTACCTTCCTTGTCTTTTAACCGTAACGAATTGGATTGGTTTCCCCCTCCCTTTCTTACTACGGAAAGCCCTCCATAAAGGGTGTCAAGCAAAACCATTGGCGCCTTTACCTTGGTTCCGTAATACTTTCTGTACCGCTCGCCCCAAAGCCATTTATGAAATCCGCTTTTATCAATTTCTTCGTCAGTATAAATGGATGCGCTCTTATACTTGGGAAAGTCATTGCCATATGATGCAATTTTAGTAGAAGTATTCGGTGGAAGTACCTGAGTTTGATATAACAACTCTTGTGGATTCTCATTTGCTCCATAAAAATCAACGGCTGATGACCCGTCAGTAAAAATCTTTAAAACCGCATAACCAGTTTTTCCTGTGGAAAATTTACTGCCATTCAGCAATCGAGTCGCGCCTTTTTTGGCTCCAGAACCACTTACAATCTGTGGTATTCCATTTTCAACAATATATTGCAAAGTGTGCTCATGTCCGGAAACAAAAACCACCTTATCCGAGTATTGGGATAGCGTTACAATCCGGTTTTTTAATCTGTTGTACATTTTGTTGGACAAATCTGTAATGGAAGCTCCAGATGTTTCTCGCAGCAAATTTGCCAGTGAACCGATCACTGGAAGCGGAAAGCTGCCACCGCTAGGATTCATATGTTGCTTAAAGGAGAAATATCCGCCATGGGAACCATACGTGAACATGGGATGGTGCATGGCAATAATGGTGGTTTTATCCACATTTTTTTTGATCAGGCCTTCCAATTCTTCAAAAAACCTACCACGTGACTTAATCTCACAATCATCATTCATTGTGGGATGCTTGTCCCAATTGGTCAAATACCATTCTGTATCGATGGCAATGACAAGGGTGTTGTCACTTATTTCAATCTTTTCAATCGGGCAGCCATTGTCGGGCAAGAACACTTCCTTACTATCCAATACTTTTTGAATATACTTTTCCTGACGTTCCAATCCTTTAAGGCCTTTGCTATACCAATCATGGTTCCCTGGAATAAAAACAGTTTTTCCCTTAAATTCCTCAACTGTGCCCAATTGGGCATCCAAATGGTTTTTGGCCAACTCATGACCTTTTGGGTCATCCTTCTTGCTTGGAAATCCGGCCGGATAAATATTATCTCCTAAAAATAGCACCGTGCTATTCTTATTTGCTTTTGCCAAGAGCTGCTTGAACTTTTTCAGCGTTGAATTCATATCACCCATGGGTGATTTCCCTGCATCTCCAATCAAATAAAAGGTATGTTCTATTTCTTTTCCACTGGAAACATTCCCTTGAACAAATGGTGTCTCGTATTTTGCTTCATAGGTTGCACAACTTGTTGCAAGAACCAATAAAAGTGCAGCTAAGTAATGTTTTTTCATATATCTGAGGTTGATTCCAAAATTTTGTATTTTGGAGAATTCAAAGTATTGTTATGTCGGAAATTTTAGAAAAAGCTGAACATTTTGTCTCTGAACTTTTGGAAAATAAATTGGATCCAAAGTTTTTATATCACAATTTGCGACATACCCAGCGTGTAGTTAAAAGTACTAAAGAATTAATCAATTTTTACAATTTAGGGGAGGAGGAAGAGGAAAAGCTCCTATTGGCCGCATGGTTTCATGATACAGGTTATACCATAGGTACAAAGAACCATGAGGAAACCAGTTGCCAGATTGCTACGAATTTTCTAAAGGAAAACAACTACGATGCAAATGGTATTAAAGAAATCAGTGCCAATATTATGGCCACAAAGCGGTTCCATGATCCTGAAAACCTCCAACAGGAAATCATGCGAGATGCGGATGCTTCCCATTTTGCGCAAAAAAGTTACTGGGAAACCACTGATTTTTTAAAGGAAGAATTGGAGCTTTTGGGCATTGCCAAGTTTTCAGGTAAGGAATGGAGAGATATCAACATTAAAATGTTCCGAAATGAGCATCAGTTTTATACGGACTATGCCAAAGAAAACTGGCAAGAAGGCAAAGACAAGAACCTTAAGCAATTGGTCAAAGAAAAAAAGACCGAGAAAGATATCGCCAAAAAGGAGGCACTAAAGGCCAAATACAAGAGTGAAAGTCCAGATCGAGGCATTCAAACCTTGTTCCGGGTCACCTTAAAGAATCATTTAACCCTTAGTGATATTGCTGACACCAAGGCCAACATTTTGCTTTCAGTCAATGCCATCATTATTTCGGTGGCTTTATCAAACCTTATACCCAAGCTAGATAATCCATCCAATGCTTATTTGATTTGGCCCACGGTCATTTTTATCACATTTAGTGTAGTTTCTATGGTGTTGGCCGTGTTGGCGACCCGACCCAATGTCACCAGCGGAAAGTTTACCAAAGAAGATGTGGAAAACAAGAAGGTAAACCTATTGTTCTTCGGTAATTTTCATAAAATGAGCCTAGGGGATTATGAATGGGCCATTAAAGAGTTGGTCAAGGACAACCAATACATTTATTCTTCATTGACCAAAGACCTTTATTTTTTAGGGTTGGTGTTAGATAGAAAATATAAAATACTACGGTTGACCTATACCATTTTTATCATTGGTATAGTGATTTCAGTATTGGCCTTTGCCATCTCATTCCATTTTTTTGGTGGAACCGGCCGTTTATAAAACTTAAGATTTAAGTTCCTCCATTAAATCTTCGTAAGTATAGGTGCGTTCAGACTTGGTGTCCTTGGTATAGAGAATTTCGGCTCTGATTGCTTTTAATCCCGTAACACCCTGCAGTCCTTCAAGCTCTACGATTTCAATATTATTGGTAAAATAGCCTTTGGATTTTAGGAATTTGATGTAGCGCATATATTCCTTTTCGTCTTTACGCTGGCTGTAAACAATGGCTAGTTTTCCTTTTTGCGTCAAACGTTCATTGGTCCCCTTTATGTATGACTTATCGATGCGTTTTTTGATAATCTCATATCTGGCATTGTAGGTGCCATCTACATCAAAACGTTTTTCATCCATTCTAAAACGAATGGCCAATGAGGTGCTATATACCAAAATCAGTGATGCAACATCCAACTTTACAGGCAATTTTGGTTTTAGTGCGTAGTACTTATTCTCCATATCGCACATCACCTGAAGCTGCCACAACCTAAGGTTACTTAAATACAGCTCATTGAAGTTTCTGTCATTGGCGATAGAACTTCCAATATACATGTTATGCTCTACCCCATCGGTCTTGTAGCGCTCAAAATAATGCGGGAACATCTCTTGGGCTTCAACCTGCTTTCTGTCCAACAAAGCCGCCAACTCCATGTTGGCCTCCATTACACTATATTATCATAGTTTTTTCGATGATCATAGTAAGATTCGGTGCTTTCATCTATCTGTGCCTCATAATTTTCCACCAAACCTTGCATGACCTTGTTTTCACTTTTCAAATGTTTGAAAACAGGAGCTATTTCTTCTTTCACAAAATCAAATATGGCCTGCTCGGTATGGGTATATAAAGCTTCTTTTACTTCCTCAAGGTAAGTGTTCACCCTAAACATAAGCTCCTCATAAATGGGCAGCTTGAATTTTTTGAACGCTACTTCCAAAACTCCATTTATTTCAGAGAGTTGAATCATTAAATCACGCTGAATCGAAAGGTTTCTTTGTTTCGAAGATTCTTTGATATCAATTTGACCATATAGCGGATATACGTCCTTAAAAACAATTTCCTTGAAAACCGGTTGATTCCCTACCAGTTCATCCCCCATGAATCGTTTCGCTTCTTCTTGGAATTTCCAGTAGACGGAAGAATGTACCGTTGTGCATTCATGCTGGATAATGGCATCAATCAAGTTTTCTTCTTCTTCTATAGATCGAAGTACTGCAGAAACAATGAATGGCATAACATCCTCCAATTTATTGGCGTTGACACTATTCAACTCGTTTACAGTGGTTGACACCAACTCCAAAACACCCAACAGGTTGCCATCGCTTGCAATTGGGGCCAATATGGCACTTTTAATTCCTTGCTCATGAAGGTTTTTATAAGGTTGTTCCCCATTCGACCTTTTATAGTATTTCTCCACATTGGAAATGGCGAAATAGGTATTCTCTTTAAACAGTTTTTTATGGGAGTAACTGCATAACATCTCGTCACAAGACTCCATCTCCTTTCCTTTAAGGATATAGCTTTCTATACCCTTACCATAAATTTTAAGGAATCTGTTGGTATTGGTATCATACCCTGCAAAACCAACATTTATTTTTCTAAGGTTAAAAAGTGATCTAAAGGTTTCTTGAAAACTGTCCATAAAGTTTTCATTTGCCCTTTTGCTGCTTCCAATCAACGTAGATTTAATTTCAGAAATGGAATGCTCGGCGGTGACATCGAACATATTGGAAATCACAAACCCCTTCGAAATGAAACTATTTGGTGGGATTTTCTCCTTCCAAAGATCAACATTGTCAAAATTCTCCAATAACTCATCCACATCGGCCTGTGAAAGTTCCTTCGCATTTTCAGTGGGAACTATCTCCATAAAATCGGCGTTGTACAATATCCTATAATGACGCATTACGCCATTGGCGTCTGGAATATCATAAAACAACGGCCTTCTAAAATCCATATAATATCCGTAGTAAAAGCTCAATACCACGGTACAACGCATTATATAATCAACGTTCTGGGGCAGGTTCCGAATTTGGAGTTCAAATCCCTCGCCAGCATTTTTTAGGATATTCTGAAAACGCTCCGATGAGTTGAAAACTATCGTTTCAAAAGGTGTTGATGCAGTTTTGATCTCGTTCTTCGTCAATACAGTAGAAAATGTATCGGCCAAGATGATACTGATTACATCTTTATGCTTATCCAATAACTCAAGGTCGCTAAAACCCTCCCTTAACTCCGGATACGGGGCTTGCGCATCAAGCACATATTTGGCTCTTTCCGCCAAATGCTTGTCCTTGCTTTTTAGTTGTTCATCGTAGTGTTGCAACAACTTGTTGAAACTCACCAGATGCAACATGGGACTCTCTGCCTGGTAATTTTGCTTCATACAATATAAGTCGAGGTTTACCCTGCAAAGTTACAAAAAGAAAAAATGCGCCTCTGTTAAGAGAATCTTTATGGATTTGTTGGCTTTTTTTGGATATTTAGTAAAAATTGTTCCATGTCCTCCAGTTTTAGGTTAGATCGAGCATACAAGAAGGCTAAAACCATCTCCTTTGATGATGATTCAAAATTTATCTTCTTCAGTGATTGTCACAGAGGCGACAATAGCTTTGCCGATGATTTTGCCAATAACCGAAATATCTACTTTCATGCCCTAAGTCATTACTACCGCAAAGGCTTTCAATATTGTGAGCTTGGTGATGGTGATGAGCTTTGGGAAAACCTACATTTTGAATCCATTTTTGAGGCCCATAAAAATGTGTACCAATTGTTGAGAAGATTCCATTTGGAGCATCGGCTTCATATGGTATGGGGCAACCACGACATGGTCTATCGCCAAAAATCGTATGTGGACAAGCATCTATCGAGCTATTTTGAACCCATAGACGATATGGATAAAGAACTTTTTCAAGGAATAACCTATCATGAGGCATTGATTCTAAAGCATAAAGAAACCCAACAAGAACTGTTCTGCACACATGGGCATCAAGCAGATTGGTGGAACTATGTTTGTTGGCGAATAGGCCGTTTTTTAGTACGGATTCTTTGGAAACCTTTGCAAGTAGTCGGCATTGCTGACCCTACAAGCCCCGCCAAAAACTACAAAGAGCTTATCCGTATCGAAAAACGAATCAAAAAATGGATTCTAAAGAACAATCTGAGGATAACTATTGCAGGACACACCCACAGACCACGGTTTCCAGAACCAGGGCAAATCCCCTTTTTTAATGATGGGAGCTGTGTACATCCCCGAAGCATCACAGGGATAGAGTTGGAAAATGGAGAAATCTCGCTTATCAAATGGCATATAGACACCAAACCTGATGGTACACTACAAATAGTTAGGGTTTTATTGGAAGGGCCTGAAAAACTAAGGGATTACGTCGAATAAACTTTTGCTATGTTCGTTTTGCCAAAGTTTTCATGGCATTTACAAAGACATCTAGTTCTTTTATGGTGGTATAAATGTTAGGGGTAATTCGGCAACCAATCACATCGGATTCATCAATGGCTACCGTCCAAACTTTGAATTCTTCAAGCAGGGTTTCTGCTAAATCCTTCGGCTTCATATGTACAATTCCAACATTGGCTATTCCACAGCTTCGATGTTCTTCGACCGGGGTATTAACCACTACATTGGGAACATTTCGCAGTTGATTGCTCCAGTATCGCTGCAAATAGCGCAATCGTTCTTCCTTACGCTGGATTCCTATCAACTGCAAATAATCAATGGCTTCGTTGATTGCCAAATAAATCTGCACGGGGTTTGTGCCAGTGTGATTGAGGCGAAGAATGTCATGAGACTCCTTTCCATGTTCTGCCAATAACGGCCATACTTTGGAAATGTTCCTTTTGGCGACATGCAATAATCCAACCCCTAAAGGAGCGCTCAACCATTTGTGAAGGCTAGATCCATAATAGTCACAATTCAAATCAGAAATATTCACATCAATATGACCAATTGTATGAGCTCCATCTACCATAACTTCTACACCATATTTATGAGCCATATCACAAATTTTTCGGACAGGGAGTATGTGTCCGGTAATATTGATCATATGACAGACCATTAGCAATTTTGTCCTTGGTGTGATTTGCGATTCGTAGAGGGCGACAATTTCTTCATCAGATTTAGGGTGATTGGGCACGGACACCTCTTTACAGACTACACCGTAACGATCTCGAATTAAATAGAAGTGGTCTCGCATTGCGCCATAATCCTGATATGCGAAAATCGCCTCGTCGCCTTCTTGCCATGGAAAGCCTCCAATAATAAGATCTAATGATTCGGTGGCATTTCTTGTAATTACTAAGGTTTCAGAATCGCACCCCACAAAGGTTGCCAACTTTTCAGTGACCCTTTCCTTATTTTCCCATTGCACCGTGCGCATGTAGTAGGAACCTTCATAATTTACTTTTTGCGTGTGCTCCCATAATTTGTTCAAAATCGGGGTGGGCGTTATACAATAATAGCCATTCTCCAGATTAACATAGTCGGGTTTCAGTCTGTAGTCCTTTCGTATACGTTCCCAAAATTCATCACTGTCCACATAGGGGTAGGGCGATGCATCACTATATCCATTTTGACCATTAACTGTCAACGGTACTATAGATGCGGCCAAGCTCGTCCGCCCCAGATACTTTAAAAATTCCCTTTTTTTCATCTATGGGTCAATTAGAAAATAGCATTAAAGGTTGCTAACCATCAAGTTACAATAATAAGTTTCAGATGCCGAAGTTTTATTCAAAAACTATATGGAATGGATTCTTTACATCGAAAATCCAGCACATTTAACAGCTATTTATCACTCATATGGCAAGGTATTTGTTAACTTTAAGAAAAGTTAGCGACCTATTTGCTATGAAAAAGCTGGTTTTTATCCTTGCCATATTTATTGTTTCTGTGTCTGTCACGGCGCAAGGAGATATTCCGACTACTCGCCCATTAAAAATTGGAGATAGAAACAATCTGGATATAAAACCCAGTAATCAGGGCACATCACTACGAATGCCTTCGGTGATTGACGAAAACCCGTTAACAAAAAACAACAAGCCTGGTATAAAAATGCTTCCAGATAAGGAACTGTTGCAGGCAGGCCATGATTTGGTCATAGATCCCAAAGTGGGAGAAAAAGAAAAAAAAGGTTCAAACAAGCATCTTGGCGACCAGTATTTGGGCGATGTGAAAACCAATGCCAAATTTATAGGTATTGTCTGTCGAGATCACGAATATGTGGATGGCGATCGGGTAAAAATCTATTTGAACGGGGTTGTTGTTGAGGCGAATATTTTACTCTCAGGTTCCTTCAGAGGAATCAACATTGATTTAACCGAAGGTTTTAATCGACTTGACTTTGAAGCTTTAAACCAAGGATCATCAGGTCCAAATACGGCTCAAGTGATAATAGCGGATGACAAAGGTCAGATTATACATAACAACCGATGGAACCTTTCTACTGGCTCAAAAGCCAGCCTCATTGTTGTTAAAGAAGGAGAATGATCATTCTCCTGGCCTATAGGTTTTAACAGCCCTTTTAAGTACATCATCCTTGTAAAAAGCTGCATCTTTCCATTGCACATCGGCATACCTTTGAATTTGGTCATCAAAATGTGGCGAATCGGGGTTTCCACTTTGACCGCCAGCCAAAATAGTCTTTGCCTTGACTTTTTCTCCGAACTCCACTGCTGCAACAAAACTATTGCCGCGAGTACCGTATATTTTTTTGGTTCCATTGTTGTACCGGGCACCGTAGGCCGCCAATGCACCCCATCTGCCACTGGCAAAACCAATAGGAATACTGGGTTTGTTATCGTCAAAGGCTTGACGGATATCACCATTCAACCGTTGATATCTATTTACTTCACCCCAAGGTATACTCCAATGCCCAAAGTCATTTTCTAGTTTGGTGACAGCTTCCTTAAAGATTTCTATTTTTTCTTTATCTGAAAATTCACCCCCCCAATACCCCACTAATTGCATGGCGTATAATCTTTCTGGTCTGTCCGCTTTTTCATAACACAATGTCCCGTAGTAATGCGCCAAGGTCATGGCCACAGATTCTTTAGAAGTTTTAAAGTCCCAGTTTCGCAGCTCCTCTATCGGTGCTCCCAAAGCTTTAGTCCTATCTATTTCATCATAAGCTTCAACCAACCCCGGTATTAAAGCTTTAAAAGCTGGTAAATATGGGTCGTGTGCAAGCTGAATCAAATCATCCAAAGTGTAACCACTCCTATCGGTCAACAATTCAATAGCATGAACTCCTCTAAAATTCTCTTGATCTCGGGACATATACTTGGGATAATCCCCACGTTTTGGGCTGTATTCCAACGCAGCCGTATAGGGTGTGGAATTACAGTTTTGAATCCAGCCGTTTTCAGGGTTCAGCACCAAAATATTCTCGTCCACGGTGTGTAACTCTTGCCAGTCGGTTTTGGGATTGCTACCATCCACCGGTTTTGTATAGTCAAAAATGGTATCCCTTTTAGGGATAAAATTTCCATGGAAATAAGCAATATTTCCCTCGGCATCGGCATATACCGTATTGTTTGAGGAATTGGTTCGGATATCCATCATTTTTCTGAAACCATTATAACCTTCTTGTTTAGTCCGAATGAAGGATTGCTCCAGTGCTTTAACTGGTTCCCACATCATGGCCGAAGCTGTCCATTGCCCATTCACTGCATGGGTAATTGGTCCATGATGGGTGCGGTACATAGGGAAGATCCTTTCTTGCAATCCATTTAAAGTTTTATATTTCAAGGTTACTTCCGATTCTTCAATAGGTCTTAATTCTTCGCCGTATTGATAGAAGGCCTTGTTTTTGCCCTCAATCACCATGGTTTTTTCAATGAATTCATCCATTACATCAGTATAAGTTGATGTATGCATCCAACCTGTTTTTTCGTTGAAGCCTTGATATACGAAAAATTGCCCCCAAGTAACGGCTCCATACGCATTTAACCCTTCTTCACTCACTACATGTACCTCTTCCCTGAAATAGAATGAGGTATGCGGATTAATCAGCAACATCGTATTGCCCGATTTCGTAAGCTCCCCAGAAATGGCAATACCGTTTGATCCCTGCGGTTCGGCCAGTTCGGCTTCTTTATTTTCAATTTCTTGCTCTTCTAAAAACCCGTTCGTTTTCTCTGGCATACCGGTTTCATAGAATGCTTTAATCTTCGCAATAGAAATCCGCTCAATGTCCCCTCCAATACTTCCTTCGCTAAAATACATTGGCATCCAAGGTTCGAATCGGGTCAGTAGTTTGGGTTTGACTTCTGGGTGGGTGTGTAAATAGTAATTAATTCCATCAGCAAAAGCATTGCATAGTTTTTTGAGCCATTCGGGGCTTTTTTCGTAATTGGCTATGGCCTCATCTTTTGTCATGAACAATCTAGCGCATAAATCGCTATAAAGTGCTTTCTCACCTTCTACCTCGGCCAATCTTCCGATAGCCCAAATGTAATTCTGCTCCACGCGGTTAAAGTCATCTTCGCATTGAGCATATAACAATCCGAAAACTGCATCAGCATCAGTCTTCCCATAAATGTGGGGCACCCCGAAATCGTCTCTAATAATGGTAATGTTTTCAGCTTGAGCTTGCCATTCTTCAACTTCCGTCTTAGGTTTTGAGTTGCAACCCAATAAAGTGAACAATGCAATCAACAGTAAAATTCTCATAAGGTTTATGCTTTTTTCAAAAACTGGGTCTTTAATACGATTTGGGATTTCCCAATTCTACATTCAACTTCTTGTGGATTGCCAGTGAGTCGAATATTTTTAATCATATTCCCTCTTTTAAGGGTTTTGGACATCCCTTTGATTTTCAAATCTTTGGTCACATGAACGTTATCCCCATCTGTTAGAATATTTCCATTACTGTCTTTGGTATCCATAAGTATGTTTTAGGTCTTCAATGTACAGTAAATGCATCTGAATTACTAATCGGACCGAACCCTACCAACTACCACTGGCTCCACCGCCGCCAGAGCTACCTCCACCTCCGGAAAAGCTACTGGAAGTGCTCCCCGAAGAACTAGAACCAAAAGAATGGCTTCCTGATGATGAGAAAGTCTTTCTTATGTACTTGCTGTCACTTTTAAACAACGAAAGCTGAAATCCCTCTTTACCCTTGATAAGAATTTTTGCAACTGCCAATAAAAGGGTCAAAAGAAAAAAATCTATCAAGACCAGAGACACCCACGATGTGTCATCAATTATAGTGTTCAAATCTTCAAAGCGAAAGCCGAAATTAAATATCTCCATCGCAAAAAGCATTGGCATGAGTATAAACACCATGGAAAAAACCACTGGAATCATTGAAAAAGTTACCATGAAAAGACCTCGGATTACACCAAGTTTTCCAATCAACATACCTCTAAAAGCCTCAACAATGCCCGAATAGGTTCTATAGAAAATAAAACCCCCAGCCCCAATAAATATTGAAAAGAAAATTGCCATAAAAATTCGGACTCCCCAACCCATATCGTTTTCAGCTTCCAAATCTTTCTTAAACTCTTCTAAAGCTTCTGGATTATTAAGAAATTCGATAAGTTGATTGGTCGCTAAATCCAATCCTTCAAAGTAATTCCCTTCTTTGAACTTCGGAATCATGGTGTTTCTGATAATTCCCGAAGCAACAGCGTCGGTGATATAGGGTTCCAACCCATAGCCAACTTCAATTCGAACCTCTCTATCAGCTTTTGCAAAAAGAATTAGAATGCCATTGTCCTTCCCTTTTTGACCCAACCCGTTTTGATTGAAAATGGAATTTGCGTATTCCTCAATGGTTTCATTTCCCAAAGTACTTATAGTCAAAACAACCACCTGGTTAGCAGTTTCTGTTTCAAAATGGGTAAGCTTTGTTCTAAGTCCTTGAAGTTCTTGGTCTGAAAAAATATGAGCATTATCTGTAACGATTTCATTTAATTGCGGATATGGTTGTTGCCCGAAGCCTGTTAAAGAAGATCCGAAGAGAAAAAAGAGAAGAAGACCTTTGTTCATTTTAAAAATTGTACCTGACCTCCTAAATATACAATATGTTGGGTTGACTCTGATCTACAAATTTACAGACCACTCAAACTGTTTTACGTCCGTATAATTTCAACTAACTTGTGCTTTATTTTACAAATTTTCATGTCTGATAAAAAAGTAAGTATCCTAAGTGCGTTCAGAACCATTATTTGGCCCAAAAGAAAGTTGGTTTTTATTGGTTTAGTACTCATTGCCATCAGTAGAGCGGCAAGTTTTGTTGTCCCGGCAGCCACAAGCCATCTTATTGATGATGTTGTGGTCAAAAAAGATATTGAAATGTTGAAATATCTGGTTGCGGGAGTCATGCTGGCCATTTTTGTTCAGGCTGTCACTTCTTTTTTATTGACCCGAATTCTGAGCGTACAGGCCCAATATCTAATTTCTGAGCTGAGAGCGCAAGTACAAAAAAAGGTGCTTTCATTACCCACTCGTTTTTTCGACAACACAAAGTCAGGCGCGTTGGTTTCGCGGATCATGTCCGATGTTGAGGGCGTTCGGAATTTGGTGGGTACGGGATTGGTTCAGTTGGTAGGAGGAGTGATTACGGCAGTGGTAGCTTTGGTTTTTTTGTTGAAAATCAGTGTTTTTATGACCCTGTTCACCTTTATTCCCCTAATCATTTTTGCAGGAATTGCACTCAAAGCCTTTAAAATCATCCGACCCATTTTTAGAGATCGTGGCAAAATCAATGCTGAAGTAAAGGGTAGACTGACAGAAACCTTAGGCGGAATCCGTGTTATTAAAGGGTTTAATGCTGAAAAACAAGAACACACGGTCTTTGAGGCTGGCGTGGACCGTTTGTACCAAAATGTAAAAAAGAGTCTCACAACTAGCGCTTTTATGACCAGTTCCTCAACCTTCTTATTGGGTGTGGCAACAACAAGTGTAATGGGTTTTGGTGGATACATGATTATTCAAGGCGACCTATCTGTAGGGAAATTTGTGGAATTTACTGTGCTACTGGGTATGATGATCGCACCTATTGTGCAAATGAGCAATATTGGAAGTCAATTGACCGAAGCCTTAGCTGGTTTGGACCGTACAGAGGAGCTTATGAACATGTCCCCTGAAGCAAACGAAGAAGAACGAACCAATGTGCTCAAATCGGTAAACGGGGATATTGTTTTTAATAACGTGTCGTTTTCATATGAAGAGGATAAAGAAGTTTTGCATAACATCAGTTTTAAGGTAAAATCGGGACAGGTGATTGCTTTAGTAGGTAGTTCCGGCTCAGGAAAATCGACAATTGCGGGTCTAGCTGCTAGTTTTTTGACTCCAGACTCCGGTGTTATCACTATTGATGGAAAAGATGTTTCCAAAGTCAACCTCAACAGTTTTAGACAACATTTGGGCGTGGTTCTTCAAGATGACTTTTTATTTGAAGGGACTATCAGGGAGAATATTCTATTCCCAAGACCAAATGCGACCGAAGATCAGCTTCAAAAAGCAATAAAAGCAGCTTACGTTGATGAGTTCACTAATCGATTTGATGAAGGATTGGGTACTTTAATCGGTGAACGAGGGGTGAAATTATCGGGAGGACAACGCCAGCGAATTGCCATTGCCAGAGCGGTTTTGGCGGATCCTAGAATATTGATTTTGGACGAGGCCACCTCAAGTCTTGATACCGAGTCCGAAGCTTTGATACAGAAAAGTTTGGCAGAACTCACCAAAGGCAGAACAACTTTTGTGATTGCCCACCGCTTGAGCACCATAAGAAAAGCCGACCAAATCTTAGTTATTGAAAACGGGAGAATAGCC
Source organism: Flagellimonas onchidii (assembly GCF_004804315.1). Classification (GTDB taxonomy): domain Bacteria; phylum Bacteroidota; class Bacteroidia; order Flavobacteriales; family Flavobacteriaceae; genus Flagellimonas; species Flagellimonas onchidii. The sequence goes on from NZ_SRXX01000004.1 coordinate 267,443, forward strand.
GAGCAAGGCACCCACGAAGAACTGATTGCTTCGGAAGGAAGGTATTACAATCTGTTTACCTATCAAGCAAGAATATAAAAAGGTATAAGGCAATGCTTCATTAATAAAAATTAATACGAAATCATTCAATTTTTTTAGCCTCTTCCACTATGTTTCCATTTTCCCTTACAATCATTTTGGTAACAAAGCCATTATCAACGACAAACTCAAAAGTAAGTGGAGCTTTGTTTGTAAAAAACATATTTTCTGATTCTGGGCTTATAATAAGTTGCATATCTCCAGAATTCATTTGAAGTGCATTCTCCTTCTTAGTTATGATAGCCCGTACATTTTGACCCTTATATTTTCCCACATAACTCTCTAAAATTGCATTGGAAATAGTAATTTCTTCCTTTTTGTTGGCTGTAGTATTAGGGTTTTTATGGTCATAGCTCAAAACTCTTTTTAACTTCCATGAATCATTTTCTTTTATCCAGAGATGAGAAAATTTAGCTGTGCTAGTCAAATAAGGTTCTTTATCATTTTCTTTGATAAAAAACTCATGAGTCCCATTTTGAATTGCCCCATATAATCTCCCCTTATCATAAAGAGGAAATATTTCGAGGCTATTTTCCATCAATTTACGAATAGGTTTCTGCTTCTGATTTGAACAAATATTCTGTTTTATGGTCGACAAAAACTTTTCTTTGGAGTTAGTAATACCTCCTTGGTCATGATAAAATTCGAGGTCATCACTAATAAGAGGTTCTATATCCGAAATCATACATTGATTGAAACCATTTTCAAAAAGAACCGCATCCATTTTTTTAATTGTTTCAAAAAGTTCATCTGAAGTTTCTGCTTGTGCAGTTGTTTTTTGAAATGGTAAAAGAAAAATTGTGAATAGAAAAATAGCTTGAGAAACATAACTTGTTTTCATGATTGATGTTTTATGATTGATTGTGTTAAAGAAGAGGCTTTTTTCTTTTTGTTACAATCTTTTAAAAGTTTTGCTAAAAAACTCTATATCCCCGCGCATGACTGTCTTTTCCTATCATCCTTGTAGAATAAGTGTCCACTGATTTTATGGATTATGGAAGAAATTTTTGAAAAGAAAATGTAGTTATAAGTAAGACTGGCACATCAACCAACTCAAAAAAATAGCAGGCATTCTAATTTTCATACTATACCAAAACAACATAAACTATTTATAGAGACATCTTAGGCTTCTTCGGGAGCTAATTCTACCTCTAAGCCATCTAAGTCATCCGTCATATGGATTTGGCAGCCCAACCTACTATTGTCTTCCACAAAAAAAGCTTCGGCAAGCATAGCTTCTTCATCATCAGATTTTTCGGGTAGTTTATGGTCTGATTTTACATAGCACTGGCATGAGGCACACATGGCCATTCCACCGCAAATTCCAATCGTTCCCTCAGGAGCAAGTTCATAGGAACGAACTACTTCCATTAGGTTCATGTTCATATCCGTAGGCGCATCTATTTCATGTTGCACCCCATCACGGTCAATAATCTTAATCTTTATGTCTGACATATTATTTAGTATGCTAGTGGTTTTAGTGAAATAGTGGGTTAGTTAATCCGCGGCCAAATCTTTCAAATCAAATTCTATTTCATCGATTTAATAAAAGCATATAACATCTTGGAAACTTCATTGGTTTTTTCAATTAAGATTTGTGATTTGTTTCTGTCGGTATAATTTAATCTTTCTGACAAATATAGCATTGATCTTACTTCACTATTCGAAGCAAGTGCGAAGTAAAGAAATCTTTTGAAATCGGCATTGGATTGTCTTTCGAAACCTTCAGCTATATTATTGGAAATAGAAACGGATGCCCTTGTAATTTGATCTTTGAAACCAAAATCTTTAAGAGTAGAAAACAGGTTGTAGATTTCTACAGCCAAATCCTGAGATTTTTGCCACATTTTTAAATCTTCAAAACGTTGAACAGTCATGTTTTAACTTCTTCAAACTATTCCACTAGAGCACTATCCAACTAATCGATAGATTTAACCACAGCCTTAGGTGCTTCTTTTTTACTGCCATCGAATCCTGAAACCCCACCAACAGTAGTGTATTTCATCACATACTTTTTATCAGGATAGATGCGTTGATAGGCACTTTGGCACATCAAGGTGGCTTCATGGAAACCACATAAAATCAATTTCAACTTGCCAGGATAGGTATTTACATCACCAATGGCATAAATGCCAGGAATATTAGTTTGATAGTCCAAAGTGTTGTCCACTTTTATGGCGTTCTTTTCAATATCAAGCCCCCATTCAGCAATCGGGCCCAATTTAGGGGAAAGTCCAAAAAGTGGAATAAAATCATCCACCTCTAGATCAATTTCTTCTGAATTATCGGTTTTTCTAACAATTACCCTTTCAAGCTTGTTTTCACCTTGAAGGCCAACAACCTCTGCCGGAGTTATCAGATTGATTTTTCTCTGGTTTTTGAGTTGTTGCACTTTTTCCACAGAATCCAAAGCTCCCCTAAATTCGTTACGACGGTGCACCAAAGTCACTTCGGCGGCCACATCGGCCAAAAATATTGACCAATCCAACGCCGAATCCCCTCCACCTGCTATCAATACTTTTTTATCACGATAAACCTCAGGGTCCTTAATCATATAAGCGACACCTTTGTCCTCGAAATTCGAAAGGTTGTCCAACAATGGTTTTCTGGGTTCAAAACTGCCCAATCCCCCAGCAATGGCCACAATCGGAGCATGATGTTGAGTTCCTTTGTTGGTGGTAACCACGAAAGAACCATCTTCCTGTTTTTCAATTTTTTCTGCTCGCTCCCCCAAAGTGAATCCTGGTTGAAAGGGTGCTATTTGTTCCATTAGGTTGTCTACCAATTTTCCGGCCAGTACTTCTGGAAATCCAGGAATATCATAAATAGGCTTTTTCGGATATATCTCTGAACACTGCCCTCCGGGCTGGGGCAAGGCATCAATTAGATGACATTTTAATTGTAGCAGACCTGCTTCAAAAACAGTAAAAAGACCCGTAGGGCCTGCTCCAATAATCAATATATCGGTTTTAATCATTCAGAATCGTTTTGGGATATCTGCGCAACTTAAGTTTTGTTACAAGAGAGAGCTATGACATTTGTCAGTCTAACCAATATTGACCACTTCCTCAATTTGTGGAGCATATTTTTTAATGGTCATTTCCACCCCACTTTTTAAGGTCATTTGGTTGACACTGCACCCAATACAGTTGCCTTCAAGTTTTACTTTTACGGAGCTATCATTATCTATTGAAATCAACGAAATATCTCCTCCGTCGCTTTGCAGAAATGGTCGTATCTCATCCAAAGCTTTTTCCACATTGCTTCTAATCTCTTCTGATGTCATGCTCATTTCTTTTTAACGGCAGCACAACCTGCCATAGTTGTAATTTTTATTGCCTCGGTCGGCGGTAGATCTGTATTTCTTTTTACAAGCTCCTGAACTACATTCCTGGTCAATTCCTCAAATGCTTCCTCGGTTGGTGTAGCCGTTTGTAATGCAGCAGGCCTTCCTACATCTCCAGCCTCGCGAATGCTCTGAACCAACGGAATCTCTCCCAAAAATGGTGTATCCAAGTCCTCAGCCAAGTTTTTAGCTCCATCTTTCCCAAAGATATGATATTTGTTGTTAGGCAATTCTGCTGGAGTAAAGTAAGCCATGTTTTCCACTATACCTAACACAGGTACGCTAATAGCTTCTTGTTGGAACATAGCAACTCCCTTTCTTGCATCAGCAAGAGCAATTTCTTGCGGGGTACTCACCACTACAGCTCCCGTAACTGGCAACGATTGCATGATACTTAAGTGGATATCTCCTGTTCCCGGGGGTAAATCCAGCAAAAGAAAATCCAATTCGCCCCAATGGGCATCGAAAATCATTTGGTTCAATGCTTTGGACGCCATAGGCCCTCTCCAGATCACTGCTTGGTTGGGTTGCGTGAAAAATCCAATGGAAAGTAGCTTTACACCATAGTTTTCCACGGGTTTCATCTTGGACTTACCGTTTACATTAACCGAAAGGGGTTTTTCCAAAGCAACATCAAACATAATCGGCATGGAAGGCCCATAAATATCCGTATCCAGTAAACCAACTTTAAAGCCCATTTTGGCCAAAGTAACCGCCATGTTCGCAGTAACGGTAGATTTTCCAACCCCTCCCTTACCTGATGCCACGGCAATGATATTTTGAATTCCTGGAATCGGATTTCCTTTAATCTGATTCACCTTTGGTGTTGTAGGTGCATCAACCTTAAGGTTGACCTTTATCTTCGCCTTTTCATAAACTTCTTTATGAATGATTTTTAAAATCTCAACTTCGGTTTTCTTTTTGGCTTGAAGGCTTGGGTTTTTTATGGTCACATCTACCTCAACTTCATCACCAAATACTTGCACATTGGTCACGGCACCGCTTTCCACCAAATTTTGACCTTCTCCCGGAGCGGATATATTTTCCAATGCTTTAAGAATATCTGCCTTGTTCAACTTCATTGATCCTTTTTTTGTTTGCAGTCGTTTAAACCTATTCTAAATTACAAAGATACGGCTTGCCACTTATTTTAAGAAGTTTGGCAATTGAAAATGAAGATGATGGGATTGAGTATGGCTATCGTAGAAGGGTGAAAGGGAGATTGGGTTAAGGACAAAAAGTTTTGGGCGAAAGATTGTCATTGTAAACTGTTCATTAAACATTGTTTACTGTTAGCCTTAAAGCAGTTCTTTGCCTGGGTCCCAAAAGTGTTTCTGAAAATCGACAATTTGGTTATCCCGTATTTCAACACCTTCGTTTTCTAGAAGTTGTTGCATGAGGTTTGTTCCATCAAAATGGTGCTTCCCGGTAAGTATTCCTTTTCTATTTACCACTCGATGGGCTGGAACATCCTTTGCTGCAGAATTGTTCATAGCCCATCCCACCATTCTAGCACTTCTGGCGGCTCCCAAATATTTCGCGATAGCCCCGTATGATGTCACCCTTCCGTATGGAATCTGTTGAGCTACTTCATAGACCTTGTCAAAAAAGTTTTTCTCTTCCATTTTATTTATAGAAAATACGAATCAAGGTAATAACCAACAGCACCAACATTAAAGCACTTAGTATGTAATTGGAATTTTTTGAAAATCTGTTGGTCTTTGTCTCAAGTTTATTAAAATAAAAAGTATAAAGATAGAGTACTGAAAACGTACCCGCTCCAGCGGCCACCACAAATGTTGTAATATCCCAAGCTTCAAACTTAATCCAGCCCGCTTCATTCCACATGGCATTTAAACCACTATAATAGGGAATGGTAAGCAGATTAAGGGCTGCTAAAAGTGTTCCTTTAAAAAAACTGTTCCTTCTGCTGACCTTTACCTCTGGCATTTCCTGCTTTTTATTTCGTTTAGCGACAACAAAAAAATATACAGCAAAAAAGGCAAAGACAATCAAGGCAATTTTCAGCAATATATCTATTACCTCAGGGTTTCTATACAAAAATTTAGAAATGAGCACAGCGATATAAGCTTGGACCATAATCATGGAAGAAACACCCAAACTGAAAATTATACCATCTAACTTTCCTTTTTCAACGCTAGTTTTTGCGGCATTCATGTTCAACAATCCCGGAGGTACCGTGGCCATGAACGCAGCCGAAAAAGTGGCAAAAAAAAGAATAAGTATGTGCGTCATTGGTTAGTTTATCCTAAACTGGATATAGGTAATTGGTTTTCCTTGTTCAAGATACTGATTTTCATAAAATGTCTGGATTTCCAAAACTTCGGGTGGACTGCCTGCATTTTTATACACATCGTGGTTCGAATACAGAATTTCATGTCCTTGCCCTTGCAAAAGTCCAAGGGTATATCCATGCATAAATTCGCTATCTGTTTTTAGGTTGACAATACCTTTTGGTTTAAGTAGGTGTTTGTATTTCTTCAAAAAATCCGGATTGGTCAAACGATGCTTGGTTCGTTTGTATTTAATCTGAGGGTCAGGGAAAGTTATCCAAATTTCATCGATTTCATTTTCCGCAAACAGCTGGTCAATCAATTCTATTTGGGTTCGTAAAAAAGCTACATTGCCCAAGTTTTCTTCTTTGGCCGATTTTGCTCCCCGCCAAAACCTTGCTCCTTTAATATCAATCCCAATAAAGTTCTTAGCGGGGTTTCGCTTCGCTAGCCCTACTGTATATTCACCCTTTCCACAACCCAATTCCAATACAATGGGGTAATCATTGTCAAAAAAGGAATTCCATTTTCCTTTAAACTTAAATCCACCTATAACTTCCTCTCTTGAGGGTTGGATTACATTGGTAAATGTTTCGTTCTCCTTAAACCGTTTTAACTTGTTCTTGCTTCCCACCTAGATTGCTTGAATTGAACAAAATTTAATGTTTTGGCAAAACTAAGGAAATCCCCAAGCAATTTTGTTTTTGTTTTTTTGACCTTATGCAAAGTTCTAAACGTATACTAGTTGCCCCATTAAATTGGGGGCTTGGACATGCCACTAGATGCATCCCTATCATCAAGGCACTTTTAAATCATGGTCACCAACCATTTTTGGCATCTGATGGTGTTGCGCTTTCACTTCTGCAAAAAGAATTTCCAAATTTGCCTTCATTTGAGTTGCCATCGTACAAAATTACATATGCCGAAAAAGGAAGGAATTTTAAGATAAAAATGATTTGGGACTCCCCGAAGGTCCTAAAGGCTGTGACCAAGGAGAAAAAGGCTGTTAAAAAATTGGTCAAGGAACATCAAATTGACGGAATTATATCTGACAATAGGCTGGGAGTATACTACAAGAAGGTACCCTGTGTTTTTATTACCCACCAACTCAACGTACTCTCGGGAAACACCACGTGGATGAGCTCCAAAGCACATCAAAAAATCATTAAAAAATTTGATGCTTGTTGGGTACCCGATGTAGAGCACAAACCAAATTTGACTGGTAAATTGGGGCATTTGAAAAAACCCAACATGAACATCAAATACCTTGGCCCCCTGAGCCGGTTCGAAAAGGAAGAAACAGATATTGATTATGATTTGATGGTGCTTTTATCTGGGCCAGAACCGCAACGTACATTTTTGGAAGAGAAACTTTTGTTCGAATTGAAGGGGATTAAGGGAAACATTCTTTTTGTAAAGGGAAAAATAGAAGATACCCAAATCAAAGAACAAATTGAAAATGGCAACTCTACTGTAGATATTTATAATTTTATGCAGTCCGAAGAATTGCAAAATGCCATCAACCGAAGCGCAAAAATTTTATGTCGGTCCGGATATACCACTGTAATGGATTTGGCCAAACTGGAAAAAAAGGCATTCTTTATTCCAACTCCAGGGCAATACGAACAAGAATATTTAGCCAAACGTTTACAAAAACAAGTTTTGGTTCCATTTAGTTCCCAAGACGAATTTAAACTACAGGATTTAGGTCGAATCGAAGATTTTGAAGGCTTGACCCAGTTTGAATCTTCTATGAATTACACAGAACTTTTTGGTGTTTTTTCTATCGTGAAGGAAAATTCAGAACCAATTCCTTCTTCACTCTCTACGTAAATTTTTTCATCGTGGGCTTCGATAATGTGCTTTACAATAGATAACCCCAGTCCGGAACCCCCTTCATTTCGACTCCCACTTTGGTCAACGCGATAAAATCTTTCGAATAATCTAGGAATATGCGGTTCGGGTATCCCATATCCATTATCAGTCACCCTTACTATCACTTTGTTTTTAATCAGGTTTTCCACACTTACCTCTGTAGTACCGTTAGGGTGCCCATATTTGATAGAGTTCACCAATAGATTGCTCACCAGCTGCTGTATTTTCTCCTTGTCGGCATTTACATAAATAGGTTCGTACTCCATGTCAAAAGTCAACATAATGTCTTTCTGGGCCGCCTTCATTTCCAAAAGGTCAAAAACATTTTGGATGAGATCTATGATATCAAAATCCTCGCGCTCCAATTTTAACTCCCCGACTTCAAGCTTGGTGATTAAATCGAGGTCTTTTACAATATATATCAGTCTTTCAACTCCCTTATTTGCGCGATTCAGGTATTTTTCCCTGATTTTCTTATCGTTCATGGCTCCATCCAACAAGGTAAGAATATAGCCCTGCACAGTAAACAGAGGTGTTTTAAGTTCATGGGATACATTTCCCAAAAAATCTTTACGGTATTCTTCCCTTATTTTAAGCGTATCAATTTCAATTTTCTTCCCTTCGGCAAACTTTTCAATCTCCTGTATTAAGGTTTTCATATCGGTGGTGACCGGTTTGGATGAAAAAGAGGAAGACTCCAAAAGGGAGACATCATCATAGATTTTCTTCACCCTTCTATAAATAAACCGCTCAACCCTAATCTGTATAATAATGAAGGAAACAGAAAAGCATATTAGCCCGCATAAGATTACAACAAACCAATCCAATCGGCCTTGGGAATTGAGAAAAATTGCACAGAATCCGCTTAGAAAAATAGCAATAAGAAGGGACGACCTTAAGGCAAACTTATAGGATTTCCTTAACTGAACAGCCATTATAAGACAAACTTGTACCCTACACCTTTGACGGTTTTAAAGTGGTCGTCGCCAATTTTTTCACGTAATTTTCTAATGTGCACATCTATTGTGCGCCCACCAACAACTACCTCATTTCCCCAGACTTTGTCCATAATTACTTCACGCTTAAAAACCTTATTGGGTTTGGAGGTCAGCAAAGAAAGTAACTCAAATTCTTTTCTGGGGAGAATTATTTCATTACCATCATTGATAATCTTGTACTCTTCCCTGTTGATGATGATGTTGCCCACTTTTACAATTTCATCGGTATCACTCTTATCTTCCTTCAACCGTCGAAGTAAGGCTTTCACTTTACTGACCAGCACCTTTGGTTTTATAGGCTTGGTAATGTAATCATCCGCCCCTGCATCGAATCCGGCCACTTGGGAGTAATCCTCACCACGCGCCGTCAAGAAGGTAATGATAGTGTTCTCAAGACCAGATGTGTTACGAATTATCTCGCAGGCTTCGATACCGTCCATTTCAGGCATCATAACATCCAAAATAATCAAATGGGGGTTTTTTTTCTTTGCTTTTGCAACACCTTCAACTCCGTTTTTGGCCGTGTAGACTTGATAACCTTCTGCTGAAAGATTGTAGCTCACAATCTCAAGAATATCTGGCTCGTCATCTACAAGTAAAATCTTAATGTCCTTAGTCTCCATAGGATGTTTTTTTACAATGAATAGGTGCCCAAATGTAAAGATAATACTATAACGGTGTTAATGCTTAACATTCATTTAATGTCGTAACATTATTGTAACAATAATCAAATAAATCCTTAACCCGAAGGTAACATCGCTTTTACAGCACGGGGTTTTCTTTGCGCCATCTAGATTTAATACATAAATGAAATATATCTTATTGATTTTCACGCTGTTTGTAGGATTGCAAGCAAGTGCACAGGAGACCACAGGAAGTATTGTGGGTAAATTGACCGACAAAGAATTGAACGATGAACCTTTGGCCTTTGCCAATGTCCTAATAAAAGGTACCACACAAGGTACGACTTCTGACTTTGATGGGCTTTATGAAATTTCTGGAATTGAACCAGGCATCTACACTATTGTTTTCAGCTACTTGGGTTATGAGACCATTGAAATTCCGAATGTAGAAGTCATTGCAGATAAGGTGACAAACATTGATGTTCCCATGAGTGCTTCAGCAGGTTTTGAACTAGATGAAGTGGTGGTAACAACTGTATCTAGAAAAGATTCTGAAGCCGCATTGCTTTTGGACCAAAAAAAGGCAGTTGAAATCAAAACATCTATTGGAGCGCAAGAATTATCAAAAAAAGCGGTTTCTAATGCTGCTGACGCAACTACCAAAGTTACAGGTGTCAACAAAAAAGAAGGATCAAGTAAGATTTATGTAAGAGGATTGGGAGACAGGTATAACAGCACCACGTTCAACTCCCTTCCGCTCCCTTCAAATGACCCAAGGGACAAAAACATTGACCTATCCCTGTTTAGTACTGACATTATTGAGAATGTTGGAATATCAAAGGCTTTCACCTCTAATGTCTCATCAGATGTTGCTGGTGCCAATGTAAACATTGTTAGTAAAGAAGTAAGCTCTGGCTCACTACTCAAAATTGGATTGTCTACTGGTGCCAACACGCAAACTACCTTTAAGGATTTTAAACAAATTAGTGGTGCAAATTGGATCGGTGTCAACACCAACACCGAGCATGATATCAACAATTTAGCCAATTACAATTTTGACAATAGCTTTTCCCCAGAAAATACTACTTCAAGTCCTAATATGGGTATTTCCATAAATTATGGGAAAAAGTTTTCACTTTCCGATGAAAGCTATATTGGTTTATTTTTAGTTGGTTCATTCGACAACAAGTACAATTACAGAGACGGTATTTCTGACAACATTATAGATGTTGATAATGTAGGCTCCACATTTAATACCAAAACATTCAACTATCAGGCTACAAAAATGGCCATGGGTAATTTGGTATATCAAATAAACAAGAACCACAAATTAAGCTTCAACCATTTGTCGGTTCATTCCAATAATCAAAACATACAGGACTTTTTTGGTAATACTGCGGACATTAGCGCCGAAGACGGTTTGAATGTCAACCTAATATTACAGACCGAAATACAGAACAGACTTTTTGTCAACCAACTTCACTCCGTTAACAAATTAGGTGAATCAATAGACCTTAATGCTTCTCTAGCATATAATACAATTTTTAACGATGAACCCGATCGAAGAAAGAACACTTTTGTACACAACAACGAAACCGGCAATATAAGAGTTGCGCAAAATGCGGTAAGAGATAACAGCAGGTTCTACGGAAACCTTTTTGAAAACGATTTGGGAGGTAATCTAAACGTGACCAAGTATTTTGGAGACCGTTTTGAGAATAAAGGAAATATCTCCCTAGGGTACAATGGTCGTAACACCGATAGAAAATTTGATGGTATTTACTTTGACCACAACTTTGCAAATCCGAGGGCGACCTCTGTAGACCTAAACAATGTGGATGCTTTGTTCAACCAGAACAATATAGACAACGGCATTTTTAGGGTAGAAACCTCTAGAGGCAGAAACAGTGAAGACCCAGAAACCTATTTACCACAGCTGTATGATGCGAAAAAAACATCACATGCAGCCTACGTTGATTTTGTGTATAAACTAAGCGACAAATTCACAGCCAATGTTGGTGCAAGGGCAGAAGACATTAAAATGAATGTTTCTTGGAACACTAACATTACACTTCCTGGGCTTTCAAGCGAAAGTGGCATTGATTTGGACAAGCAGTACATTTTACCTTCGTTAAACCTTAAGTATGAGCTAACGGAAAAGATAAACTTAAGAGCTTCAGGTAGTCTATCTTATACATATCCACAATTCAAAGAAATCGCGCCTTTTGTTTATGAAGGTATCAACTTTCAAGAATCGGGCAACCCCAATTTGACTCCTTCAGATAATTACAATGCAGAACTAAAGTTTGAATTGTTTCCTAAAGCCAGCGAAGTATTTGCTATTGGAGTTTTTGGAAAGTTGATAGAAAATTCCATCAACCGATTGGAAAGAAATTCTGCTGTAGAAAGGGATTTCACTTATGATAACTCTGGTGATGCCACTATATTCGGTATGGAGGTTGAGGCCAAATTTAATGTATTGGAGAGTTCGGATGATGACAATTCCATCAACAAAAATTTAAGTATTGGTGCCAATGCCACCTTAATGAAAACAAAGCTGGAATTCAACACAGCTAACACCCTATTCAATTATACTGGTGAAAATACCCAGTTAGAAGGCGCAGCTCCGTTCACGCTTAACGCAGACATTTCGTACAAATTTGGAAAAGAAGATAAAGAAACCATTGCTTCTTTGGTTTTTAACTACCAAAGTGACAAAGTGTATAGTATTGGAACCAATTTTAAAGAAAACATAATGGAAAAAGGAGTTCCAATCCTAGATTTTGTGTTCAGTCATAAGTTCAGCAAAACGCTTGCGGTAAAGTTTAACGCAAAAAACCTATTTGATCCAAGTTTTGACAGATACAGGGATATTCCCGAAAAACTTACCATGTCTTCTTATAAAAAAGGAATGACATTGTCCGCAGGATTATCCATCAACTTATAACAAAGAAGATTGGTTTACAATAATTTAATAATGCCCTGAATCCTTAATATAATACTAAAGTAACAAGTCAAAAAACCTTACAGTACAGTATTTAATTTACACCAAATTCAATTAAATCAATTATCTAAAATGAAAACAACAATTAAATCCATATTACTAGTGGCATCTGCAATGTTCATTGCATCATGCTCATCTGATGATGACAACAGGAATATAGATCCCGATGGATCTGGATCTGGATCTGATGATAAAATTGAACTCAAAGGTGAAATTAAGGAGGATACAAAACTTGAAGCTTCTAAAGAATACTCTTTGGCAGGTCCCGTGACCGTAAAAGATGGTGTTACCCTAACAATTGAACCAGGAACCATAATAGAGGCCGTTAGCGGTAGAACCGATGTGTTCTTAGCTGTTGAAAGAGGTGGAAAATTGATTGCCAAAGGAACTTCTGACAAGCCTATTAAATTCACTTCTGATGCTGCTTCTCCCGAGGCTGGTGATTGGGGTGGTATTGTTTTGGCAGGTAAAGCACCTTCAAACAAAGGTACAGATGTGGAGTCTGAAGTTGCAGGACTGTTATACGGCGGTACTGATGCTGCCGATAACTCTGGTGAGCTTTCCTACATCATAGCCGAGTACACCGGCGCCAAAATCAACAACGAACAAGAGTTCAACGGCATCTCTTTCTTTGGTGTTGGTAGCGGAACCAAAGTAGACAACATTGTTGTGAACAATGGTGCAGATGATGGTATTGAATTCTTTGGCGGAACAGTAGATGTAACCAACGTATTCTGTTCCAACATTGCCGATGATATGTTCGATTGGACTGGAGGATACAAAGGAAAAGTAACCAATGCATTTGGTGTACGGAACAATGGTTTTGATATGGCCACTGAAGACCCAAGAGGTATTGAAGGAGACAGCAACTCGAGTGATGCAACCGCAGAGCCAATATCAACTCCAACTTTAGAGAATGTCACCATTCTTAACTTAAACCAAACTGTTCCGTTAAAAGCCGGAGCAGAAATAAGAAGGGGAACCCAGGCCACCATCAAGAACATTCTTTTTGCAGCTTATAGAGATGCCTCTTTTGGGAACAGAATAGATACCAATGACGATAAAGGTGATGGTACATTGACCATTGAAAACGCTTACGCCCAAGGTAATGTTGGTGAAGACAAAATAGGTGGCGATATTACTGGAACCGTGGAAGAAATTGGAGATGGTTTGGTTATATCGGACAATAATGTTGTTGAAACCAAAGATGGGGTTGGCGCTGACCTTTCTGTTTTTGATTGGGCAAGCCCAAGTTTTGTAGTTACCCAAACAGACGGTAACGTCATCAATGAAGCAGAATTAAGTGGTGTTATTACAGAAGACAGTAAACTTATCGCCTCAGTAGAGTACTCACTTACCGGACCATTAACCGTAAAATCTGGTTCTAAACTGATTATTGAAGCTGGAACTGTCATAAAAGCTGTTAGTGGCAGAACCGATGTATTCTTGGCTGTTGAAAGAGGAGCAAAATTGATAGCGAATGGAACTGCTGACAAGCCTATTAAATTCACTTCTGATGCTGCCTCTCCTGAGGCTGGTGATTGGGGCGGTATTGTATTAGCTGGCAAAGCACCTTCCAATAAAGGCACAGATGTAGAATCCGAGGTTGCAGGTGTACTTTACGGTGGTACCGAAACAGACGATAGCTCAGGAGAGCTTTCATATATCATAGCCGAATACACTGGTGCGAAAATCAACAACGAACAAGAATTCAACGGAATCTCTTTCTTTGGTGTTGGTAGTGGAACCAAAGTGGAGAACATTGTTGTGAACAATGGTGCAGATGATGGTATTGAATTCTTTGGCGGCACAGTCAATGTTACCAATGTATTCTGCGCTAACATTGCTGATGATATGTTTGATTGGACCGGTGGTTACAAAGGTAAAGTAACCAATGCCTTCGGTGTACGTAATGACGGTTTTAATATGGCCACTGAAGACCCAAGAGGTATTGAAGGAGACAGTAACTCAAGTGACGCAGCAGCAGAGCCAATATCAACTCCAACTTTGGAGAACGTTACCATTCTTAACTTAAACCCAGATGTAGAGTTAAAAGCTGGTGCAGAAATAAGAAGAGGAACGCAAGCTACCATCAATAATATTCTTTTTGTGGCATACGGTACAGCATCTTTTGGAAATAGAATAGACACTGATGATGATAAGGGTGACGGTACATTGACCATTGAAGATGCCTATGCACAAGGTAGTGTAGGCGAGGACAAAATAGGTGGAGCCATAACTGGTTCTGTAACAGAAATTGCAGATGGGATAACCGTTCCTTCTGATAATAACGTGGAAACAAAAGATGGTATTGGCGCAGACCTTTCTGCTTTTGATTGGGCAAGTCCAAGTTTTGTGGTAACAAAACAATAAGACGCATACAGTACCTTAAAAAAAATAGCTCTCTTTTGAGCATGTCTTGAAAGAGGGCTTTTCTTTTTATCGAACTTAACATTTTGGTAAGAGTCAGATAATTTTTGTGTAAGCATTTACCTATAGCTTTATTGATGAATCATAAATCCATTACACATGAAAAAAATTATAATTTCAATTATCTTCTTATCTGGTTTTATTTCCATGGCCCAATCACATAAAAGCCATGTCTTTTATTCCATAATTCATAATCAAGGGACAATTACAGAGAATTTAGCTTCTCAAAACTGTGATCGTACCTTTACCTTTCAACAGTTAAGAGGTAGATTCTATGTGAACATTTCCATCGCAACCCCACTTCAGCCCAACAAATTTTATCAGCTAGACTTTGGACGAGGTTTAAACTATTACTATTTGACTTACTCGGGAACTAACGAGCATCCAGACGAAGATTATAGGGTTGACAGTCAGTCTGCCTCAATAGTACAGTATGACTGTGACTCAGATGGCGATGGGATCTCTGACAGCCAAGACAATTGTCCAAATCAAGCAGGTCCAGCCTCTAACAATGGATGTCCAGGCAACCCAGAACTATCAATAGACCTTAATGGATCTACCATATCCAGTGACTGTTCTAACTGTGACAATATTTTCAATTCAATTGGTTCTGATAGACATTATTTAGTTGACCCCACTGGAATCGCGAATATTGATGTTTTTGTAAAGAATACAGGTTCAGTATCATCTTCAGCTTCCACTGTTGGTTTTTATGTTTCCAATGACAATGTTCTTCAGGGCAATTCCGATTCGCGCATAAAGACAGTTAATGTTAGCTCTCTATCTCCAAATAGTGGAAAATATGCATCAACAAGTTTATTTGTCCCAGATTTTAACAGCGTAGGAGGAAATTTCTGGTTGTTGATTAAAGTGGATGACAGCAATGCAAACCAAGAATCCAACGAAAACAATAATGTATTCGCACTCCGTTTTGCAATTAACTAATAACTGTATTCATTTAAAATAAAACAAGATCATAAAACCATATACAATGAAAACAAAATCATTAATCCTCTTCCTGTCATTTAGCTTGACCATACTGTTCATTTCTTGTTCAGATGAAAATGACACAACACAAAACGAAACGAACTTCTATCCTGAAACTATAATAGGCACTGATGCTTTTCAAGTAAAATTCGGTCATCAAAACTTAGAAAACAACCTAGAGTTAGAAATATTGATTCCAGAAAACATAAATGGATTCTCCAAAAATGAACTCCTTATACTTTTTCCCTTTTATCAGTCCAATACTGTTGATTCAAAAGTATGGTCTTCTATACCAACACTTCAAATAGAAAGCGGTTATAAAATTATATATTCAAGACAAGATCATTCGAATCTTACGCTATTTGCTGAAAAATCTAATTCAAATCTTCCATATGAAAATCCAATTGAGCTTAAAAATTTAACCGTAATAGCTGTTAAAACTAGTTCATTAAAAGGTTTAACTAGAAATGATTTAGATATAAGAAATTACATGGAACTCATAAATCACTATAATCTTAAAGAATAACGTTGGTTTAGAAATGTTATCCAAGGCCCTGCTATGCAGGGCCTTTCTTTTACCGTTCATCGAAAAGTGTGGGTTTTTTCCCTCCCTAAACGCCTATTAACCATCTATTTAATTATATTTGTGGCATAACCTTTGCGACCAAATCTTTATGAAGCAACTTTACTTCGTCTTTTTCTTATTTATCTGTTCTTTGGCGTTTTCCCAAAATGCCCAAAAGAATGCAGATATAGACGGGTTTAAGTTGTATCCCAATCCGGTTACTTATGGAAAGGTCTATATTCAGACTAACTTAAATGCCCCAAAGAAGATTTTGATATTCGATGTGTTGGGAACCCCAGTGCTGCAAACTACTATTTTGGGCAAAGAACTCAATCTTTCCAGCTTGGACAAAGGTGTCTATATCCTTCGGGTATTCGAAAACAATAAAGTAGCCACTAGAAAGCTTATTGTCAAGTAATTGACCAATTTTTCAGGCTAAAAACCTTCACTTTTACACCTTTACCTACATAATTCCTTGTTTCACAACATTTTGTAGCCTACCCTGAACGGTTTTTCTACTTTTATATTGCTATACCCAAATCAGCATTTATGAAGAAAATCTACTTTCTAATCATTATGGCTTTACCTATTTTCTCATTCGGTCAAGAATTGGTCAGTGTTAATACTGAGCAGGTACAAGAGCTAAAGGGATTCAAAATGTATCCCAATCCCGCTTATGGGGATGAAGTATATGTAACCACCGCTTCCAATGGAACCAAAGAAATCAAAATCTATGATGTTTTTGGAGAAGTGGTACTTACAGATAGAATTACCACCAATACATTAAACATATCCAGATTGGTTCCTGGTGTTTATGTACTCCAGGTCACTGAAAAAGAAAAAACCATGACCAGAAAGCTGGTCGTCAAATAAAACTGCTTCAAAAAGGCCTTTCTCCGGAAAGGCCTTTTTATTTTTGGGTACTTTTATCCCCTCATGGACAGTAAGAGTATTCAAAAAATCTTCTCGATACACACTTCAACCGAATTTGAGTCAATGGCTCTTAAGGTTTTTGAGTTTCAATTTCAAAACAACACAGTCTATAAAACCTATTGCTCCCATCTTGGCAAATCTCCTTTAAACGTTAATAGTGTAGGAGAGATACCCTTTCTGCCCATCGAATTTTTTAAGAAATATAAAATCGTTTCTTCAAAAAAGAAACCAGAGGCCATATTCGAAAGTAGTGGAACCACCTCAAACAATACCAGTAAACACTATGTAGCAGATATTGCCCTATACCAAAAGAGTTTTCTGAACGGATTCAACACCTTTTATGGCCTAGTTGAAGATTACTGCATCTTGGCATTGCTACCCTCCTACTTGGAGCGTGAAGGTTCTTCGCTAGTCCATATGGTGCATGATTTAGTATCCAAGACAAAACATCTAAGTAGTGGCTTCTATCTCAATAATTTGGAAAATCTGCATGATAAACTCCTTCAACTTAAAGCAGAGCGAGCAAAGGTTTTGTTGATAGGTGTTTCATTTGCCCTTCTGGATCTTGCGGAACGATTTCCCATGAACCTGAATGACATTATTATCATGGAAACCGGTGGCATGAAAGGCCGCCGAAAAGAACTGATTCGTACCGAGCTGCACCATATTCTTAAGAACGCTTTTCAAGTTCCCGACATTCATTCAGAATATGGTATGACCGAATTGTTGTCCCAAGCCTATTCAAAAGGCAATGGATTATTTGAATGTCCTCCATGGATGAAAATAGTAACCCGAGATACTGAAGATCCACTTGCCACACAACCCCATGGAAAAACAGGAGGTATTAATGTAATTGATCTGGCCAATGTGTATTCATGTTCGTTTATCGCTACCCAAGATTTAGGAAAAACCTATACCAACGGAACTTTTGAAGTATTGGGCAGATTTGACCATTCTGATGTTAGGGGGTGTAATTTGATGGCACTTTAGTTTTTATTATAGAGCAAGGTCAGCTCATCATCGGCAATGTTAGGGTTATCTACATAGGTAAGTTCCAAATCATCTCCTCTTCTTTGGTAGGTATAGAGCTTTCCATTTATGTTGATCTTACCTCCATCGTTTATAAAAGTATATGTACCTGATTCGGTTACAAACCAAGAAGTGTCGTCCGAATTTTCTACAATCACCCGTTGCTCAGAACTGTCAAAAGTCAATTTATGGGCGCTAAAGTCAAAGTCCTCATCAAAACCACAGAAGCAAATTGCCCTTTCTAAAACCCATGTGCCATTTAAGGCTGCATCAACCACATAATCATCGCCAGAAAAACAGCTATTGAGTATACACAGCAGTACAAAAAGAATACTTGCTTTTTTCATTTTTAAAGTATTGATTCATTTTGTAGATAAAGAATCGCAATAAACGTTGCGCTGACTAGTCGACAACCAGAACAAAATAGTTTTTCTTACCTCTTTGAAGCAACACAAACTTGTCATTGATCAAATCAGCCTCGGTGATCTGGTAGTCCTCTTTTACCTTTTGCTTGTTTACCGAGATGGAATTCTGTTTCAATTCTCTTCTGGCTTCTCCGTTCGAACCTAAAAATCCTGTTTTTGCAGCCAAAGCCCCAATCATATCCAATCCATCGGTGATATCGGCCTTGGACACTTGGGCTTGGGGTACGCCTTCAAAAACATCAAGAAAAGTCTTCTCATCCAACTGTTTCAAATCGTCAGAAGTAGACTTTCCAAACAAAATATTACTTGCCGCAATGGCATTATCCAAATCCGCTTTGGAATGCACCATAATTGTAATTTCCTCTGCAAGCTTTTTCTGCAACACCCTTAAATGAGGTGCTTCCTTGTGCTCCGAAACTAATCCTTCAATTTCTTCTTGCGTCAGAAAAGTGAAAATCTTGATATACTTCTCAGCATCCTCATCAGAAGTATTCAACCAATACTGGTAAAATTTATATGGGGAGGTACGTTCCGCATCCAGCCAAACGTTTCCACCTTCGGTTTTCCCAAATTTTGTACCATCGGCCTTGGTAATCAACGGACAGGTCAAGGCAAAACCTTTCCCTCCGCCAATTCTTCTGATAAGTTCAGTTCCCGTGGTAATGTTGCCCCACTGATCACTACCTCCCATTTGAAGGGTACAATTGTGGTTTTGGTAGAGGTGCAAAAAGTCATACCCCTGCACCAACTGGTATGTAAATTCAGTGAACGACATACCTTCTTTGGCATCGGATGAAAGACGTTTTTTAACCGAATCCTTGGCCATCATATAATTGACCGTAATATGCTTTCCGACATCCCTGATAAAATCAAGGAAGGAAAAATTCTTCATCCAATCATAGTTGTTAACAAGAACAGCTGCATTGGGCTCGTCACTTTCAAAATCCAAAAAACGACTCAACTGTGCCTTTATGGCTTCTTGATTGTGTCGAAGCGTTTTTTCGTCCAAAAGATTTCTCTCGGCGGATTTCCCTGAAGGGTCACCAATCATTCCTGTAGCTCCTCCTACCAAAGCAAAAGGTTTATGGCCAGCCAATTGAAAATGCCTTAGCATCATCACACTAACCAAATGACCTATATGGAGTGAATCTGCTGTTGGGTCAATTCCCACATAAGCTGCTTGCATACCTTCCATAAGATGCTCCTCGGCACCGGGCATAACATCATGCACCATCCCCCTCCATTGCAATTCTTGAACAAAATTCTTCACCGTCAAAATCTTTTAGAATAGCTGCAAATATAAAATGAAAGTTCCCATATACCTGAATAAATCCAATCCAATTGGGTACTTTTACCTAATGATTTTGGTTACAGGAGGTACTGGACTTGTTGGCTCCCATTTATTGTATCAGTTGGCAAAAAGCGGGGAAAATATTAGAGCGAGCTATCGAAAGAAAGATTCGATAAACAAAGTCGAAGAGGTTTTTGGATACTATACTGATACACCTTCAACCCTGCTTCAAAGAATTACATGGGTCAAGGCTGATATTTCTGACATTAGTTCCCTTATCCCCCTTTTTGAGGGGATAGAATTGGTATACCACTGCGCCGCTTTGATTTCCTTTAGTCCAAAAGATTACACGGCATTGGTCCAAGCCAATGTAGAAGGTACGGCGAACATTGTCAATCTTAGTTTGGAACATCAAGTAAAGAAACTCTGTTATGTGAGTTCCATTGCGGCTATAGGCCCAAGTTCAAAAGGCAAGGTTACTACTGAGGAAAACGAATGGAAAGATACCAATGTTTCCGTTTACGGGCTAACCAAGCATGAAGCGGAATTAGAGGTTTGGCGAGGGTCTCAAGAAGGTCTACAAGTAGTTGTTGTAAACCCAGGGGTTATTTTAGGTCCTGGTTTTTGGCATACTGGAAGCGGTACATTTTTCAAGTATGCCTCTAAAGAGAAAAAAAGCTATTTTCCTGGCGGCACAGGGTTTGTTTCAATCCATGATGTGGTCGGGGCCATGGTGAAATTAATGAAATCCAACATTAGCCGTGAGCAATTTATTTTGGTCAATGAAAACCTTACCTATAAAGAACTCTTTCAAAAAATGGCCTCAGAGCTCCAGGTAAGTGCTCCTTCTAAACCTATTCCATTTTGGCTTCTTGAAATAGCCTGGAGAACTGACTGGCTAAAGAGTAATTTATTGGGTAAAAGAAGGAAATTAACCAAAAATATGGTGAAAGGTTTATATTATCAGGAAACCTACAGTAACAAGAAAATCAAAGATGCTATTGATTTCGAATTTGAAGACTTGGACAAGGCAATAAAATTCTGTTGCTCAATACTTACAAATCGGACACTGTCTTCTTAGTATTGTTTACCTCTTTTTTCTTTTCGCGTGCTTTTCGAGCACTGTCATTTCTTTTCTGTGTAATTTGCTCAAAATCACTGGACTTTTTTTCCAATATGGCCTCTACTTTTTCATAAATGGACTGGTATTCCAAAGGAATGGAAGCATAGTATAAATCACTTTGCACATATTGCACGCTATCGATACCATATTTTTCGTAAAGAAAATCCATGATTTTGATATTGTTCTGGTCCAACATCAATTGATTGGTGGATTTTATCGAATTTAATACTGCCAGATCATGTAAAATCTGTACCATTTTTTCTTTGGGAATTAGGTTTTCGGGTTTTTCCACAACTTTTTCATTGCAGGAAAACATAATCAATGCTAAAAATATTGGAATGATCCTTACCATATTTTATCGATCAAAAGTGAGTCGTTTTGCATTCTTTTTCGGTGAAAAATTACCTAACTCAAAGGCCAAGTGGCCATTTATAAAAGTACGCATGATCTCAGACCCAAAAGTAACGCCTTCAAACGGAGACCACCCACATTTATACAAAATATTAGCTTTTTTAACTTCGTTTTGGGTATTTCGATTGATCTGAACCAAATCAGCATAATATCCTTCTCGAATAAAGCCGCGCTTGTCCAAATCAAAAAGCTTGGCCGGATTATGGCACATTTTCTCAACGATTTTCTCCAAAGTGATTCTTCCTTCCTCCTGTTTTTGTAACATGGCCAGCAACGCATGTTGTACCAACGGCCCACCTGAAGGTGCTTTGGTGTAGGGGTTATTTTTTTCCTGAATGGTGTGCGGTGCATGATCTGTAGCTATAACGTCAATTCTGTCGTCCAGAAGTGCATCCCATAGCCTTTCTCTATCAGATTTGGTCTTAACTGCCGGATTCCATTTGATCAAGGTTCCCTTTTCGTCATAATCTTCGTCAGAAAACCAAAGATGGTGAATACATACCTCTGCGGTAATCTTTTTTTCCTCCAAAGGAATCTTATTGGTAAACAAATCGGTTTCAATACCGGTTGAAAGATGAAAAACATGAAGTCTTGCACCAGTCTTCTTCGCCAATGCGATAGCTTTTGATGAGGAAAGATAACAGGCCTCCTCGCTTCTTATAATAGGATGCGTGCCTATTGGAATATCATCACCATACATTTCCTTGTATTTGGCCATATTTGCCCGGATGGTGTTCTCATCTTCACAGTGAGTGGAAATGACCATTTCGGTGTTTTTGAATATTTTTTCAAGAACCGCTTCGTTATCAACGAGCATATTCCCTGTGGAAGACCCTAAGAACAGCTTTACTCCTGAACACGACTTTTTATTAAGTTTTTTTAGTTCTTCCAAATTATCATTGGTTCCACCGAACAAAAAAGAATAATTGGCAAAAGAATCTTTAGCAGCTATTGCGAACTTTTCTTCGAGTTTCTCTATTGTGGTTGTCTGCGGAATGGTATTGGGCTGTTCCATGAAGGAAGTAATACCCCCAGCAATAGCTGCCCTACTTTCCGAGGCAATGTCTCCTTTATGGGTGAGTCCCGGCTCCCTAAAATGAACTTGGTCATCAATTATTCCCGGAAAGAGCAAGTCTCCTTCCAAATCAAAGGTTTTGGCATTGGCATCCGAAATATCTGGATCTAACCGAACGATATAATCGTCTTGCAACAACACATCTGTTTCAAAAACTCTGTTTTCATTAACAACAGTGGCATTTTTTAGAAGGGTTTTGGACATTATCAAAAATTCTTTTTAAAAAATATGCTTCTAAATTTCATTGCTATTACACCAAAAATGGCCTCACGGATAATAGCAGAATTCATTTTGGACTTTCCATTGACCCTATCGGTAAAAATTATGGATACCTCCTGAATTTTAAAACCCTTAAGGTAGGCTCGATATTTCATTTCAATTTGAAAAGCGTATCCGATAAAACGCACAGCATCCAAATTGATTCCTTCCAAAACCTTTCTATGGTAGCAAATAAATCCAGCTGTAGGGTCATGGACCCGCATTCCGGTAATTATTTTCACATAAAATGAAGCTCCATAGGACAACAAGATTCTAAAAAGTGGCCAGTTCACCACATTTACTCCTTTTTTATATCGAGAACCTATAGCAACATCTGCTCCATCGAGGCAAGCACGATGCAATCGGGATAAATCTGCTGGTCGATGCGAAAAATCGGCATCCATTTCAAAAATGTACTCATAATCCCGCTCCAAAGCCCATTTGAAGCCATGGATATAGGCAGTGCCTAATCCAGATTTTTCCTTTCGTACCTCCAAAAAAAGACGCTTTGGAAACTGCTCCTGTAATTTTTGTACGTTTAGAGCTGTGCCATCAGGAGAATTATCATCCACCACCAAAACATGAAAGTCTTTTTTTAAATCAAAAACCGTTTTCACAATGGCTTCAATGTTCTCAATTTCATTGAAAGTGGGTATGATTACCAGACCGTCTGCCATTCGTTTTGGATTAGAAGCGCTAAAATACGGTTTTCTGTGTTGCCCACAGGTCTTGATCTATGCTTTAATTGCTGTGCTGTAATTCAATATTTGTAACTTTGAACCTTCTAAAATCCCATTTGATGACCCAAAAGTTTCCTAGACTTTTCCTTATTCTTCTGGCTGTCCTTTTTATTCTCAATCTTTTGCAAAGCTATTTTACCGAACTTATCTATGATGAGGCATATTATTGGTACTATGCACAAAACCTTGATTGGGGATATTTTGACCACCCACCTATGGTGGCTTTCCTCATTAAATTGAGCAGCTTGTTCTTTGAAGGTGAGCTCGGGGTGCGTTTTATGAGCTGTGTACTTTCTGTTGGAACATATTGTTTTTTATGGTTGCTTATTGACCATCCAAAAAAGAACGATTATGTCATCCATTTTTTCTTGTTGTTGTTTTCGATGACCTTAATGAACGCGTATGGATTTTTGACACTACCAGATACCCCTTTGCTGTTTTTCACAGCTCTATTCCTATATCTATATAAACGTTTTCTAGAAACCCCAACGATTTGGATTTCCTTTTTCTTAGGGCTTGTTATGGCTGCTTTGATGTACAGTAAATATCATGCGGTTTTGGTAATATTTTTTGTTTTTCTTTCAAATATCCAATTAGTTCGAAATGGTAGAGCCTGGCTTGCCGTTTTGGTTGCGTTGCTTTTTTATACTCCACATTTTATGTGGTTGTACGAGCACGATTTTGTTTCAATCAAATACCACTTGTTCGAAAGACCCAATCAAGCATATTCTTTTGAAAAATTCACTCTTGGGTACCTTGTAAATCTTGTGGCCATTTTTGGACTTCTTTTCTATTGGGTTTATTTGTCCCTAATAAAAACAAAAGGAACCGACAAGTTTACTAAAGCCCTTAAATACCTAACATACGGAGTTCTTATTTTCTTTTTTATATCCAGTTTTAATCGTAGGGTGCAAACTCAATGGATTATCGTGGTTTCCATATCTATGGCAGTTCTTGCCTTCAACCACTTATTGAAAAATGCCCAAAGTAGAAAATGGATGTACCGTATGGGTCTTATAAGTTTGATAATTCTTTTATACGCCAGAGTGTGGTTGATCTATCAACCTCTGGTTCCTTTATTGTTTGAAACCCATGGTAACAAAGAGTGGGTTCAATCATTGAAATCCAAAGCGAAAGGTGCACCTGTAATTTTTGAGAATTCATACCGAAGATCCCCCATGTATGAATTTTATTCAGGGGAATCTTCTTTTTCTCTCAATAATTATATGTATAGAAAGAACCAATATTCGATTGACGGTTCGGAGGAACGGGTAAGGGGTGAAAAAATTCTATATTCATCAAAGTATAGGAAAGAGGGTGACTTTTCATACAAACATCCAGACAGCACGGTCTTTTATGGTATTTTTATGGATGATTTTCAATCCTACCGAAGACTGCAGTGCATTGTAGATAAAGTGGTTGGTTCAAATCAATATTCCCTAAAGGTATATAATCCATACCCCTTTGAAATACCTTTGAACCGATTAAGATATACAATAGCGTATTCAAATAAGTATAAACAAGTAAAACAATTGATGCCGTTGACTGTGGAAGAGACCAAGAAAAATCCACCAAGTCTTAAGCCAAAGGACACAGCCTTTTATAAATTTAAGCTTCCAAAATCTAAACTAGAAAACCCTGGGTATTTTCGAATTGGTATTTCTGAAAACGGACTGCTCTCCGGCCTTAACGGCATCCCAATTAAAATGACCAAATGAATCCAATATACAAGGCTGTGCACTCGATTGACTGGATAACCCTAGTACTTTTTGCAAGTCTAGTCGTTTTGGCCGTGGGAAAATATTTGTTTCAAAGTAGATTCATGAACTTTATGATTCTACCTTTTAACAACAAATATGTGGTGCTTCATAGTAAAAAAGGAGCACTGTTCAATTGGTTCCATATCTTATTAACCATCTTCCAGTTGCTAAATTTTTCATTGTTCTTGTTTTTGGTTTTCACCTCCTTTCTTGTTGTTGAAAATCAGAATCTTTCAACCCTTTTTTTTATGATATTGGGAGGAATCGTAGCATTTCAGTTGGTCAAGCTGCTGCTTCAACTCACGAAGGCCTACATTTTTGACACGCAAGGTTTGATAACGGAAGTTTTGTTCAACAAAACTACATACCTGAACTACAGTAGCCTGATTATGTTTGTGGCAAACGTTGTACTCATATACATTGCAAATGACTCTAAAATTGTGTTTTATACGGCGTTTGTCTTAATTGTTTCGATTAATGCCATAGGATTCATAAAGCTATTGAAGAACTATCAAAAAGTGCTCACTCCGTATTTGTTCTATTTTATTTTGTACCTTTGCACACTCGAAATTGCACCCCTAGTGATAGTTGGAACCTATCTTAAAGATTGAAAGTTTATGAAAGTAAAGACAATTTTGGTTTCCCAACCTGAACCTAAAATCGAAAATTCCCCTTATTCAAGATTAATTGAGAAAGAGAAGGTAAAAGTAGACTTTAGACCTTTCATCCATGTTGAAGGAGTTCAAGCCAAAAGTGTAAGACAGCAAAAAATTGATCTTAACAATTTTACGGCCATAATTCTTACCAGTAGAAATTCTGTTGATCATTTTTTTAGGATTGCTGAAGAAATGCGCTTCAAGGTTCCTGATACCATGAAATATTTTTGTCAGTCCGAAGCGGTTGCCTTCTATCTCCAAAAGTATGTGGTTTATCGTAAGCGTAAAATTTATGTGGGCAAACGCACCTTCAACGAACTAGTTCCTTTGATCAAAAAGTACAAGGATGAAAAATTCCTTTTACCATCATCGGATACATTAAAGGCCATTGTTCCCCAAGCATTGGACGAGCTTCAGGTTGACTGGAAACGTGGTATATTCTACAAAACCGTAATCAGCGACCTTTCCGACCTAAGGAACGTTTATTATGATGTTTTGGTGTTCTTTAGCCCATCGGGCATTGAATCACTTTTAAAGAATTTCCCAGACTTTGAACAGAACAACACGCGCATAGCAGTATTTGGCAACAGTACCGTTAAAGCGGCTACAGCGGCTGGACTTCGAATTGACATTCAGGCACCAACTCCTGAAACGCCGTCAATGACGATGGCGCTGCAGAAGTACATTACTAGTGTGAATAAATAGTATTTACTTATATGTACTAGCCACTACTTAACCTGACAGTTGTGGTTAATCTGACACTTGAAAAGAACCTTTAAGCTCATTGTATTCGATGAGCTTTTCTTTTGCTAAAAGTATGGAATCCTCAAAAGTCTGCAAAGGG
>NZ_SRXX01000040.1 GCF_004804315.1 Flagellimonas onchidii
TTTGCAGACTTTTGAGGATTCCATACTTTTAGCAAAAGAAAAGCTCATCGAATACAATGAGCTTAAAGGTTCTTTTCAAGTGTCAGATTAACCACAACTGTCAGGTTAAGTAGTGGCTAGTACACTTTAATGTTAGACCACCTTAAATTCGCAACATCAATCAAATCATGCCCTCCGATAACAACTTGAAACATAAAAAATTGCCCTTTGCATGCTTTCTTTGGTTTTGTCGGTTGCCTTTGAATGTTCAAATTTTTGAAGTCTGTGAATATCTTCGACTTTCCAACTTTTTAAATCATGTTCAGCACTTGGAATATTCGAAATCAGCCCTTTAAAAGGTTTGGTGTCTTTTACTCCCAAATCTCTTTTTATAGCTTCATTGTGAATAGTACGAATGGTTCTTAGATAATAGCTAATACCTCCTTCATTCGTTCCATTCTTGATTTTGAACAATTTATAATCTTTGACCCATGTATAGGTAATATCGTTTAAGTTAAAGGCTTCTTGATTGGTCTTGTGGTGTCGGAAAGTGTCATGGGGTTATGATAAAACGTAAGGTAGTTTTAGTAGTACTTATTTGTCAATCGGATATTCTTGTTTCAATTCCAAGACATTATAAGCTTCCCTAACTAATTCAATGTTTAAGTTATACACTTCAAGTCTTTCGTTGATATATGACCAATCACTTTCCCTCCCCCAAGCAGAATCCTTTAAAATCATCTTGTTCATGAATGCCCCATCACAAAGCATTATTTTGAGTGTGCTATCGCAAAATTTTTGATACCACGAACTTCCTTCATTTTTATATCTTTCAATAATCCAATTCTCGCCAGGTTTGGTATTGATGATTTTTTTATACTGAACTATTTTGGGAGGCTCTTTTCCTAATATATTGTTTGTTGTGTTGGTCGCCCATTTGTTAATCTGGCAAAAAACGTTGCAATCCTTTGATGATTGAGAAACGAAATAACCAAGCCCAAACAGAACGAACAATGCTAGTAAGCCAAGTATACCACCGCCCCCGCTATTCTTTGTTTCCCTTTCCCATTTCTCCTTACCTATCCATCTTCCTTTGTAATCATAACCTCGTCTTTTTGGGTCTGGCTGATCATCGTAGTATCCCATAGGGTTGCCTTTTTATGCAATATATCCATTTTTAGAGTAAATACCCTTGACTCAAAGGCCCCCATTAAAGCCCCCACCATTTCAAAACGAAAACTTCCCTCCCCCCTCTAAATTTCAGCAGACCAAAGAAAACTGATGCAATGTAATTATAGAAGAGTATTTTTTGAATTTTTATACTAAGAGATTAAAAGATGAAAAAAGTGGCTTAAATGGAATTTTACAAATACTAATCTCTAATTGTAACTCTTGAAATCGTTACAACAAACATTGAAATCAAAATTATTCCTAGTAAGGCTTCAATACCTGCAAAAATCTTGGTCAAGCCAATTGGATGCGCATCACCATATCCTAAGGTTGTAAATGTCACTGTACTCATGTAAAAGGAAAGGGCCAAATCGTTAAATGTTGGAATTAATTCATCAAGTGATAATGCTAGTTCTCTTTTTACCATTCTTGGTTCAGGTTCACCAAAATAATTAAACCCAAAAAATAAAAATGTGAAAGAGAATGAGAAAATCACCAATAATGAGATTAGAAAAGTTCTAAAAGGTTTTTCTCCATATCCAGTGATAATTTCATTTAATAGCTTCCAGGCAAATTTTGTATGAGAGTATTTGTCACTTTGAAACGCTTTCCTTAAACACTTTTGTTCATGAAAATGAAAAACTCCTCCAAGTTCATATAAACCTTTCCTTTTTGCCGATAATTTTAATTCCCTATATACCGATGCAGTATGATTGTATTCATCACTTCTATCTTTAAATTCTTCGTCTTCATCATCATAAAAATACTTAGGTTTATCCCTAACAATTTTTTCATTTAATAGAATCTTACCTTTCGGCTGAAACACTTTCCAATTATAATCCAGTCCAAATTTTGTGCTAAAATCAATGTCTACATTTCTCAACGGGGATAAATAGAAATTTACATTTTTAAGATTAGCTTGAATCATATTTGAATCAGATAAATCTGAATATCTAATTGTTGAGTTGCTTAAATCCACATTGTATAAATTCGCTGATTTAAAAGAGCTGAGGCTAATAATTGATTTCTTGATTTTTGCATGCATCAAGTTGCAATTTTCAAATTTGCAAGAGAGAATATGAGAATTAGAAAAGTTTGAAGCGATTCCCTGTATCGTGCAATTAGTGAAATTCACATCATTTAGCGAGGCATATTTAAAATTAACGCCCGTTAAGTTTGCTCCATCAAAATCAATGTTGTCAAGTTCTATTCCCCTCAGATCTTGGGGGTTTTTATTGGCACCTGGATTTTTCAAATCTCCAACATAGGAAAGAGGGAGAAAAGTTTTTTCTTTCCATTCAAATTTTCCTAAATACTTAGTCCAATCCCCTTTTCCCGATTTGATGGTTTTTACTATTAACCATATTCTTACTTCCTGATGTTTCCATCTTGCTTTTAACTTCCTTTCGATTTTAGAACTCATTTTAAAAACTAGTAAAAAACATTAGGTTATTGCTTACAGCATTCTTTGTTACATAATAAATTGCCTATTTGCTTCATTCCAGTTATTATCAATATAACCTTTACGAAATAGAATTGGCAATAACGACTGTTTTGTACTATAAAGTAATAAATTGTTTTTTTTATAAATGAGTATCAAGCCGCAATTTTTTCTGTATTAGGAAATTCAAACCATTTAATGGCTACTCTAAGTGCCTTTTGATCGTCTATTCCCCTTGATATGCACCATGCCCATTTTCCGAATGCTTTATCAGTTGGGTAGCTGATGCAATCGAAACGTCTGTTGTACCTTCTCTCGAATACCTCATAGTAGATATGGTCAGTTTTTGAATCAGTTACCTCATAGATATAGGCTCGACAAGAAGAGCGAATCTGTGTGTAGGTCTTTGTTCCTTTTTGGTAAGCTTGACTCAGTTCTTTCATGATAGGTCAAGTATATAATTCTTTTCTTTCAAGACTACATCAAGGACACTTTTTACGATTTTCCTATCCTTTTCAAAGAATATCACTGAATCGTGCTTTGTAATGCAATTGATGCCCAAATCATAGAGCTTGTCCAAAGCTCCGTCCACATAGATGAGGGCTTCTTCCTTCTGCATCTTTATCGGCAACTGTTTATAGTCCCATTTGACCTTGTAATCATCGACATATGCAATCATTTCAGGGTAACGTTCCCTAATCTTTTCCTTTTCGGAACTCTTTGTGGTCGGCTTGGAATAGACCACTTGCATCATTGTGGTCTTTGCCGTGTCCCTGTCACAGCCAAGAACGCCCTGGACTTCTTCATACAATACACCACCAGTTGAATCTTGCACAAAACCGTCATGCACAACATCCTTTATTATATTTCCCAAGATAGCATACTGGCTATTGGTGGCATCAATCTCCCCAAGACCATTTTTATGCATTATTATCTTCAACAAAGTCTTTGGCAATGTGGTAAAGTTGTGGTCAAGGCGTTGGTTCGTCCTGTTGCGTTTGGCATATAGGCTTCCCTGTTCCATGTTCTTGACCGATTGGGTATAGGACAACATTATCCTGTGCTTTTTGCCCGACAAATAGTCCTTTACAGTATCCATGTAATACTTATCACCGTCCTGTATAAGTTCCTTTCCCACTTTACAGGCTTTCTTGATTGCCCTGTCTCTGTATTCGTAATTGATTTCCCCATCATCATGGAGTATCGGGAGCTTGCCATCTTCAATTGAGTAATTGACCTTTAATCCATCCTCACCGATGTTGTACACATGGTCGTCTATAGCATGGTAAAGTTCATCATAAGGTATGTCAAGGCTGTTGTAAAAGGTCTCAAAACCATTTAAGAACTTTTCCTCTTTCAAGTCTTGGACATACTTGTACGTGTATTTTACCTTTTGTTCGGCTGTAGTATCCATGTTCTGGATAATATCTGGATTGATTCTGTAAAACTTTGACTTGCCTGAATCCTTACTATACTTTTCATCACATTGTACGATGTCGGTATCCAATAAAAGTCTTAGAAACTCTTGATATTTGGAATTGAAAACCTCACGGAAGAGATTGGCACTAAAAGGGACAAGGGCATACATTGAACCATGCTCCTGTATGGAATCCCGAACCAGTAGGTCGATGAAATGAAAAGCCTTTTGCCTTTTAATGATGGAGAAACCGATTTTGTTGACCGCTTCAATTAGGTCAATAGGAAGCACAACGCTCTTGTAGAAAGTCTTGTTCATGGTAAAAATAGATTTGGGAGGTTCTTGGTCGAACCGTTAAAAAATGATGGTTAAATCTAGTGGAAGATTAGCTGATTCAGCTATTGCAAAGATACCACTTAAAAATGGATGCCACAAAAATATAAACTATTAGTAAATAGTAAGTTAAACCACGTATCAGCAAGGGTTTAAGGCAGGTCAAATGGTACTTTTAAGACTAGAATCACAAGAATGTAAATGCCCAAATAGTAGAGAAAGGTGTCCACCACTGTACAATAAGATTGTTACAATGGTAAACTGTAGATCATTATATCAGAATTATAGTATTATGAATAATAATTCTACATATACCCATTATGTTACCACCTTTTTGGTCATTTTGGTGACGACAGGCTTGGTTTAATCAATATATGCATATCAAAACAAGACCCTATACAGTTTTATCTATATGTTTTTCTTTGTCATTCCTTATATTTATATCCCCCCTGTCAGAATCTCAACAAACATATTAGAAAAGATAGCTTTCTGCTACACTAAAACGAGTTTTTCAAGAATAACTAAGACTACAAAAAATGGACTTTGGCAAAATCTTCACTAATGAAACAACAATAAAAATCAGTGTTGTCAAGCTTGATAATAAAAAAATGACGAAGGGCATATTCAATCAATTACATATTTCCTCACCTTTTGATAAGCTATATAACCTGAAAGAAGAAGTTCAGATTCTGGGTTATGTTAATGAAAAGGACAAGTGGGTTATTTGGAGTAATAAACAAAGACTTTACAAGTACGAAATCTATAATTTTTCCCCTTTAATAGACCTAGACTTAAATAAGGATAAGATTAAAGATTTATATCACATTTACCCTTCGGAAAACATACGTTCCTTATACTTTGGAGACGAACATTATAGTTTTGAGGAAATCTCCTCTGTTTTAGACAAAAAAGAACAGTATGAAATTCTTGACAAACAAGAAATACTTTTAAGATTAAGAAATGAGATTCTAAATAGACAAATTTTTCTATGAAAAGCCTAAGAGAAAGAATAACACGTTTATTTGGAATCCACAAGACAACCTATTTTTTTGTCTTTATTTTCATTTTGATGTTATTCATACTGACCTCCATTGACTTAACATGGGTAAATGGTGGGTTCGGAAATCAAGAGTTTATAGAAAATTTAATCGTGGAACTTCATGGCGTTTTAGGAGACTTATTGATTTTTGGTATTGTTTTATCCATCTATGACAATTACAAAAATCAAAAAAGAGATATTGAAAAACAATCTGAAGAAAGAAGGTTGAAAATTGAAAGATTAGAGGAAGAAATCGATGATTATCGGGAATGGGAAGAAAAGGAAGCAATGTATAGAATAAGGGGTAATATCCGAAGACTTCAAAAATTAAACCATCATGAGAACGATTTGAAGTCATGCTACTTGCCTTATACAGAGTTTTCAAAATTCACATTTAAAAACACTTGGTTTTATCAATCAAACTTGGGTCGTACCATTTTTGATAATTGTATTTTAGATGGAAGTGACTTCTACGGCACTAATCTAAGAGAATCATACTTTACAGCCTGTAGTTTAATTAAAACAAGTTTTATTGGAGCAGATTTGCAGGGGGCAAAATTTTTAATGTGTGATTTGGGGGAGACTTATCTTGTTGGTGCAAACTTGAACTCAACAACTGTTTCTGGCGACTCGAAATGGATAGAAAAATTGGATGACCAATCACAAAGGCATATTCATTTGAACTACATTACATTGAACGGAAAAGAATATAAGAGTATCAAAAATCTGCTCAATAAAAAATATGCAAAGGACTTTGATTTAAATATATTTAATGGATATGTCTCAGAAAATGCCATTATTTTCATTAGTTCTGAACTCTATAACATTTCTATAAAAAAATCAACCGATTGACTTGTTAGCCTTAAGTGTACTAGCCACTACTTAACCTGACAGTTGTGGTTAATCTGACACTTGAAAAGAACCTTTAAGCTCATTGTATTCGATGAGCTTTTCTTTTGCTAAAAGTATGGAATCCTCAAAAGTCTGCA
>NZ_SRXX01000041.1 GCF_004804315.1 Flagellimonas onchidii
GGCAAGTTCTAATAATCCTAACTTTGGTTTGATGATCTTTTCTTCTGTACTCATCTGACAAATCTAATTTAAGGGTTAAACTAATTTATTAAGATTGTCAGATTAAGTCTTAACTATTACAATTAAAAGAAAGGTTTTGGGTTCTTGTAAATTTTACGAAATACATTTTCGTGAGCTTCATCTTGAACTTCATGCTTAACACCTTTTTGATATTTCCGATTAGTTGTAGTTGGTTTATGCCCTAAAATACTTTCTATTATCAAATCATGTATGAGTAGTTCACCTGCTACTGTTCTAAATACGTATCTCGGTGTTTTGGTAGCAAGAGCGGGGGCAATACCAAGCTCTTTAGAAATCCTCTTTAACGTAGCATAATATAGTCTATGGGTGTATGTTCCTTTTTTGGGATCTCCATGAAACTTAAATATTTGCTCATTGGATTTATCTCCGTATTTGTCAATTACTTCTTGTGCAAAGGGGAGAATAATATTGTTTACCGTTCTACCTCCACCTGGTTTGTTTCTGTTCTTGTATCTTTTGAAGATTAATCTACTTCCCTTGATGTTAGACCACCTTAAATTGGCTACATCAACCAAATCATGCCCTCCGATAGCAATTTGAAACATAAAAATGTCTATTGCCCTTTGCATGTTTTCTTTGGTTTTATCCGTAGCCCTAGAATGCTCAAATTTCTGAAGCCTGTGTATATCTTCAACTTTCCAATCTTTTAAATCATGCTCAGCACTTGGTATGTTTGAAATCAATCCTTTAAAGGGTTTGGTGTCTTTGACTCCCAAATCTCTTTTTATGGCTTCATTGTGAATGGTTCGTATAGTCCTTAGGTAATAGCTGATACCTCCTTCATTCGTTCCATTCTTGATTTTGAATAACTTATAATCTTTTACCCATGTATAAGTAATATCATTTAAGTTGAAGGTTTCTTGATTGGTGTAGTTTTTAACTTCCCTTATTGCAGCTTCAAATGCTTTGGTGTCCATTCCTTGGATTTCCTTTTCAGAAATGAGTTTTTTGGTAAAAGCGAAAAAATCCACATTGGCTTTAAATTTTTCCAGCTTTAACTTCATTGCCATTATTTCTAGGTCACCTTCTTTATTGAGTAGTGGGTAGGCTTCTTCTAAAGTTAATTCTTGTATAGGCTTAATACGGTTTAATAGCTTGGATAGAGCATGTTGAGCCTCTACTGATTTCCTTGTTTTGCTGTTTTGGTATAATTTGGTGTGAATGTACTTGCGTTGTTGGGTTAAAGTACAATATATTTGCAGCTTGATTGGAAAACCCTTTTGAGTTTTTCGTCTTGTATCTATGAAAATATCGGCTTGTAGCATTTGCACAAAATTTGCACAAGAATTTATAAAAAATACGTTTATTTAGCAACGTTGGATTTAAAAAGATATTTTATAGATGTGATTAAAATACTGAAATACAGTATTTAAGCTACTTCGGGATGTGGCGCAGTCTGGTAGCGTACACGCATGGGGTGCGTGTGGTCGCTGGTTCGAATCCAGTCATCCCGACTTCACTGTTTTCATATAGTTGCATAACGTTGCAAATCACCTGATTTGCAACGTTTTATGTTTTTGAGGATTTCAAAAGAAACCATCTGAAACCACATGAAAACGAATCGTTGGTGTCCAAATCGGGAATTGTTAACCATCCATTTTTTTGTACCTTGAAGTAGCTTTTGAAGGTAATTGGCCTTGTGTTTTTTACCATGATGTTAAATTTTTAAAAGCTATTTAAGATGTTGGAAAGCAGTAGATTGTCAGTCGTATTCATCACCCGAAAATTGAATTTGGAAAAGGGGAGCATTAAGATATATGCCCGTGTAACCATAGATGGAAAAAGAGCTGAATTTAGCCTAAATCGTGAATTATCGGTGTCCCTTTGGGACGAAAAACGCAAAAGAGGAAGAGGTCATTCCAACTATGTAATCTCCCTGAATAAGTACTTGGATCAAGTTTTTACAGGTCTTCACGAAGCGCATCGTCAGCTTTTACAAGAAGATGCGGATATTACTTCTGCTTCGGTCAAGGCAAGATTCCTCAAAGAAGATGATTGTGGTAAGACCTTATTGGATTTGATAGCTTATCATAATATTACAATGGTCAACATACTTAAGCCGGGTACCATGAAAAACTATTATAGTACCCAACGTTGCATCAAAAAGTTCCTTGAAGAAGAACTAAAAGTAAAAGATATCACCTTAAAGAAATTGAACTATGGTTTTATTATTGACTTTGAACAGTATGTAAGAAAGTATAAGCCTTCTACCCGAATGGGTTGTACTAATAATGGTGCAATGAAACATATGGAACGACTCAAAAAGATTTCCAAACTTGGTGTACGGCTGGAATGGTTGGAAAAAGACCCATTTGTGAATTTTAAATTGCGTTTTGAAAAAACGGAGCGTCAATTTTTGACAGAGCGAGATTTATGTTTGATTGAAGAGACCACATTTAAAAAATCCAGTACCGAGCAGATTAAAGATCTTTTTATTTTTGCTTGTTACACAGGGCTTTCGTTTATAGATGTTGAAGGTTTAAAGGCCAAGCATTTAGTTAAAGGAATCGATGGAAATAATTGGCTGTACACTAAAAGAACCAAAACCGAAGAACCCCTAAGAATACCCTTACTACCGAAAGCTTTGGAAATTATTGAAAAATATCAGGAAGAACCGCAGATTATTGAAGAAGGTGGCTTATTGCCGAGGTATAGCAATCAAATGATAAACAGAACCTTGAAAGAAATTGCTGATGCCTGCGGTATTCGTAAAAAAATGACTTTCCATACCGCAAGACACACCTTTGCCACTTCGGTAACATTGTCCAATGGTGTTCCAATAGAGACTGTTTCAAAACTCTTGGGACATACAAAACTGTCCACTACCCAGCTATATGCAAGGGTGCTGCAAAAGAAAGTAGGGGAGGATATGCAAGAGCTTATGGAACTTTATAGATCCAAAACGGGTTCAAAGGGTGCCAAGGCCATACAGTAGAAAGTATGTTGGCCTCCGTTTATTTAGCATCGAATGGGAATTTTCCCTTTGCCTTTAGGTCAGAAAAGTATTCCCTAAGTTCCAGGTAATAGGCTTCCATGCTTACCATGTCATCCTTTTTCTTGTGGTAGTTGTGGTATACATAGGAGAGTACCAAAGAGTTTTCATCAATATCGCCTATTTCATGACTGTACATTTTTCGCACAATGTCATGGTCAATTGTATACGGCTTCATGGAAGGGTCAACCTGATTTAACATTAAGTTCACTTTGATATTTAGATTTTCGGACGGGTTAGGGGAACCGACCAAGAAGGTATAGCGGGGACTCCCATTGGCAGATTCGGTTTCCTTGTAAATATGTTCTTCCATCGACCAGTTCTTTTACGGTATGACTGTGTTTGTTCAATTCCCTTATCCCATAAAAGAATGAGGGCGGTACTTCAACTTATATTCAAAGAGGTACGACCAAGCACCATCACCGAACAAGAGAAGCCCACCCTTTGCGATGGGCGTTCAGCTTATAATCCTCGGTATTAAAAATTGGTCGTTTTCTTTGAATGGATTATAGCATAACGCTATTGATTATATGTTCATTTACTTTGTTTTCCCAATAAAAATGGTTTATGGATATAGTGTAAAACTACAATTTTAAATATTGATAATTCAAAAAAGGACGTTGTTTCCATTGCAACATACTTTTATTTGGGTGGTTCATAACAAATATGGATTTGTTTTTATATCAAGCACATAACTGGTTATGGTGTATAAAAATATTTGGAGCGGAGCGGAAAAAGATTTGTATGGCGAGAGGGTAGCGCGCAAATGCGACGTTACGATAGTTTACACCCTTGTTTTACAAGTGTTTTTGGAGAAAAGTAAAAAATGTCAAATTGTTCCGTAGACCCCATAAACACTGGAAGAAATTGTTACAATTTTGTTTAAAAAGAAACAACCTTGGACATATCTGTTGTCATGTATATATTATAAGAGTTTGCGCAAAACCGATTGAAACCATTGAAAACCGTGAAAAAGGTTGGCGCAAACACTCAAAATAATGTGACGCTCTGGACCGCTTGGTCATCATTTTAAAAAGTGATGGTCGCCGACCCAATTTCCTTTCTAATACCGTCTCTTTTAAAACGTTTTCACCAAATATTCGATGTATACTTTAAATTCAATAAACGCTACGGAAATTCATTTTTTTGTTCACCACGTGCCAGTTAATGGGAAACTACTTCATTAATGTATTGAGCAAAATGTCGGGATATTCAAAATCTCAACAACAAAAATCTATACCAAAGTGAAGGCTTCCTTGTTTTTATTGTTTCTGTACAACATATGTACAACAAGTATATCTTTCGGAAACGGTTGTTTAGAAATTAAAGTTTCAACCTAGAGTAAATAAAAACCAATACTAAATAACTGAAATCAGGCATTGGAGATTTACTTCATCACAGTTTGGCGAAATCAAAACTATAGTTTATAAATGGTATCCAAAAGGCAGTAGTTTCATCAAAATAAGACGTGTTTTGTGAGATATATGTCCCCAACATAATTTTAGACCTTCCATTTACATATCCAATGGAAATTTTATTTGCGCTATAATTATAATTTAACAAGGATGAAACTGTTCCAACTATTTGTCCATTTTGGTCAAAAACAGATTCTACCGCCGTAAAATTGCTGTTTCTATTTAATAACGAAATACCTATTCTAAACAATAAATCACCCTTTTTAAAAATTTGGAATTGATAACTTAAATTAAAATGATAGCCAACTAATAAATCTCTCTCTGTTTTTGATATAGAAGGTTCTATTGAACCAACAACGTTGATTCCGGATGTAATCATATCATAACGAAAGGAGTTTTTAAATCCGATGCTAAAGTTATCTGTAATATAGTAATCTACTCCCAAATTTAATGCAGGGCCTGAATTTTGCGCATCTGGATTAGTGTAGATTGATTTGGAAGAAAACGCTTTTAATCTATATATAGGCGTTATTCTGTATTCAGGCCCTGCATTAAAAAAGAATTCTCCTTTTCTAGTTGCATCTTGTGAAGATGCCAGAATCGGAAATATAAAAAAAAACATCAACAGCCTTTTTTCCATTATAATTTGAGTTAATTACCGGGAGTATAATTATATTCGATTACATTATTATTTCTTTTATTACCAAAACCTCTCAACACATAAAATTCAGGGGAAGGAGTAAAATTTTGTTCAGCTCGAACTTGTGTGGCAATATAGTAATTGTTGTACGATTGGTATGTAAAAAAAGCCGTTCGACCACCTGGAGCCCTAAAAACAACCCGTTTAGTTTGTGCTGGCCAACCGTCCCATTCGTAAATGATATATGAAAAAAAAGACGATGACGATTCTCTCTTCCTATCATACATAAGATGTTTTTCTATTGCTTTGGATCTTCCATTCTTAACATCACTAGTAGAGAATTTCCCAAGAAATAATTCTGGTATTCGGTATCTGTTTTCAGGGTATAAGTTGTTGGGTCGCCATATGTCGACCGCCTCTTCAAAAGTATTCGGATTGTCGGACATAAAGTGTACTAGCCACTACTTAACCTGACAGTTGTGGTTAATCTGACACTTGAAAAGAACCTTTAAGCTCATTGTATTCGATGAGCTTTTCTTTTGCTAAAAGTATGGAATCCTCAAAAGTCTGCA
>NZ_SRXX01000042.1:0-2500 GCF_004804315.1 Flagellimonas onchidii
AAAATAACCTTTCTATATTTGCACCCGCTTAGCTGATAGGGCAGGGCGATAAGGAGAGGGTTAAAGGGTTGTTTTCGGCCCGTTTTTTTTCTCTTGAATTGAATAAGAAGTTCATTTGACATATTGTATAGACAGCGTAAAAGAGAATAACAAAGAACCATTTTGATGTCAAGGACTTGGGTATTGTTTTAGGGAGTTGAATAGATATTTAACGATAGACAATGAAGAGTTTGATCCTGGCTCAGGATGAACGCTAGCGGCAGGCCTAACACATGCAAGTCGAGGGGTAACAGAGTTTGCTTGCAAACTGCTGACGACCGGCGCACGGGTGCGGAACGCGTATGGAACCTGCCCCTGTCAGGGGAATAGCCCAGAGAAATTTGGATTAATGCCCCATGGTATCGGGATACTGCATGGTATTTTGATTAAAGATTTATCGGACAGGGATGGCCATGCGTACCATTAGCTGGTTGGTGAGGTAACGGCTTACCAAGGCAACGATGGTTAGGGGCCCTGAGAGGGGGATCCCCCACACTGGTACTGAGACACGGACCAGACTCCTACGGGAGGCAGCAGTGAGGAATATTGGACAATGGGCGGGAGCCTGATCCAGCCATGCCGCGTGCAGGATGACTGCCCTATGGGTTGTAAACTGCTTTTATACGGGAAGAAACCTGTCCACGTGTGGATAGCTGACGGTACCGTAAGAATAAGGACCGGCTAACTCCGTGCCAGCAGCCGCGGTAATACGGAGGGTCCGAGCGTTATCCGGAATCATTGGGTTTAAAGGGTCCGTAGGTGGGCCATTAAGTCAGGGGTGAAAGTCTGCGGCTCAACCGTAGAATTGCCTTTGATACTGGTGGTCTTGAGTCGTTGTGGGGTTGCCGGAACATGTGGTGTAGCGGTGAAATGCATAGATATCACATAGAACACCGATCGCGAAGGCAGGTGACCAACAACGTACTGACACTGATGGACGAAAGCGTGGGTAGCGAACGGGATTAGATACCCCGGTAGTCCACGCCGTAAACGATGGATACTAGCTGTCGGGACCTCGGTCTCGGCGGCCAAGCGAAAGTGATAAGTATCCCACCTGGGGAGTACGTTCGCAAGAATGAAACTCAAAGGAATTGACGGGGGCCCGCACAAGCGGTGGAGCATGTGGTTTAATTCGATGATACGCGAGGAACCTTACCAGGGCTTAAATGCAGTCCGACAGCTTTAGAGATAGAGTTTTCTTCGGACGGATTGCAAGGTGCTGCATGGTTGTCGTCAGCTCGTGCCGTGAGGTGTCAGGTTAAGTCCTATAACGAGCGCAACCCCTACCGTTAGTTGCCAGCGAGTCAAGTCGGGGACTCTAACGGGACTGCCGGTGCAAACCGTGAGGAAGGTGGGGACGACGTCAAATCATCACGGCCCTTACGTCCTGGGCCACACACGTGCTACAATGGCCGGTACAGAGGGAAGCCACCCCGCAAGGGGGCGCGGATCTATAAAACCGGTCACAGTTCGGATCGGGGTCTGCAACTCGACCCCGTGAAGCTGGAATCGCTAGTAATCGGATATCAGCCATGATCCGGTGAATACGTTCCCGGGCCTTGTACACACCGCCCGTCAAGCCATGGAAGCCGGGAGTGCCTGAAGTCCGTCACCGCAAGGAGCGGCCTAGGGCAAAATCGGTAACTAGGGCTAAGTCGTAACAAGGTAGCCGTACCGGAAGGTGCGGCTGGAACACCTCCTTTCTAGAGAAAGACGACCGGACAATGTCCTGTCCTTTCATCGGGGTGGTCCTTGTTTTTCTTTTATGCTGTCTTATGATATGTTCTGAAATACTGGCAATTTAGGCCAAACAGTCTCATAGCTCAGCTGGTTAGAGCGCTACACTGATAATGTAGAGGTCGGCAGTTCGAGTCTGCCTGAGACTACTGAAGGTACGAAGGTTGAAGCAGGAAGTACGAAGTTCATTGATTTGAAACATTGGAAATTTTAGAGGTTGAGTAGCCGTTATAAGTACTGTTAACTGATAACTGTTAACTGATCGCTGAAAAACGGGGAATTAGCTCAGCTGGCTAGAGCGCCTGCCTTGCACGCAGGAGGTCACCGGTTCGACTCCGGTATTCTCCACTATGGCACAGTGCTGTCCACGGTAATTTTTTTTGCCGGCGGCGGCCCGCCACAGGTTCATTGACATATTGGGACGGAAGCACGACGGATTTATGCCGTTGGTGTGGAAGTCAAAGAAGAAACACGAAGTAGAATAGAATATCAAGGATTACGAGGGCATTTGTACTTTATTGTACAGGTGCGACAAGCAAAAGAAGGGCGTATGGGGGATGCCTGGGCTCTCAGAGGCGAAGAAGGACGTGATAAGCTGCGAAAAGCCGCGGGGATCGGCACACACGAATTGATCCGCGGATGTCCGAATGGGGCAACCCACTTGGTTGAAGGCCAAGTATCCGAAAGGAGGCGAACCCGCTGAACTGAAACATCTAAGTAGGCG
>NZ_SRXX01000043.1 GCF_004804315.1 Flagellimonas onchidii
CCTTTGCAGACTTTTGAGGATTCCATACTTTTAGCAAAAGAAAAGCTCATCGAATACAATGAGCTTAAAGGTTCTTTTCAAGTGTCAGATTAACCACAACTGTCAGGTTAAGTAGTGGCTAGTACACCTAAATAGAGATTCCATTCGATTGTAAAACCGTCCCTGTTCTTCCTTCTGATTCTTTAATTGCTCACCATGTTCTTTTAAAACGGATTTGATTTCCTTCAGGTCGATGGAAATCTTTACATCCATTAAGTTTTCATTGATAGCTTCTAATCTATTGACATCATTACGGAAAGCTTCCATTTCAGAGGTCAACAATTCCATATATTCTTTAATCTTTGTCATAATAACGTGTTTAAATTCCTAGCCCTGCATCAATGGTATATTTTATCGTCTTTTTGGCAATTTTCTTAAGAATACTCATAGCCAATCTTGGAGCTACAGGAACTGCATTATTTAATATTTTTACTGGAGCTATACTTTTTATTTTAGAATTGGATTGACCATATAACTGTTTTCCAATATTACTCCCTGTCATACTTCGATGCACTTCACTACCTTTTAGATTATACCCATTAAACTCAAAACGAAATCCCTGAAGTTTTCCTCCTTTATTGATACTAGGAATTACTTTT
This sequence comes from Flagellimonas onchidii, assembly GCF_004804315.1. GTDB lineage: Bacteria > Bacteroidota > Bacteroidia > Flavobacteriales > Flavobacteriaceae > Flagellimonas > Flagellimonas onchidii. Next base: position 639 of record NZ_SRXX01000043.1, read on the forward strand.
ACTCCATTGGTCTCCATCGATTTGATATAAGCCTCAAAATTCTTGGGTGTAAACTGTTTTAAAGTGAGTTCATGTCTTCGTTTTATTTCTTGTCTAACGTCTTGGAGTAAGAACTCCTTTTCCATTTGCACTTGCTTAACTGTGGTTAGCTGTAATTGTTGTGCCACTTTTTCTGCCGCTTGTTGACTTCGCTTTCCAATAAAGCTATCATTATACGCCACTCCTTTATAATCAATCCGATTTACGTATAAATGAATGTGCGTATGCTCCTTGTCTCTATGCACAAAAGCTATAGCCTGTCTTTGTTCTAATTCCATTTGCTCCATAAATTTTTGACATACTTTTTCAAGCTCTTTTTGTTTCAACCGTTTTCCATCTTCTACGGTCGGACTAAGAACAAAAGAAAGTGTATTCTTTTGGCAATGGTAATTTTGTTCTTGGAGCATTTTAAATTCCTGAGTTATTTCTTCTGGATTATTACCTATCAGTTCCTGTTTAAAAACTACTTCAGCATCCTTTTCTTGATTCCATCCATAAGACATAGAAGCTTTGGTATGGGCAATAGACATTCCTTTTCCTATCATGACGAAAACTTTTGAAGATGGTCTTTTATTTCATCAGCCAACCAATACACCTTTTCAGTTAGATGAGGATTTCGTTTTCGATACATGTTCCCGATTGCTTTAAAATTATTATGGAACTTTACCAGCGTTCTATAAATAACAATCTCATCTTCACTCAAACGTTCTGTTATCTTTTTATCAAAAGCAACTCTTCTAAAATATTCACTAAGGGTTAATCCACATCGTCTTGCACGATTCTTTAATAGTTTCTTTTCTAGTGAAGTACATCGGAATTTGATTAGTTCTGTTTTCCCCCTAAATAACTTCTTTTTTTTATTGCGACCATCGGGAGTAATCGAGTTTGTGTCCACAGACACACATCTCGAATTCGTTTGCATCGAATCTTCCTCGCTTAGCTGAAGGATTAAAGAATCGCTATCCTCTAACTGATTGGTAGTAAGTTGTATTTTGTTTTTCTGTTCTTCTGATTTTCGCTCTACCCAATCAAAATTTTCATCTCTGTCATCGTATTCTAATCCCATAACATCAATCTTTCATTAGCATCCTTATGACCTTTATAAATGTCTCTACAATCAACAGTAATAGAAGAAACATTCAATAAATATTCTGTTGCCTTATTCCCTGAAGTATCGTTGTCCAGATATAGTTTTATGGCGGTATAATCTTTCAACAAAAAAGCAATACGTTTTACAAATGCCACCGAATTAAGAACAATCAAGTCATGCTCATGAAAATCCTTATTTAATAAAATTGGCAAAGAGAGTAAGTCAAACATACCTTCAACAATTATTAGATTTTCATTTCCATTATTGATATAGCTATAGGATTTGGGTGCAGTAGATGTTTTGTAATACTTATTACGAAGTTCCCATCCATTTAGTTGATTATTGAGTCCAATAGCAAAAAATGCTTTTTCGTTATTTCTATACCAAACTTCTTTACAGTATCGTTTAGCTATTTGCAGTGGTGTTTTTCTTGCCTTCAAATAGTTAATTAATGCCTGATGTTGAATATCCTGCACTTTTAGGATTACTAGTTTTCCCGTTTCTTTTTCCAATTCCAAAAATGAATGTTGTTGAGCATAAGCACCCCTCATATCGTTTGATAAAATAGTTAGTGCTTCTTTTACAGAACAGTGGTTTAATTTAACTACCAAATCTATTGCATTGCCTCCCTCAAAAGTTCCAAAGTCAATCCAGTAATTCTTTTTTAAAGAGACTTTAAAAGAGGCTTGTGTTTCTGACCTGAAAGGACTTAGAAACCAAGCTTCTTTTTCCGTTTTCCGATTGGGAAAGTGCCCTAGTTTTGCAAGTGTTTGAACGACGCAAAGACTACGGGCTTTTTCACAATTCATTATTTCTTTTTTCATTTGCTTTTACTTTTTGTAATTTCTCTTACCTTCCTACCTTTAAGCCTATTTATGCAGAATTAGCATCAGATTACTTCAGTAAATAATCTTACCTATCTTATGATTTGAGGTAGGTTAGGTAATCATTAGGTAGAATGGGTTTTAAACATCTTACCTAAAAACACAAGCTGCATTACCACTATTATGTCATTTAGGTAAGTAGGTAAGTGTTATCCCTGTTATTTTGAAAATTCCATTTCCCAAGGAGAATCCTTAAAGCGAGGTTTAGCCAAATAACCATACACTTGTCTTTTGGGGTGTTTCACTTTCTGAAACTTAAACCCAGATAAAGCTCTGCCAATATTAATATGGTTTAACCGAAGATTAAGGCAAGACATAGACACCAAAACATCAGAAGCGGTAACAAAGTCTTCCATGTCGTTAGACTTCTCGTAGTACTTGGCAATTAATTCCTGCTCTGAACTTAGTTTGGTGTATTTCTTATTACGCTCTTCATTTTCCTTGATATCCTTAATACTCAATTCAGGATTAAAGTTTGGGTCATGATATGCCAAGTGATAAGCCTGAGACCATACATCCTTAATATTGATTTCCTTTGAATAGGCAAAGTCAATTTTGTCTATCAATTCAAAACAAAGCCACCTTACCGAACCTGTTTCATCGTTTAGAAAAGAGGACATATTAGTAGAACCGAGAAAGGAACATATTCTTGGTAGTGTAGTGTTCTTTCGGTCATATGGTAAACGCTCATTGATAAAGGTTTTAGAGAAAAAGGATTTCAGTGCATTCACATCCTTTTTTGATAGAACCGCTAATTCATCCAGATTATATAAAAAGTTTCTACACAATTGAATTCGTGCATCTTTATCATTACTAATATCCTCTGCCATAAATTCAGAAAGTTCTGGTGGACATAAAAACCTACACCAAGTAGACTTTCCTGAATTCTGCCCCATATGAGAAATAATAAAAGCTTGCTTATTGAAATAACTTGATTCCAATGCGCACTTAATAGACCTTACCAACCATTTTCTAAAATGATATACAAAAGCTTCTTTTTCGTAGGTAGGCACATAGGATGCTAATTTCAATATATAATCTACCCCATCCCATTTTGGAAGAGATTCAAAATACTCCTTGATTGGGTTGTATTTAGGTATCCATTCAGATCGCATGAGAATTTCTAATTTACTTGTACTGATATCAATACCCGCCTTAGTCAATTCGATAATTAATGAATTGAGATTAAGGTAATGCCAATTCCTCGAATCCTTAAAAGCAATCTGAAAATCGTGTGAAATCTCGTTATACATCAAGTCATACTTCGTTTCCAAGTATTCCATTGTATAATCATAGATGGTTTTCTTTTTTGGATCCTTAACGTTGTATAAATCCTGTTTATCAGTAGCCATAACCAAGGATTTATTTTTTGTTTTTCAACAGCTGCTTATTGAATTGCTGTTCTAAGTATTCATCGGACAAATTAGGTTCTCCCATTAACCAGGCATCAATAGTTTCTTTATCAAAGAACTTCTGTCTTATGTTAGGATTCCTACCTGTAGGTATTAATTTAAGCTGGGTAAGCTTATATATTTTACTTTTCGATAATCCCGTGTAAATTGCAAGATCATCTACATTCATTACCTTTTTGGTGTGGGATAATAAACCTTTAATGTCGCGTAGTAATTCTACGACGTTTTCTTGTTCACTCATCACTCTTGTTTTTAACATTTAGAAATGAGTAAATGGCCATTTACATTTTTGTACATGGCAAACATATGCAAACACATCTCTCTAAATCAATAGCGTAATGTGTCTTATGGTATAATTATGTGTACTAGCCACTACTTAACCTGACAGTTGTGGTTAATCTGACACTTGAAAAGAACCTTTAAGCTCATTGTATTCGATGAGCTTTTCTTTTGCTAAAAGTATGGAATCCTCAAAAGTCTGCAAAGG
>NZ_SRXX01000044.1 GCF_004804315.1 Flagellimonas onchidii
TGGCAAGTTCTAATAATCCTAACTTTGGTTTGATGATCTTTTCTTCTGTACTCATCTGACAAATCTAATTTAAGGGTTAAACTAATTTATTAAGATTGTCAGATTAAGTCTTAACTATTACAGCTTATTATATACTACTCGTTTTACTTCTGTTCCATTATCATATTCCACCTCTTTTGCCAATTTACCGGCTTGGTTATAAAATTTCCAGATAGCATTTCGCCTACCATTCAAAAACATTCCCTCTTTTTCTATTATTCTATTGCTGTAATAGGAGGTATGTGGTCCATTTGGAATATCATTTTTATATGTGGTTTCAAAATAGAGCCACCCTTCGTCACCCAAGTATGTTTTCCAAACCCCGATTCTATAGCCATTTTCATATCGCATTACCAAAGACCTAGCTCCTGAAGGCTTATACTTTACGCACTTGCCGTGCAGTTCCCCGTTTTTGTAATTGTATAGTTGATTAAGCTGGCCGTTGTTGTGAAAGGTTTCTATTTTTTGCAGCACATCATTGTGGTAGGTTTCTCTGCTCAGTAAAATACCTGATACGGCATACACTAGCTGAACACCGTGTTGTTTAAAATCTTTATATGATTTTTGTGTATGCAGCTTACCATTTTTATGATATTCCTTTTGTATATAGGTGCCTATGCTTTTATATGTTCTTTCTTCTTTTAGGGTCCCGTTCTGCCACTTTTCCGTCCAATGGCCAATAGGGAGATCATTTTCGTAATGCTCTGTTCTTATGTAGTAAATATTCTTCTTGAATTTCTTTTTCCACCATTTGCCATGTTTGTTACCTTCTTTATAATTTTCAACAGCTTCTGGTTTTCCCTTTTCATCAAAATAAACCCACTTCCCGTGTGGTTTTCCGCCTTTGTATTTAAAACTCCCGATACGTTTGCCATCTGAATCATAGTTATTTCTGGTTCCGTTTATTTTACCATCCGTAAAGCGAATTTCAGAATAGTTGCCTTTGTCCGAAGCTATCTTGTAATACCCCTTTAGGGGTATGTTTTCTTTTGTACTATACAAGGTCGATTTTCCAAAACGCTGTATTTTTATCTCGTTCCAAGTGGTCAGTTGTTGGGCCATACTGCTAGAAGAAATCGAAACAACCAGTAATAACATTATATTTTTCATTGCTTTTTTAGAGATTTGGTTTTCATCTGGCATTATTCAATCCTAACAAACTCCAATGCAGGGCCGGTTCTATAGTCATCGACCACAATGAGTTTATCCTCTTCTTTATAAAACCCTTTGGCAATAAATAGGAAGAAGCCTCCTTCCCCAGAACCTACGATATCACCATCCTTTTCTTCAAAAGCGAGTATAATAGGATTGCCATGATGTTCTATTAGAATAAAATAGACGTCCTTTATTTCTGTATTCTTCCAGATACCTGACAGATGGCCTACATGATAAATGATTTTATCCCTAAGCACTTCATAATATTTTGGTGATAATAACCTAAGCACCGTGGTGTCCTTTTTAAATGTAAGCTGATATTTGCCTTCTGCAGCTTTCCAAGTACCATCAATGGCGCTGGCCACAATATTTTCCTTAATGTAGGTATACTTTAAAATGGAATCGTTTTGACCATATGACTTAAAGGCGAATGCTATTAGGAAACAGAAGATAATTTTGGTTTTCATGTTTTTGGTTTGATGGGATTGAATTCCAATTAATAAATATGTTTTTGGACTGATGATGGCTATGCCCTAGAATCTTTTAATCTAATTGATTGACGAGTCTATGGATTTTTTCTTTTTTTGTGTTGTTGATTGTTTTGGATTTTTCTAGCCATTCTTCAATCAATTCAAAACTCCAATTAAGTTCAACTTCACCTTTATTTTGGAGTTCAGTCAATTCTTTTTGAATTTTGGACACATCTTCATCTTTAATCAATAAAAGAATGAATTCATGGAACAAGCCCAGTATTTTATCACGGTTCAATGAAATGATTTCTTTGGTTTGTCCTAATTCGAAGCTTGCTTCTTTAAATTGATTGGTAATTAGCAGCAGTTCAACAAGCTCCATTTGAATGATGACATTATTCGGGTTTAGGTCAATGTATTTTCGGTAAGCGCTTATTGCATTTTCGTATTCTTTTAGCGATGAATGAATTCTGGCCTTTAACTCCCAAACATTGACTAATCTTGGTTTTAAGGAAGCACTTTTGTTTACATATTCCAACGCTTTTTGGTGTTGGTTTTCTTGATAGAAATAGTAATCCGCTTTGTTCAATAAGGTCTCGGCAAAAAACGGTTCAATTTCAAGGGCCTTGTTCCAACATTCCATAGCTTTTTTATAATCTGGAATTTTTCTTCTAGAATGAATTGTCCCCAAATTGTGCCAAACCACATGCAGGTCTTCCTCCTCGATTTCCAAAGCCTTTTTGTACCAAAAAATAGCCTTGTCAAAACTTTCTTGAGTGTTTTTATGTGTGAACGCATTTCCCAGACCGCTTAGGGTTCTTTGGTAGGTATCATCTAATTCATACGCCATTAGGTAATATTCTATGGCTGCATCATAGTCTCCTAGATCAATATATGTTCTACCTATGTTTGTCAATGCGACTAGTTCATCAATACAACAAGAGATTTCCAAAAAATTTTGATAAGATGTTATCGCTTCTTCATACATTTCAATATCGGAGTATGAGTTTCCCACTCTATTCCATATATATCCATCGGATTCATTACAGCGAATTCTAAGGGCTTCCTTATAATATCGGATTGCTTTCTCTGGATAATAATTATCGTACATATAATCTCCCTTGTCTGCGAACATGGAAAACGCATCGGGAGCTGTCATTGCTGTTTGATTGCTTGCAAGCCATTCATGAAGATGTACTTCAGGGAACATCGCTTTGAAGTCATCCAAGTCATAAACAATGTCCTCTCGGTTATATTCATCCATTTTTATGGTCAATGTATTTTGACTGTATATGTCCATGGTAAATGTTAAAAGGAAACAGAAGACAATCTTGACTTTCATTGTTTATAAAATTAGATGTATGAAGTTGAGATTTTTCTTTCCGTAATTTGAAGTCAAATTGACGGATAGCCCTTTTGGGTTGACGGATGCAGTGCATTATGTGTGATTCGTTTCCGTACGTGCTAAGTTCTTTTAGTATGGGACACAATACGGTTCAATAAAAAGCTTATCCCTATACCTGTAGCGAGAACCAATATGTAGTAATTAACATTCCATACGGGGTGGTAGCCTTCACTGACAGGGAAATCATAAAATATATTGATGAAGAAACCGGGATCTTTTGTGTGATATTGGCAAGGATTTAGGATGATGAGTTTTTGTATGGACAGATGAAATAGAATAGAACAAAAGAGTCCAAGCAGAAAAAGCAACACTGTTTTTATTTTCTTCATCTTTATGCTTAGTAACATGGTGTTGTTTCAAAAAAAATGTACAGAAAAACAAGGCAAACAAGCAATGTAACAACCATAATTAGATTGCTATTTCGTTTGGCAGTTTGTCCTCGTTTATAGAGAAAGAACAGTTCTACCAATAAGCCTACGAACCAAGGAGTGCAAAAAATTAAAAACCAACCTATATCATATAGGGCATGTCCTTTGTCACAAGGTTTTTGGGGGTCCAATATGGATAGTCCAACCACTACAGAGAGAACCATGAGGAAGAGTAAGGCGAGAAACCTTATCAAAACATGTTTTAGAGTACCGTTTGTTTTAATGGTTTTTTTGGATTAAAAACTGATGGATACTTAAATCTGGTAATTTTTATACTAGAGACCTGTGTTGAATGGATGGATGCTCGGTTTGGGTTGATGGATGTCTAATTTGAATTGACCAATCTGACCATGAAAGCCGTGAAACTTGTTGTAGCGACTAAAAAGAAGAAAAAAACCTAATTCCTGGTAAGTTGCGAGATGATTTCTTGGTGTTGAGGAAACTTAGAGATAAGTTCTTCTCGTTTAGGTAGTACAAAATCTGCAAAATCAAACCCTGGTGATACTGTACAGCCTACAAAGGAATAACTGTCAGTTTCAATAGTTTTGGCAGCAAACCAATGTCCTCCAGGAACTACAAATTGAGGAACTTGTCCTGCAGCAAAATCATTTCCAATAACGTGCTCAGAGTACTCACCTTTATCCGAAATGACATATAGCTTCAAGGCGGAGCCTTCATAAAAATGCCAGATTTCATCTTGATTGATTTTATGAAAGGCAGAAAAGGTGTCCGATGTCAACAAAAAATAAATACTTGTGGAATGGTTTCGACTCCCTTGGTAAGTATTCTATGGACTTACCAAATTAAATTTGAACTTTTTTGTCATTATTTTCCCGTTCAACCCGCCCCGTCTTTTTGTGGGGGGCGATATTGAAGGAAAAATAATGTGTTAGGAGGCATGT
>NZ_SRXX01000045.1 GCF_004804315.1 Flagellimonas onchidii
TGCAGACTTTTGAGGATTCCATACTTTTAGCAAAAGAAAAGCTCATCGAATACAATGAGCTTAAAGGTTCTTTTCAAGTGTCAGATTAACCACAACTGTCAGGTTAAGTAGTGGCTAGTACAATTAAAGCAACATCTCACTAGCTTCATCAATAACACCACTTTCCAACTCTTTTAAATAAGATTGGGTTACAGTCAAATTTTTGTGCCCCATAGATTCACTTATAATATCTGTGGCTACACCTTTTTGCTTGAGACAATTGGCAAAACTATGACGAGCGACATAGCTGCTCATGGGTTTGTTAATTTGACACATAGCCGCAATTTTTTTCAAATCTTGATTATAACGAACTAACATTTTGTGCTTTCTATTTTCTAATTGAGTGGGCGTATAGTCTTCTCTAAAGAGAACAGGGAACACATAAGAGGTATGCGGATTTATATCCTTATAATAATCTAAAATCTTTTGAACAGGTTCTAATATTTTGATAGAGAAATTACCTTTTGTTTTAGACCTGGTATAATGAATTCGATCATAGCTAACATCTTTCCATCTCAACTTAATCATATCAGCAAAATTCATTCCTCGTGTATAGAAACTAAAAACAAAATAATTTTGAGCATTTATTAAGGTTGGGTAATCTTCAAGGTTAATATGCATGATTTTCATTACTTCATCCATCGTTAAAGCCTTTTTAATGGCTTTTCCTTTAAATTTAGATAGTTTGTAGGTTCTAAATGGGTAATATCCTTCTTTGGTTATGTTTCGTTGTATCGCAAAATTAAAAAGTGCACGAATAGATCTCATTCTTACCCCAATTCCTCCGTCAGTCCCACCACGAGACCTTAAGAAAACTTCGTACTTATTTAAGAATGTTGGTGTTATTTCTTTAAATGAAAGTTTCTCTCTTTGATGAAATAGTTTTACAGAGTTTAAAGCCTCCGAATTTACTTTGGCATTTCCTGTCCGCCCTGCTTCATTCATTTCCTCAATGATTTCTCTCCAAAAAGAAAAAACCTCTTTTTGACGAGCTGGATTGGAATCAACCCTGAAATGTTTTTCAAAGTCTTCTAAAGTAAAATCTTCCGTCTCTATCTCTAGATTACCATAAATTTTCAGAGCCCTATCTAAAATCTTATTTAAAAGACGATTATTCTGAATATAATTCGCATTTCGCTTATTGAATTGACCTCCTTTTATATCCCATTCGTTTTCGGGAATATTGAAGAGTGTTTTAAAGTATTTTGTGCGTCTATCTTTGGTGACTCTTAAACAAACAGGAAAGTGGCCATTAGCCAGTGGTTTTTTTCGTAAAATTGTCTTTATAGAAGCCATTGTTTTTTATAACGGGTACAACATAGGTACAACAAATCATCGATTAAAGGTAGTTTATTAGCAAATAGATGCAAAACGAAAAACTATAAAATGCTGAAAATCAACTAAAAAGAAAATTCATATAACCAAATGCAACCCTTTTTTAGTTTCTCATAATCAGGGGGTCCATGGTTCGAGCCCAGGTGGGACCACAAGAAAAGCTCCTTAACGCACCAAATATAAGGAGTTTTGAAATAATGGGGGTTAAGCTTTTAATCCCTGTTAAACCCCTGATTTTCGGAAACATAGCACACTTTAAGGACTGCAACCTCTCCAAACCCTTGAACACACTATTCGGAAGAATAGTACACTTTACGGAAACAAAGTACCCCTTTACGGAAATAAAACACACTTTAGAAATATTAGTATTACTTATAATTGGATTCTAAAGGTTTGATATCTTGTCTTTTACGCAAAACAACACGTTTGGAAGGCAGGGAAAGAGAGTACCCCTTTACGGGAAATAAAACATACTTTAGTCTTTGGGAGATCGCATAAACAGCGGTTTTTTTGAACTCCATAATATATATTATAATTAAAATATAACTCCGAAATTATAATTTAGGGATTTTGTTAATTCAGTTAAACAACCCACCCACCCACCTGCTCAAACGCCGCGAGGCTTAATAAGGTCTCAATTTTAAGATGGATCTCATCGATCTATCTTAAAATCTCGGTCACTTACATTTTAGGTTTACATAGCATTTAGAATTAAATGCATAAGAAGAAAGGTTAGTTTAAAGGGGTTTTTAGGAGGCTAAAGTGAAATACAGAGTTTTTGGCCAGTAACTGAAAAAAAGTGCTGTAGAGGCTTTAAAAAATAAAAAAGCAGCACAATCTGTACTGCTTTGATAGGAATCTTTTGCTTCCAATACATGACTTTCGCCGCTTCTCAAGGTCGTCCTCACGTTGCCTCTTTGTCCTTGCTCACATGCGGGATAAATATAGAAAATAAATCTTAATGCCTTTAGCTTATGCATTTAATTCTAAATGCTAATAAAAACCTTTACAAAATTTAAGAACTATTAATTATGGGCATGAATCACCCTTATCAGACCAAATATCCGCCAATACCCAATACACCATTTCGTATCTCATGGTTTTATTGGGTTGCATTGGCTATTGGATATGGTATGATAAAAGTAATTCTAAAAATAGCCCATGGAAAGAATAGCAACCTATGAAGATTTTGTTGGTGAATTGACAGTAATTTATCGAAGAACTAAATTGCCCACTGAAAGAGTTACAACTGCCGAAGAGGCCTCAAATTATATGCGACCATACTTTGATACCTGCATGGATAATCATGAGGAAGTAAAAGTGTTGCATTTGAACAGAAACAACAATGTGGTCAATGTCCATCATGTAAGCTCAGGTTCTGACAATGCCAGTATCGTTCCCGTCAAGGATATTATGAGGAATGCAATCTTGATAAAAACATCTGCTATTATCCTGTTTCATAATCATCCAAGTGGCAGCTTGAAACCTTCCAAGGCTGACCATGACGTAACAGCTAAACTTAAAAAAGCTTCAGCTTTGATGGAAGTTCCTCTCTTGGACAGTATTATTCTTACCAGAGAGGGCTATTATAGCTTTCAAAATGAAGGTGTTTTTTGAAACAATATTTATACGCATATGCGTATAAATATTATATTTGTTAATGAACTATCAGCAGTTTTATTTAAGAGAATGGTTGATTTCTCACCCACTTCTGAGCTTGTCTGGAATAGAAAAGCAAGCTAGCATTCCAAAAGGAACCCTTCGCCACTTTATCAAACATAGAATGGGGTTGCCGGCAAAGCACTTAGAAAACCTTATCGCTGTTATCTCGGACTATGGTTATACCCAGGTTAATGATGAATAGATTTTGCCATTAATTTTCTGTTTGCTTTTATACGTAATTTCTTTACAAAACCTACTAATAAATTGTACTTGAATAAGGGTTTTACTTTATTGATATGTAAGCATACATCAACTCAAACGACCCATTCGTTGATTTAAACAGCTCATTCATAAAATATAAGTAATACTTATAATTTTTCATACTATAATTGCCCCACAGTAGATTTATGGGCTAAGCTGCCTTGTTTTGATTTTGGCTGTCTTAGCCTTTTCCGTTTCAGATGATCTATTGTTCCTCGTCAAATGGAAAGGGTACTCTATTGAGGACCCTTCCTTTTTTACTGAAATAAATAATAACTAAGATTAAGGATACACGTAGTAAAGGAATTCCGTATAATATTAAAGCCGCAATTTAAACTGAAAGAGGGGGGAAACTAGGAAGAAAAATGGCAGATTTATTCTGATTTGGGAGAGCGGACTGGCCACCCTCCCATTATCAAATAATCTAGAAGTCCCTCGTCAAAAGAACCCTAGCCGCTAAAATAATCTTTTTTGATTATAAATTAGTCCTTGAAATAGTCGTTGATATCAATATTGTTTTTTACCAGATACTTCAAATACTTAACAAAACCCTTGCCGTAAATTTTTCCATTCTCAATTTGAGAAACTGCAGATTGAGATATTTGTAAGATTTTTGACATATCAAGTTGGGAGATGCCCAGTTGCTCACGGTATTTCTTTAAGGATTTATGTTTGCTCAATTTTATCCATGATAGTTTGGTGAAAGTCAAATATAAATCCTTAATTTTTGTATGTAAAGTTCCTAGAATAAAAAGCTTTGCATGCAAATTCTTGTAAAATTGAGCCACCGATTCCTGTCAAACTGGGCCACTGATTCCTATCTAAATTGAGCCAGTGATTCCCGCCAAAGTGAACCACTTTCAAAAACGTATCCAATAGGGGGTGCCAAAGGGTTATATTTTTCAAAAAATATAACAGTATGGCGAACAGACTATTGGACATGAGAAGAA
>NZ_SRXX01000046.1 GCF_004804315.1 Flagellimonas onchidii
CCAACGACTTAATAGCCAATACAGTTTTAGGCCAACACTTCAGATTTTTCAAAAGAACGTACCGATTCTGCTTTTTTAAGCAGAATCTATGGTAAAGATAAGATTTTAAAGAATGTTAAAAAAGGTAGGTCAGTACTTTTCCATCGGGTGTACGATGCCCAGTTTCTGCCCCAATCGGTCAACGTCCGCTCTTTTGTAGCGCAGCATCGAGGATGTATATTTTATCCCTGCCATGTACTGGGCTTTTCTAAGTCCGTGTTCCCCGACCCAAAGGCTCAACCTCGATTCCCGAAGCTGTGTGGGTGTTTTAAAGTAGGGGAACTGTGTTTTTAGGGCTTTGCACTTGGCCATATAAAAGTTGGACAGGGAATTGTTGTCGCCCCGCCCCTGTCGGTTCGGGCAGGTTTGGCTTTGTGAGAAGAACAGATAGTTGGTCTCTTTTTTCGCTTCTATCAACAGCTTTGGGCGCAGTTCGTACACATAGTTCATCAATCCCATTAGCTGCAAGGGCTTAAGGTTCAGGGTTCGGGCGTTTCCCTGCAAGGTTGCGGGGATATAGATCGTCGCTTTTTCAAGATCCAAAAAATGGAGTTCCAGACTGGTAAGCTCCTCACGGCGCAACCCTTGAAAGATAATCATCCCCAATATCTCCCTGTCCCTTTTTTGTATAAAGGTCTTTGCTTGGCAAAGTCGGTACATCTCGGTCAGTTCTGTTTCGCTCAACAAATTGTCGGGCAATGTCCTTGCCCGTTTTTGGTGCTTAATCAATAAAGCAGGATTTTCTTTTCTGCCAATGCTAAAAAAGTAGTGTTTTAAAATGCTCAACAGTTCCCGAACCGTCCCGACCTTTAAGCCTTTTTCGGTCAAAGAGCGTTTGTAGGCATAAAGCTGTTCCAAGGTCGCCCGTTGTGGGCCGATTTGGTTCATATTGCACCAATCACCGTACTGGCATAATTTATTTGAATAATGTTTTACCGTGCGTTCCGCATAGCCCCTTTGAATCAGGAACGTTCTGAATTTATCGTAATCAATCATGGTAGTTCGGTGTATTTGATGTGCGTGTATATCTGACTGGAATCGATACAGGAATGCCCCAAAAATTGGGCGATCTCCTCGATGGTAAAATCATCCGTTAAATGTGTGGCAATAGCATGGCGCAGCCGATGTGCCGTTATTGGTTTTTGGGTCTTTGACACCTTGGAAATCTCTTTTATTTTGTACTGTATGCCGTGCAATGACATGCGTTGACCGCTATTGTTCAGTAAAAAGGCGGTCTGTTGTTCGTGGTCTGGGGCTAAGATTTCCCGAACGCCATAAAGGTAATCCTCCAAGTATTTCCTGACGGCGGGGCCAATCGGCACGTCCCGTTGGGTAAAGGTCTTGCTCTGTTTTACCCGTAGGGTGTTCTTGTTAAAATCAATGTCCAGCACGTCCAATCGGTACAGTTCCCCCTTTCGCAGTCCACAACCGTAAAGGATGCCCAATATCGCCTTGTTACGGATGCCGTTTATGGTATTGTCCTGTGCCTTGAACAATTCCTGTACTTCATCGACCGTCAAAATATCCTTTGGGATGGCATCGGTCTTTTGCTTTGGGATATAGAACGGGCTTTGACCGACATCGACCCCGTGGACGAACTCCATAAAGCGCAATACCGCTTCCCTATGTTTGTTGATGTATGCGGATGACAGCGTACCCAAACGCCTTTGGTTTGGGCGATGTGTGAGATAGTCAAAATATTCATCAATGTTTTGTCGCGTTACCGTAGCCAAACCAACAATGTTATTTTGTTCGAGATAGTGCAAAAACTCCTTGGACAGGTTGGCAACGCTCGTAATATGGGCATGGGATTTTCCCTCGTCCTTTTTACGTTGGGCAAATTCTTGGTGGGCTTTTATAAAATGTGGGTTTTTCAGTTCCAGTTTTTTCATGGCCATTTTTTTAATGGGGCTTAGCCTCCCACTGTACGGTTTTGGTTTGTCGATTTTGTATATGGACATGGGTATCCATTGGGATTGTAGCGTGCAAAACCAAGATATGGGCGTTACTGGTCGTTATCGATGTCCAATACTATTTTGCCCATCCAATAGATGCTGTTCAAGGTCTCCAATCTATTTATCTCTTGTTGCTCCACTTGTGTGAGTGCCATCATCCCATGGATAAGGGATTTTTGAAGGGTCGCCACATCTTCTTTCCCGATATGGATCTTAATAATGGAATCATGCTCTTTTTTCATGGTCTTACGCTTGTTTTTTGTGGTTCTCTTTCTCTAAAAGGTTCAGGTTTTGGATCAGTTCATCATAGGCATCGACCTTGGAACGATGATCGTTCCACTCGATGATTCGGTATTTAAAGCCCGTACGTTGATTGCCCGATGCCCGTTCCACCTGTCCGTAGAGTTCAAGGGTATTTAAATGGCGTTGCAGGGTAACGGGGTTCATCCCCAAGGGTTTCCTGACTTCCCGAAGTTTGAACAATACGCCTTTGTAATTGGTTGGATATTGGTCTTTTAAATGCGTTTTCAAACGCCCAAAGGTGCTGCGAACATTGAAATACAGTTCATCGTCCTTTTTGAGCCAAAGGCTTCTAAAAAGTTCCAAACTTTGAATCATGTATTTGGGTTTTACATCGATGTACTTCTTTGTTTTTGTCAACTTGATAGTCTGCTTTTTTTGGTGCAATAAGGTTATCAGGTTCACCAGTTTTAGGTATCTGCCCAAATTTTTAAGGTCGTTGCCAAAAAAACCGTTCAACGGTACTTGCTCGATAATCGGGTTGTGGACGGATAAAACTTCAAGCTGTTTGGGGATGTGCCGTAACAGTTCACGGGCGTAAGCGGTAGCGTTTTCATCGGTAAGCCCTGCCAAATTCTTTACTTGGTTCCCGTACAATCTGTCCATGATGGCAGTACCGTTGTTTATGGGAATGCAAAGCACATCGGCACTTGCAAAAGCGGGGTGGTGATCCTTGTCGGTATGGCCTATCAGATTGATGGTCGTGGTAACGTCCCTTTTTTGGCTTTGGTAGTTCTTAGTTCTTTCATCCCGTTGGGTCACCAATCGTTTGGATTGCCCCTGCAATAGGTATTCGAGCAACGTGTTTTGTTTGGACGCACTTTGCAGATTGTACAGAACCACGGTCTTTGCTTGCCAAAAGTCGGGGGTCGGTGGATAGGACAGAGCGTGTTTGCTGATGGTAGTGAACTCATGGGCATCGTCCTTGGGCAGCACCTTTAAAAATTCCGTCAGCAATTGCCGTCCGATCAATGGCGAAGTATTTAAAATGCCGTGCAAAGGTTGATCCGTAATCCTTGACAGGCTGATGATAAAAAGTTGCAGAGCGGTCTTGGGGTCGGACGAACCCGCATCCACCAAAAGGGCTTCGATCGCGGACAACGGGGATTTGCTCAAAAGCACCTTTTTGGCCTCGTCCGCCATGACCGAATTTATGGGAACAACAGGCGTTTGTGCCGAACCGTGGCGACGGTAATTGTCCAAGCGTTCGATAAGGTCGTAAAGGATGTTCTTGAAACGTAACGATTCAACCCTGATCCGTTCACAGACCTTGATTATCAAATAATCCGTTTGGTTCTCGTCGAAAAGGTCAACCTCCGAACTGCGGTAAATCTGTAACGGGGATTTTGCACCCTGCTTGTACACTTTTAGGCTTACCCGAAGCGATGGCAACAACATATCCTGTATTCCGCCCACTACTTCGATAACCAAATTCTCCGACTTAAAAAGAATATGGTTGGGGTCATCAAAAACCAATCCATAGGAATTATGTCCTTGGACGGCTTCGGAAAAATCCACACGTATGAACTTGTCCTTATTATTACCGTTATCGTTATCCAGTCCTGCCATAAAATCAAAATTTTATGGTCGAAGTAAGTCAAAATCAGGAGTGTTCGGAAAATAACATATCAACATTATCACATTGAAATACAGTGTATTACCTCCTAAAATCCCCTCCAACAGCAGTCCTTTATCGGGGGCGGGGC
>NZ_SRXX01000047.1 GCF_004804315.1 Flagellimonas onchidii
CCTTTGCAGACTTTTGAGGATTCCATACTTTTAGCAAAAGAAAAGCTCATCGAATACAATGAGCTTAAAGGTTCTTTTCAAGTGTCAGATTAACCACAACTGTCAGGTTAAGTAGTGGCTAGTACAGATTAAGAGACTTAATAACGTTCTATTCAAAAATGTCAAATAGAATAAAAATGATTGAAAATGTGAATAATGGCAACTATAAAGTCAATTCGACTTATGGGGAAACATCTCTTTCAAATGAACTATAAAAATATTGAGGAGCAACAAGCGATAAGGCATTTAACATTCACTGCTTTTTATAATCAAAATTATTAGCATATACTACTATACATGGATACATCAACAAAGTCTTGATTTCAAGCACGAAGTATGTATGCTGATTAAGCTGGATTTCGACAGAGGAGCTAATATTCAATTTACCTTATGTATCAAAAATAAATTTGTCAATGAAACCATTCAATATTTCTCAAGCTTTTTTGATAAATTTATTGACGAAAACTCATCTTCTGAAAAAGATTTAAAATCGACAAGACATTTTTTGTTTTCAAATTTTGAAAACAACACTATTCACTATGGAATCCATGATTATTTTATAAAGCCAATCGCTGATGAATACAATTTACATCATAATCTTGGAGTAGTCCTTATTCATCTTTTAAAAGAGAATAGATGTGATATTTCATTAATTAAAACCAAGATTATTATCCAAATTTTTACACTATTTTGTAAAATCTCAAAATTAACAATTGGTGATACCATATTTAAATTCGAAAACTTGCTCTCGTTTGAATATGCGAGATATTCCACTTACAACCAAGACGAGTACACCAAAATGGGGTTAGATAATTTTGAAAATAATAAGGAAGATCTAATAGAGTATATTGAATTTTTTTTGTGGCAAAAAAACTTGAATTAGATTTTATTTAGCAGAAAAGACTGATGAATGTATTGGAAAACCAACAAAATCCAAGAACCCTGCAAGAAATGATAGGATTTATAAGGCTCGTTTTTGACAATCTCGGATTTAATAATTTTATTGTTGAACTGGTAATGTATATTTCAGCATTGAAAAGAATACGCGAAGTCAACACAAATTCAAATATTATACTCTAATTGTAAATGTTTAATAAAATTACTGAGAAGACTTTGAAAAAATTAAGAATCTAAAGTGAAGATTTACTTTTTTTGTAGCCTTCAAAAAAGAATAAAGTTTAGGAAAAGGATATCATCATAGTAGGAGAAGTTCTCCGTTTTTTGGCCATGTCATTGAACATTAAAAATGAAATCGGGCTCTATGCTCTGTTCCACAAAGCCATGGGACATCTTTCCAATGAAAACCAAAACGCATGAAATGATTCTTCCAATAATAGTTTCGTATTCAAGTTGTCAGTAATTGTTATCTCTTGCACATCAAGAAAATCAAAACAATCTGAGTTAGATAAAATAGAATCGAAAGATGGACAAAAGATATATTGTGATCACTACCATATTCCAACCTACCAAGGCCGTAAAGGAGTTTTCCAAGAAAGATGGTTTTGGACTTATCGTGGTCGGGGACAAAAAAACTCCCTTTGACTGGAAGGAGGACAATACTATATATCTATCCGTGGACGAACAAAAGAAAAGCTTTCCCAATATGGAGGAACTTTTGCCCTACAACCATTATGCGAGGAAAAACTTGGGCTATCTCCATGCCATAAAAAGTGGGGCCGAGATTATTGTGGATACGGATGATGACAATATCCCCTATAAAGATTGGTTGTTCCCAAATTTTGAAGGTGTTTTTTCAGAGGTAAGGCAGCGTAATGGATTTGTCAATATCTATTTCCATTACTCTGACCTAAAGATATGGCCCCGTGGGCTCCCATTGCACCTCATCAAATCGCCAGACGTAAAAATACACCCAAATGAATTGGACAAAAAGAAGGTGACGGTAGGAGTGTGGCAGGGGCTGGCCGATCAAGATCCCGATGTTGATGCTGTCTATAGATTGGTGGACAATGTCCCATGTATCTTCAAGAAGAACGGAAACATCGTGCTGCCCATGGGCACACTATCACCGTTCAATTCACAGAACACCGCTTTTAGAAAAGAGCTTTTTCCATTGCTGTACATCCCTTCCACGGTCACCATGCGTTTTTCGGATATATTGCGAGGTTTGGTCGCCCAGCCCATCATGTGGGCCCATGGCTATCAATTGGGAATCAACGAGGCCACGGTATACCAAGAAAGGAACGAGCACAATCTAATGAAGGATTTTGAACAGGAGATTCCCTGCTACCTATATGCTGAAAGAACAGTTGAAATTGTAAAAAAAGCCATCAAGTCCAATCATACCATAGCTACAAACTTGATGAACGCATACCAAGCCCTGGAAAAGAACAATATTGTATCATCAAGGGAATTACATGTTCTAGGAGCATGGTTGGAAAGTCTTCAAAACAACCTATGTGATTAATCGTGCGTAGGCATTATATACTTGACTAAAAGAGGAAATACCTATTCCAGATTTATCATCCAATAGTGCCATTCCCAATATGGCAAGGTGGTTAACCTGTGATTCCTTATCACTTTTGGTCATTGAATATAGTTTGCCCATTATCTCGTTTGCGGTGATATTGACCTTTTGTATCAATCGGTCCTTTTCTGCCAATATTTCTGGAACCACATTGGCCAAACAACCATTGTAACATATGGCCTTATAAACTTCATTGTCTCGCAATAAATGTTGGTATTGATCTATGATGTTTTTAGAAGCAATTTTTTTATGCAGTGTTGCCTGAAGTTTTTCTATATCAGTCTGTAATGATACATCAAAATCCATGTCGTTTCCATTGCATTGAGATATGAAATGATAAAAAAGGGAAAGTATCAAGGGACTCCCCATTGAAAGATCACATGGAATATTTATTATTTTTTGGACTGTTTTAGAAAGATATCGGAGAATTTCGGGACTTCTTGATTTTTCCTTTGCCAGTCCGGCCCTTCCCCTTAAATAAAATCCCATCCCCAAAAAATCCAATAGGCCATGAACTGACCCAAGATTGGATTCTATTTTTTGGTCCATTTCCCTGAATACCATAGCATCCAATTTTGATAAGGTGTCATCAAGCTCATCAAACTCAAAAAAACCTTCTTCGATAAATTTTACCAGCCCCCAGCCTATTCCCAAGCTTCCTTGATAAAAATCGGTGGGGGGATTCCCTTCTTGTGAGAATTCATTTATCAATATTTCTCCAAATTTTTCCAATGCAAAATTTGTATAAAACTCTTTACCATATATCTTTCCATATTTGAACAGAAAATAGAGCAATGGTAGTTT
>NZ_SRXX01000048.1 GCF_004804315.1 Flagellimonas onchidii
GGCAAGTTCTAATAATCCTAACTTTGGTTTGATGATCTTTTCTTCTGTACTCATCTGACAAATCTAATTTAAGGGTTAAACTAATTTATTAAGATTGTCAGATTAAGTCTTAACTATTACAATTTAGGACAGCTGGGGTATACCCTACATGGGCGGTTATCACGTTTATTGTAGCTATTCTTTTTTCTGTGGCTTCATTGGTTTATGCCTACCATACGAAGGTCGTTTCAGAAAGAACTTCTGATATTACTATTGAAAAAACAACTCCATGATTAGCTGAATTTTATGTATTCAGAAGTTTAGTAATTTTGAACGATAGATAGTAAAAAATGCTACTTAGCTCGCATTTCTTCTAATAAAATTGTCCCAAATAATTACTATTTTCGGGACAATTATTGCCATAATTTAATTATATTTGTCCCGATTTTTATCTATTTTTGGGACAATGATGGATCTTAAGACCATACAAAAGAAAATTAAACCTGGAGAAATATTCTTTATTTCAGATTTTATCGAGCTTGGAAATTACGAAGCAATTCGTAAATCTTTACAACGCTTAACCAAGGAAGGTAGCATAAAACGCATTGCAAAAGGAATATACTTTTTACCCAAAATACACAAGCGCTTAGGGGTCATTTATCCTCATGCTGAACAAATAGCCAAGGCTATTGCAAAACGTGATAAGGCACGGATAATAGCCACTGGTTCTACAGCTTTAAATTTATTGGGGTTATCAACTCAAATCCCATTAAAAGTAGTGTTCTTAACAGATGGTTCTGCTAGGAACATAAAAGTCGGAAACCAAACTATTCAGTTTAAAAAGACAAATCCTAAAAACTTAAGTATTGAACATAGATTAACCAATCTAATAATTCAAGCATTGAAGGAAATTGGGGAGAAACATGTTACTCCAGAACAGCTTGATAAAATACAGAAGATAATAGAAAAGAGTAAAGAACAAGAAATAGTTTATAAAAATCTAAATAATGCACCTATTTGGATTCAGAAAATAATAGTAGATAAATGAATAACTGGTTAACATTATCAAAAGAAGAGCAAACAGAATTGTTTACTCAAATTGGTGTAAAAACCAATTTACCTCCACAGGCTATAGAAAAAGATGCTTGGGTTACATTAATGCTACGAATGATATTCACTTCAGGTTTAGCCAATCATTTGATTTTTAAAGGAGGAACTTCATTGAGTAAAGCCTTTAATTTAATTCAACGGTTTTCTGAAGATATTGATTTAGGTATTGACAGACAATACTTGGGATTTGAAGGTGATTTGTCAAAAGGGCAAATTCGAAAATTAAGAAGAGCCTGCCACTCTTTTGTTTCTAAAGATTTATCCGAATTGTTAAGGCAACAATTAATAGCATATGGGGTAGATGAAACCCTATTTGAAATTATAGTAGAAAACACACAGGTCTCTGATCAAGATCCAGAAACTATTAAAGTAAACTATCAATCACTATTTGGTGATTTGCCCTATCTACCAACAAGAGTATTGATTGAGGTTAGTGCTAGGTCGTTAATTGAACCAAATCAAGAAGTTGCTATTAAATCAATAATTGATGAACATTATCATGAGGCAGATTTTTCGGAAGAAGAATTTATTGTGAATGCCACTAACCCTCAAAAGACATTTCTGGAAAAACTTATTCTACTACACGAAGAATTTCAAAAACCTCTAGAGAAAATAAGGCATTTACGAATGTCAAGGCATTTTTATGATATTGGACAAATACTAAATTCTGAATATGGGCAGGCTGCTTTGAAAAACACATCTCTTTTTGAAAGTATAATTACTCATAGAAGTGTGTTAACCCCAATGAAAACTACGGATTATGAAAGTATGACTTTACAAAGTCTTAATGTTATTCCGCCAAAAGAATTCTTGGATAACTACAAATCTGATTATAAAGAAATGCAGAGTAGTATGATACATGGTGATTCATTGGATTTTGATGTACTACTTAAAAATATAATGAACGAATTGAAATAAAGAATGTCGGAAGATCATAAAAAAGAATTAAAAAAGCAGCTTTGGAATATTGCTGATACGCTTAGAGGAAAAATGAATGCGGATGAATTCCGTGATTACATATTAGGATTCATTTTCTACAAGTATCTGAGCGAAAAGATGGAAATTTTCGCAGACGAAATCTTAAAACAAGACAAAATTAAATTTCGGCAGATAAACCCTTCAATGCTTGATTTTGATGAATTGTACTAGCCACTACTTAACCTGACAGTTGTGGTTAATCTGACACTTGAAAAGAACCTTTAAGCTGTAATAGTTAAGACTTAATCTGACAATCTTAATAAATTAGTTTAACCCTTAAATTAGATTTGTCAGATGAGTACAGAAGAAAAGATCATCAAACCAAAGTTAGGATTATTAGAACTTGC
>NZ_SRXX01000049.1 GCF_004804315.1 Flagellimonas onchidii
CCCCTCCAACAGCAGTCCTTTATCGGGGGCGGGGCTTTGTGTCCGCCCGTGACGGTGCGGACGGGTTTTGGTGGTATTTACCAAAGGTTGGTTTATGTTGCCTTTTGTAATTCTCGACGCACTGCGTCGGGAATCTGCGCCGTAGCTTTTTCGGGAGGGCAAGGGCGGTGGCCACAGGGCATAAAATTTGGGTGGCGGATCGGCAAATTTTGATGCCCTGTAAAGGCCGTTGCCACAATGTCGCCCTGCGCTCGGTCTTCCACTGCAATATTGACCTTATGAACCTTTTTTACTTAATGAAGACCGAAGGTGCAGGGCGGCCATGGCCTCGGCCTTTTGCCTCGTTGCACGGGGCGGCCACCGCCCATCGTAGGGAATTTCCATTTTTTGACACCTTATTTTGTTCGTTTTCGCATTTTAAAGGACAATATTGTCCATTGTAATTTGATTACAACTTGACCTCAATATTGATTTTTTGGCGATTCCTTGGTTTCATTAATATTAGTCTTTTTTGTCTATTAAAGTATTGCTATGTTTGGTTATATTTGTCCTAACTTATCTTCGATAAAATGATGGATTTTGGCGAACGTCTAAAAAAATTGAGGGAAGAGCGTGGCATTTCCCAATCGGAGCTTGCCCGTAGGCTGGAGACCAGCCCACGAATGGTGTTGCGATGGGAGAAGTCCGAAGTGAAGCCAAGCGCAGACCATCTAATCAACATCTCCAAGAATCTGGGCGTAAGTGTCGATGAGATCTTGGGGTTGGGCAGTCCCGACGACCCGTTATTACATGAACTTATGGCATTGGTCGTGCATTTGGATGACAAAAACAGGCAACTTATTTTAGAGCTAGTCCGCTCATTGGCAAATCCAACCTAAAAACCTCGTAAATAAAGTTCAGGCGTTCAGAATCCATAGAATCAAAGAAAAACAGGCGGAACGCCTGTTTAAAAAGGTAAAAAAGTAATGCAGCCTACGACTGCACTACCTTTGTGGGCAAGCCCAATTTTTTGGCACTTTTGATAACGCTGATTGTGCCTTTTGAGGATGCTAACGGGAATGCCAACAAACCTTGACCCATTGCGAGCATAAAGTTGTTGCGTATTGGGCCTGCTGCCTTGCCGAACTGGTGCCACTTGGCAGGGACGACCAGACAGGGGACGTGATTGGATACTGCCCATTGCTGAACCAAGCGATCTGCGCCCTTTGCACCCCCGCTGACCAAAACGAGGTTGGGCTGTTTTTGCAGGGCTGATTGTAGGTGTTTGTTGATGATTTTGGAGTTGCTAAAGTTGCGTGAGCCAGAGACTACGAGAAAAAAAGCTGATGTTGCCATGATGTTATGTTTTAAAATTACGGGCTGCCATCTGCCACCAAAGACGGCATTGGGGCAAAACTTTGCGGATATATTTTTGGACGCACAGCGTCTTTGCATTCATACCTGATTTTTTAACCAACTGCCTCTTTGAGGCCAAAAATATATGCGCAAACTCTGCATGGTTTTGACCGTATGCCGTGGTGGCTACATTTGCCCCTAATTTTAAGACATGGCATGGTGGCGACACTCTTTTACGGGTTAGTTCTTGTCCCGTCCAACTTAAAAAAGGACTAAGAAACTATCCGAAAATACTATGACCGTAAACCGCCCCGCCCCCGATAAAGGACTGCTGTTGGAGGGG